>NZ_JBXARE010000001.1:0-759901 GCF_058807935.1 Pseudoduganella sp. GW821-FHT11H04 | reverse complement strand
CCACGGGGATTCGAACCCCGGTACTCACCGTGAAAGGGTGATGTCCTAGGCCTCTAGACGATGGGGACCCTGGACTTTCTTTTACTGCTTTTCCTTCGCAAAACTGGTGGAGGTAAGCGGGATCGAACCGCTGACCTCTTGCATGCCATGCAAGCGCTCTCCCAGCTGAGCTATACCCCCGTTTTGCAAGGAGACAGAAGTATAGCAGCCCTTCTGTAAATTGCAAATGCCAAATTGCAAGATTGTCGAAAATATTTAGGCAAATTTGGCTAAACGGGCAGCCACAGTGTCGCGTCCAAACAATTGCAGCACTGCATCGATGGCAGGCGTCTGCAACTGACCAGCCACCATCAGGCGCAGAGGCATGGCCAGCTGAGGCATTTTCAGACCGTGGGCTGCCAATACGTCCTTGATCATGGCGGCGATGGCTTCCTTGGTCCACTCGACGGTAGCGATACGGGCGGCGAAGTCGGCCACGGCTGGCTTCACCGCATCGGTGTAATGCTGGGTCATCAGGGCAGCATCGGGATTCGGCGCACGATAGAACAGCATGGCGGCATCGGCCAGTTCGTTGATGGTATTGGTGCGGTCTTTCAGCAACGCCAGCACCAGCGGCAGCTCAGGCGCGCCTTCCAGCTTGCCGCCGTCGGCCAGCAGCTTAGGCGTGACCAGCTCAGCCAGGCGAGTATTGTCGGATTGCTTGATCCAGTGGTTGTTGACCCAGGCCAGCTTGTCGTAGTTGAACTGGGCTGGCGATGCGGTCAGGCTCTCCAGGTTGAACCACTCGCAGAACTGCTCCATCGAGAACAGCTCATCGTCGCCGTGCGACCAGCCCAGGCGGGCCAGGTAGTTCAGCATGGCTTCCGGCAGATAGCCCTGGGCCGGGTATTCCATCACGCTGACGGCGCCGTGGCGCTTGGACAGCTTGGCACCGTCGGAACCCAGGATCATCGGCAGGTGGCCATACTGCGGCAGCTCGGCACCGATGGCACGCAGGATGTTGATCTGGCGCGGAGTGTTGTTCACGTGGTCGTCGCCGCGCAGCACGTGAGTGATCTTCATGTCCCAGTCATCGACTGCCACGCAGAAGTTATAAGTCGGGGTGCCGTCTGGGCGAGCGATGACCAGGTCATCCAGCTCCTTATTGGCGATGGTGATGGTGCCTTTGACCACGTCGTTCCAGGTCACATCGCCATCCAGCGGGTTCTTGAAGCGCACGACTGGCTTGCGGTCGGCAGGGATTGCCGGCAGGGTCTTGCCCTCTTCCGGACGCCAGGTACCGTCGTAACGCGGCTTTTCTCCCGCTGCGGTGGCTTTGTCACGCATAGCCTGCACTTCTTCCGGCGAGGAATAGCAATGATAGGCAGTACCGGAGGCCAGCATTTGCGCCACAACCTCACGGTAGCGATCCATGCGCTGCATCTGGTAGAACGGGCCTTCGTCATGATCCAGGCCCAGCCACTTCATGCCATCCAGGATGGCTTGCACGGCTTCCGGAGTCGAACGTTCCAGGTCGGTATCCTCGATACGCAACACAAAGGTGCCGCCGAAGTGGCGAGCAAAGGCCCAGGAATACAGCGCAGTACGCGCACCGCCAACGTGCAGGAAACCGGTCGGGCTAGGTGCGAAACGGGTACGGACTTGAGTCATTTCGAATGGAATGCAGAAAAATATAAAGGCGTCATTCTACCGTAATGAAAGTCGGGGTCAGGTCGAGCAAATGGACATTTTGCTGCGCAAAATGTCCATTTGCTCGACCTGACCCCGACTTTCGAGTTACTTGACGGTGACGGTGATGCTCTTCGACAGGCCGGGGCCGTAGCTTTGGTGGGCGCCGTTGGCGAATTGCATGGTCAGTTTGTAGGTGCCGGGTGGCAGCTTGACTTCGGTTTCGGTCTGGCCTTTGCCGAAGTGCAGGTGGGTTTCGTCGAATGGGACCGATTCGCCGACCTTCATGCTGTCGCCATTGATGATCAGGTGGTGGTGGCCGGTGTTGTTGTCCATCGTGCCGGCGGGCTTCACTTCCATGCCGGTTACGGCGAATTTGACTTTGAATGGGCTGCTGACGACTGCACCGTCTTTTGGTTCGGTGAAATCAACTGATTGCGCTGCCGCGGCGCCAGCTGCGAGGGCGATTGCAATGCCCGCCAGGATCTTCTTCATGTCTCTCTCCTTATTTAATTGGGGGTCCAACATACTTGACGATCAGGCCTTTCGGGCCGACTGCCCATCCTGTGCCGCTCGCCGTGAAGCCAACGGCGTTCAGTTTCGTTTCCTTCTCGATAATTGTCCAGCTTTTACCGCCATCGCGGGTATAGCCGGAACCTGCCAGGCCAACAGCAACGAAAGTGCCGTTGGTACCTGGCACCGGGACCACGGCGGACATGAAGCCGGACGGCAGGATCTGGGCGGGCGACCAGCCTGCGCCGCCATCCGTGCTGACGGAGCCATTCAGGGTGCCGAGGCTCGGCTCCTTGTAGTCGCCGCCTGCGACCAGGCCGCGCCCTTTGCCGTCAAAGCCAACCGAGAACGCGCCCTTGCTGGCGACTGCGGCTGGAATCTGCAGCGTGGCTGCTTGCCAGTTGTGGCCGCGGTCGACCGAGCGGAAGACGCGCGATTGCGCTGCGCCGCCGGTGACGAACCATGCGTCACCCTTCCCGCCTACGCTCAGGCAGGTGCCACTGGCGGCAAATGCGCCCTCTTGCGGCAAGGCGGCCAAGCCTCTGGGGTCGTTGACCGGCTGCCAGTTTTCGCCGCCGTCGGTCGTGACAAGGATCGCGAATGCGCCGCGCACCGGGTCGCCGAATACAATGCCGTTGCGGGCGTCCCAGAACGCCATGGCATCCCAGAAGCCTTCGGGCTCCTGGTTCACGACCAGCAGTTGCCAGGTGGCGCCGCCGTCGCGCGTGCGGTACATGCGAGATGCGGCGCCCGGGCCTGCACCCATCACGATTGCGGTGTTGGCGTCGAATGCTTCGATGTCGCGGAAATCGTAGGCTTCCGCGCCGGGCACGGTCAACGTGGTCCAGTTTTCGCCATCGATAGTGCGCAAAACCGTGCCTTTAGCGCCGCTGGCCCACGCAAGCTTCTCGCTTAACACGGACAGGCCGCGCAACTCCGCATCTGCCGAAGTGCGTTGCGGCGCCCATGCGGACGCCGTGCCCTGTGCTAGCACCGGGGGCGGAGGCACAACAGCCGGCGCAAATGGTCCGGCGGCTGGACGCGGCGACGAGCAGGCGGTCAACGCGGCCACCGCGGCAAAGGCGACCAACGCCGCGCAGGAGATGGCGCTCCGCATCAGTCGTGCTTTATGACGATGCTTGGGAACTTGCTGCTCAAATCCTTGGCTTTTTCGGCGACCTTCACAGCCACCTTGCGTGCAATCGCCTTGTAGATGGCAGCTTCGGCGCCATCCGGCTCGGCCACTACGGTAGGCTTGCCGGAATCGGCCTGCTCGCGGATCGCCAGCTTCAAAGGCAGCGCGCCCAGGAAGTCCACGCCAAAGTCGGCGCACATCTTTTCGCCGCCGCCATGGCCGAAGATTTCTTCGGTGTGGCCGCAGTTGGAGCAGATATGGGTGCTCATGTTCTCCACCACGCCCAGGATCGGGATGCCGACTTTCTCGAACATCTTCAGGCCTTTGCGCGCATCCAGCAGGGCGATGTCCTGCGGGGTGGTGACGATTACGGCGCCGGTGACCGGCACTTTCTGCGACAGGGTCAATTGGATATCACCGGTACCAGGCGGCATGTCGACGATCAGGTAATCCAGGTCGCGCCAGTTGGTCTGTTCAAGCAACTGCTGCAAAGCCTGGGTAACCATCGGGCCGCGCCACACCATCGGTTCATCCGGATCGATCAGGAAACCGATCGAGGAAACCTGGATGCCATGGCCTTCCATCGGATCCATGGTCTTGCCGTCGGACGTGGTCGGACGGCCGGAAACGCCCAGCATCATTGGCTGCGAAGGGCCGTAGATATCGGCATCCAGCACGCCAACCGACGCGCCTTCGGCAGCCAGCGCCAGCGCCAGGTTGACTGCGGTGGTCGACTTGCCGACGCCGCCCTTGCCCGAGGCCACAGCGATGATATTCTTCACGTTCGGCATCAGCTTCAGGCCGCGCTGCACGGTGTGGGAAATGATTTTGGTGGTGACAGTCAGGTTGACCTTGGCGCCCAGCGGCTGCAGTGCAGCCAGCACATTGGCGCGGATCGATTCGATTTGCGACTTTGCCGGGTAACCCAGTTCGATATCCAGGCTGATTTCGCCACTTTCGACCTTCAGGTTGCGGACGGACTTCGAGGAGACAAAGTCCTTATTGGTATTAGGGTCAATTACTTTGGACAGTGCTGATTTGACGTCATCTACAGTGATACTCATGCAATTCTCCATTGGTGATGGCGCAGTCTAGCGCATCCACTGGTAAAATGCTCTTTTTATCCACCTTACAAGCGCATCAATTATGACTCGCAAGCTGTTCGTCACCACTGCCCTGCCATACGCAAACGCTGCCTTCCACATCGGCCACATGATGGAGTACATCCAGGCCGATATCTGGGTCCGTTTCCAGCGAATGCAGGCTGAAGGCGATGGTTTGCGCGAAGTCCATTTCGTGGGCGCCGATGACACCCACGGCACCCCGATCATGATCGCCGCTGAAAAGGAAGGCATCACCCCGCAGGAGTTCGTGGCCAAGATCGCCGCCGGCCGTCCGCAATATCTTGACGGTTTCCACATCGCTTTCGATAACTGGTACTCCACCGATTCGCCGGAAAACGTGGAACTGTCCCAGGGCATCTATCGCAAGCTGCGCGAAGCTGGCCTGATCCAGACCAAGACCGTTGACCGCTTCTTCGACCCGGTCAAAGGCATGTTCCTGGCCGACCGCAACATCAAAGGCGAGTGCCCTAAGTGCCACGCCAAGGACCAATACGGCGATAACTGCGAAGTGTGCGGCGCGGCTTACCAGCCGACCGACCTGATTAACCCGTACTCGGTCTTCACCAACGCCACCCCGATCCTGAAGCCTTCGGAACAATACTTTTTCAAGCTATCCGACCCGCGCTGCTTCGAATTCCTGCGCGACTGGCTGAACACCCCTGGCCGTTTGCAGCCGGAGATGGTGAACAAGGTTTCCGAGTGGCTGGGCGAAGCGGGTGAAAAGCTGGCCGACTGGGATATCTCGCGTGATGCGCCCTACTTCGGCATCCCGATCCCTGATGCACCTAACAAATACTTCTACGTCTGGCTGGATGCGCCAGTCGGCTACCTGGCTTCGCTGAAGAACTATTGTGGCAAGAAAGGCATCGACTACGACGCGTTGCTGGCCGATCCAAGCACGGAACAGATCCACTTCATCGGCAAGGACATCGTCTCTTTCCACCTGCTGTTCTGGCCTGCGATGCTGGAATTCGCCCAGCACCCGACCATCGACCGCATGAAGGTTGCCGTGCACGGCCACCTGACCGTGAACAACGAGAAAATGTCCAAGTCGCGCGGCACCGGCATCTCGCCGCTGCGCTACCTGAACCTGGGCATGAATCCGGAGTGGCTGCGCTACTACCTGGCTTACAAGCTGAACTCCCGCGTCGAAGACCTGGACTTCACCGGCGACGACTTCGTGGCTCGCGTGAACTCGGACCTGATCGGTAAGTTCGTCAACATCGCGTCCCGTTGCGCAGGCTTCATCGCCAAGAAGTTCGATGGCAAGCTGGCTTCTGAACTGTCCGCATCTTCGCAGGAATGGATCAAGAAGGCCCTGGTTGCAGAAGATGGCTCCGAACGCCAGGCTTCCATCGCCGCAAACTTCGAATCGCGCGAATTCGGCAAAGCCCTGCGCGAAATCATGGAAATCGCCGACGTGGCCAACCGCTTCGTCGACGAAAACAAGCCATGGATCCTGGCCAAGGACGAATCGAAAGTCGCCGAGCTGCACGACGTTTGCACCGCAGCGCTGATCCTGTTCCGCCAGCTGACCATCCTGCTGTCGCCGGTGCTGCCGGGCGTTGCCACCAATGTGCGCACCTTCTTGAACGATACGGCTTACACCTGGGCTGACACCTCGGTCGCCAGCGGCGCCGCATGGCAGCCAATGCTGGGCCGTACCATCGGCGCTTACAGCCACCTGATGACCCGCGTCGACGCCAAGATGATTGAAGACCTGTTCGATGCGCCGGCGCAGCAAGCCGCTGCAACTCCGGCACCGGCTGCAGTCGCCGCTGAAGCCGCGCCAGCGCTCGAGGCGCCAGCTGCAGGCGACATCGAAGAACTGTCCCCGGAAATCTCGATCGACGACTTCACCAAGATCGACCTGCGCATCGCCAAGATCGTCAACTGCGAACACGTGGAAGGCGCCGGCAAGCTGCTGCGCCTGACCCTGGACGTGGGCGAAGGCCGCTACCGCAACGTCTTCTCCGGCATCAAATCGATGTACAAGCCGGAAGACCTGGTCGGCAAGCTGACCGTGATGGTCGCCAACCTGGCTCCGCGCAAGATGAAGTTCGGCGTGTCCGAAGGTATGGTGCTGGCTGCCTCCGCCAAGGATGAGAAAGCCAACCCAGGCATCTACGTACTGAACCCATGGCCGGGCGCTGAGCCGGGCATGCGCGTGCGCTAAGCATGGGCATATTAGTCCGCGAGGCGACTGCTGAAGATGCCTCACTGATCGCCGAGCTCACGCGCAAAGCGTGGGCCGGCAAGGTCAGCGTCACCTCCAGCGGCCATCGTGAAACCGCCGTCTACGTCGCCGACCACCTGCGCGACGGCGGCGGTTTTATTTTGCTGGACGGCGAAACCCCAATCGGCTCCGTACGCTGGCTGCCGCTCGATGCCGAGCCCGACGTGTGGGAAATCCTGCGCATGGGCGTGATTACCGACTACCGCGGCACCAACCTCTCGCAGCACCTGCTGGAAGCCGTGATCCATCACGCCCTCGCCGCCGGCATCGAAGAGGTCCGCCTGGCCGTGCGCAGCGACCAGCCCAAGCTGATCGACTTCTACACCGCTTACGAATTCACTCTCGCCGAAGAGCTGGAATACTCCCACGCCAACCCACTTGAACCAGCCCCGCTGGTTATGCGGCGCCTGCTGAAATACTGATCCGCTGTGGTGGCGTGTCGAGTTGGTCAATTATCGCATCGCTAGATCGCAGCGATGGGCCATTGGAAGTGGCGTAACAGCACCGACTGGAAGGGGTTGACTTGGGGACTGAACCCAATATACGAGTCGCCCTCCAGTTCAATATCGAACCTGACCTCCAAATCGACATGCACCTTCTCATTGCTGTCGATTAGACCCATTTCGATCATCGGCATCGGCACAAAGCCAGGCAAATCGCAATGCACGGCCCGCGAATTGTTCTCCTCGAGGATCAAGGGGCGCAGCTCGGTATTCGACGCCAGAATTTGCGGCTTTGAATTAATGAACTGCAAAGCCGTCTGGCGCAGGAAGAGCCGGCATTTGCTCCATTTATCGTCTGCCGCCCACAGCCCGTCGTAGAAGCCGGTCCATCCATCAAGCCGGCCAAACAGCTCCACCCACGGCGCGGAACGCCAGCGTCCGTTCGACGACGATGGTATGCGGACGGGGTCGAGGATAAAACTGGCCGTGGCGCCAATATTCCTCTGGATAAGCCGGTCGCCACCGTAATTGATATGACCAAAGAAATGCAGGCCATCGGTCTCGAATTGCGCCTGCAAGCCAGCATCACTGGAAAAAGCCTCGGTCCTGGACCACCAGAACATGCCATCGGGCGGCGGCAAAATCACCACGCCGTTCACATTTGGCCCATCCATGACATGGCCCTTGTTGAACGGTGCGTTCAAATGGCGCCCTTTAACGTCATCGAACTTTGTTTTAGCCAATAGTTCACTGATCGTCGTCGCCTTCGCGTATAAATCCGGGGCGAATTCCTTAATACACTGACGCAATTGATCTTGTAGCGCTGACCGCTCGCGCTTATGTAAAGATTCCGACACAGGTTGCTGGCCGAATAGTTGCTGCGATTCACGGCGCCAGGCTTTCAATGCGTCCAACGGCAAGTTTTGGTAAAACTGGTTGTAGCGTATTTCGACCGCGGTCTTATCCTGCGGGTGCGCCCCATCGAGCATTGCGGCGACCAGGACCTGATCCTTGACTGTTTGGGCTGCCGATGCGATTTCATTCATTTTCGCCTCCCTTGAGTGATTGCGAGTCTTAAGCTGCAATATCCAGGCCAGACTCCGGGCAAGCGAAAGGCGAGGCGCGTGTCAATTTTATCGACGCGCGCCAAAGAATGGCGTGATCACGCTGCCGATTGGCTCACTATTGCGATCGGTTTCGGCGGCTTGGGTGGGGGCTTCTGGCAGGCGGTGAGCAGGATGGCCGCAGCGAGGGCGGCCCAAGTGAAGGTACGCATGGCAACCTCCAAAGTGCAAAATTTGAAGTTATCAGATTCAGTGGCGTGCTGTCGCACGGCCGGAGGAGATAATAATCCCGCCGACAATCAGGATAAAGGCGGTTGCGTGGTAGATTTTCGGCGATTCACCGAGAATCAGGGACGACAGCAGGGCCGTAAATAAAGGCGTGAGATTCACAAAGAATGAGGCGACCGCCGGCCCGGCCTGTTGAACTCCGGCGCCCCAGCAGCGAAATGCAATAATCGCCGGGCCAATCGCGACATAGGCGAGCGCGGCAATAAGCGGCCAGCCCCAGTGAGTTGTCGCGGAAGAGATTGCCGCCTCGCCGGCCGCAAATAATCCCGACCATACGGCGCCAAATGCCACTTGCGCCAACAGGAAACTAGCCCAATGGCCGCGAATATCGGCCGGGCCGGTGGTGCGAATTAATAGCCAGCTATATAAAGACCAGGCAATCGTGGCCAGGATCATGAATATATCGCCGGCCACCAGGCGCAATTCCATTAAATGCGACCATTCGCCGCGCGCCAATACCAGTAATACCCCGGCAATCGATAAAACCGCGCCCGCAACTTGGCGGCGCGATACGCCTGCTCCGAAAAACAGCCAGCCAGTCAGCATCATCCAGACCGGCATGCCAGACGCCACCAGTGTCACATTGATCGGCGTGGAACTCTGCAAAGCGAGGTATTGCAGGGCGTTATAGAGCCCGATCCCGAGCAAGCCAAGAACAGTAAAGCGTCGCCAGTTCGGCCACAAGCCGCTATCGCGCCGAAAAACCGGGCCGGCGAACGGGAGAAGCAAAACGAAAGCAATCGCCCAGCGCAGGAAATTCAACAAAATTGGCGGAACCTCGTGCGCCACCATGCGTCCGACAATCGCATTCCCCGCCCACAGGATCGGCGGTATCGTCAGAAGTATTGCTGTGCGGGCTTTCATATAGCCCGCAAGGATACAACGCCGAAGGAAGTTTTGCTTGTCGTGAAACTTGGCAGCAGGGACAATGGGACGCAGCAGGAGAAGGCCGAAACAACAATATTAAGAAGGTAGCTACTCACGATGAAAAAACTGCTCCCAGCAATCGCCCTCACCCTCCCATTCGCCGCATCGGCGCAAACCCAAGTCAATATTTACGGCGTCGTCGACGCCTTTGCAGGCCGCACTGCGACCGCCAACGCGCCCCAATCAGTTGTTGCCGTCAACAGCGGCGGCATGATCACTTCCTATTACGGCTTTTCCGGCGCGGAAGCGCTGGGCGGCGGGCTGAAGGCCCAATTCCAGCTAGAGGGATTTTTCCGCGGCGACACCGGCGAAGGCGGCCGCGTGAACGGCGAAGCCATGTTCGCGCGCAATGCCAACGTCGGCCTGGCCGGCCAGTTCGGCATGGTGCGCCTGGGACGGATCGGCAATCCACTGTTCATTGCAGCGGGCCAGATCAATCCGTTTGGGCCGTCGACCAAATTCTCGCCGCTGATTAACCAAATCTTTACCATCCCGGGCGGCAATGCCACCCTGGGCGATACCGGCTGGAGCAATTCTGTCCAGTACGCGTCGAACCCGGTGCACGACACCACCTTCATCGCCCAATACTCGCTGGGCGAACAAACCGGCGCGCACAATAACAACTGGGCAGCCGTCGCCAAGTACGTCGGCAAGGAGTTGGCCGTGACCCTTGGTGCGCAGGATGTGCGTTTCGGGCCTGGCGTCTCGCCAACTGTGCCCCAGCAGCGCACTTACCTGGCCGCCGTTTCCTACGACTTCAAAGTGGTCAAGCTGTACGCTTCCTACTCCGACCACCAGGCCAAGGTCAGCGAGCGCGACGGCCATAGCGTCCAGGCTGGCTTCACCGTCCCTGTCCAGGGCGGCGCGGGACGCTGGATGGTGTCCTGGTCGCGCCTTACCGAAAAGGCAAAAATAGTGCCGGAATTCCATCGCGACACGGGCGCCGCAGGCTATGACTACAACTTGTCACCCCGCACCGACCTGTATGCAGTGCTGATGTACGACAAGATTAGCAACGCTAGCAAAGGAAATACCTACGTAGCGGGCATTCGGCATCGTTTCTAGTCGGAAAAGACGGTAGAATGTTTGTTGCTGAACCCCGTTATTTTCACAATATGAAATTTCTTAAGCAGAACCACAAATACGAATCCGACCACTCCTTGTTCATCAAGGAACTGAAGTCCAAGAATCCTGAGATCGAAGCTGGCCAGCAAGCAGGCCGCTCCATCCTGTGGGACAAGCCTTCGACTTCGCTGGACGACCAGGCCCGTAACAAGGCTTCGAACGTCAAGCAACAGGCTTACGTGTACCAGAACAAGGTATAAGAGCCGGGACGGCACACAGCATGTCGCCAAAAGACGCGGTGGACGAACAAGCCGAGCAGGCTGAACTGGCCGTCGCCGCGGATTTGCCGCCTGATGCAGGCGGACCAAGCAGCGGCGCGGATAACGCGCCACCCGAAGCGAGCGCCACGGCAGAAGCCAATGGCGCCGCTTTTGCACGCCTGTACGGCGAGCCGGTGCTCAAGCTGCCAAACGACCTCTACATCCCGCCCGACGCGCTGGAAGTGATCCTCGATGCCTTCGAAGGCCCGCTGGACTTGCTGCTGTACCTGATCCGCAAACAAAACTTCAACATCCTCGACATCCCGATGGCCCAGGTGACGCTGCAATACCTGAGCTATGTCGAAGAAATCCGCAAAACCAACCTTGAGCTGGCCGCAGAATACCTGCTGATGGCCGCCATGCTGATCGAGATCAAATCTCGCATGCTGTTACCGCAGCGCCAGCACGACCTCGATGTGGAAGCGGAAGACCCGCGCGCCGAACTGGTGCGCCGCCTGCTCGAGTACGAGCAAATCAAATTGGCCGCCTATGAGCTGAACACCCTGCCCCAGGTTGGCCGCGATTTCGTACGCACCCAGATCTTCATCGAACAAAGCCTGGTGCCGACCTGGCCCGAAGTCGCCGTGGTCGACCTGCAGGACGCATGGCGCACGCTCATGAAGCGCGCCACGCTCAAGCAGCACCACAAGATCACACGAGAGGAGCTGTCGGTGCGCGAGCACATGACATCCATCCTGCGCAAACTGCAATCGAGCCGCTTCATCGAATTCACCGAATTGTTCAATCCCGAATCGCCGCCGCCGGTGGTGGTCGTGAACTTCGTGGCGATGCTGGAGCTGGCCAAGGAAACCCTGATTGAAATTACCCAGGCGGAGCCCTTCGCACCGATCTACGTGCGCCTGGCTTACTCGCCTGCCTGAAAAAAACTATGAAAATCATTTCGAACATCGAAGAATTGCGCGACCAGCTGAGTGGCCAGTTGCGTACCGCATTCGTGCCAACCATGGGCAACCTGCACGAAGGCCACCTGTCCCTGATGCGCCTGGCGCGCAAGCATGGCGACCCGGTGGTGGCCTCCATTTTCGTGAACCGCCTGCAGTTCGGCCCGAACGAGGACTTCGACAAATACCCGCGCACTTTCCAGGCTGACGTGGAAAAGCTGGAGAAGGAAGGCGTCTACGTGCTGTTCGCGCCGACCGAAAAAGATATGTACCCGGAGCCGCAGGAATACCGCGTGCAGCCGCCGGACGGTTTGGGCAACACCCTGGAAGGCGAGTTCCGTCCAGGCTTCTTCGGTGGCGTCTGCACCGTGGTGACCAAGCTGTTCTCCTGCGTGCAGCCTAAGGTTGCAGTGTTCGGCAAGAAGGACTACCAGCAGCTGATGATCGTTCGTAATATGGCGCGCCAGCTGGGCATGCCGACCGAAATCATCGCAGCCGAAACCTACCGCGCCGACGATGGCCTGGCCCTGTCCTCGCGCAATATGTACCTGTCGGCCGACGAACGCGCTGAAGCCCCTTCCCTGTACCGCGCCCTGAACCAGGTGGCGGACGAAGTGCGCTCCGGCCACCTCGACGTGTTCCAGCTGGAACACAAGGCCATGGAAGAACTGGCCTCGCGCGGCTGGAAGCCGGACTACATCTCCATCCGCAAACGCAACGACCTGCAACCACCTAACGCCGGCGACCTGGCGCAAGGCGAAAAGCTGGTCGTACTGGCAGCGGCAAAGCTGGGCACCACCCGCCTGATCGACAACCTGGAAATTTAAGCTGCCGATGATGTCTTTCAGCGTGACGATGCGCGGCCGCCGCGATGCGGCCGATAAGGTGGAAACCGTAGCACGCCTGGCCAAACTCACCGGCCGCGGCGAAGCAGAAACAGAGCGATTCCTGGCCATGCCTTCGGTCGCGGTCAAGCGCGGGGTCGACCTGCGCACGGCTAATCGCTACCAGGCCGCGCTGGAAGACTGCGGCGTCTACGCCACCATCGAACGCGAAAGCATTGCTGAATCCAGCCTTGAGGGTATTCCCGAAGGCTTCCGCCAACTGCCTGCCCAACTGCGCCAGGCCGACCGCGACTACCGCTACACCGACCGCATCCACGCCGCCATGGTGGGCTTGCTGGCAGATGGTGTCGACGGTCCTGGCGTACGCTTCGCCATGGAACAGAACCTCAAGGGCATGTGCGGCGGCCAGATCAGCATCGAAGGTTTGCTGCTCTACTTCTCGGCCGATCGCCTCGACACCATCCTGAAAGACGGTGCCAACACCATCGACATCTACCGCCGCGGCGGCTTCCGCCATGTCATCAATTATGGCTATGGCGGGGGCAACCAGATCAGCGCAGCTGACTCAGCATTCTTCACCCAGGCTTCACGCCGCTACGAGGCCCTGTTGGCAATCCTGCGCGACTACGACCTGCTGTCGCCGGAAGGTCGTTTGCCCTCCACTATCCCTCTGCGCGACGGCAAGGGCGACCTGATTCGTTCCCAGGGCCAGCGTATCCAGTTCTGCCACCTTGATTCGCCGTATGTACACGCTGGCACAATCGAAGCCTGCCACGCCATCGGCGTCGAAGTGACCCGCCCCCTGCGCGATGGCATGCTGTGTACGGCCATGGTTCCTTACGCGAATCTGTTCCTGGATGGCGGCGAATCATTCCGCCCCCTGCCGCGCGAAGCGGTGCTGGAACGGCGCGCCTTGACTGGCTATGCGCTGCCCCAAGTCCCGCAACTCAAGCTGAAGGGCAACCTCGAAGTTGAATTCGACCTGTTGACGCCGCCATCCTCGCACGAGCAGCAGGCTTTCTTCGCCGGTTTCGCCGCCAGGATCAATGCACTGTCGGACGGACAGGTCGACTCGGGCAACCTGGCGCCGGGCCTGTTCCTGGTTGGGCGCAATATGGAACAGGCGGCCCAACTGGTTGCCCAGGCGTTGGAGCCGCTGCGCCTCAGGTAACCGGGTGCAGCAAGGGATAAATCGCCAAACCAATCAGCGCCGCACCGGCAACGATCACAGGTTCAGGAAGCTTTTTTACCTTCCACAATAAGGCTGCCGCCGCCAGCGCCAGCAAGGCGGTGGGGATATCGCTGATTGAGCGCCTGGCGATCACGATCACCGAACCGACAATGGCGCCAATAGCCGCCGCCGTGATGCCGTCAACGAAGGCGGCGACGGCCGGCTGCTTACCGTATTTCTTGAAGTATGGCGCCGGGATGATCGTGAACAGGTAGCACGGCAGGAAAGTGGCCAAGGCCGCGACGACAGCGCCTCCCAGGCCTGCAACCAGAAAGCCGATAAAGCCAACCGTAATCACCACGGGCCCCGGCGTAATCATCGCCACCGCGACGGCATCGACAAACTGCCGCTCCGTCAGCCAATGATGCTCAGTCACCACGCCGCCATACAGGAAGGGGACGATCGCAAGTCCAGAACCAAACACGAACGTGCCGGCCTTGGCGAAAAATATGCCCAGCTGCGTCAGCAGCGATACGTCAAGCGAGCCGACGATGGCGCCCGCCTGCGGCAACTGGAAAGCGGCAACGGCATTCATGCCGGTCCGGCCCAGCCACTTCGGCGGTGCACGCAGCAGCCAGGTCAGCACGCCGGCCGCGATGAAGAGCCAGGCGACTTCCGATTCCGTCACGACCGTGACCGCTGCCAGCAGCAGGTAAATCGCCCACAGCAGCTTGTCCTTGCCGATGCTCTTCTCCGTGAGCTTCTTCGCGCTCAGGGCGATGATGCCGATGACCGCAGCGCCAACGCCATAGAACACCGCTAGCATCCACGGCAGGCCGCCAAAGTGCACATAGGCCCAGCCAAGCGCAACAACCATCAGGAAGGACGGCACGACAAAGGCTACGCCAGCCAGCGTAGCGCCCAGGATGCTGTAATGGACGTAGCCGATGTAGATTGCCAGCTGCGCGGCCAATGGTCCCGGCGCCAACTGGGCCAGCGCCAAACCTTCGCGGTAGTCTGCGTCGGAAATCCAGGCCCGCCGCTCGACCAGGTCGCGCTGCATATAGCCCACCAGCGCGACCGGCCCGCCAAAGCCCAACGCCCCCAGCCGCAGGAAATACAGCATCAACTGCCATAAGCTATATGCGGGCTGGGACTGCATGCCTCTAGGTCGTGACGCTCTGGGTCCAGGCCAGGGCGGACAGGTGGGCCTTGTTGACGTCCTCTGGAGTCAGGGACAGGGATTCGGCCAGCGAGCTGACCAGGTTCGAGTTCAGTTCGCAGGCTTCGGCCAGCGCCAGGAATGGGCCATACTTGCCGCCGCGCGTCAGCAGCGCCTTCACGACTTCTTCATGCAGCTGGATTTCCTGCAGCACGTCCTTCATCGGCATGCCAAGCAGGCGGTCCAGCAGCGAGAACATGCCGGCCACGAAGATATTTTCCGCGTCCGCCCTGCCCAGCGCCTTCTGGCCCAGCAGCTCGGCCAGGCGGCCGCGCACCACGGCAGTTTCCAGCAGCACCGGCGAGAAGCCGGAAGTCGAAGCGGTCGCCAGCAGCAGGGTGAGCCAGCGGTACAGCGGCTGGTAGCCCATCAGCTGGATGGCTTGCTTCAGCGACTGCACTTCACGGCCCGCGCCGAAACCGGCCGAGTTAATGTAGCGCAGCAGCTTGTAGGTCAGGGCCGCATCGCGCTTCAATGCGCTTTCCAGCTGGGCGATATCGGCATTGGCATTCACCATCTGCATCAGTTGCAAAATGATTGTTTGCGAAGGATTCAAGCCCTGCCCTTCGCTGCCTGGGCGCGGGGTCAGGTGCAGCTTGCCGACGAAGGCATCGAGGCCCAGTGCGGCACAGGCATCGAAATCAGCCCAGGTGGTGACCGGCCGGCCCACCATGCGGATATTGGACGTCTTCAGCAGCGAATAGGCACGCGCCTGCTCGGCCACGTCGGCGCCGGTAAATCGTACTTCAACGTAGGAGCAGATGGTACCCAGGCGGCTGCCTACGCGCGCCAGGTCGGCTTCGCGCAAGAGAATGCCGACGCCGCCGGCGCGCAAGCCCTGCACCGCCGCCAGCGTGGTCGGATTGGCCAGCTCGGAGGTCTTGAGGGATAGCACGGTATGTTCGGGCGGCATGTCGAACATGGAATCGGTCGACAGCATGCCGGGCACGGCTTGCAGGAACAGGGTTTTCTGCTTGAGCAGCCAACCGTGTTCCGCATGGTTCACCTGGCTGGCGACGAAGCCGACGAGGCCTTCGAGTTCTTCCAGCGTAGGGGCCTGGGCATGTGCGTCTTGCTGTTGCCAGGTAAGTTCGTAGCCAACCACGCGCTGCTCGGGATCGAGCAGGGGCTCACGGACCAGGAAATGTGTCTGATGCATACGTAGTCTTATGCTGGGCTCAGGATGGAACAGCGGCGGCCATGGCTGCCGCCGCTAACTACTGTTGGTGTTGCAAGGCTGGGATCAAGCGCCGAGCTTTTCGAAGATCTTGTTCAGCTTCTCATCCAGGGTGGCGGCGGTGAACGGTTTCACCACATAGCCGTTGGCGCCTGCTTGCGCAGCCGCGATGATGTTTTCCTTTTTGGCCTCGGCGGTCACCATCAACACAGGCAGCTTGGCCAGTGCGGGGTCGGCACGGATGTTCTGCAGCATGGTCAGGCCATCCATATTCGGCATATTCCAGTCGGACACCACGAAGTCGAATTGCTCCGCGCGCAGCTTGGCCAGCGCCATGACGCCGTCTTCCGCCTCGTCCACGTTGGCATAACCCAGTTCCTTCAAGAGATTTCGCACGATGCGACGCATCGTCGAGAAATCGTCAACAACCAAAAATTTCATCTTTGGATCAGCCATGAATTGCTCCGTTGTTTCTACTTACGCGGTTATTAATTAAAGTGGTGTTCCCAGCAAGTTGTAGGATAGCATTTTCATTGCCCCAAGGCGAACTTAAAACCATACCCGTATCAAACGCGCAATGCGCGCGAGCCATGCTGTGAAAGGTAACCCAATACCATGCCGGGCAGCGCCTGCAAGGCGCCGACTTCATGGGTAGCGCCGACGGCGATCGCTTCACGCGGCATGCCGAAGACCACGCAACTGGCTTCATCCTGCGCGAAATTATACGCCCCGGCGTTCTTCATCTCCAGCATGCCTGCAGCACCATCCTTGCCCATGCCGGTCAGGATCACGCCGACCGCGTTTTTGCCCGCATTCTGGGCGGCGGAGCGGAACAGCACGTCGACTGAAGGGCGATGGCGGTTGACCGGCTCGCCCTGGTCCAATTTGGTCATGTAGTTGGCGCCGGAACGCGTCAGCAGCAGGTGCGAGTGGCCCGGCGCAATGTAAGCGTGGCCTGGCAGCACGCGCTCGTTGCCCTGCGCCTCCATCACGGAGATCTTGCACAGGGAATCGAGGCGCTTGGCGAAGGATTTAGTGAAGCCTTCCGGCATATGCTGGGTGATCAGGATGCCCGGGCAGTCCGACGGCATTTGCATCAGGAATTCGCGGATGGCTTCGGTGCCGCCTGTTGACGCGCCGACAATAATCAGTTTTTCCGAAGACATCAGTGGATTCCGTAATTGCGGCAGCGGCGCGGCGCCCTCACCCGCCGCCCCGGCTGCAGGCAAGGTGCGCGCCCTCACGCGGGCCTTGGAGGCCGCGCGGATCTTGTCGGAAATCAGGTCGGCATACTCGCGCATGCCGGACTGGATCGAAATTTTTGGCTTGGTGACGAAATCGACCGCGCCCAGTTCCAGCGCGCGCAGCGTGATTTCGGAGCCGCGCTCGGTCAGCGAAGACACCATCACCACCGGCATCGGCCGCAGGCGCATCAGGCGCTCGAGGAAGTCGAGGCCATCCATCTTCGGCATTTCGACGTCCAGCGTCAGCACATCCGGGTTGGTCTGCTTGATCAACTCGCGCGCCACCAGCGGATCGGGCGCGACGCCCACTACTTCCATATCCGGCTGGCTCTTGATGATCTCGGTCATCACGCTACGGATCAGCGCAGAGTCGTCGCAAATCAGGACTTTGATCTTGTTCATTTTTACACCTGGCTTTTTCAGAACAGCTCGACCTCGCCCGCCACAGGTTTCGACTTGAGGCGGTTGGCGTAGTCGTTCTCACGCTGCGCCAGGGTGTCGTTATGGGTTTGCATCAGTTTCTTGACCAGCACCTTGCCGGTCTTGGGGAAGAAGTACACCTTGCGCGGGTAGATATCGCACAGGTCTTCCGCCACAATGCGGATCTTTTCGTTTTTCAGGAAGCTTTGCACGAAGGCGGCATTGCGTTCGCCCACATTGATCGCGGTGAAGCCCTTCAGCACCGCGCCGCCGCCGAACACCTTGGCTTCCAGGTTATCGCGCCGCGCACCGGCCTTCAGCAGGTCGTTGATCAGCACCTCCATTGCATACGTGCCGTAACGCGCCGAGGCAGACACCGGGCTATTCTGGTCAGCGCCGCCATCGGGCAGCATGAAATGGTTCATGCCGCCCAGGCCCGTCAGCCGGTCGCGGATGCAGGCCGACACGCAGGACCCAAGCACGGTCACGATCAGCATGTCCTTATGGGTGTAGTAGTACTCGCCCGGCAAGATCTTGGCCGCGTCGCAGTCGAAGGTCCTGTCGTAATAGACATTGGTCGCGAATTGTTCTTTATCCATGTCATGCCCTCTTGCGCTCATCGAGCTCGTAGACAGTCTTACCGCGCAACTTCAAAGCGTCCGACACGTAAAGGAAGTTCTCGGAATGGCCGGCAAACAGCAGGGCATCCGGTTTCATCAAGGGCACGAAGCGCGACAGGATCTTGCGCTGGGTCGCCTTGTCGAAGTAGATCATCACGTTGCGACAGAAAATCACGTCGAAGCCGGGACGGATGTCCCACTTCTCGTCCAGCAGGTTCACTTGCCTGTAGGTGATCAGCGAGCGCAGCTCCTGGCGCACGCGCGCCATGCCTTCGTTGGCGCCGCGTCCCTTCAGGAAAAAGCGGCGCTGCTGCTCGGCTGTCAGCTTTTCGATCCGCTCCATCGGGTAGACGCCATTGGCCGCCGTAGCCAGCACATTGGTGTCGATATCGGTGGCGAGGATATGCACCGGCGGCGTCAACGTATTGAACGCTTCGCAGCAGGTGATCGCTATCGAATACGGTTCTTCGCCAGTCGAACTGGCGGAGCACCAGATATTGATCTGTTCCCCGCGCCTGGCCTTCAGGTGTTCGGCCAGCAGCGGGAAGTGGTGCGATTCGCGGAAAAACGAGGTCAGGTTGGTGGTCAGCGCATTGGTGAACGCCTCCCACTCGCCATTGCCCAGGCGCCCTGCTTCCAGGTCGTCCAGGTAGCGCAGGAAAGTATTGATGCCGGTGGCGCGCAAGCGTCGCGCCAGCCGGCTGTACACCATTTCCTGCTTCGAATCGGCCAGCGCAATGCCGGCCCGCTTGTAGATCATTGCGCGGACCCGTTCAAAATCCTTGCCGTTGAAATCAAACTCTTTCACGGTCTCTCTGGTCAGCGCCATTTGTGTTGGCCTCCGCTATTACATGGACATTAAAACTCTTCCCAATCATCGCCGGATGGGGCGGCTGCCGCGATTTTCTTTTTCGGCGGCTGCGCTGCGGCTGGCGCGGCTGCGACGATGGCGTTGCTGCGTGCAGGTACGGCGGGCTTGGCCTTGCGCGGTGCCGGCGCGACGCTGCGCTTGGCGAATTCATCGCCGGCCAGCTTGAAGATGGCCACTGCGTCCGCCAGTCGCGAAGCCTGTTCCTGCATCGATTCCGCTGCGGCCGCGGCTTCTTCCACCAGGGCGGCATTCTGCTGCGTCATTTCATCCATCTGGCCGATGGCGGCATTCACTTCTTCGATGCCATGGCTTTGTTCCAGGGTCGCGGCGGTGATTTCGCCCATGATGTCGGCCACCTGTTTGATCGAGGTCACGATCAGGCCCATGGTCTGGCCGGCTTCGTCGACCAAGCGTCCGCCTGCATCCACTTTGTCGACAGAGTCGTCGATCAGGGCCTTGATTTCCTTCGCCGCTGCGGCGGAGCGCTGCGCCAGGTTGCGCACTTCCGATGCCACCACGGCGAACCCGCGGCCCTGTTCACCGGCGCGCGCCGCCTCCACCGCTGCGTTCAGCGCCAGGATATTGGTCTGGAAGGCGATGCCGTCGATCACGCCGATGATGTCCACGATCTTGGTCGAGGACTGCTTGATCGAGCCCATGGTGTCGACCACTTGCGACACCACCTGGCCGCCCTTCTCCGCCACCGAGGATGCGGACACTGCCAACTGGTTGGCCTGGCGTGCATTGTCGGCATTCTGCTTCACGGTGGAAGTCAGGTTTTCCATCGATGCCGCGGTTTCCTCCAGCGAGGAAGCCTGCGATTCGGTGCGGGCCGACAGGTCGGCATTGCCGGTGGCGATTTCCTGCGAGGCGGTGGTGATGGTGTCGGTCGAGGTGCGTACCTGGCCGACGGTTTTCACCAGGCTGTCGTTCATGTCTTTCAGCGCTTGCAGCAGCTCGGAGGTTTCATCCTTGCCTTCCACCGTCACTTGCGAAGTCAGTTCGCCTGCGGCGACTTTCTGCGCCACTTCCACCGCACCAGACAAGGGGCCGGTAATGGACTTGGTAATCACCAGGGCGCATACGATGCCCACCCCCACCGCCACGGCGGCCAGCACCACCATCCACATGGTCAGGTTGCGATCGCCCTTGTTGGAGCTGTCCTTGAAGTCGTTGGCGGCGGTCTGCTGCAGGTCCACCAGCTTGTTCAGCGCAGTCAGGGTTTGCTGGTTCAGCGGGTCGATGCGGCCGGCGATGACTTTCGCGGCGCCTTCTGCGTTGAAGGCCATAATCTGGCCCATGGCTTCCTTGAATGCGGCGTCGACGTCGGTTTGCAGCGCGGAGATGTCGTTCAGGACTTTCTTCTCGGCGTCGTTCAGGCCCAGGCCTTGCAGCTTGCTGCGCGCCGCGTCGTAGCGGGCGCGGTTGGCCTTGACCTTCTCTTCTTCCTTCTGCATCAGGCTGACGTCCGACTGCAGGCCGATATTGCGCATGGCAATGCCGGTTTCGAGCATCGCGCTCTTCATGGCTTGCGCCTGCAATTCCTTGGCGCTGGTCAGCTCCAGGCCGGTCATCAAGGCCGACTTGTTGCGGTAGTTCAGCACATTGGTCAGCAGTACCGTGCCGACCAGGATCAGTAAAATCACGCCGAACCCGAAACCCAGCCGCGTGCCAATCTTGTAATCCCGCGCGTTCATTTGTGTTCTCCCTGTTTGTCTATTATTTTCCGGGACCTCGTGGCGATGTCCCGGTCGCGGATCATGCCGCCAGTTTTTCGCTCAAGCCCATTTCCGGGCTCGACATCAGGCGCTGGATGTCCACCAGGATCAGCATGCGCTCATCGATGGTGCCCAGGCCAATCATGTACTCCGTGCTGAAGGCCGTGCCCATGTCCGGCGCCGGCTTGATCTGTTCTTCGGTCAGCGAGGTCACATCCGACACCGAATCAACGACCATGCCTACCACGCGGCCGTTGATGTTGAGGATAATGACGACGGTGAATTGATCGTACACCGGTTCGCCCAGCTTGAATTTGATGCGCATGTCCACCACCGGAATGATGATGCCGCGCAGGTTGATCACGCCCTTGATGAATTCAGGGGCGTTTGCGATGCGGGTCACGGCCTCGTAGCCGCGGATTTCCTGAACTTTCAGGATGTCGATGCCGTACTCCTCGGATCCCAGCTTGAATGCCAGGAATTCCTGGACTGCGGTGCCGGCGCTCGCTGCGTCGCTCATGGTGCTTCCTTTACAAAGTTTGATTCGTCAACCAGCTGGCGCGAGGAGCGCACCAGCGCTGTCACGTCCAGGATCAGCGACACGCCTCCGTCGCCGAGGATGGTGGCGCCGGAAATGCCGGTCACCTTGCGGTAATTCGATTCCAGGTTCTTGACCACAACCTGCTGCTGGCCAACCAGCTCGTCCACGAACAGGCAGGCTTTCTTGCCCTCGGTCTCCACGATCACCAGGATGCCTTGGCATGGATCGGTAAAGCGCGGTTCGATATCGAAAATCTGGTATAGCGGGATCAAAGGCAGGTATTCGCCGCGCACCTTGATGACGCGGCCCTTGCCACTGATCTCCTTCACGTCTTCCGGCGCCGGCTGCAGCGATTCGAGCACGAAGCCAAGCGGCAGGATGTAGACTTCTTCGCCGGTCTGTATCAGCATGCCGTCCAGGATGGCCAGCGTGAGCGGCAGGGAGATCGACATCGTGGTGCCAAAGCCTTTGGCGGAACGGATGTCGACAGTACCGCCCATGGCGGTGATATTGCGTTTGACCACATCCATGCCGACACCGCGGCCGGAAACATCGGTCACCGTTTCGGCGGTAGAGAAGCCCGGCGCGAATATCAGCTGCCAGACGTCGGCGTCACTCATATTATCGGACAGCGGCAAGCCGTTCTGGCGGGCTTTCGCCAGGATCTTATCGCGGTTCAAGCCGCCGCCATCATCGGATACTTCGATGATAATGCTGCCGCCCTGGTGGGAGGCGGACAGGAACAGGCGGCCCGTTTCGGACTTGCCCGCAGCCTTGCGCACATCCGGCATTTCGATGCCGTGGTCGATCGAGTTGCGCACCAGGTGGGTCAGCGGGTCGACGATGCGCTCGATCAGGCCCTTGTCCAGTTCCGTGGCGGCGCCGCTGGTGACGAATTCGACTTTCTTGCCAAGCTTGGTGGCCAGGTCGCGCACCATGCGCGGGAAGCGCGAGAACACAAAGTCCATCGGCATCATGCGGATCGACATCACCGATTCCTGCAGGTCGCGCGTGTTGCGGGTGAGCTGGGAAATGCCGCTCATCAGCTTCTCGTGCAGCACCGGGTCCAGCGTGCCGGCGCGCTGCTCGATCATCGCCTGCGTGATCACCAGTTCGCCGACCAGGTTAATCAGCTGGTCGACTTTTTCCACCGACACGCGGATAGAGGACGACTCGCCGCCGGCCGGTGCGTGGGCTTGTTTTTCCGCTTCCTTGCGGGCGGCTTTCTTTTCCTGTTCTTCAGTAGGTTTCGGCGCTTCCGCCGGCGCATCCTTGATGCCGGCCTGGGCGCGGATCACTTCCAGCGGCTGGAAGAAACCGTAACCGCGTGCGTCTTCCATTGCAGCGCCGGCGTCTGAGCGGATTTGCTCCAGCGGTTGGAAGAAGCCGTAGCCTTCGCCGTCCGCAGGCGTAGCTGCGGTGGCGGTGGTTGCGGCGGGACCTGCACCGCCCGGCGGCAGCGGGTCGAAGAAGCCGTAGCCCAGCTCCGCTTCCTTGCGTTCACGTTCCGCATTCTCGCGCGCCGCCTGGGTCGGGCTCAGTGCCGGCAGTTCGCTGACCTGCATCTGGTCGGCATCGATCACGAAGGAGCAGATGGCCACAATATCGTCCAGCGATTCGTGGGTGGTGACGATCATGGCGTGGCGTTCGGCGTCCAGCGGCATCAGCTCCACATGGCCCATCAGGCCAAGTTCGGCGGCCAGCGCTTCCACTTCACGGTGCACCATGGGCGGCAGTTCCAGGCGATAGCGTTTGCCGCCGCTGTGGTCCACGGCCTGTGCCTCCGGCGTGCTGAAGCCCGACGCCACCGGCGCCATGGCTTCGATGTGCACGTCCTGCGCCAGTTCCTGCAGCATCATGCGCACGTCGCCCACCGCTTCCTGGTCGACGGCGGCGCCATTGCGGTGGCCGTCCAGTTGCATCTTCAGGATGTCCTTGGCGGCCAGGAAGGCGTCGACGTGGGTCGACGTCAACGCCATTTCGCCTTTGCGGATGCGATCCAGCAGCGTTTCCAGCACGTGCGTGACCTCGCTCATATCGGTCACGCCGAACGTCGACGCCCCGCCCTTCACCGAGTGCGCGGTACGGAAAATCGCGTTCAAGTCTTCTTCGCTGGGCGTCTCGATGTCGACCGCCAGCAGCAGGCGCTCCATTTCAGCCAGCAGTTCTTCCGCTTCGTCGAAGAAGACCTGGTAGAACTGGCTAATATCGATGGTCATGCCACACCCCTTTATTAGCCAATGACCTTCTTCACTACCTCAATCAGACGTTGCGGGTCGAAAGGCTTGACCAGCCAGCCATTCGCGCCGGCGGCGCGGCCCTTGGCCTTCATCTCGTCGGACGATTCGGTGGTCAGCATCAGGATGGGCGTCTTGGCGAAAGCCGGCTGTTCGCGCAGCAGCTTGATCAGCTGCAGGCCATCCATGCGCGGCATATTCTGGTCGGTCAGCACCAGGTCAATCGGCTGCAGCTTGGCCTTTTCCAGGCCGTCCTGGCCGTCGACCGCTTCCACCACCTGGTAGCCGGCTGCCTTCAGGCTGAATGCCACCATCTGGCGCAGCGAGGAGGAATCGTCGACTGCAAGAATTGTTTTAGCCATCTTTTTATCTCACTTATTAAGGTTTTCTTGTGTATTCAGGGTATTCAGAATAATTCGATGTCGCCGCTTTCCAGATGCTTCTGGCTGACCGCCTTGCGCAGCACGCTGCGCAGCTCCAGGCTCTGGATTGCCAGGGCCATGCTGACCTTGCTCAGCAGGTCGACGATTTCATCGCTGCCCGATTCCGGCACCACTTCGGCGCCGTGCGCCCCCAGCGTCCCGAGGAATTCGCGCAAGCCTGTCACACGCTTCAGCGTGCGGTCGATCAGCTGGCTGGTCATGTCCTGGAACTGCATGCTGGTGATTGCGGCATTCACATAGCCGCTCACCTGCTCATTCATTTCTTTCAAACGCGCCTTGTCTTCCGGCGTAGGATTGCCGCCCTGCAGCAGCAGCTCGATGGTTGCCTGCTGCGCGCTGACCGCCTCGTGGATGGCCATGAAGTTGCGCGTCAGCTTGTCAATCGCCTCTTCCAGCAGCAGGTTGGTCTGCAGCAGGTCGGTCTCGACTTCCGTCAGGTGGCGACGACCGTGGTCCGACACACCGGACAAAAGCCGCTTCACGTGGGAGCCAAGGATTTTCTTTCTGGTCATAACGCCTCGTTTATTTCTTCCCTGGTGCCGCTGCCGCTGCGGCTTGCGTCGCTTCCGTATCGAGGCCGACTTGCAATTTGCCGCCATCGCGCAGCACATTCTCCTCGGTCTTCTTATTCATCACGATAATGCTGATACGGCGATTGATCGGGTTGAAAGGATCCGCGCGGTCCAGGTGGGCAGCACTGGCCAGGCCCACTACGCGCAGGATCTTATTGTCGGCCAGTCCGCCATGCAGCAGCGCGCGGCGCGAGGCATTGGCGCGGTCGGCCGACAGTTCCCAGTTACTGTACCCCGTTTCGGTGAAATACGGCGTGGAGTCGGTGTGGCCGGACAAGCCGATCTTGTTCGGCACGTCGTTCAGTGCCGGAGCAATGGCTTCCAGGATTTCGCGTGCGTACGGCTGCAGTTCAGCCTTGCCGGCGTTGAACATCGGACGGTTTTGCAGGTCGACGATCTGGATGCGCAAGCCTTCGCTGGTGAAGTCCAGCAACAGCTGCTCTTTGAATTTTTTCAGTTCGGCATTGGTATCGATGGTCATTTCGATACGCTGGCGCAGGGCCTGCAGGCGGCCGCGCTCTTCTTCCTCGAGCGCCTTCTTGGCGGCATCCAGGTTGTAGGATTTCGATTTGGTCGGGTCGTCCGACATCTTGACCTGGCCGGTGCGGCGCGACAGGTCAGAGCCGCCGCCCTGGATCACCGAGGAACTGTCGCCGCTGCCCGAACCGCCTTGCATGGCAACTTTGAGCGGCGTCTTGAAGTACTCGGAAATGCCATTCAGGTCGCCCTTGGTGGTCGAGCCGAGCAGCCACATCAGCAGGAAGAACGCCATCATCGCCGTCACGAAGTCGGCATAGGCGATCTTCCAGGCGCCGCCGTGATGGCCGCCCCCGCCTTTCTTGATCTTCTTGACGATGATGGGCCGCAGGCCTTCTTCAGCCATGGCAGGTCCTCGCTTCCATTACTTCGACTTCGATTTTTTGATGTGCTCTTCCAGCTCGGCGAAGCTTGGGCGCTCGGTCGAATACAGCACCTTGCGGCCGAACTCCACCGCCAGCGCCGGCGCGTAGCCGTTCAGGCTGGCGAGCAGGGTCACTTTCACGCATTGGAACATCTTGGTCGACTCTTCCAGCTTCTGTTCCAGCAGGCTGGAGAGCGGACCGACGAAACCATAGGCAAGCAAAATACCGAGGAAGGTACCAACCAGCGCGTGCGCGATCAGCAAGCCCAGCTCGGATGGCGGAATGCCCACCGACTCCATGGTGTGCACCACGCCCATCACCGCCGCCACGATACCGAAAGCCGGCAGGCCGTCGCCCAGCTTGGCGATGCAGTGGGCAGGCACGTGGCCTTCCTGGTGGTGGGTGTCGATCTCGTTATCCATCAGGTTCTCGATCTGGAAGGCATCCATATTCCCCGACACCATCAGGCGCAGGTAGTCAGTCATGAACTCGACAATATGATGGTCTTCCAGCACGGCTGGATATTTACTGAACAAGGGGCTGTCTTCCGGCTTGTCGATATCGCCTTCGATCGACATCAGGCCTTCCTTGCGCACCTTGGACAGCACATCGAACAGGAGCGACATCAGTTCCATGTACAGATCTTTGGTATAGCGCGAGCCCTTGAACAGGCTTGGAATCGCGGCGAGCGTCGCTTTGATCGCCTTGCCGTTATTACCGACGAAGAAGGCACCTGCAGCGCCGCCGCCAATCATCAGCAGTTCCAGCGGCTGGAACAGGGCCGCCAAGTGGCCGCCATTGAGTGCGAAACCACCAAAAACGGAGGCGAGGACGACGATATATCCGACGATGACTAACAAGCGCGCAAACTCCCCGAAAGCTAGTTAAAAGCAATAATATTCCACAGTGGAACTACAATAGCGTGAAGACGCTCCCCCGGCAAGGGAAACAGCCTCTAAATTGCTCTTATATAGAGTGGCGGAGCACCCTCTGTGGTAAGGATGGTCTTGACGCCGTCAACTGCTGGAATTTCGAATTCATAACTGGCAAGCAAACTGCCGGCCCGCATCTCGCGCTGGGCCTTGCTCCACAGGGCCGGCATGGCGGCCGGCGACAGGTAGGCAAACACCAGGTCGTAGTCCGCAAAGTTCAACTGCTCATAGTCGCCGCGCGTGAAGCGGGCGCGGCTGCCGGACAAGGCCGCACGCACACGTGACACCAGCCAGGGCACGGGCGCCAGCTCGATCCCCATCACCTCCGACTCCGGCCGTGCAGCCGCCAAATGCAAGGTGAAGCCGCCCAGCCCGCTGCCGATATCGATCACGCGCAGCGCCCTGCCCTGCGGCAGTTCAGCCAGCACAGCGCGCCACACGGCGGCATTCGACGGATAGTAGGGAACCTGGGTGCGGTAAGTAGACCAGTACCAGCCCAGCAAGATGATGAAGGCGACTGCTGCTAACCATGGCGGGAAATGCAGGGCCAGTCCAGCCAGCAGCGCAATCGGGAACAGCAACTGGATCGGCAGCCACCAGCGCGCCAGGCCAATCTTCCAGCCGATGGCAGCGGCCAGCAAACCCTGCAGCAAAGCGGCTTGCAGCAAAGTCAGTCCATGACCAAGCGATTCAAGCGCAACAGCCAGCGCAGCGCATGGCAGCACCGCGCCGGCCTGGACCAGCAATGCCTGGAAAGCAGGGATTCGTAAAATCATTGCGGGAGTATACCCACGCCAGCGGCGCTGGCATATCGGTGCCTGACCCTGCGGGCCAGGCACCGGGTTACCGGTTTTAGCCTGCCGCATGGCAGGGCATGCTCAAAACCGGCAAACCAGTGTCAGACCCGCAGGGTCTGACACTACCAAACTCAAGCAGCGACGGCTTCGGCGGCGTCCTTGGCCTTGCGGGTCTTGCCGGCGCGCGAAGGCATGTGGCACAGGCCGCACTTGTAGTCGCGGTTCAAGTCCATGGCGTCGACCACGTACTTGCCTTTGCAGCAGGTGCAGGCCTTGAGTTTCAGCATGCCGCTGCCGGAGAATTTGACCAGGGTCCAGGCGCGAGTCAGCGAGAGCAGCGGCTCTTCGCCAGCGGCCGGCGGCATTTGTTCCAGGTAGAGCTGGTAAGCCTTCATCACGGCGTGGATGCCGCTGGCGCCAGCGTGCTCGACCAGGAAGTCGTGGATGTTCATGAACAGCGAGGAGTGGATATTCGGCTGCCAGGTCAGGAACCAGTCGGTCGAGAACGGCAGCATGCCCTTCGGTGGCGACACGCCCTTCAGCTCTTTGTACAGCTTGAGCAGGCGCTCGCGCGACAGCGAGACTTCGGTTTCCAGCAGTTGCAGGCGGGCGCCGAGGTTGATCAGCTCGATGGCCAGCTGGATTTCCTGGGCTTCCGTCACCACGCTCTTCTTGGTCATGGCGCCGCTCCTTAAGCGATTTCTTCGACAGCCTGGCCAGCCATCAGGATGGCGGCGTGGGACTGAGCCAGGGAACGGTCCTTGTTGTAGTTGGTCAGCATGCCGAGGATGGCGCTGTCGTCGAAGCGGAAACGGGCCAGCATCATATTGCCGCCTGCCAGTTTCAGGATCTGGGCATTGCTCATGCCTTCGATCAGGTCGGCGATGTCAGCCGAGATGCCAAGACGGAAGATTGCAGTGACTTTGTCGGCGCGGATCATCTGCTGCGCCAGCATCAGGTAGCTCAGGTTCGCATCGCGGATTTCAGCCATCATGTCGTTTGCGGTCATGTCCATCTCCAGTCGGTTTCAGCTTGCAACGCAAATATTCGTTGCCGTTGAGATACATTCTGCTGGAGACGACACAAAGCGCATAGAGGCCGCACTCTGTATTTTGGGTCGGGAATAGACGAAGTGACCCTGTAGGATTTTGTCCTACAACGGTCTGCCCATAGAGGGGCAACGCCAGCATTGGCGCGGGTCTGCGGGGCGTTCGGACTCGCCAAAACTGCAGGAGCCGAGGGTAAAAATGCGATGTCGGCGTGCTGCTTTTTTGCGACATCTAAACTGGTAACGGCAGGGTTTTGGAGAACTTTAGGGTTCAGAGCAAAAAATTTTAAGTTTTTTTCACTCAATCCAAACTGTCGAACAGCAAGCCTTTTACCGGGCTTCTAAAAACGGTAACGGCAGGGGTTTGGGGAACTTTAGGGTTTTTTGAAAATATTTTTGAAAATTTTTTAGTTCTTTATAAATCAATGGCTTAGCATACGAACCGGCACTACAGTGCCTGACCCGCAGGGTCAGGCACTGGTCGGCGGCGGCCGTGGGCAGGTGTCAGACCCTGCGGGTCTGACACTGGTTTACCGGTTTAGGCTAGCTAAAAGGTTGCTACAATCCCACTTTGTTTAAGTCTCAAGGAAAGCACCCGCATGATTTCCCGTTCCGACTGCCTGGCCCGCGACGCCGCGGATACCCTGGCTCCCCTGCGCGAGCAGTTCGACCTGCCTGCCGGCGTGATTTATCTGGATGGCAACTCCCTGGGCGCGCGCCCGAAAGCGGCCCTCACCCGCGCCACCGAAGTCATCGCCAAAGAATGGGGCAAGGACCTGATCACCAGCTGGAACACCGCCGGCTGGTTCGAGATGCCGAAACGCCTGGGCGACAAGTTGGCCCCGCTGGTCGGCGCCAAGGCCGGAGAAGTAGTCGTCACGGACACCACCTCGATCAACCTGTTCAAAGCCCTCGCCGCCGCCATGCACGCACAATCGCATACCGGCCGCAAGGTAATCATTACCGAGCGCTCGAACTTCCCGACCGATATCTATATGGCACAGGGCCTGACGTCCTGGCTCGACCGAGGCTATCAGGTAAAGCTGGTCGACAGTCCGGACCAGCTGCCTGCCGCCATCAACACCGACACCGCCGTGGTCATGCTGACCCACGTGAACTACCGCACCGGTTACCAGCACGATATGGCCGCCACCAGCGCCCTCGCCCACCAGCACGGTGCAGTGATCGTATGGGACTTGTGCCACTCGGTCGGCGCGGTGCCGCTCGACCTGCACGCGGACGGCGCCGATTTTGCCGTCGGCTGCACCTATAAATACCTGAATGGAGGTCCAGGCTCGCCAGCCTTCATCTGGGTCCCTGAGCGCAACCAGGACAAATTCAGCCACCCGCTGTCCGGCTGGTGGGGTCACGCCAACCCGTTCGCCATGGCGCCGGACTTCGCGCCAACCAAGGGCATCGGCCGCGCCCTGTGCGGCACCCAGCCCGTCACCTCGCTGGCGATGGTGGAATGCGGCCTCGATGTCTTCGGCCAAACCAATATGCAGGCAGTGCGCGCCAAGTCGCTGGCACTGACCGACCTGTTCATTGCCCTGGTCGAGCAGCGCTGCCCGAATCATCCACTGGGCCTGGTTACGCCGCGCGACCATGCGCGCCGTGGTTCGCAGGTCAGCTTCACCCACCCATACGGCTACGCGGTGATGCAGGCACTCATCGCGCGCGGCGTGATCGGCGACTACCGTGAACCGGAAATCATGCGCTTCGGCTTCACACCGCTATACACCAGCTTCGCCGACGTGTGGGATGCTGTTGAAATCCTGAAGCAGATCCTGGACGATAAAGCCTACGACATCACTGCCGCACGCGGCGCTGTAACCTGAGACATCGATATGACCGAAGAAAAGAAGGACGCGGCCTGGCATGGCGCGCAGATGGACTTCTCCAAGTCCATGAGCTATGGCGATTACCTGGGCCTGGAAAAGATCCTGAACGCCCAGCACCCGCTGTCGCCGAATCACAATGAGATGTTGTTCATCGTGCAGCACCAGACCAGCGAACTGTGGATGAAGCTCATGCTGCACGAGCTGCACGCCGTGGTTGACCATATCCGCCGCGACGACTTGCCGCCAGCTTTCAAAATGCTGGCCCGCGTAGCGCGCATCATGGACCAGCTGGTGCATGCCTGGGACGTGCTGGCGACCATGACGCCGCCCGAGTACACCGCGATCCGCCCGTACCTCGCTTCGTCGTCCGGATTCCAGTCGCATCAATATCGCGAAATCGAATTCATCCTCGGTAACAAGAACGCCAATATGCTGGCAGTGCACCAACAGGCGCCGGAAGCGCACGCCCTGCTCGACGCGGCGCTCCGCGCGCCTTCCCTGTACGATGAGGCGATCCGCCTGCTGGCGCGCAACGGCCTGCCAATCGATGCCGACCGCCTGGACGGCGACTGGACCCAGCCGACCGTGGCCAATGAATCGGTGAAGGATGCCTGGCTGCAGGTGTACCGCGACACCAACCGCTATTGGGCGCTGTACGAGCTGGCCGAAAAGCTGGTGGACATGGAAACCGCCTTCCGCTTCTGGCGCTTCCGCCACGTCACCACGGTGGAACGCGTGATCGGCTTCAAGACCGGCACCGGCGGCACCGCGGGCGTGTCCTACCTGCGCAAGATGCTGGATGTGGTACTGTTCCCCGAATTGTTCGCTTTGAGGACCGCACTGTGAAACGCTTGCTCGCTGCCTTGCTGGCCGCGGCGTGTGCGCTGCCGGCAATGGCGCGCGACGACCGCCCCGGCGTCTTTGACTACTACACGATGTCCCTGTCCTGGTCGCCGGAATTCTGCGACGGCCGTGGCGGCGCCGACCCTGTGCAATGCGCCACCGGCCGCCAGCTCGGCTTCGTGCTGCACGGCCTGTGGCCGCAGTTCGAACGCGGCTATCCGGAAAGCTGCGGCCGCAGCCGCATTTCCAACCGCCTGCGCGACCAGTACGAATCGCTCTATCCATCGCCCAAGCTGCTTTTCCACGAGTGGAACAAGCACGGCACATGCTCCGGCCTCGAGCCGCAGGACTACCTGGCCCTCAGCGCCAGGCTGCGCGACAACCTGAAGATCCCCGCCGCATTCGCACGCCCGCAACAACCGGTACGCGTAACGCCCGGCCAGTTCGAGCAGGAATTCCACCAGGCCAATCCATGGCTGGCGCGTGACTCCGTGCTGCCGGTATGCGGCTCGGGCGGCCGCTTCCTGCGTGAAGCGCGCGTCTGCTTCAGCAAGGACGGCAAATCGCGCAGCTGTTCGCAAGACGCGATCGTCTATTCGCAGAAGAGCTGCGGCCAGTCCAGTTTCCTCATGAAAAACGTGCGCTGACCTCGCTTGCATTCGTGCGCCGCAATACGGGCGCTTGAAGCGACAATAAGCGCGCTGTACCGCGCGCCTGCTTGCAACAACACGGGGGGGATCCGTCGTCGCGGGCTCGCACACATGAGGAGCCAATGATGAAGACTCATCTCGGCAAAGGGTTGGCAGCGCTGACCCTATTTGTCGCTTGTGCTGCTGCGCAAGCCGATGCAACAACCTACAACGCCACGCTCAGCGGCGCGGCGGAAAATCCGCCTAACCTGTCGACCGCCACCGGTAGTGTTTCGGTGCTGTTCGATATCGACAACCACTACTTCAGTATTGCGACGAGCTTCAACGGCCTGACTGGCGGCAGCGCAGCGGCCCACGTGCATTGCTGCACCGCCCTGCCGGGCGACGGCAATGCCGGCGTAGCCACCATGCTGCCCACCTTCACCGGTTTCCCGACCGGCGTGACCAGCGGCGCCTATGCCGCCATTTTCGACACCTCGCTGGCATCGTTCTGGAATCCAACCTTCCTGAGCGACCACGGCGGCACCACGGCCGGTGCTGAAGCAGCCCTGCTGGCTGCACTGGACAGCGGCTCGAGCTACTTCAACATCCACAGCAGTGCTTATGCGGGCGGTGAAATCCGCGGCTTCCTGGCGGCGCCGATTCCCGAGCCGGCACAGGGCTTGATGCTGCTGGCCGGCCTGCCCTTGCTCTTACTACGCAGGAGGAAAACTTAGCGAGGAATCGGGTTACGGGACGCCACGTTCAACATATTCCAGGAACGGATGACCGCAACCACGAAGCCCAGTTCCGCGATCTCTTCGTCGGAGAAATGCTCTTTGACACGGGCGTATGCTGCGTCGTCGGGGTCGCGGACTGGGATCGCGTTAATCAACTCCGACCATTCCAGCGCAGAGCGTTCTCGCTCGCTGAAGAATGGCGCCTCACGCCAGCCGGCGACCGCGTTCACGTGACGCGGATCCACATCCATCTTCAGCAGGTCCTGGTAATGCATGTCGATGCAGAAGCCGCAACCATTGATTTGCGACACGCGCAGCAGGACCAGGTCGACCAGCTTTTTGCCCAGCAGCTCACGGTTCAGGCCATTCGACAAAGCCAGCAGGTTCTGGAAGGATTTCTGGGACAGTTGGAAATAGTTGTAGCGCAGGGTGCTCATGGAAATTCCTCTCGGTCTGATGGTGAAGGCTGCACTTTGCGGCCTTCTTATCCATTAGACGGAGCGGCTTGCGGGTTTGTGACAGCTTGCCCGAAAAAAATGTCCACCGCGGGGTCGGGACGGTACCGCGGGCGGGCGAATGTGGACATTTCCGCCGGAAATGTCCACATTCGTTCCTGACCCCACGGTGGACATTTTCAGGTGGGCTGGGCGGGGAAGGTGCAGACGCGGTCGCGGCCGGCGCGTTTGGCGGCGTAGAGGGCGGCGTCAGCGCGTTGCAGTAGCTCTGCCAGCGACTCGCCGGGCTGGTGTTCGGCGACCCCGGCGCTGATCGAGAACTCGATGCTTCCTGTTGCACCGTCCAGGCGAAGGGCATGCACTTCTCCCCGTACGCGCTCGGCGAATTGACGGCTTAGCTGGAGGTCAAGCTTGGGCAGGAAGACGGCAAATTCGTCGCCGCCTGTGCGCACGGCAATGTCGATGCGGCGGGTATGGCTGTTCAGGAGCGCACCGATGCGCTGCAACACCGTGTCGCCGGCCAGATGGCCGTGATTGTCGTTGATGGATTTGAAGCGGTCGACGTCGAATACCAGCACGCTCACGCGCTCTGCCGGGTCCCGCTCATGCTGTTCGAGCAGGCGGGCGGCGGCATCTTCCATATAGTGCCGGGTGTACAGGCCAGTGACGGCGTCGCGCACCGCCAGCTTGTAGTACTTGGATCGGTCCTTTTCGAGCTCTGTGTTGTCGAGCTGGGCGCGGCGCAAGTCGTCATAGGCCGACAGCAGCTTCTCGTGCGCCTCCTGTAACTCTTGTTGCTGGCGCGCTTCGGTAGTGACGTCTTCGTAAATGGTGACGAAACCGACCACGCGTCCCTTTTCGTCGCTCATCGGGCGGCCCGTCACCTGCAAGACCGTGCCGTTGGCGCGGGTGCGACGGAAACGGTGCGGAACAAATTTGCGGGCAAGTTCGATACGCTCGCATACCTGGACCTCCGGATCGCCAGGGCCGAATTCGCCGCGCTGGGCGTTGAAGCGGAACAGGTCTTCCAGCGCCACGCCCTCATGCATGATGCTTTCAGGGAAATCCAGGCACTGGCAAAAGCTGTCATTCCAGAAGCGGAACTGCAAGTCGCGGTCGATGATCGACATGCCTACCGGCAGGTATTGCATGGCGCGCACCAGGTCGGACAATCCAACTTGCATGTCGAGCTCCCTTCCCTTACCGAATAATGTGCTCCAGCTTGTCCGGGTTACGCACCGCATAGATGCCGGTGATGCGCTGGCCGTCGCTCAGGAAGGCCAGGGCCGATTCCAGCTTGCCGTCGATGAAGCGCAGCAGGCCCGGCTCGCCGTTCAGCGTGACCGGGCGGAATTCGACAGCCCCCAGTTTGACCGCGCCGGCGAACAGCGCCGCGATCTTGTCCGGATCGGTAATGACAATGCCGAAGGACTTGACCTTGCCGCCGCCGTCGCCCACCAGTTCCAGGTCCTCCGCCAGCAGGGCGCGGACCGCAGCCTTGTCGCCGCTGGCCGACGCTTCGACGAAGCGCTGCAGCAGCTGGCGGTGGGTCTCGGCCGGGATGTCGAAGCGAGACTGCGGCTTTTGCACCCGTTCGCCGGCCCGACTCACCATCTGGCGGCAAGCCGCTTCCGTCTTGCCAAGCTGCTGCGCTACTTCCTCATAGTCGTAATCGAAGACCTGGCGCAGCAGGAAGGCGGCCCGTTCTTCGGGGCCCAGGCGCTCCAGCATCCACATATAAGCCAGCGACAGGTCGCTCGCGCGTTCGGCCTGCAGTTCGGGCGTTTCCTCGTCCACCGCCACCAGCGGCTCCGGCAGCCAGAGGCCCTCGTAGGCTTCGCGTTCCGCAATTGCGGCGCGCAGGCGGTCGATGGAAAGCCTGGTCGCCACCGTCACCAGCCAGGCTTCTGGCGATTGCACGCCGCTGGTGTCGGCGCCTTGCCAGCGCAGCCAGGCATCCTGTACCACGTCCTCTGCATCGGCGCGCACGCCAAGCATGCGATAGGCAATGGCGAACAACCGCGCCCTGTGCGCGGCAAAAACAGTTGGATCATTCATGAAGCAGGACTATACCCGACCTTGTGCACTTTCAGCAGGACCTCGCGCAGTTCGCGCACGCGCGGCGGCTTGCTCAATACTTCGTCCACGCTGGCCGGCTTGGCGTCCACGTCGCCCTCCGGGATCAGGCGCTGGCCCCAGCCCGTGACCAGGATCACCGGCGTGGTGGGCGACAACTCCTTGATGCAGCCGGCCACTTTGCGGCCATCCACATGCGGCATGCCAAGGTCGCTGAACACGGCATCGAAAGGCTGGCTCGATTCCTGCGATGCACGGAACTGCTCGATGCCGGCGGCGCCGCCATTGGCCGCCACCACGGTGTGGCCGTCGCGCTGCAGGATGGTGGTCATGGACGCCAGGACAGCCGGGTCGTCGTCGATCACCAGCAGGCGCATAGGTTCGGCCACTGCCACCGTCGTGGCCGGCGCTTCCAGCGGCGGCATCGTAGCGTGGGCCTGCGGCAGCGGGAAGGCCAGCGACACCGTAGTGCCCCGTCCCAGCATCGACTCGACCTGCACCACGGCGCTGTGGCGCTCGGCCATGGAATTGACGGTGGCCAGCCCCAGGCCGCTGCCGCGTTCGCCCTTGGTGGTGAAGAAGGGATCAAGGCAGTGGCGGCGCGTCGATTCGTCCATGCCGATGCCGCTGTCGGCCACTTCCACGATGGCGTGTTCGCCGGTGATTCGGGTGCGCAGGATCAGCGGGCCGCCCTCGGGCATGGCGTCAACGGCGTTGAACACCAGGTTGGTCAGGGCCTCGCGGATTTCACTCTCGGCGCCCATCACGGCGGGCAGCCCGGGCGCCATTTCCAGCTTAAGGGAAATCACCACGCCGCGCTGCTGCGGCATATCGCTCCAGCGCGCCCGCGTCAGGTCCGCCACCTGCTGCGCCAGTACGTTCAGGCTGACGCTGGACAGCTCCATCTGCGGCTCACGGCGGCGATACAGCTCGCGCATGCGCGCCACGGTGGCCGCCACGTCGTCGATGGCGCGGGCGATCACCTGCAGGTTATTGCGGCCGCTGGCGCTCAGGCCATCCTCGGTTTCCAGCAAGGTCTCCGTGTACAGGGCGACCGGCGAGATGGCGTTGTTGATGTCGTGAGCGATGCCGCTGGCCATCTGGCCCAGGGCGCGCAAGCGCTCTTCGCGCGTGATAGATTGCTGCGTGGCGTGCAGCGTGTGGTAGGCCTGCTGCAGGGCGCCGTACAACTGTGCCTGGCGTGCGGCCAGCGCGGCGTGCTCGCTCAGTTGGCGCAGGAATTCGCATTCGCCGCTGGTGAAGCCGTTGGGGATCACGCGGGCCACGGCCAGCACGCCGAACACCACGCTTTCGGCTTGCAGCGGCGCCAGTACCAGCGATTCCAGGCCGCCACGGTATAGGCGGTGCGGGAAAGGGAACTCACTGCCGCTGATATCGGGTTCGTACACCAGTTGGCCTTTCACGCAGCGCGACAGGCCGTTATTGTCGATCGAGACCTGGGCGCCCTCCTTCAGCGCCGCATCGGCCGGCAGCAAGGCATTGCCCAGGCCCACGCAGCTCGCTTCCAGCACCCCTTCCTGCAGCAGGAAGACGCAAGCGAAGTCCACCGGCAACTGGTCTTCCAGGCTGCGCACCAGCACTTGCAGGATGCTGCGCAAGTCCTGCCGCTCGCCGATGGAACGCGTCATCTGGTGCAGCAAGCTGAGACGGCCCAGCTGCGCCTGCACTTTCAGTTCGGCGCCGTGGCGCACTTCCATTTCGTCATGCAGGGCGGCGTTGGCATGCACCAGCTCATCGCGCGACACGGTGGTGGAGCGCAGGCGTTCGGTCATGGAGTCGAAGGCGCGCGCCAGGTCGCCCACTTCATCCACCGCCGTCATATTCATGCGGAAATCCAGTTTGCCCGCGCCGACCAGTTCGGCGCCCTTGCGCAATTTTTCCAGCGGGTGGGCCACGCTGCGGATGGTCAGCGCCAGCGCGCCCAGTACCGTCAGCGCCAGCAGCAGGCCCAGTGCGGCCGCCACGGCGGAGGCGTTCTGCTGCGCATTAAGCACGCCCTCGCGGCTGCGGCGCGCAAGGTCTTCGGCATCGCTGATCATGTCCTGGGTCTTGGACATCAGCTGGCCAAACAGACGCGCTTCCAACTGGTGCAGCACTTCGCCGCGTTCCGGCGTGACGCGCAATTCCTGGCGCACCAGCACCAGTTCGGAGAAATGGCGCGCCAGCAGCGGCAGGTTTTCCTGCAGCTCGCGCAACAGCCGGTTTTCGTCGCCTTCCTTGAACAAGTCTTCGCGCAGCAGAAGGCCTTGCAGCGAGTCCTTGCGCAGCTGCCACTGCACGTGCGAGCGCCGCTCCTGCGATTGCGAATACTCGAGCGACAGGTAGCGCAGCGCCACCACGGCGCTGACGATTTGACCGGCGCGTTCGTTGCGCTGCAGCTCCTGCTTGACCTGGCGCGTGGCGCCCAGCATCAGGAGCACGGCCAGCGAAACGCCGATCACGCACAGCCACTGGGCCCATTTGAGGCGGGTGATAATCTTCATGGCTTAGTGGATGACGGTGACGGCTGTCGGCCGCACCTCACCCATTCCTTCCAGGTACATATTGTCGAGGAAATTGGGCACGTCGCGCGAGTTGGACAGGCGGTTGCGAATGGCCCAGCGGGCGCGATCTTCCAGCGCCAGCAAGAGCGACTGGTCCAGTTCCAGGCCGAAGTGGTAAGTCGGCCAGGCTGCCAGCACTTCGTCGCGGTTCAGCTTTGCGGTCGCCGGCAACATGGGCTGGGCCTGGCCCGGCGAACGCTCGCACCACGCCGAGCCCCGGTCCAGTGCGTGCAGCAGGCGCGGTATGACGGCGGCCCGGGCGCCGGTAAAGCGCTGCAAGGCCACCAGGTTATAGATGCTCTCATAGGCCTGCTCGCCCGAGAAGCTGATTGCATTGTCGCCCAGCTGCTTGCGCATCGCGCCGAGGAAAGGCTCCCAGCCCGCCACCGCATCGACATCGCCGCGCTGCAGCGCCGGCCCAAGTTCTTCCGGCTTGAAGTTAACCATCGTGACTTCGCTGCTGTCCATGCGCTGCCAGTTGAGGAAGACGTCAAGCGTGAACTGGCCCGATGTGGCCTGCGACACGCCGATGCGCTTTCCCTTCAGGCTGGCCGGGCTGATCACGCCATGGTCGCGGCGGCCGACGATGCCGTGGTCTTTATTGGTACGGAAAAAAGTCGCGAGCACCTTGACCGGCAGGCCGTCCATGGCGGCGAACACGATGGGGATGTCGGCCACGGTGCCCACGTCGGCCTTGCCTTCGACCACCGCCTGCATCGACGCCTTGCCGCTGGAGAAAGGCAGCACCTTGACCTGCAAGCCCTGCGCGGAGAAGTAGCCTTCCTTTTGGGCGGCCAGCACGGCGCAGGTGCCGACATATTCGGTATTGGCGGCGATCACCAGCGACTGAAGCGCCGGCGCCGGCAAGTGCTGCTGCCGCCAAAGCCAGGCCACGCCCAGCACCAGCACGATGAACAGCACCGCAAGGATTTGCATGGTTCGGCTACGCATGTTGCTCCCGATGTGTGGTTTCCTGCGCCAATGGCAATTCGACCCAGAATGTGCTGCCTTCGCCCGGCTCGCTCTCGACGCCGATGGCGCCCTGCATGGCTTCGACCACGCGCCGCGTCAGGGCCAGGCCAAGGCCGCTGCCCTCTTCTTCTTCGTCGCGCCCCAGGCGGTGGAAGGGCTGGAAGATGTGCTGCACCTGGTCCGCGTCCAGGCCCGGCCCGGTGTCGCTGACCGAGATGCGCAGGCGGCTGCCGTTGACCGGACTGCAGTCCACCGCCACCCGCCCCTGCTCGTGGTTGTACTTGATGGCATTCGACAAAAGGTTAATCAGCACCTGCACCAGGCGCGTGCGGTCGGCGCGCAAGCTCTTTTGCGGTACGGTGCCGAAGCCGAGGCTGATATCGCGCTTAGCGGCCAGCGGCGTGACCATCATGCGGCATTCCTGCAGCACGGTCGGCAAGTCCACCGCCTCCATCGCCAGCGGCACCTTGCCCGCTTCGATGCGCGCCAGGTCGAGGATTTCGTTGACCAGCTTGAGCAAGTGCTGGCCGGACTGCACGATGTTGCGCGCGAAGCGCTGCTTTTCCAGCTGGGTGGCCGGCAGCTTGTCGGCCGCCAGGATTTGCGCGAAACCGAGAATGCCGTTCAAAGGCGTGCGCAGCTCGTGGCTCATATTCGACAGGAAACGCGACTTCTCCGCGTTGGCGTGTTCGGCGGCGGTGCGCGCCACCTCCAGGCGATGGTTGGCTTCGGCCAGCTCCATCACATTCTGCCGCACCTGGCGTTCCAGTTCGGCGTTGGCCATGCGCAGGCTGCGCGTGGCTTGGGCGCGCGCCAGCACCGGCAGCAGCGAGGAAGCCTTGAAGGGTTTGACGATGTAATCGAGGGCGCCGCCTTGCATGGCGCGCACGGCGGTGGCGATGCTGCCTTCGCCGGTCATGATGATGCAGGCCAGGTCGGGGTCATGCTGCAGGGCCGCCTTCACCAGGCCGATGCCATCCATGCCGGGCATATTCAGGTCGGACAGCATCAGGTCGAAGGTCTGGCCGCGCAGCACGTCCAGCGCCGATTCCGCGCTGCCGCAACCTTCGGCATCGAACTGGTACTGGCGTAGCACATCGCATAGCGCAACGGTGTGGGCGCTCTGGTCATCGACGATAAGAATGCGCTGCTTGCGGGCTTCCGTCATGCAATCCTCGCGGAACCGGTGGTTGCTTTGATTATGCCGCTTGACAACGAATTAAAGTCTATCCAAATCTAACCACCCTTAGTTAAAGCAAATCTGTAGCCAAACGAAAAGACCGATACTAGAATACCAACACACATGCTCACCGCCAAAATCCACCGGCGTACGCCGCTGATCCTGATGACCATGCTGGCCTTGTGGCTGGCTTACCATCCATGGCGCGGCATCTGGCATGACAGCATCCTCTACGCGGTACAGGCAATGCGCCGCCTTTATCCCGGCAACTTCCTTGCCGAACTCTATTTCCTACACGGCTCGCAGGATAAATTCACTATCTTCAGCCCTATCTATGCGGCCACTATCGAGGCCCTTGGTTTGCAGCATGCCACCATTGTGCTGCTGGTCATTGCCTATATGCTGTGGGTGGGGGCCGCAGTCTATCTGCTGCATCCCCTATTGCGCGGCTTCTATTTCTGGCTGGGCCTGGCCATGCTAGCCAGCTGGCCTGCCGATTACGGGCCCAGCGTCGATGTCTTCCACTTGGCCGAACCATTCCTGACGCCACGCCTGTTTTCCGAAGGGCTGGGGATTCTCGCGCTTGGCTGCTTCGTGCGCGGCCGCCTCGCGAGGGGCTTGCTGGCTTCATTCCTGGCGATGGCCCTGCACCCGCTGATGGGCTGCGCGCCCTTGCTGGCCGGCGTGCTGTTCCTTGTCTGGGGCAACTGGCGCGTCGTTGGGATCGCACTTCTTGCAGGCACGGTGTTGCTGGCGGTCCTGATCTTTGCCGGAATTCCCCCCTTCGACCGGCTGGTAATGAATATGGATGCCGAATGGCTGGCCCTGGTCAACGAGCGCGCCCCCATGAACGCCTGGGTCGCCTGGCAGGCGCAGGATTGGGTCAGCCGCACTGCGGTGGCGTTCTGCCTTGTGCTATCCGCAGCGCGCCTGGCCAAAGGCATGGTGGCGCGGCTGTTCGAATGCGCCGCCGTGATGGGCGCACTGGGTTTGCTGGCCAGTTGGATCGGTACCGGGCTGAGCGCCAATCTCCTGCTGATCCAGGCCCAGCCCTGGCGCCTGCTGTGGATGACCCACCTGTGCTCGTTGCTGGCCCTGGCCTGGCTGCTGGCCGAGTTCTGGCATCGCGAACGCATGGTGCGCGCCCTGCTGGTCGCGCTTTGCCTGGCGGTCCTCACGCGCGACACGGTAGGCGGTGTGCTTGCCCTGCTGGCTGGCGCCGCCCTGTGCTACCGTGTGCCGCGGCCCGCACTGCAGTGGCCGGCCTGGGGCAATTTCGCCGCGCTGGCTTGCGTGGCAGGCCTGCTGCTGGTGTGGGTGCTGGAAGTGAATATACTGGTGGCGCGCGCCGCCAGCGCTGAACTGAACCTGACGCCGACCATGTGGTGGGTGATCTGGTTTGCGGTCGCCATCAAGCAGGGAGCCGGCGCAGCGCTTTGGTGGGTGCTGCTGGCCTTCGTCTGGCGCAGCGGCGGCAGCCAGCGCACCGCGCCGCAACTTCTGGCGTTTGCACTGGCCTTCGGCGTGCTTTACCTTGCCACATCGTTTGCCACCCTTAACTTCCGCCCGACTTATGCGCTGTCGCCCATCGGTGAAAAAGCTGTGCTGGCCGAGTTCGGGCCGCGCATTCCGCCTGGGTCCGTCATGTACTGGCAAAACAATGTCATGGTGAGCTGGTTCCTGCTGCACCGATCGAACTACGCGTCGAATACGCAGATCACGGGCTTGTCCTTCAATCGCGGCACCGCAACGGAAGGCAATCGCAGGCTGGAACGCTTGCGCCGTCTTGGCGGGGAAGATGCGGTAGTTGCACTCGATATCGTGCAGACCAGGGCGGGCGCGCGCAAGTTGCCGGCGCCGAGCAGAGAAGGCCTGGCCTACGTCTGCGAAGACCCGGTACTGGATTTTGTCGTACTCGACACGCCCCTGGCGGGGGCAGTCGCGCAGGCGCGCGACGCCGAGTACGACAAGACTTACTACTTGTATGAGTGCGCCCGCTTGCGCGGGCGTTAGGCGGCTTTACTGTGCTTACTTCGCCAACAGCATTTCATTCACGCGTTTTACGAACGATGCCGGGTCGGCCAGGGTGCCGCCTTCGGCCAGCAAGGCCTGGTCGAACAGGATGTTGGCCCAGTCCTTGAACTTGTCGCCGGCCGCGTCTTCATATTTCAAACGCATGACCAGCGGGTGCTGCGGGTTGATTTCAAGGATAGGCTTGGACTCCGGCGCATCCTGGCCGGCGGCCTTCAGCATGCGCAGCAGGTTGCCCGACAGCTCGTGCTCGTCCGCCACCAGGCAGGCCGGCGAATCGGTCAGGCGGAAGGTGACGCGCACTTCCTTGGCTTTGTCGGCCAGCGCTTCCTTCATCTTGCCCACCAGTTCCTGGTACTGGGTTTCGGTCTCGGCATGTTCCTTCTTCTCCGCCTCGTCCTCCATCGCGCCCAGGTCCAGGCCGCCTTTGGCCACGGAATGCAGTTCCTTGCCTTCGAAGTCGTGCATAAAGGACAGCATCCATTCGTCCACGCGGTCGGTCAGCAGCAGCACTTCGACGCCCTTCTTGCGGAATATTTCCAGGTGCGGCGAGTTTTTCGCGGCGGCGAAAGTGTCGGCGGTAACGTAGAAGATCTTGTCCTGGCCTTCCTTCATGCGGCCCACATAGGCTTCCAGCGAAACGTCCTGCGCATCGCTGTCGTTTTGGGTCGATGCGAAACGCAGCAGCTTGGCAATGCGTTCCTTGTTGGCGAAGTCTTCGCCGATGCCCTCTTTCAGCACCTGGCCGAATTCGGTCCAGAAGGTCGCGTACCTGTCCTTCTTTTCCTGCTCGTCGGCGTTGGCCAGTTCTTCCAGCATGCCCAGCACGCGCTTGGTCGAACCCTCGCGGATGGCCTTCACGTCGCGCGACTCCTGCAGGATTTCACGCGACACGTTCAGCGGCAGGTCGGCCGAATCGATCACGCCTTTGACAAAGCGCAGGTAGGTCGGCATCAGCTGCTCGGCATCGTCCATGATGAAGACGCGCTTGACGTACAGCTTGATGCCGGCACGCTTGTTGCGGTCCCACAGGTCGAATGGGGCCTTGGCCGGAATGTATAGCAGCTGGGTGTATTCGCTGCGGCCTTCGACCCGGTTGTGGGTGTGGGTCAGCGGCGCACCGAAGTCGTGCGACACGTGCTTGTAGAACTCTTCGTACTGCTCCTGGGTGACCTCGTTCTTGTTGCGGGCCCACAGGGCGCTGGCCTGGTTGATGGTGGCCGGCTCTTCCGAGCCTTCCTTCTTCATCTGGATCGGCAGCGAAATATGGTCGGAGTATTTGCGGATGATGGATTCGAGCTTCCAGTCGTTCAGCAGCTCGTCCTCGCCTTCGCGCAGGTGCAGGATGATGTCGGTGCCGCGGCCGGTCTTCTCGATCTGCTCGATCGAGTAATCGCCCTCGCCCGCCGATTCCCAGCGCACGCCTTCGGAAGCATCGAGGCCGGCGCGGCGCGATTCGACGGTGATCTTGTCGGCCACGATGAAGCCGGAATAGAAGCCCACGCCGAACTGGCCGATCAGGGCCGCGTCTTTCTGCTGGTCGCCGGACAGCTTGCCGAAGAATTCCCTGGTGCCCGACTTGGCGATCGTGCCGAGGTGGGAAATCGCCTCGTCACGGCTCATGCCGATGCCGTTGTCGGAAATGGTGATGGTGCGCGCTTCCTTGTCAAAGGCCACGCGGATTTTCAGCTCATGGTCGTTGCCGTACAGGGCATCGTTATTGATCGCTTCGAAACGCAGCTTATCCGCCGCATCGGAGGCGTTCGAGACCAGCTCGCGCAGGAAGATTTCCTTGTTCGAGTACAGGGAGTGGATCATCAGTTGCAGAAGCTGTTTTACTTCTGCCTGGAAGCCCATGGTTTGCTTGTTTTCAGCCATTTTTGCCTCAATAGTCTTATGAGCGATGCATATAGGGCCGCCGCAGGATAATTTCAAGGCCCCGGCGTTTCATTAATACAACCTTGTTATGGACAACCACACGAGGTTCTCTTAGCATGGTAACAACAATGCAGCGGAGAGAATGTGATCAACGAGGGCCTGCTCCACGCGACTCTGCCGAAGGACACTTCGGATGCGTCCATGGTGCGCTGGATGCGCATGGTACTAGCCGTTGCCTGCCTGTTCACCCTCGTGGTGGAACCCAGGGGCCGGGCCGACGTGCTGTCACTGGGCGTCTTCCTGGCCTACCTGCTGCAAAGCTTCACCCTCCTCCTGTTGGCCAACCGCTCCATCCTGGTGCGCAGCAAGCTGATTTACTGGCTCGACGTCGGCTGGTTCACCCTGATGGTGTATGTCACGGGCGGTGATTCCAGCTTCTATTTCCTGCTGTTTTTCTTTGCCATCCTGACCTCGGCCTTCAGCCACGGCTTCGAGGAAGGCGCCCGCATCACCATGGCCGCCTCGCTGGCCTTCACCCTCACTACGCTGTACACCCACAGCGAGACGGAAATGGCGCTGGTCATGCTGCGCTCCACTTTCCTGCTGGCCCTGGGCTATATGATCGCCCACTGGGGCGGCATGGCCACGATCCAGCGCCAGCGCATGGGCCTGCTCCATGCGGTGAGCCAGATGTCCAACCCGCGCTTCGGCGTGGACCGCACCATCAGTTCGGTACTCGAACAAACCCGCTTGTTCTACCATGCCCACAGCTGCATCCTGCTGATGCACGACAACAGCGCTGCCAGCTGGACCTTGCGCGCAGCCAGCGGAGCGAATGCCGGCCGTCCCATCCATGCCAGCAACCTGGCGCCGGACGCCGCCGCGCCGCTGCTGGTATGCGGCGAAGACGCCATCCTCCTGATGCGCCAGCCACGCGGCCCTTGGCTGCGCCGCCGGCTGCAACTGAAAAGCTACGACGGCGAGCACCAGCGCTGGGTGGAGGAAGACGCCGAGGCGGGCGAAACCCTGGGCGAACTGCTCGACGCCTTTTCCCTGATCGCCGTACCCCTGCCGCTGCGGCGCGGCTCGGGCCGCCTGATCGTGGTGTCGCAGCGCCACCATTTCAGCAAGTCCGACGCCCTGTTCTTGTTGCAGATCGCGGCACAGGCCTTCCCGGTGATCGAAAATATTGAATTGCTCGACCGCATGGCCTCGGAAGCGGTCTTGCGTGAGCGCGAGCGCATCGCCCGCGACTTGCATGACACCACGATTCAACCCTATATTGGCCTGCGCCATGGTGTTTCGGGCATCCGCCTGAAGGCCGACCCCGGCAACCCGCTGGTGCCAGACTTGGACAACCTGCTCGACGTTACATCACAAGTGGTACGCGACCTGCGCAACTATGCCAAAAGCTTGCGCGGTGGGCTGGAAATGAAAGAGCCGGAACTGCTGATCGCCCTACGCCGCCAGGCGGCCCAGGTGCGCCAGTTCTACGACGTGCACATCAATGTGGAAACCAAGGGAGAGCTGCATATGAGCGACCGCCTGGCCGCCGAAGTATTCCAGATCGTCAATGAAGGGATGAGTAATATCTGCAAGCACACCACGGCGCGCAACGGCTATATCGAACTGGCCTGCACTGCCGGCCAGTTGACCGTGCGCATCGAGAATGAATGCTCGGGCCAGCCGGTGCTAGACTTTACACCGAGCTCTATCGCAGAACGCGCCGCTGCCCTGGGCGGCGAGGCCCGCGTCCAACGCGGCCGCCAGAACAACACTGCAGTACAGATTGTGATTCCGGTGTGAGGTGAGTATGGGGCAAGCTGACAAGAGAATCCGCATCATGCTGGTCGATGACCACAAGACCCTGCTATGGGGGCTTGGCAAGCTCATCGAAAGCGAAGCAAGCCATATGATTGTTGTGGGCACGGCGCGCGACTGCGACAGTGCCCTGGCCATGGCTTCCGAAGTATTGCCGGACGTCATCCTGCTGGACATCGATCTGGGCGGCACCTGTTCGCTGGACATTATGCCGCGCCTGCTGGAAGGCTGTAATGGCGCGCGCGTCCTGGTGCTGTCGGGCACGCGCGACCGCGAATTGCTGGACCGGGCCGTGATGATGGGTGCGCGCGGCGTGGTCAGCAAGGACGAACCGGCCGAAACGGTGCTCAAAGCCATCGAAAAAGTCCATGGCGGTGAGCTGTGGCTCGATGGCATCATGCTGACCCGCGTGTTCGAAGCCATGCGCAATCCACAAGCGAACCGGCGGCAAGATCCCGAACTGGACAAGATTGCCCAGCTGACCGCCAAGGAAAGGCGTATTTGCAGCTTAATTGCAACAGGTGGGGGCGCGGTTAATAAGGCTTTGGCGCAACAGTTGTTTATTTCTGAGCATACTTTACGCAATCATTTGACTGCCATCTATCACAAACTGGGTGTGTCGAACCGCCTGGATCTCTACGTGTTTGCAACCAAGCACAGGCTCGATCAAGCCGACCTGTAGCATCCCTCTCGCCCCCTGCCCACTACAGGCAGGGGTGCCGAAAATCTTTCTCTCCACACATCAACGTTACATCCGGGACAAATGTCCCGATTCCTGCTGGAAAAAAAGGACATCTATCCCGGTCAGAAAAGGACAGATGTTTGATGGAAGTCAAAACGCAGAAGCCTAAAGTGAACTCATCAGCACGGCAGACATGTCGGCTGAGACTAGAACCAGGCAAGGCCAACACAACCATGTCCGGAGTACAGAATGCGTGATCGATACCTACCGCCAAGAATCGCCAGCTTCATCGCCGAGGAAGACGGCAGGGCCTTTTACGAATATGTGCTTGTAGCCTCACTGACAGTTGTCGTCGGCATCATTGTGCTTCTGGCGCTTGGAAAAAGCAGGTGACGCGGGCTAGTTCCGTGCAGCTGCAAACACTTTGGTGCAATTTTCTACTCAGTCCCCGAAAGGAATCATCATGAAAGCCATTCAAAAATTCATCCGCGACGAACAAGGCGTAACCGCAATCGAATACGGCCTGATCGCCGCCCTGATCGCTGTGGTGATCATCGCTGCGGTACGGATTGTAGGTACCCAGCTGCGCACCACCTTCACCACCATTGGCACCGCGCTGAGCACCGCCAACAGCTAAATGGCCAGCCAGCGTCCGGCGAGGCCCAGCGCCTCCCCGGACGCGCTTTTTTCTGAACGGAGGCAGATTGTGAAAAACCGATTCTTACGATTCCTCCGTCACGAGCGCGCAGTTACCGCCATCGAATATGCACTGCTTGGAGGCTTGATTGCAGTAGTCATCGTGATCGCCGTCGGCATGGCCGGCGCCCAGCTCAAGACCCTGTTCGACACCATTTCATCCCAAGTCTCACAGGCCTCATCATGAGCGCAGTCCTGTCTCCGTCCATTGCCAGCCGCGCCAGCCTGTCGCGCATACTGCTGCGCGAACATGGGCTCCTGCTCACCATCGTCATCCTGGAACTGGCTGCCGCCCTTGCGCTGTGCGCCGCCCATCCGGAAAAATTCCGCGACGACCTGCAACTCGAAACGTATCTCAGCACCCTGCTACTGGGCCTGCTGTTTTCCCTGTGCGGCTATACCCTCCATGTAATGATTTTCACCCGTCCGGCACAACTGGTGCAGTATCTGCGCCTGAGCCTGGGCGCCTTCCTGACCCGCGAGCGTCTGCTGTTCGCAGCGCCGGTGCTGGTCATGATGCCGATTTTCGCCGCCAGCTTCACCGTATTGAAAGCAGCCGTGCCGCTGGTGCAGCCTTATGCCTGGGATGCCCGCATTGCCGCCGCCGACGCCTGGCTGCACGGCGGCGTGCAACCGTGGGAGCTGCTGCAGCCGGTGCTGGGCCACCCGCTGCTGACGGCCCTGGTCAGCATCAATTATCACCTGTGGTTCTTCATCCTGCTCGGCACCGTTTACTGGCTGGCCTTCAGCCTGGAACGCCGCCAGTTGCGCATGCAATTCCTGCTGAGCTTTGTGCTGAGCTGGATCCTGCTGGGCAACGTGATGGCGATGGCGTTCTCTTCTGCCGGGCCCTGCTATTACCAGCACTTTGTGCCAGGCGCCGATCCGTTCCTCGGCCTGATGCAATACCTGCAGGGCGCCAATACCGATATCCCCTTGCTGGTGCTCGATGTGCAGAGCAGCCTGTGGCACAGCTACGCGACCCATAGCGGCAGCAATGCCCTGAGCATCTCTGCCATGCCCAGCATGCATGTGGCCAGCTCAGTGCTGTTGGCCCTGCTTGGCTGGCGCCTGAACCGCACCGCCGGCATCGCCCTTACCGTGTTCGCCGTGCTGATCCAACTAGGTTCGGTCCACCTGGGCTGGCACTACGCGATCGACGGCTATGCCGGTGCACTGGGCGCCTGGGCTATCTGGATTGTTTGCGGCCGCTTGCTGCAACGGAGCGCAGCATGAACCTGGATGCCCGCGCCCTGCTGCCCATCGTGCTCTTCGCCTGCCTGCTGGCATGGGCGGTCGCCAGCGATGTGCGCAGCCGCCGCATCCCCAACCAGCTGGTGCTGGCCGGCATCGTGGCCGGCCTGGCGCTGCAAGCGACCGTCACTCCTGGCGCCGGTCTGTTCAGCGAACCTTTCGGCGCGTTGGGCGTGTTGAAGGGTGCAGCCGGCATGATGGTCGGGCTGCTTCTGCTCTTGCCTATGTATGTGCTGGGCGCGATGGGCGCCGGCGACGTCAAGTTGATGGCCATGATCGGCACCTTCCTCGGTCCGCTCGACACCGTGTGCGCCGGCCTGGCCAGCCTGCTGGCTGGAGGCCTGCTGTCACTGAGCGTCGCGCTGGTACAAGGCAGCCTGGGCCGGGTCACTGGAAACGTGAAAACCATGGTGCTCAGTAGCGTACTGCGCGGCCTGTCCGGCGGCAGCGCCCGCGTCGATGCGCCGCAAACGGCCACTGGCCAACTGCCTTATGCAGTGGCCATTGCCAGCGGCACCGTGGCGTACTTGTTACTGACCCGTTACTTCGGCTGGAGCCTCTTATGAACGCTACCCCACTCCTGGCATCGCGCGCCGTGAACCTGCTGGCGACTGCCGCACTGGCCAGCGTCTGGCTCTTGTTTTCGATTGCCCATGCGCGCGCCTTCGCCGCCACCGGCGACTGGACTTATCTGCTGTTCGTGGCTTCGGAAACCCTGGTGGCGGCGCTGTTCGTACTGCGCTCCGAGCCTGCCGCGGTATCGCATTCTCCGCTGGACTGGGTGCTGGCCATCGCTTCCACCGGCGCGCCCTTCCTGTTCGCGCCAAGCAGCGAAGGCCTGGTGCCGGCGGCGCGCGTGCTGATCGTTCTGGGCGTGCTGCTGCAGATCGGCGGTCTGCTCTCGCTCAATCGCAGCTTCGGGCTGGTGGCGGCCAAGCGCCAGATCAAGACAAGCGGCCTGTACCGCTGGATCCGCCATCCGCTGTATGCCAGCTACCTGCTGAGCTACGCGGGCTATGTATTATCCAACAGCAGCGCCGCCAACGCCCTCACCTGCTTGCTGGCTGCCATGCTGCTAGTGGCCCGCCTGCTGCGCGAGGAACGCTTCCTGTCGCGCGATAGCGAATACCTGCTGTACATGCGTCATGTGAAGTACCGCGTCCTGCCACTGGTATTTTGAGAGGGGTCCGCCATGCCTGCCGACTTTGAAGAACCTAGCAAACGCGCCTGGGCCGATGACCCGCTGCGCGTGCCCGCTCCGCGTACCGTGGAGGAAACCGGCCTGCCTTTTCTGCTGCTGGTGGAGTTGACCGCCAAGATCCTGTACCAGCGCGGCCAGATCAAGCTCAATGAGCTGTCCGGCCACATCAAGCTGCCGCTGTCGGTGCTGGACCCCGTGATCTCCTTCATGCGCACCGAAAAGCTGGCCGAGATGATTCGCCGCGGCATGAGCAACACCGATGCCGACATCATGTACAACCTGACCGATACCGGCCGCGACCGCGCTGCCGAGTTCGTAAGGCGCGACGCCTATGCCGGCGCAGCGCCTGTCACTTTCGCCGATTATGCCGAACGGGTGCGCGCCCACAGCGTGGCGCAAATGCGCGTCAAGCGCGAACATATCCGTAAAGTTTTCGATGGCATCGTCGCGAGCCCTGCAGTGCTTGACCAGTTGGGCGCGGCCATGAACAGTGGCCGCGCCATCTTTATCCATGGTCCGGCAGGCAGCGGCAAGACTTACCTGGCCGAGCGCCTGAACGGCCTGCTGCAAGGGCAGATCGCCGTGCCGCACGCGCTGCTGGTGGACGGCGACATCATCCCCGTCTTCGATCCGGTACTGCACACCGCCATCGAGGATACGCCGCCGCCAGGCATGCTGTTCGACCGCCGCACGCCGCGCGACCAGCGCTGGGTGCGCAGCGACCGCCCTGCCGTGATCACCGGCGGCGAACTGACTTTGGACGCGCTGGACCTGCGTTTCGACCCGACCACCCGCCTCTACCAGGCACCGCCGCACCTGAAGGCCAACGGCGGCATCTTCATCATCGACGACCTTGGCCGCCAACGCTGCTCGCCGGTGGAGTTGATGAACCGCTGGATTGTGCCAATGGACCGCCAGGTCGACTACCTGTCGCTGCAAAACGGCTACAAGTTCCCGGTGCCTTTCGACGTGGTGGTGATTTTCTCCTCCAACCTGCCGCCGGAATCCCTAGCCGATGGTTCCTTCCTGCGCCGACTGGGCTACAAGATCCATGTCGGTCCGCTGCTGCCGGAACAATACGAAACCGTGTTCCGCCAGGTCTGCCAGCGCTACTCGGTGCCGTTCGAGGCCGAGACCTTCGCCTGGCTGATGCGCCAGCATCACACGCACGAAAAGCCATTCATGGCCTGCTATCCACGCGACCTGGTTTCGCAGCTGCGCGACCTGGCAGCATACGAAGGACGCCTGCCCACGCTCGATATCGCTTCGCTCGAGTGGGCCTGGAATAACTATTTTTCAGCCGTCTAAGGCAAGGGGATAATCATGAGGAACACACGAGCAATGATCATGATGGTGGTGGCCATCGGGCTGGCCTTCGTGGCCGTGGTAGTGGCGGCGCGCTGGATCAACGCCCAGGCCACCACCAATACCGCCAAGGTGGCCGTAGCGCAGGTGGACATCAGCATGGGCGCGCGCATCACGCCGGACATGGTGCGCCTGGTCGACTGGCCCGCTTCCGTGCAACCTCCCGGCGTGATCAAGGACGACAAGGCACTCGAGTCGCGCGTCACCAGGAACAGTATCACGCGCGGCGAGCCTATCCTCGAATCCAAGCTGGCCCCGCCCGGCACCCAGGGCGGCCTGTCGGCGGTGGTGACCGAAGGCAAGCGCGCCATGACGGTCCGCGTCAACGATGTGGTGGGCGTGGCCGGCTTTGCCCTCCCAGGCAACTACGTCGACATCCTGGTCAATACCCAGGAAGAAGGCCAGCGCAGCCAGACCAAGGACCCGACCATCTCCAAGATTGTGCTGGAGCGCATCCTGGTGCTGGCCGTGGCGCAGGAATCCGGGCGCGACGATACCAAGCCAAAGGTGGTCAATGCCGTGACGCTGGAGCTGACGCCGGAACAGGTTGAAAAACTGGACCTGGCGCGCAGCGTGGGCAGCCTGTCGCTGGTGCTGCGCAACCAGGTCGATCCGAATCCCGCGCTGACCGCCGGCGCCACCAAGACCACCCTGCTGGGCGCCCAGGCCCCGGCCCCAAAAGCGGCGCCGGCCGCGGCACCCAAGCCAGCACCAGTGCGCAAGATAGCCACTGTGCCGCCACCGGGCGTGAAAGTGGAAATGATCAAGGGTCTGGACCGCAGCAGCCAACAATTCTGATACGGAGCTACTCATGAAACGAATCAGCACTGCAGTACCGAGCATCCTGGGCGCCCTGCTGGTCCTGCCCGCGCTCGTGTCGCCCGCCACCGCGCAAGTCGCCGCTGAAGCCGTGGTGGTGGCGCAGCAACCTAAAATCAAAGCCAAGGGCAGCATGCCAGGCAAGGCTGCGCCGGCTGTCTCGCAAAAAGACTCTGCCGGCATTCCGGAAGGCGGCCGCACCGAAATGGCGCCGACCATGCAGCTGGCCGAGGGCAAGTCCAGCATCGTGCGCCTGCAGCATCCGGCGGCCCGGGTGGCCGTGGGCGATGCGCGCATTGCCGATGTGATCCTGCTTAATCCGAAAGAAGTGTATATGCTGGGCCGCAACGTCGGCACCACCAACCTGATCGTTTGGCAGAAGACCGGCGACACCGTGATTGCCGACCTGACTGTCAGCGCCGATACGGCTTCCCTGCAGGCCGGTGTCGACAAGCTGTCTGGCGCGCCAGGCTCGGTCAAGGTGAGCGCGGCAGCCGACTCCATCATCCTGAGCGGCGTGGTGCCTGACGTGGTGGTATCCGAACACATCCTGCAAATGGCCAATGCCTACGTCACCCGCCAGCGTCCGCAAGCCGGCGGTGCAGGCGGCGCGGGCGGCGGCGCCCAGCAACAGGGTGGCTCAAGCGACAGCGGCCTGTCGCTCAAAGTGATCAATATGATGACGGTGGCGGCGCCCCAGCAGGTGATGCTGGAGGTGAAGGTGGCCGAGGTATCCAAGACCCTGGTCGACCAGCTGGGCGCCAGCATCAGCGCCAGCCACGCGATCGGCAACTGGACTTACACCCTGTTGTCCAATCTCCTGAGCGGCAATTCTTCGCTGATTGATGCCTTCAACAAACGCAACGGCAACTTCCTCACCATCGATGCGCAAAAGCGCGACGGCCTGGTGAAGATGCTGGCCGAACCTAACCTGATGGCCATCAGCGGCCAGGAAGCCAGCTTCCTCGCCGGCGGCAAGATCTTCATCCCGGTGGCCTCCAGTCCGGAAGGCGGCTTTACCCGCATCACGCTGGAAGAGAAGGAATTCGGCGTGGCCGTGCGCTTCACCCCGACCGTGCTGGCAGATGGCCGCATCAACCTGAAGGTAGCGCCGGAAGTGTCTGAGCTGAACAAGGAAGGCGTAGGCATCTCTGCCGGCGGCATCACAGGTACCGCCATCCTGCCTTCGTTCACCACCCGCCGCGCGGCGACCACGGTGCAATTGTTTGACGGCCAGAGCTTCGCCATTGGTGGCCTGATCAAGAACAACACCACCACCAATATCAAGGCCGTTCCGGGCCTGGGCGAAATCCCTGTGCTGGGCGCCCTGTTCCGCTCCAACGACTTCCAGACCGACCGCACCGAGCTGGTGTTCGTGATCACGCCGCGCCTGGTCAAGCCGCTGCCGCCTGATTTTGCCGACAACCTGCCGACTTCGAATGTGAGCGACCCGGCACGCGCCTCGCGCATCTTCATGGGCAGGATGGAAGGCAAGCCGCCGCGCGAGCAGCAGCAAGAACAACAAAAGCAGCCCGGCCAGCCGGCCGGCGGTTTTGACCTGAACTAGGAGGCCACCATGAATCGTTCCTTACTTCGCTCCGCCGGCATTGCCCTGCTGCCCCTCGGCCTGGTCGCCTGCATGGCGCCCGCGCCCTACGTCGACCGTGACATCGGCAAGGCCGCCACGGATATGCGCCACGCCCAGTACATCAACCCCGGCGCCGACCGCAATATGACGGTGCCGGCGGGCCTGGACGCCACGGCCGCCAAGTCGGGCTACGACCAGTACCAGAAGTCGTTCAAGGCGCCGGAGAAGAACACCAACACCTTCACGATTGGCATCGGTAAATAGGAGACTGCCATGGTCCAGCGCCTACCAATGCATCACCAGCAGCGCGGCTCTGTCGCCGTGATGACTGGTTTGCTGCTCATGCTCGTACTGATCCCGGTCAGCGGCCTGGTGCTGGACCTCGGTCACCTCTATATCGTCAAAACCGAATTGCAGAACATGGCCGACGCGGCGGCGCTGGCGGGCGGCAAGGACCTGGACAATTCGGATGCGGGCCTGAACAAGGCGGTGGCCTCCGGCAAGGCCATCGCCCTGAAAAACCGCTACGACTTCGGCAGCACGATGACGCTGAAGAACGAAAACTTCCGCTTCGCCGCCAGCCCGGACGGCCCCTGGTATACCCTGGCGCAAAGCTTGGGCAATGCCAACGGCCGCACCTTCGTCGAAGTCGACACCCACGACGACGGAGACCAGCAAAAACCACAAACAATCGACACCTGGCTAATGCGCATAGCCGGCAAAAACAACACCTCCACTTTCGGCAGGGCTGTCGCTGGCCGCTTCGTCGATACCGTGACCCCAATCGGCATTTGCGCCATCGACCCGGCCCACCGCACGGATAGCTACGACTACGGAACTTTCAGTGAAGTCGTCGAATTCGGCTTTCGCCGCGGTGTTGGATACAATGTGTTCGACCTCGGTTCGCTGGGCGGCGCATCCTCCGACCCTTACCTGATCAATCCTGTGAACTCGCCGCCGAGTGCTTGCGTTGCAGCGAACTCCTCGGCTAGCTACACCGAGCCGTTTATCTGCGTCGGCAACAGCGCGGTGCTACCGACCGGCGTCGGCCAGGTCTATACCAATACCGGCCTTTCCTCCTCACTGGAAAAAGCGTTCAACTCACGCTTTAACGATTATTCCGGCGGTTCCAAATGCGATCCGGCCACCGCGCCGCCGGATAAAAATATCAAGGAATACCTGTTCGGCGCCGGCAACCCACCGGCCGCCTGGCAGGATGCCGGTGGCACCACGCTGCCCAGCCAGCAGACCATCACCACCAGCGGCAGCCCGGCATTGCCACAATACTCGCTGCCCTACGAGGCGCGGGCCAGCGCCACACCGGCCAACGTATGGCCTAGTACCGTATCGACCCGTGTGACCACCCCTACGCCCTATGCGAATTATGGCGTGATGTGGTCGTACACCCCGGCCGTTCGAGCCAATGGCAGCACTGCAGTGACGCCGGCGGAAGCCAATGGCACCATCGGCACCAACATCGTCGGCACCGACAAGCTGATGTACGGCCTCAAAGGAGCCGCCACCAATTACATCGATCCAGCCAACTATCCGACCAGTGTCGGCGCCGGCTTTAGCTCGCAATACGCCGCTCCCTATAACCAAGCCAGTGGCGCAAACTTCCTGGCGCCGGCCGGCCGCAGCGGCGTGGAAGACCGCCGCATCCTGAACATCGTTCTGATCGATTGCCGGACAGCCCCGGTGGGAAGCGCCTCTTGCGGCGTCATGACGGCAGTCGGCATCGGGAAATTCTTCATGCAAAGGAAAGCCGACCTTGGCGGCTCGCCGAAGAAATTGTGGGTCGAATTCACCGGCCTGGTGGAGCCAGTGCCCACCTCCGAAGTCAAACTGTACAAGTGAACGCCATGCGCAACCGTCCATCAAATAAGCAGTCCGGCGCCGCCCTGGTCGAATTCGCCTTGGTGGCAGCGATCCTGATCCTGCTGCTGGCGGGCACCTATGAATTCGGCCGCGCCTTCGCCTTCTACGACGCCCTGAGCAAGGGCACACGCGACGCCGCGCGCTATATGAGCGTGGCGAAGAAAGCGACGATCAACTCCAGTTCCGTCAGCAACGCCCAGGACATTGTGGTGGCCGCCGCGAACGCCGCCAAGGTGCCAAATTTTGCCCGAAGCAATGTCGTCATCACCTGCCTGGATGCGTCCTACAACGACAGCAACTGCGTCGACGGCACCGCACCCGGCGGCGTGCGGGTCGAGATCAGCGGTTACGTGGTCAACATCGGCCAGACGATCCCGCTGATCGGTAATGCCAACCGCAACATCAGCCTGACTCCGCGCACCATCATGCGCTACATGCTGTGAGGACCATCATGCGCACGCCAGTCCAGCACCCAGACCTGAAACGCCAAAGCGGCGCCGCGATCGTGGAATTCGCCCTGATCTGCGCGATATTTATCGCGTTGCTCATCGCCACCATCGAATTCGGCCGCATGATGTACGTCTATAACAGCATGCAGGAGATCAGCCGCCGTGGTGCGCGCGAAGCGACCGTGCGCTGGATCAGCGACACCGCAGCGATCAAGAGCGTTGCCCTGTTCGGCGCCGGCACCCTGCCCGGCGCCCCGGAAGTCACCAGCTCCAACATCTTCATCCGCTACCTGCGCGCCAATGGCGTCGATGAAGTCACCACCCCACCGGCAGATGCCGGCGACAACCTGTCGGCCTGCAACGATGCGACGCGCACCCTTGACTGTATCGTGTACGTGGAAGTCTCGGTCAAGAACGTGACATACCGGCCGCTGATTTTCAATCCAGCCAACGTCACCACCTCGCGGCCCAGCGTCTCCCTGCCGCAAGCCACCACCGTCGTCTATGCCGAAAGCCTCGGCTTTACCAACTGAGCGATGCCATGAAGATCACAGCCATCTCCAGCAACGACAAGCAACTGTTCGAAATCGCCCGCATCCTGCGCGAGCGCAGCCTGGCCGACCAGGTCGACGTTCTGCCAGGCCTGGTCGACAAGCTGCCACGCTTTGAGGCTGGCGCGCCGGACCTGCTGCTGGTGGCGCAGCCGCTGCTCAATGGCGAGGATCTTGAACGGCTGGAAACGCTCAGCGTACAGCACCCCGACATGGTGATCATCATTGCCTGTGGCCAGCAGAATCCCGACTTCCTGATGCAGGCCATGCGCGCCGGCGTGCGCGAAGTGATGCCGATGCCGATCGATCCCGGAGCGCTGCAGTCGGCCGTGCGCCGCATCGACGAAAAACGCAATTTCAGTAGCCGCGCACTGGGCAAGGTGCTGGCCTTCATCTCCTGCAAGGGCGGCAGCGGCGCCACCTTCCTGGCCGCCAACCTCGGTTACGCGCTAGCTGCGGCAGAAGGCAAGAAAGTGGCGCTGATGGACTTCAACCTGCAGTTCGGCGATGCCTCGCTGTTCGTTTCCGACCAGCGTCCGGCCGCCAGCGTGGCCAGCGTGGCCCAGCAAATCCATCGCCTCGACCACTCGCTGCTCATTTCCAGCATGGTGCAGGTGACCCAGAATTTCCACGTGCTGGCAGCGCCGGAAGATCCGACCCAGGCCAACGACGTGCACCCGGAGCATGTGGATGCACTGCTGCGACTGGCTCGCCAGCACTACGACTTCGTCATCCTCGACATCGGCCGCAGCCTGGACGCCGTCTCGGTGCGGGCGCTGGACCAGGCCGACATGATCTTCCCCATCCTGCAGGCCACGCTGCCGTATATCCGCGACGGCAAGCGGCTGCTGCAAGTATTCCGTTCGCTCGACTATCGGAAGGACAAAATCCACCTGATTGTCAACCGCCACTCCAATAACGGCGACATCCGCCTGCGCGATTGCGAACAAGCTTATGGCATGGAGATGTTCCGCACCATTCCGAACCACTATGAAGCAGCTGCCGCCTCGGTCAACCAGGGTGTGCCGATCCTGCAGCTGCAGCGCGCCAGCCCGGTTTCCAAGGCTTTGCAGGACCTGGCGCGTACCTTGGCCGGCGAAAGCGGTACCGATTCGCGCGGCTGGTTGTCCCGCATTCTTCAGCGCGCGTAACAGTGCAAACTTGACTAGCCCATGGAGCCGATCATGCAGATCCCCGCCCAGACCCTCCGCAACCGCCTTGGCGCCGCCGCGCCGCTCAATGGCAACGTGTCCGCCTTGCGCGGCTCCGAGGCTATCGACAACCGCGCCTACCAGCAGCTCAAGCACCGCATCCACCAGACCCTGCTCGACCGGGTCGACCTGGAAGGCATGCAGCGCCTGACCCAGGACCAGATCCGCGACGAGCTGAAGGTCCTGGTCGAGCGCCTGCTCGAAGAAAACATGGTCGTGATCAACGACAGCGAACGGCGCAACCTGACCCGCGACATCCAATACGAGGTGCTGGGCTTCGGGCCGCTGGAACCGCTGCTGGCCGACCCGAATGTGTCGGATATCCTGGTCAACGGCGCACGCCAGGTGTACGTCGAACGCAAGGGCTGCCTGGAACTGACGGCGGTGACCTTCAATGACGACGCCCACCTGATGAAGATCATCGACAAGATCGTGTCCCGCGTCGGCCGCCGCATCGACGAATCAAGCCCGATGGTCGACGCCCGCCTGCCGGACGGCTCGCGCGTCAACGCCATCATCCCGCCGCTGGCCATCGACGGTCCGGTGCTCTCGATCCGCCGTTTCTCGGCCGATCCGCTGGGCCTGGCCGAGCTGATCAGCTTCAATTCCATGACCGAGGCCATGGCCAGCATCCTGCAGGCGCTGGGCAAGAGCAAGGTCAATATCCTGATCTCGGGCGGTACCGGCTCCGGCAAGACCACCATGCTGAACGCCATTTCCGGCTACATCAGCCACAACGAACGTATCGTCACTATCGAAGACGCGGCCGAACTTCAGCTGCAGCAGCCGCACATCGTGCGCCTGGAAACCCGTCCGGCCAATATCGAAAACAAGGGCGAGGTGACGCAGCGTGCCCTGGTGCGCAACGCCCTGCGTATGCGCCCCGACCGCATTATCCTGGGCGAGGTGCGCGGCGCTGAAGCGCTGGACATGCTGCAGGCCATGAATACCGGCCATGAAGGTTCGATGGCGACCATCCACGCCAACACCCCGCGCGACGCGCTGACCCGCCTGGAAAACATGATCAGCATGGGCGCCGCCGGCCTGCCGGTGAAGGCAATGCGCCAGCAAATCAGCTCCGCCATCGGCGTGGTGGTGCAGGTGGCGCGCCTGACCGACGGCAAGCGCAAGCTGATGTCGATCCAGGAGATCACCGGCATGGAAGGCGAAATGATCACCATGCAGGAAATCTTCTGCTTCAAGCAGACCGGCGTCGGCACCGACGGCTCGGTACAGGGCTACTTCAGCGCCACGGGTGTACGGCCACGCTTCGGCGAGCGCCTGCGCACCTTCGGCGTGACCCTGGCCGACAACATCTTCGACCCTTCCGTGCAAAAGAGGACGTAAGCCATGGACTACCTCTACTACGCTACCGGCATCCTGGTGTTCCTGGCCGTGGTGCTGCTGATCGAAGGCATGTACCTGACCTGGAACTCGGCCAAGGGGCCGGAGGCGGAACGGGTGGCGCGCCGGCTGCGCATGATGTCGGCCGGCGGCCATGCCGGCGGCGAAAGCCACTCGATGATCAAGCAACGCATGCTAAGCGAGACGCCGCTGTTCCAGCGACTGCTGCTGCAAATGCCGCGCGTGAGCCAAATCGACCGACTGCTGGAGCAGTCGGGCATGACCTGGACCGTGTCGGACCTGGTGGTGCTGTCGCTGATCTGCCCCGTGCTGGTGGGCGGCCTGACGCTGTTCATGGGAGTGCCCGTGCTCATTGTGCTGCCCCTGATGCTGGTTTCCATCGCGTTTCCCTTCCTCGTGGTGCTGCGCGCCAAGGGCAAGCGCCTGACCAAAGTGGACAAGCAACTGCCGGACGCGCTGGACCTGATCGGCCGCGCCTTGCGCGCCGGCCACGCCTTCCCGACTGCGATGAAGATGGTTGGCGACGAAATGAATGCGCCGATCGCAGACGAATTCAAAGCCACGTTCGACGAGGTCAATTTCGGCATCTCGATGAACGATGCGCTGATGAATCTTGCCACGCGCGTGCCGAGCACCGACTTGCGCTACTTCGTGATCGCTGTGCTGATCCAGCGCGAGACCGGAGGCAACCTGGCCGAACTGCTGGACAACATCAGCAAAATCATTCGAGACCGCCTCAAACTGCTCGGGCAGATCCGCGTGCTGTCGGCCGAAGGCAAGATGTCGGCCTGGGTGCTGGGCTTGCTGCCCTTCGCCACCGCGCTGATGATCCAGCTGACCAACCCCGAGTTCCTGGCCGTGCTGTACACCGACCCGGCGGGCCGCAAGATGATTGGCATGGCGCTGATCATGATGTTCCTGGGCGTGCTGGCAATGCGCAAGATTATCCGGATTCGCGTTTAGCGGGAGACTCACATGAACGTCCTTCAAATGGCATTTCTGGCCCTGGTGTTCCTGGCGGTATTCGGGGCCGCCTATGTGATCATGCTGCGCTTTGCCGGCAACCCGGTGCAAGGCCGCCTGCAGCAAGTGACCGACCTTCCGAGCGTCCCGCGCCGCCGCGAGCGCATCAGCCCTAACCTGCTGTCCCGCCTATCCGCCTGGCTGGCGCCGGTCGCCAAGCTGTCAGGCGCAGAGGAGGAGGAATGGGAAAAGTCATCGCTGCGCATTCGCTTCATGAATGCCGGTATGCGCCACCCTTCCATGGGTGTGCTGTACTTTGCCGCCAAGACAGCGCTGGCCATCATCCTGCCGCTGCTGACGTATGTGGGCATGGTGCTGTCAAATTCGCACCTGACCGGCAATGGACTGATGTTCTGGCTTTTGCTTGCCGCAGCAGTGGGATACTACCTGCCGAACTACGCCCTGCGCTATGCAGTCAAATACCGCCAGCGCGAGATTTTCGAATCCTTCCCTGATGCCCTGGACCTGATGACGGTCTGCGTGGAAGCCGGCCTGGCAATGGACGCTGCACTGCTGCGCGTGGCCGACGAAATCGGTATCAAGAGCCCGATCCTGGCAGACGAACTTAACCTGGTCACGCTCGAACTGCGGGCCGGCCTGTCCAAGGAACGCGCCTTGCGCAACCTGGCGCTGCGCACCGGGGTGGAGGACGTCGATGCACTGGTGGCCATGCTGATCCAGGCTGAGCGCTTCGGTACCAGCATTGCTGATTCGCTGCGCGTGCAGTCGGACCAGCTGCGTACGCGCCGCCGCCAGCGCGCCGAAGAAGCTGCTGCAAAGATTTCCCTGAAACTGCTGTTCCCGTTGATCTTCTTCATCTTCCCGTCACTGCTGGTGGTGTTGATGGGGCCTGCGTTTATCTCGATTTACCGCGTGCTGCTGCCAACCATGAACGGCGACGCCGGTTAGAAAGGAACTGCCATGATCAAGCTTAAGCCAATCGCCTTGGCCGCCATGGGTTGCGGCCTTCTCTCGGCATGCAGCGCTCCTCCGCCATCGCGTCCCCTGGCCATCCAGCCGGTGGTGCGCGGCGACATGCCGGGCAACCAGGCAGCCAGCTGGAACCGGCTGGCGCGCTTCCACCACGAGCGCGGGCAACTGGCCCTGGCGCTCGGCGCTTACGCGCAGTCGCTGGCGCTCGACGCCAACCAGCTCGAGGCGCGCAACGCGGTTGCTGTGATCGAGGCGCAGCGGGGCGACCTGGAAATAGCGCGCAAGGCATTGGTGGCACTGGTCAATGACTATCCAGGGGAAGCGCAGCCGCATACCAATCTTGGCTATGTGCAGTACCTGATGGGAGATAACGCCGGCGCATCGCAGACCCTGCGCCGTGCCATGGCGCTAGGGGCCGGACCAAAAGCTTTCCAGAACCTGCAACTGGCCGAAGCGGCTATGGGCAAGAAACCGGGCGCTGATGACATCCAAATGGCGGCCGCCCAAGCGGCAGCGCAGCCAGCTGCAGCACCCATTGCTGCCCCCGCTGCCATGGCCGTCGCGCCTTCCGTCGTACCAAGTCCAGCGCCGTCCGCGACTGTTTCGGCAGCGTCCGCGCCTTCCCCAGCACCAGCCGCCGCGCCGGTCGTCACCGCCGTTACCGCACCGGTCCCGACTCCGGCGCCCGTCATGCCGGTCCCTCCTGTACGCAATATGGCAGCGCCGCTCGCCGCCGCGCCGCTGTCCGCCGCCAAACCCGCGCTGGCGAACGCCCTGCCCGACACGCCAAACGTCTCGCGCAGCACGCCGCAGCAACTCACCCTGTTGCCTTCTTCGAGCGAGATCGCCAGCCATATGGAACTGGTTAAGCTTTCCGCAAACATCTACGAGCTGAAAGCCCGCGTCGCCGCAGACCCAATCGCAGCTCCTGTCGCAGCAGCAACGCCGATGGTGGCCGCCGTCGCGCCGAAGCCCGCCGTGCAAGCCGTGGCAAAAGCCGAAAAACTGCGCTTGGTACGCCTGGAAGTCTCGAACGGCAACGGCGTAACCGGCATGGCGCGCCGCTTCCGCAGCCTGCTCGGTCAGATGGGCATTCCAGTCGACCGCCTGAGCAACGACAAGCCATACAAACAGGTGAGCACCACGATCCAGTACAGCCCTGGCTTTGAAAAACAAGCCGCCAGCCTGCAGAAAGCCCTGCAAGGAAAAGTGCAGCTCACCAGCAAGCAGCTGGCGGCTAGCGACGTCCGCCTGGTGCTGGGCAAAGACGCCCGCGTCAGTCTGACTGCCGCCACCGAGGCAGCGGGCTTTTCCCTGGTCGCCATGCAAGAAGACAGCAAATAGCAGGAACCTGCCCCGCTGCGTAGCGCCTGCCTCGCGGCAGGCGTTACCGCTCAAGTAAAAGCCTAAGTCAGCTCTTTTTGCAGGAAACGCCAGATCTCAGGCGCCTGCAGCGCAGCGATGTTCAGGCGCATGAACTGGGACGGCAGCTGGCTCGGCGAGAACAGGCTGCCTGGCGCCAGCAGCAAACCCTGCCCCATGGCTTTTTCGGTCAGCACATTAGTGTCCCTTCCCGCATCAACCCAGACAAACATACCCGCCGGCGGCGCGCTGGCGATGCGCATGCCGGTTTTCTCCAACTGGCGCACCGTGCGTGCACGCAGGCCGTCCAGGCGCGTGCGGATGCGCTCCGTATGTTTGCGGTAGCTCCCCTCGGACAGCACCTTGTGCACTACGCGTTCGCCGATATCGCTGGTAGTCAGGGTTTGCAGCATCTTGCGGTCGGCCAGGCGCAGCGCCATTTCTTCCGACGTAGCGATAAAGCCGACGCGCAGATTGGCGGCCATGGTTTTGGAAAAACCGCCCAGGTAGATCACGCGTTTCAACTGGTCGAGCGCCGCCATGCGCGTGGCGGGCTGCACGCTGCTGCCCGGGTGCAGGTCGCAGTAGATATCGTCTTCCACGATGGTGATGTTGTGCTCCTCGGCGATGCGCAGGATCTGGAAGGCCTTGGCCGCCGACAGCGAGGTTGAACTCGGGTTGTGCAGCACTGAGTTGATCACGTACAGCTTGGGCTTATGGATTGCAGCCAGTTCGGCCAATCGCTCCAGGTCGGGCCCGTCGGCCAGGCGCGGAATGCCGACCACGCGCGCGCCCAGCGCGGCGAAGGAGCCGAACATCAGGAACCAGGCCGGGTCGTCGACGAACACCGTGTCGCCGGGACGGGTGAATTCGCGCGCCACCATGTCAATCGCCTGCGTGACGCCGGCGGTGGTGACGATCTGCTCCGGCGTAACGCCGATTTCCAGTTCCGCCAGTTTGTGCTGGAGGTACTGGCGCAGCGGCAGGTAGCCTTGCGGCACGCCGTAGTTCAACAGGATGCTGCTGTGCTGACGGCTGATGGCGCGCAGTGCATTGCCAATCGCGACGCCGTCCAGCCAATCGGCCGGCAGCACGCCGGTGCCGGGCATGTGCTGGTGCGGTGCGTTGCGGAACATATTGCGCACCAGCCAAACCACGTCCAGGCCATGCGTACCTTCAGGCTGCGCAGGGCCTGCTTCGCGCGGGGTGGCTTGCGGCGCCTGCAATGGCGCGCGGTCACGAATGAAGAAGCCGGCGCCGCGTCGTGATTCAAGGTAACCGCGCGCCACCAGCTTGTCGTAAGCCCCGACCACCGTGAAGGGCGACACGCCGTGCGCAGTGGCGAAATGGCGGATCGATGGCATGCGTGTACCGGCACGCAGCACGCGGTCGTCGATGCGGGCGGCCACGCTGCGCACGATCTGGTCGCTGAGCGACTCCCCGCCTTCGCGGGACAAAAGGATTGTATTGGTCATATCGCCATCACAGTGCGTGAATTTATCCGTGCAAGTGTACTGGTACTGTACTGGTTAATTATTCTACGATACACCCATCCCCTTCCAATTTCCAGCAAATAAAGGAGTCCTGCCATGAACCTGCTGCCATCCCGTGCCGAAATCGACGCCGCCGCCACCATCGTTTACGGCGCGATGCCGGCCACCCCGCAGTTTTCCTGGCCGCTGCTGAATGAGGCCCTGGGCACCGAGGCCTGGATCAAGCATGAAAACCATACGCCGATCGGCGCCTTCAAGGTACGCGGCGGCTTGGTTTATATGCACCAGCTGATGCAGCGCGAGCCAGGCGTACCCGGTGTGATCGCAGCAACGCGCGGCAACCACGGACAGGCCGTAGCCTTTGCCGCGCGCCGCCATGGCGTGCGCGCCGTGATCGTCGTCCCGCATGGGAACAGCATCGAGAAGAATGCCGCGGTACGCGCGCTGGGCGGGGAACTGATCGAGTATGGCGAGGATTTCCAGGCGAGCCATGATTACGCGCAGGCCCTGGCGCGCCGCGAAGGCCTGCATATGGTGCCGTCCTGTAATCCGGAGGCCGTGGCCGGCGTGGCGAGCTATTGGATGGAGTTGTTCCATGCGCAGCCCGAACTCGATACCGTGTTTGTGCCAATTGGCCAGGGTTCCGGATTTTGCGCAGCGATTGCGGCGCGCGAGGCGCTGGGCTTGCGTACCCGCGTGATTGGGGTGGTATCGGGCCATGCCACGGCTTACCTCGACTCCTTCCGCAGCGGCGAGCTGCAAGAAGCGCCATCGACTACCGAGCTGGCGGACGGTATGGCTTGCCGCCGGCCGCATGCGGGGTCGCTGGAGGTAGTGCAGCGCTATGCGGACGATGTGGTTGCCGTGAGCGATGAGGAAGTGGCGCGCGCCATCCGCCTGTACTACCGGGCCACGCATAACCTGGCCGAAGGCGCGGGCGCGGCGGCGCTGGCGGCGGCCTTGCGCCTCAAGCATGATCCACGCGTGGCGGGATGCAAGGTCGGCTTGCCGCTGACCGGAGCGAACGTGGATGCGGAGAAGGTCATGCGCGTTTTATCAGAGGTCCTGCCATGACGCCCTATTCACACGATGGGCCGGGGTGGGATGCGGACTGCAAACCCGGTAAATCTGGGTCCGACCCTGGTTTAGCGGGTTTGGCGGACGAGTCGAAAGGCATGCTGCTCGGCTTCGTCGGCGTCGCGGTCTTCAGCCTGACGCTGCCCTTCACGCGGCTGGCAGTCGCCGGGCTGGATCCGGTCTTCGTTGCCATGGGCCGCGCCGTGGCGGCAGCTGTACTGGCGCTGTGCTGGCTGCGCTGGAAACGTGCGCCGCTGCCGACGCGCGCGCAATTGCCAACGCTGCTCGCCGTCACCGTCGGCTGCGTCATCGGCTTCCCTTTGCTGACGTCCATCGCCATGCGCACCCTGCCCGCCTCCCACGGCGCGGTGCTGGTCGGGATCCTGCCGCTGGCCACCGCCCTGTTCGCGGCACTGCGCGGCCACGAGCGGCCATCCGCCGGCTTCTGGACCATGGCCGCAGCAGGCAGCGCGCTGGTGATCGGCTTCGCCCTGCGCCAGTCCGGCGGCGGCCTGCATGGCGCCGACCTGGCCATCTTCGCCGCCGTGGCCCTGGCCGCCATGGGATATGCCGAGGGCGGCCGCCTGTCGCAAACCATGGGCGGCGAGCAGGTGATCGGCTGGGCGCTGGTGCTGTCCCTGCCCGTCGCGGCACCGGCGACGGCATGGCTGCTGTGGCGCGACTGGACCGGCATCGCCACCGCACCGGCCAGCGCCTGGCTTGGATTCGGCTACGTTTCCGTGTTCTCCATGTTCATCGGTTTTTTCTTCTGGTACCGGGGCATGGCGCTGGGCGGCGTGGCGCGCGTCGGACAGGTGCAATTGGCGCAGCCCGGATTATCGTTGGTCGCTGCGGCACTAGTCCTGAACGAAACTTTGCAAATTGAGCATATTCTGTTCACTTTTGCCGTAATTGCCGTCGTCGGCGCAGGAAAACGCATGAAAGTGGCCCGTTGACCGTGACGAATTCGGCAAGCCGCAGAGTACAATAGCGTTTTCACGGAACCTTTTTCTTGGAAATCACATGTCTGTCTACGAAAAACTGAAGTCGCTCGATATCACCCTGACCGCGCCAGCCGCCCCGGTAGCCGCCTATGTCATGCATGTACAAACCGGCAACCAGGTCTTCCTGTCCGGCCACATCGCTAAAAAGGCCGACGGCACCCCTTGGGTAGGCCAGTTGGGTAAGAATATCTCGACCGAAGAAGGCAAACAGGCAGCACGCTCGATCGCCATCGCCATGATCGGCACCCTGCAGGAAGCCTGCGGCGGCGACCTGACCCGCGTCAAGCGCATCGTCAAGGTCATGAGCCTGGTGAATTCCACCCCCGATTACACCGAGCAGCACCTGGTGACCAACGGCTGCTCCGAGCTGCTGGGCGAAGTGTTCGGCGACGCCGGCAAGCACGCCCGCTCCGCTTTCGGCGTGGCCCAGATCCCGCTCGGCGCCTGCGTTGAAATCGAAATGATCGCAGAAATCGCTTAATTATCTAGAGTACTTAAAATGAAAATCGAGACCCCAAACCCATTGCAGTGGAACTTCTCCGAGCGTGCCAAAGGCATGCAGGCCTCCTTCATCCGTGAAATCCTGAAGGTCACCCAGCAGCCAGAGATTACCTCCTTCGCCGGCGGCCTGCCATCGCCAGCCACCTTCCCGGTGGACATCATGAAGGCAGCCTTCGACAAGGTCCTGTCGACCAACGGTAAAGTCGCCCTGCAATACGGCCCGACCGACGGCTATATGCCGCTGCGCCAGTGGATCGCTGATTCGCTGTCCCAGAACGGCGCCAAGATCTCGCCTGAACAAGTGCTGATGGTATCGGGCTCGCAGCAAGCACTGGACCTGATCGGCAAAGTGCTGATCGACGAAGGCAGCAAAGTACTGGTCGAGACCCCGTCCTACCTGGGCGCGCTGCAAGCGTTCTCGGTGTACCGTCCTGAATTCCATTCCGTTCCATCCGACGAACATGGCCTGATCCCATCGTCGCTGGACTCCATCGCCGAAGGCGCGCGCCTGCTGTACGCGCTGCCTAACTTCCAGAACCCGACCGGCCGCTCGCTGTCGGTGGAGCGCCGCCAGCAACTGGTGGAAACCTGCGCCCGCCTGAACCTGCCGCTGATCGAAGACGATCCATACGGCGCCCTGTCCTACACCGGCCAGCCAAGCCCGAAAATGATCGCCATGAATCCGGACGGCGTGATCTACATGGGTTCCTTCTCCAAAGTGCTGACCCCTGGCATCCGCCTGGGCTACGTTGTCGCTCCGCTGCCGATGGTTCGCCGCCTGGAACTGGCCAAGCAAGCTGCCGACCTGCACACCGCGCAACTGACCCAGATGGTCGTGCACGAAGTGGTGAAGGACGGCTTCCTGGACAAGCACATTCCAACCATCCGCGAACTGTACGGCAACCAGTGCAAGGCCATGCTGGATGCGATGGACGAGCACTTCCCGAAAGAAGCCACCTGGACCAAGCCAGACGGCGGCATGTTCATCTGGGTCGAGCTGCCAAAGCACATCAACGCGATGGAACTGCTGGACGAAGCAATCAAGAACAAGATCGCCTTCGTACCTGGCGCACCGTTCTATGCCAACGAGCCGGCCACCAACACCCTGCGCCTGTCCTTCGTGACCGTTGCTCCGGACCGCATCCGCGCCGGCATCGAAGTGCTGGGCAAGCTGATCAAAGCTCGCATGTAATACGGCGCCGCGCAGGTTGAAAATCCTTTCGAGGTACCTCCTCGCGGCATGCCTGGCCGCCGGCAGCGCACACGCTGCCGGCAAGCCCCCTGTCGTCCTGGTTCATGGCTTCCTCGGCTTTGACCACACGACCCTGGGCGGCAACTTCCGCTACTGGGGCGGATTCAACGATATCGCGCAACACATTGCGAGCACCAGCGGCCGTGAAGTATTTACCGCCGGTGTGGGACCGGTCAGCTCCAACTACGACCGCGCTATCGAACTGTATTACCAGATCAAAGGCGGTTGCGTCGACTACGGCGCCGAACACACCGCACGCAATACCATCGCAAGCGAACAGGCCAAGCCACAAGGCAAATGCTTCCCTGGCATATACCCGCAATGGGACGCCGCACATCCGATCCACCTGGTTGGACATAGCCAGGGCGGGCAAACCATCCGCACCCTGATACAGCTGCTGGAAAAACCTGGCGCGGAAGATCCGCATTGTGTGCCGCAGGCAGACCTGCTCAAAGGCGGGCGCTGTGGATGGGTCATCAGCGCAACCTCCATCGCCACGCCGCATAACGGCACGACGCTGCGCGATATTGTCGTCGGCTGGCTGCCGAGCGCGTCGACCCTGGCAGGACTCGCGGTGCACGCCATGGGCGCCGGCGGCTCGGGCGGTGACGGCTTCAAGTTCCGGCTCGAGCAATACGACATCGGCGTCGCGCCGTCAGAGTCGGTTACAGGCTTTTTCGAACGCACGCGCAACCATCCCTTCTGGAGCCTGGACAATCACGACTCCGCACAATGGGAGCTGTCGCCCGATGGCGCCAGGGAATTGAATAACTGGGTAAAGACTTCGCCCGACGTCTACTACTTCTCGGTCAGTGCACATGCCGCGCGCAAGGACATGACCGTACTCCTGCAAGGCATGGCGGGCGAATGGGTGCTGCCCTCCTTCGGCAAGCCGGGCATGGGCTCCTTCCAGCAAACCGCGCCAGGCCGCGTTCCCACCGACGCGCGCTGGTTCACCAATGACGGCGTGGTGAATACCGTCAGCATGGCCGGGCCGGAAGGCAGCACGATCCAGCCCTTCAACGGACAGCCAGTCAAGGGCGCGTGGAACCAGCTGGACGCCATGCAAGGCTTCGATCACTTCGCGGTCATCGGCTGGGACGCCAAGCCTTCGAAGTCGCTGAAGATGTACGACAAGCTGGTAGCCATCCTGTCCAAACTGGACTAAGCGGCCGCTTGGCTCGCGGTGCATTGCGATTGGCTCCGCAGGCACGGTTATCCCTCAACCGTGCGCAATCTCCCCGTGGTGAAATGAAATCACACAATAACCACGGGAGACACCCGCATGAAAGTGCTATCGAAACTCGTTGTTGCCGCCTGCCTGGCCGCATCCTCCACCACCTATGCTGCGAACAGCGATCCGGTCGTGCTGGTGCACGGCTTCCTCGGCTTCGGGCCGGAAACCTTTGCCGCCACCGGCTTCAAATACTGGGGCGGCTTCAACGACATCGCGGGTCATATCCGCGCCACGCAGCGCCCTGTATTCGTTGCCGGCGTTGGCCCGGTCAGCTCGAACTGGGACCGCGCGGTAGAACTGTATTACCAGATCAAAGGCGGCTGCGCCGATTACGGTGCGCGCCACACGGCGGACAATGCCGCCGCAGGCCATATCCAAAAGCCGGCCGGCAAATGCTGGGCCGCCGATCCGGCCAATAATCCCAACAACTATCCGCTCGCGCTGTACCCGCAATGGGATGCGCAGCACCCGGTGCACTTTGTCTCGCACAGCCAGGGCGGCCAGACCATCCGCACCCTGATCCAACTGCTGGAAAATGGTGGGCCTAACGGCGCCGGCAGCGAAGGCAGCGGCGCTCTGTACGCCGGCGGCAAAGTGGGCTGGGTCAAAAGCGCGACATCGATTTCTTCGCCACACAACGGCACCACGCTGCGAGATGTGGTCGTTGATTTCGTGCCGAAGGTGTCGGAGCTGGCGGGCAGCATCGTGCAGGTAGCGGGCCTTGGCGGCTCGGGCGGTTCGGGCTACAAGTTCCGCCTCGAACAGTACGGGCTGGCACAAGGGCCAGCCGAATCGATTGGCGATTTCATCGACCGCACGCACGCCTCACCCTTCTGGCAATTATCCAACCTCGACGCGGCGCAGTGGGACCTGGCTCCCGACGGCGCCACGCAGTTGAACAGCTGGGTAAAAACTTCGCCCAACGTCTACTACTTCTCCATCGGCTCGCGCGCTACAGAGCAAGGCCACTGGTGCTGCAACAACACGGACCGCGTCATCGCGCCCTTCCAGAGCAGCGATTACCAGTACGCCCGCAACGACATGATCTTCTTCCTGAAGAATACTGCGGGTGAATGGGTGGTGCCGTCTATTCTCCAGCGAGGCATGGGATCTTCACGCGGGCCGGAATGGTATGTCAACGACGGTGTGGTGAACACCAACTCGATGCGCTGGCCTTCCGGGCAGCCGTACCGCAATTTCGAGGGCACGCCGGTCAAGGGAAGCTGGAACTATATCGGCTACTACGACCAGTACGACCACTTCGACGTGATTGGATGGGACTCGCCATCGTGGGCGGTTTACCCGATCTACGACAACCTGCTTAGTATCATTCGGGGACTGTGATCGTGAGGGCGACGATTACCATCGCAGCGATCGGCGCGTTGGCAGCACTGTGGCACGCTGTCGCCAGCGTGCCCGCAGCGGCGCCGACACACGAGGCCGCGGCGCCCGATGCTTCGCGAACAATTGCGCGGCCATCGGCCGCCGCAGCAATCGATGCATCCGCCATTACACCTGCCGCTTTGCCCGGCGCAACTGTCGCGGCGCCTGCCCTCGCAAGCATCGAGGCTGCCGTGCGTGACGCGCGCAAGCAAGGCAAAGGCGAACATGAGGTCCATCGCCTGCGCAGTGCCGGCATGCCTGCCGCGCAAGTCGACGCATTGGCCCGGATGGAAGCTGCGGAGACCAGTTGGCGACAGCGTGTAGAAGCCTTGCAGGCAGCGTGCGCCGCCAACATCGGCTGCGACGACGCACGCGCCAGCTTCACGCACGAAGAACTGGCCCGCACTACCGCCTATTCGCGGCCAACTCTCAGGCAGTAAATGTCAGGGAACCTGCGCCACCATCCTGCCCGCATCATCCGCCCCGACATAGCGGGCGATCATGCGTTGCAGGGTGCCGTCGGCGCGCATCTCTTTCAGCAAAGCGCCCCAACGCCGCGACTCCTCGGCACTGAAGTGCGCCTTCGACATCATCAAGTTCGTGGAAACGTTTGGCTTAGTCGTGCCCCAGTCCTCGACACGTACAGCACCGGCCGCGATTTCATCTTTCAGGTAGCTGCCGTACACCAGCTTAGGCGCCACGAGGGCCTGGAAGCGCCCCGCCTTGAACATGGCGTACATACGGTCGGTATCGTCCACGTCCTCCACGCGGCCGATGTTACGCAACTGCATGACGAAATCTTCGTACGCCGGTCCGACGGCGTGGGCGCGACCATGGCCAAGCCGAAGGTTGGGGTCCGCGATGAATTCGGCCAGCGAATGCACGCCAATGCTGGCGTCCTTGCGCATCACCAGCATATTCCGCACCCACATATAGGGCTCGGCCCAGGCGAACATCATGCGCTCCGGCGTGCCTACTGCAGAAAATGTCATGTCGACGCCACCGCTTTGCAGAGCGGGCCAGATCGCCCGCCGTTGCATGACTTTGTAGGAGAAATTGCAGCCGCTTCGCTTGCGCAGTTCTTCAGCAAGATCCTTGTCCAGGCCCGCGCCGGCGCGGTAGAAATTACCAAATTCGTAAAGCCCGACCACGATGGGGCGCGAGGGGCACGCAGGCGCCTGAACCTTTTGCGCCTGCACTGGAGGCGCAAGCCCAGCCAACAGCATCAATGCCAACATGGCCGCGCCTCCATCCAGCCCGCGCAGCCCACGCATGAAGTCCAGCATGCTGCCTCCCGATGTCGTCAATCGCTGCAAACAATTATGACACGCGGCCCCGGGCCCGCCCACTTATTTGCTGGTCACGTTGACCATGCCCTTGAAGTCGTACGGGATCACCACCGTCTGCACCTTGCCGGCCGCGATGCCTTCCGCGATCTTCATCTGGGCCTGCGCCTGCATGTACGAGATGGCGCCGGCATTGGAGTTAAGGGCAGCGATTCGTTCCGCCTCCTTCTTCGCGATCTGCACCTCGACTTCCTTAGTCTTCTCTTCGTTCTTGGCGCGTACCAGGTTGTCGGCGCTGGCCTTGACCGCATCGCTCGGCACCATGCTGCCCACGCGCACCTGCGAAATCACAATGCCATTAAGTTTTTCATCGGCCAGCGTGGCGACCATGGTCGCCTGGATTTCCTGCTCGATCTGACTGCGGTTATCGTTCATGTTCAGCGCCTCATATTTGCGCGCGACCTTGTACACCGCATTGCGCGCAGTCTGGTAGATGTAGGCGTGCATCAGATAAATATCGCCGCTGGCATCCTGCGTGTGGAAAGCGCGGCTCTTGTTCACGTACAGGTCCGACACGGCCGACGGCGTGATGTTATAGATCACCGCCAGGTCGAAATCCTTCATCGTCGAATTGTCGGCAGCAAGCGGCATCAGGTCGCGCACGTCGACGCTGACATCTTTGATCGGGAAGGTCAGGACGTTGCCGATGATGGTCTGGTTGAAACTGCCCGCCACGCGCTCATCGGCTTCAACGGTCTTGTCGAAGTTGACGCGCAAGCCTACCTCGCCGGTGTCGATCACCTTGCAGCCAGCCAGGGTAAGCAGGGCTGGAACCAGCAGGAGCGGAAGTTTTTTCATTTGTGCCTCGGAAAGTTATAAGAACCGATATCCTATTGCTTTCTGGACAGAAAAAAATCATGAAAAAACGAGCAGAATTACCGTTGATTCAACGTTAATAAACATGTCTCAATATACACAAAATGTCACATAGTTCCTTGGATTACTGGAAACTTTGATCAACTTTCATTATTTCAACGTCTTTTTTAGGCAAAACCTTCCTTGAATTTTTACAATTCCAGTTGGCAACACGGTATTATCAACGGCATATCCTACTCACCTCCAGTCAGCATGAATCAAGGCGGTACCAGCTTTACACCACGGCGTGACGCTGTGATATTGATTGTTGATGATGCGCCGGACAACCTCTCGGTCCTGCGCAAGTTGATGGTCGAGCAGGGTTACCAAACGTACGTCGCCAACTCCGGCGAGCGCGGGCTGGAAATTGCACGCCGCGTGCATCCGCACCTGATCCTGCTGGACGTGATCATGCCAGGCATGGATGGCTTTGAAACCTGCCGCCAGCTCAAATCGCACCCTGCCACTGAAGATATCCCGGTGCTGTTCATGAGCGCCCGCAACGAGCAGGAAGACGTGGTGACCGGCTTTGAATTGGGCGCCGTCGATTACATCGGCAAGCCGCTGCGCATGGCCGAGGTATGCGCGCGTGTACGCACGCAGCTGCAGATCCGCTTCGCCACCGAAACGCAGCAGGAACAATCGGAACGCCTGCGCACCATCGTCAACAATATGGCAGAAGGCCTGCTGATTATTGAAGCCGATGGCCGCATCCAGTTCACCAATCCGGCCTGCGACCAGTATCTTGGATACATGTCGCACGAACTGGCGGGCAAATCGATTTCCGACCTGCTCAACCCGCTGGTGGCAGGCGAATACCTCGAATATTTTGCGCGCTACGCCGCCAATCCCGAAGCGGCGCACAGCCACGGCACGCGCGAAGTGATCATACGCCACCGCACCGGCAAATCCGTGTGCATGGACTTGACGCTGACGCCGATGTTCCTGCGCCAGCCGCTGTTTATCGGCCTGCTGCACGACATCACGCACCACAAGCTTTCTGAAGACGCGCTGCAGCGCGCGGCAATGATCGACCCGCTGACGAAAATTGCGAACCGGCGCCACTTCGACTCCTTCCTCGAGAAGGAATGGCAGCGCGCCATGCGCACCGGCGCCCCGCTGTCGCTGGTGGTGCTGGACGTCGACCACTTCAAGCTGTTCAACGATACACTGGGGCACGCCCAGGGCGACGTCTGCCTGCAGCAGGTAGCGCAAGCAATCAGCGCTCACGCGCTGCGCGTGACCGACCTCGCCGCACGCTACGGCGGTGAAGAATTCGTGCTGCTGTTTGCCGAGACCGATGCCGATTCCGCCTACCAGATGGCCGAATCGATCCGCACACACGTTGAATCGCTGCACATTCCGCACCCGCGCTCCGCGACCTCGCCCCATATCACGGTAAGTATCGGCGTAGCGACGCTGTGCCCCACTCCAACGGACAATATCGAATCGCTGTTCGTTGCCGCCGACCGCGCCATGTATGCGGCCAAAGAAGACGGCCGCAACCAGGTCCGCGCCACGCGACCTCCCACCACCGCCATCGAAGCCGCCCGCGCCGCCCTCGCCAAACGCTAAATGTCCACCTTGGGGTCAGGAACCGAAGTGGACATTTCTTTCGGAAATGTCCACTTTCGTTCCTGACCCCACGGTGGACATTTCTGCTTTATAGCTTTTCGGGGTAGCCGGTGATTTCGGCGATTTCGGCGTACATCGGTTGCAGGCGCTTGTACATCTTCAGGTAGACGCGGTGGTAGAGCTGGTCGTAAGTCTTGCGGTGTGCGGGGTCGGGCTGGAAGACGCGCCCCTTGCGGGTCATGGCGTTGATGGCGGTGTTGAAGTCCTTGTGCAGGCCCAGGCCAGCGGCAATCGCAATCGCTGCGCCTAATCCACTCGTTTCGTAGACATGGGCACGTGCGGCGGGCAGGCCGAAGATGTCGGCTGTCAGCTGCATGGCGGCGTCACTTTGCGAGCCGCCGCCTGCCACGCGCAGTTCGGTAATCTTCGTGCCGCCGCGCTTTTCAATCCTTTCACGGCCTTCGCGCAGGGCGTAGGCCAACCCTTCCAGAATCGCGCGGTACATGTGGGCGCGCGTGTGCACGTCGCCGAAGCCGATCATGGCGCCTTTGGCTTCCGGGCCGGGGACTTTGATGCCGGGGCTCCAATACGGCTGCAGCATCAGGCCCATCGAACCTGGCGGCACTTCATTTACCAGGCGGTCGAACAAGGCTTCGGGAGGCATGCCCTGCTCCACCGCTGCTGATTGTTCGAGGTGGCCGAATTGTTCCTTGAACCAGTTGACCATCCAGTAGCCGCGGAAGATCTGCACTTCGGTGCTGTAGGCGCCCGGTATCGCTGCCGGGTATGGCGGGATGAAGGGCGTGACTTCGACATATTTGCTGGTGGTGGTGTTGATCGTGGCCGTGGTGCCGTAACTCAGGCAGCCAATGTGCGGCTCAAGGCCGCCGGCGCCGATCACTTCGCAGGCTTTGTCGGCTGCGGCGGCGATCAGCGGCACGCCTTCCGGGATGCCGGTGGCTGCGGCAGCGGCAGCGCTGATGGCGCCGATCACGGTGCCCGGCTGCACCAGCTCGGGCAACTGCTCGGGGCGCACAGCCAGCGCTTGCCATTTCCAGTCACGCGCGCCGGCCCAGGCGTGGCGCTTGTAGTCGAAGGGCATGTAGGCGACCTGCGAGCCGATGGAATCGGCGAAGCGGCCGCTCAGGCAGTAATTCAGGTAGCCGGAGAGCAGCAGGAATTTATGCGTGCGGTCCCACAGCCCTGGCTCGTGGGCTTTGATCCAGTTCACTTCCGCTTCGCGGCGGAAGTAGTCGATGGTGCCGTCCACGCCGGCCAGCTTGAAGGCGGCTTTCCACAACGGGCCGATCGGCGGTATTTGTTCGGTGCGGCGCTGATCGAGCCAGGTGATGGCGGCGCGCAGCGGCGTACCTTCAGCATCGACGGCGACCACGGTGCCGCGCTGGGTGGTTACTGCTACGCCTGCAATTGCGTTGCGTGGGATGTCGGTAACGGTCCACAGGCGCTGGCAGGCGGCGCAGACGGCGTCCCAGTAGCCTTCAGCCTTGTGCTCGGCCCAGCCGGGCTGCTCGGAGTAGTAAGCTGGCTGCAGGTGCACCTGGGTCTTGGCGACCAGGTTGCCCTGCAAGTCGAACAGCAACGCGCGCACGCTTTGCGTGCCATTGTCGATGGAGAGGAGGTATTTGCTCATGCGCGTGCTTTCGGCAGGCTGTAGTTTGATCGGCATAATGCCAGATATGCCGCTTCTTCGGCAGCCCAGCGTTGGTCGTCCCAGCCAAGTTCGGGCTGGCAGATGGCGCGCACGCGGGCCAGTACGGCAGCGCCTCCTTGCGTCAGCTGGATGCCCAGCCGGCTGCGGCGCAGCATCAAGTCTTCCAGGTGCTGCACGGATTCGTGGCGCGCGGCCCAGCGCAGTTGTGCCCACAGCGTTTGGGTGCCGGGGATTTCTTCCAATTCGCCATCGCGTGCGGCTGCGGCCAGCGCGACGGCCTGGGCGCCATAGCGGCCTTGAAGGCGCAGGGCTTGGCCGGGGGCCAGCCGCTGCTGGCGAGCAGCTGCGGATGCCGATGCCGGCGATGGCGCGAAGATGGGACGCGGGCCGAGGTCTGCCTGCCAGTGCGGCAGCTGGGGCGCGGCGTGGCGCAGCACGTCCAGCGCGATGGCGCGGAAAGTCGTCAGCTTGCCGCCGGTGACGGTCAGCAGGCCTTCCTGCTGCCACAGCACGTGGTCGCGGGCCTCTTTCGATGGATCGGCCTTGCCCGTGTCGATCACGGGGCGCACGCCGGCATAGGTGGCCAGCACGTCGTCCTCGCGCAGCGCCAGCGTTGGGAACTGGTCGTGCAGCGCTTCCATCAGGTAGTCGGTTTCTTCCTGGGTGATCGCGGCTTCCTGCTGCAAGTCGGCGCGGTGGTCGACGTCGGTGGTGCCAACGATGGTGACGCCCTCCCAGGGGAAGGCAAACACCGGGCGGCCGTCGCGCGGGTGCATCAGGCTGATCGCCTGGGCCAGCGGGAGCCGCCAGGCGGGCAGCACGAGGTGGCTGCCGCGCAGGGGGCGCAGCCGCGCTTCCGCCTTGTCGTGCAAGCGGTCCGCCCACGCGCCCGTGGCATTCACCACCAGCTTCGCCTGGACTTCATGCGTTTCGCCGCTCACCGCGCAGCGCAGCAGCGCGCCATGCACACGGCTGCCGGCGCCGCCTTTACGCAGAAGCTTGTTCACGGCGCAGTAATTGAGCGCCACGCCGCCGTGCGCTTGCGCTTCCTGCAAAACGCGCAGCACAAGGCGGGCATCGTCTGTCTTGGCGTCCTGGTAGCAGATGCCGCCGTGCAGCCCTTCAGTGCGGATATGCGGGGCCATCGCGAGGAATTCTTGCGCGCCGAAATAGTGGCGACCGTGCTGGCCGGCCATGCGGTCGTAGATTGCCAGGCCAAGCAGGAAGGCGCGTTTGCCCGGCTTGCGGCCTTCATAGTCGCCGAACGCGAAGCTTTGCGGTTCGACCAGGCCGGGCGCGTCGCGCAGCAGCGCGTCGCGTTCGTGGACAGATTCGCGGGTCAGGGCGAACTGGCCTTCCTTCAGGTAGCGCAGGCCGCCGTGCACCAGCTTGGAGGAGCGGCTGGACGTGCCCCAGGCGAAATCACGCTGTTCGACAAGCAGTGCGCGCAGGCCGCGGCGCGAGGCTTCCAGCAGGATGCCAGCGCCGGTAATGCCGCCGCCGACTACCAGCAGGTCCCATTCACTGGCCAGCAGCTTGGCCAGCTGCGCGCGGCCGCCGGACTGCCAGTGCGGCACCGGCCCGCCAGCCGCCGCCGTCATGCCGCCTGCCCTGCCGGCAGCAGCTTGCCGGGATTCATAATGCCTTGCGGGTCGAAGTGTGAGAACAGCGCCTGCATGGCCGCCATGCCAGCCGCCCCCTTTTCCGCCGCGAGGTATGGCGCATGGTCGCTGCCCACGCCGTGCTGATGGCTGATGGTGCCGCCGTTATCGACGATGGCCATGCTGACGGCGTGCTTGAGCGCCCTCCAGCGCGCCATATCAGTCTCGTAATCGCCATCCAGCCGATAGACGAAAGTCGTGTAGACGCTTGCTCCCTGCGCGTACAGGTGGGACAGGTGGGTGTAGGTGTGCACCTTCTCGCCCATGCCGCCCAACACGCCGGTTGCCGCCGCCTCGACCGCGTTCATCATCAGCGCCACGCGCGGCCAGTCGACAGCCGTTTCCACCGTATCGATCACATAGCCCTTTTGCCAGGCGGCGTTGCGCAGGTAGACGTTGCGGAAGCGCCCTTCTTTCCACTTGTCGCCCATGCGGCGGCCAACGTGCACGCCTTTGAAGCCGCGGCAGGTGGAGATTGCGCTGCGCAGCGCGGCACGCGCCTGGCCGCGTGGACCGCTGGCGCCGATCATCAGCATGCATTTGCCTTCGCCGCAGCCGCGCAGTTTCAGCCAGCCTTCCAGCAGGCCAATCAGGCGCTTGTGGCCGGCCAGCGCCAGCATGGTCACGGTTTCCAGTGGGTTCGACAGGCGCAGCATCGACAGCCCGCCGCGCGCCTGTGCCAGCGCACGGACGGCAGCTTCGGCGCGTTCCCAGTCGGGGAAGAACACGGCGTGGAAAGCTTCATATTCGGGCAGCGGGCTGACACGCACGGTGGCTTCGGTCAGGATGCCCATGCGGCCTTCCGAACCGAGCACGATCTCGCGCAGGTCGGTGCCGGCGGCCGAAGCCGGGAAAGTCGGGATATCCAGGCGGCCTTGCGGCGTCTCCACCACCCCGCCTGCAAACATCTGCTCAATACGACCGTAGCGCAGCGATTGCTGGCCAGAGGAGCGCGTAACCACCCAGCCGCCCAGCGTGGAGTATTCGAACGATTGCGGGAAGTGGCCCAGCATATAACCCTGGGCGCGCAGTTGCGCCTCCAGGTCGGGACCCAGCACGCCAGCGCCGAAGGTAGCGAGCTGCGATTGCTTGTCCAGGTAATGCAGGCGGCCCATGCGCGTCATATTCACCGCCAGCACGGCCTTGTCGCAGGCCGGCGCCGTCAGGTGGCCGGCCACGCTGGTGCCGCCGCCTTGCGGGATCAGCGACACGCCGTTGCGCAGCGCAAAATCAATCAGCTCGCGCACCTGCTGTGCGCTTTCGGGATAAGCCACGCCGTCCGGAGCGGTGCCGATGCGGCCGTAGCGCAGCTTGAGCCAGTCCGGCAGGCTTTGGCCAAGCGCATTGCGCAGGCGCGTGGCCGGCGTGGCGTCGACCAACGAGTGCCCTGGCAGGCGCGATGGCGCCAGCGAGGCGCAAGCAGCGTCAAAGCTGGCATCCTGCACCGGCTTGCCCGGGCCGATGCGGCTGGCCAGAAAAGCCAGCGCATCGTCATGCAGCGGATACTCGAATGTCTCCTCGCCCCAACCGTTCCAACGTTTCATGTGCAATCCCTTGTTATACTTTACTCAAGAAAGCTTAACCCATCGCCCTCTGTCAGTATTGCTTTTTCATGCCAGCCGAATTGCTCGATCATGCCAAATCCGCCCGCGTTGCGGGCTCTTACCTGCAACCCATGCTGGAGGCAGCAGCGGCGCGCGGCGTGACGGCGCAGGCGCTGGAACAGGAGGCCGGCCTTCCCGCAGGCGCGCTGGAACCGCTGCCGGAAGCCCTGCCAGCGGCCACCTACGTCAAACTGCTGGACATCGCCGCCGAACTGGCCAATGACCCGCATTTCGGCCTGCACGTCGGCGAGCGCGTCAAATTGGGCACCTACACCGTGTATGGACTGATCCTGCTTAGCTGCCGCGACTTCGGCCAGGCCTTCGAGCAAACCATGCGCTACGAACAGCTGGCGCATGACCTGGGACGCTCAACGCTCGAAATCCACGGCGCGCTGGCCGACTACACCTGGCATTCCAATTACCCGCCGCACTGCCGCCACCTGGTCGACAGCGTGTTCGCCGGCATCCGCGTTTTTGGCAACTGGCTGGCCGGGACCACGCTGCCGCCGGCCGAACTATCGTTGATGCACGACGGCGGGGATCCATCCGGCCATGCTGAATACCTGCGCGTGTTCGGCGCCCTGCCCCGCTTCCATGCTACGGCCAATGTTGCGCAGTTTGAAGCCGCGCTACTGGCTTGGCCGGTGCCGAATGCGGACGTGAGCCTCTACCCTGTCTTGCAACAGCATGCGGAAAACTTGCTGAAACAGCGCGCAACTCCCGCCGGCGGCGGTATTGCGGCGCAAGTGCACGAGGCCATCGTTCAGCGCCTGGCGCAAGGCCAGGTACGCGTTGCCAGCGTGGCCGAAGACCTGGGCCTGGCGCCGCGCACCCTGCAGCGCAAACTGGCCGATGCCGGCTCCAGCTTCCAGCAGGTTCTCGACGAAGCACGCTTTGCGCTGGCGCGCGACTACCTGCGCCAGCCCAATCTTTCGCTGGTCGATATTGCCTTCCTGCTTGGCTACCAGGAGCAAAGCGCCTTCACCCATGCCTTCCGCGAATGGTCTGGGATGAATCCAGGGGCCTGGCGGGCTGCGGGCCGCTAAATCTCGGTTCCGTGCACGCGGATGAAGGGGCCGATGCAGCTGCCCATATCGCGCTTCTGGCACATGAGGAACATATTGTTCGATGGGTGGAACACGATGAAGGCCTGGATAACGTGGCCTACCTCGGTCACCTCGCCGGTGCAGTCCTTTTTACCGTTGTCCTTCACGATCTTGTCATGGGAGTGATAAAAACCATCGCCGTCCGGCTGGTCGTCGATATCGAATTCGGTTTCCGCTATCTCGGCCGCGCTGGTGATCAGGGCCGTGCCGTCGGCGCTGATGCGGTACATCTCGTGGCAGGAGCCGTCCGGCAATTCAAAGCGCCAGGTGCCGACGATGGGATGGTCCGTGCGCACGGGTGAGGCCAGCACGCTTTGGGCAACCAGCAGGGCTGCGGCGAACAACAGGATGGGTTTCATGGCAGCCCCTTGGCGGAGTGATTAACTCCAGTATAGACCTGTTGGCCGCCTTGCACTTTCCTGTTGCCGCCGCCTGCGGCGCCTACTTTTCCGCGACCGTTTTCAACTGCGCCAGGCCCTTTTCAAAGTCCTTGCCGATCATCTTGTCCATGCTGTAAAACACGCCCATCACCTTGGTGACGAACTGGCTTGGCCCTGTCATGGTCCAGGTGACCACGGTGGTGTCGCCTTGTTCCTGCAGCGCAAACTCGGTACGGTTGGACGATGCGAAAGGCTTGATGAAATCGAGCTTGATGTCCAACTGCGCCGGAACGCTTTCGAGAATCTCCATGCGTCCCTGGCCGACTTCGTCGTTGCCCTTCCATGCGTAGACGGCGCCTTTGCCGCTCGCAGCGCCTTCAAAGGTACGCTGCATGTTCGGGTCAAGCTTTTCCCACGGCGACCAGGCTGGCCATTGGTGGAAATCATTCAGGTAAGCCATGACTTTCGCCGGCGGCGCCTTGATGGCGGCGCTGCGCTGCACCTTGAAGCTGTCCGGTTGCATCAGCGCCAGGCCCAGGATCACAACAAGCACCAGGATCAGGGCCATCGAAATCTTTTTCAACATGCTCGCCTCTTGAAATATTGATATGCGAGCAAGCCTATCACAGCTGTCGCGGACGCAAAAGCAAGGGCAGCGCACTTGGCGTCATGGTGAAGGTGAACATTTCCTCCACCGGCGGCGCATCGGGTGCCGTTTCGATGGTGAAGCTGCGCATCAGCATCGACATCACCATGCGGATCTCGCACATGGCCAGGTAACGCCCCGGGCAAAAACGCGGGCCGCCGCCGAAGGGAACCATCTTGCGCGCAGGGTCATCGAGCTTTTGCTTGATGGCGGAATCGAGCCAGCGCTCGGGACGGAATTCAGCGCCATCTTCGAGCGGCGTTTCGAGCGCAAAAGAATGGCGCAGCAGCATAAATACCACGACGCCGGCAGGCACCTGTACGCCGTCGAGCGCCACATCGTTCACCGCTTCCGCCGCCATGATCGGCGCAACAGGCTTGAGCCGCATCGCTTCCTGCACGCAGCCCTCCAGGTAGGGCATCTGGTCCAGTGCGGGCGCGGTGTCGGCCTCCTGCGCCAGTCGCGCCGCCGCTTGCGGATTTTTCGACAGCAGGTAGAGCAGCCAGGCGATGGTATTGGCCGTGGTGTCCTCGCCTGCAAAGACCATGGTGAGGGCGTTGGCCTGCACCACCCGGTCGTTGATGCCGGAGTCCGGCAGGTCTCTCGCGACCAGCATGGCTTCCAGCAGGTTGGTGGGTTTGTCGTAGAGGATAGGGTTGGCCGCCATGCGCGCACGCGCGTCGGCGATGAAGCCGTCCACCGTGGTGCGGATACGGAGGCCCGCCGCATCGGTCGCGCGGTCGGCGGGCAGCTTCACCGTGCGCCAGTAGGCAACAGGCGCCACCACGCGGCGCGCCACCTGGCTGAAAACGAATTCGATATCCTGCTGCAGCGGATTGTCTTCATGCTCCAGCATGTTCTGGTCCTGGCCCATGGCCATGCCGATGGCCACGTCGAGGGCAAAGGCTTTCAGGTCGCGCAGCAGGCGTTGCTGCTGCCCTGCTTCGGCCGCCGCCAGCCAGCGCAAGCGCAGGCGCTCCGTCATGGCCGTCAAGGTGGGATGGAAGCGGTTGATGACTTCCGGCGTGAGCGCATGCATCACCATTTTGCGCTGGCGGCGCCACTCCTCGCCTTCGGCCGAGAACACGCCGCCCGTTGCGGCTTCCTCCAGGATGCTGGCAATGCGCCTGGTGCGCCGCCATTGGTCCGGGCGGTCGTGCAGGATCTGCCCGATGTCGGCACGCCGGCTGGTGACGATGAAGCGCCGGTCCAGCATGTGGAAACGGTAGATCGGGCCGTGATCGCGCGCCCATTGCTCCAGCGTCTGGTGAAAACGCACCGCGTCGAGTCCAATATTCCCAACCAGCGGCAAGCCGCTGGGGCCAGGCAGGTGTTCCATTTGCACCTCCGTCAGAAACCGCATTCCTTCAGATAATCGATGAACAAGCGCAGCCTCGCCGGCGTGAACTGGCGTGACGGGCGCACCGCGAACAGGCCATAGGGCTCGGGGCTGGCATCGGCCAGCAACTGCACCAGCCGCCCCTCAGCCAGCGCCGGCGCCAGCGCGAATTCCGGCAACAGCACGATGCCCATGCCCTGGATCGCCCATTCGGCCAGCACCTCGGCATTATTGGCGGCAAGGGGAACTTTCAAATCCAATTGTTCCCCGGGGTCGCCGATCAGCCGCCCCCATTCCTCACGCACGCTGAGCAGACTGTAATTTAACACCGAGTGGCCGCGCAATCCCGCCAGTGTCTTCGGCTTGCCGGCACGCCGCAGGTAGGACGGCGCTGCGGCGAAAACCCTTTCCACCGTGCCGATACGCGTGGCAACCAGCGAGGAGTCGCGCAGGAAGCCGATGCGCAGCGCCACATCGATCGCTTCCGCATGCAGGTCGGTGGTGCGGTCTTCCAGCAAAAGCTGCACCTTCAGGTCCGGATGGCGCTTCATAAAGGGCGGCAGCACCGGCGCCACTTTCTGGATGCCGAAACTTAGCGGAGCCGCCACGCGCAAGGTGCCGCTGGCCGTATCCTGGCCCTGGCGCACGCGGTCCTGCGCTTCATCGAGCAGCTGGAATACGGCTTGCGCATCGGCGTAAAAGGCGCGCCCGGTATCAGTGATGTCGTTGCGGCGCGTGGTGCGGGTAATCAGCTGGCTGCCCAGGGCAGATTCCAGCGTGGCGATGCGGCGGCTGATGGCGGCGGTACTGACCTCGAGTTGCTCGGCGGCGCGTACAAAACTGCCGCTCTCCACCACCGTGATGAAGGTGCGCAGGTCGATCAGGTCATATTGTTCCATTTTACGTAAATATCATTTGCGTAATCGCTAGTTTATTACGAAACGCGAATTTATTAAAGTTCACTCCATCGCAACCCCACAACTACGGAGCACACCATGAACTTCAAATCCCTGATCAAAGCCGCCCTGCCAGTGATCCTCGCATTCAGCGCCAGCGCCCACGCCGCACCGCCAGCCGAACAGCTGCTCACGCCAAGCAACCACACCCTGCTGCTGATCGACCACCAGCCGCAAATGGCTTTCGCCACCCGCTCCATCGATATCGCCGAATTGCGCAACAACGTGACCGGCCTGGCCAAGGCGGCCAAGACTTTCAAGGTGCCGACCATCCTGACCACGGTCGCAGCAAAATCCTTCAGCGGCCCGATTTTCCCTGAACTGCAGGCGGTATTCCCTGAACAAACCCCGATCGACCGCACCACCATGAACACCTGGGAAGACCAGCGCGTGGTCGACGCGGTGCAAAAGAACGGTCACAAGAAAGTCGTGATGGCGGCGCTGTGGACCGAGGTATGCCTGGTGCAGCCTGCACTTTCGGCCATCGACCAGGGCTACCAGGTCTATATCGTGACCGACGCTTCGGGCGGCGTATCGAAGGAAGCGCATGACATGGCAGTGCAGCGCATGGTGCAGGCCGGCGCCCGTCCGATCACCTGGCTGCAATACATGCTGGAACTGCAGCGCGACTGGGCGCGCGGCGAGACCTACGCTCCAGTGATGAAGATCGCTTCTGAACACGGCGGCGGCTACGGCCTGGGCATCGTCTACGCCAAGGAGATGTTCAACGCCAAAGAAGGCAAGAAATAATCATGCGCCTGGCAAGCGCCCTGCTGGCAGCCTGCGGGCTGCTGGCCGCCTCCGCGGCATCTGCGCAAAGCACCGGCCGCGAAGTGTATGAGTCGGTATGCATCGCCTGTCACGCTACCGAGAATGTGATGGTCAGTTCACCGAAGTTCGGCGAGCGCAAGGAGTGGCAGGAGCGCATGGCGCGCGCAGGCGGCATCGACGGCCTGGTACGCAATGCTGTGCAGGGAGTGGGCGCGATGCCCGCCCGCGGCGGAAAGCCCGAGCTGGATGCCGCGCAGCTTAAAGCCGCGATCCGCTACATGATGCAGGCGGATTGACCCGGCTCCATTCGCACCAGCCGCCGTCGTACACGCTGATGCGTTCCCAGTCCATCAACCAGGCATAGAAGAATGCCAGCGAAGCCCGCCAGCCGGTGCCGCAATAAAAAGCGGTGCGCTGGCCGGGCTCGATCCCCGCCTTACGCCACAGCGCGCTGATTTCCGCAGAAGGCTTCATCGTTCCATCGGCATGCTGGTATTCGCTCATGCTGTGCACATCGCCGTCATTGCCGGCACGGCCCCAGCGTGCGCCGGGAATATCGCCGCGTGCCTCGATATAGCTGTAGCCGGAGGTGGCACCGACATGCTCCTGCCAGGTGCGGATGCTGACAAGAGCGCCGTCCGGCTGCTGCAGCAGTTCTCGCGCCTGGACGGTGTCGATCAGGTAGTCGGGACGTGCCGGAAAGGCGGCGCCGAAGCTGGCTGCCGATTGTGGCGCCGGTCCAGCCCCTTCTTCCAGCGTCTGGCCGGCGCGCAGCCAGCCATCAAGGCCGCCATCGAGCAGGCGCACGTCGGCCACGCCGGCGTACAGCATCAGGTGGGCGGCGCGGGCGGCGGCCAGCGAGTTGCGGCCGTAAAGGATGACGGTGGTGTCGTGGCGGATGCCGTTTTCCAGCAAGAGCGCCAGCAAGGCGTCGTCGGACACCTTATTCCACAGCGGCTGCCGCTCCAGGCGATTGGTATCGATGTAGCCGGCGTCCGGATTATGGCCGCTTTCAAAGGCGGCGAGGCTGTCGCAGCCTACTTCAAACAGGCGCCATGCCCCGCCCGGCGCTGCCAGGACGGGCACGCCTGCGAGCAGGCGCGCCAGCCAGGCAGGCGATGGCAGCTGGCGCCAGCGCGCCAGGTCGGGACGAAAACCATGCATTTACGACAACTCAAAATCAGGAACCAGCCGGAAGTTTAGCAGTTTCGGCGGGCGCATCCTGCTTTGCGGCCGGCTTGGCATCCGGCTTGGCTTCCGCCTTTTCTTCGGCCGGATGCAGCACCACCTGCACATAATTATTGAAGTCGAAATAACGCTTGGCTGCGGCCTGCACGTCCGCCGCTTTCAGGCTGGCGATCATTTCGCCCTGGCGCAGCAGCTGTTTCGGGTCGGTACTGTTGATCAGCGACGACTGCAAACCGGCCAGCCACCAGCCGTTTTCGCGCAGCGCCTTGCGATAGTTCGCGGTCCAGTTTTCCTTCACCTTGGCCAGGTCAGCCTCCTCAGGACCTTTCTCCTGCAGTTTGCGCACCTCGGCAAAAGTGGCTTCGATTGCCTTGTCCACGTTTTCCGGCGCAGTCGGCAGGCCGATGTTGATGGTGTAATTGCCGTAGGGGTGACGCCCCATGCCGCCCGTAATATTCGCGGTGTAGACCAGGCCGCGCTGCTCGCGCAGGGCTTCAGTGGCCTTTATCTGCATGATTTCGACCAGGGCGCGCAGGCGCATCTGCTCGACATCGTCAACCTTCACCGCACCGGTAAAGGAAATATCGACCTGGCTCTTTTGCTCACGGCCGCGGCGCACCTCCTTCTTCACCACCCCGCGTACCGGACGCACATTGCGGTCCTTGTAGGCAGTCGGGATCTTCGCCGCCGGCAGGCCGCCGAGGTAGGTCGCGATCAGCGGCTTGATTTTTGCGAGGTCAAAGCTGCCGACCAGGATGAAGGTCATGCCGTAGGCGCTGGACATGCGCTCCTTGTGCATTTCCATCACGCGGTCCAGGCGGATGCCGTCCAGTTCTTCCGGACGCGGCGTCAGCCCTACTCGCGGGTGGTTGCCGAACACGGTGGTGCGCATGGTGTCGGTCAGCACAGCCTCCGGACGCGCCAGCGCATTGCGCGCCTGCTCCTGCTGCTTGTCGATGAAGACGCCGAACAAGGCCTGGTCGCGACGCGGCTGCGTCATTTGCAGGTAGACCAGCTGCATCAGTGTTTCCACGTCGGCGCTGCTCGATCCGCCGCTGAAGCCCTCGGTCAAACCGCTCATGCCGTAGGCGGAACGCACACTGCGGCCGGCCAGGATCTTCTGCAAGTCCAGTGGCGCGTAATCCTTCACGCCCATGCTGGCCAGGATTGAACTCGCGTAGCGCGCGTTCACAATATCGGCTTCCTCGGCCAGCGACTGGCCTCCGAAGCGGATGGAAGTCATCAGCACCTGGTCGTTCTTGAAATCGGTCGGCTTCAGCATGACTTTCACGCCGTTCGACAGCGTCAGCTCAGTGACGCCCAGAGTCTTGTCCGTGCTTTCCTTGACGATGCGGCCAGCCTTGGGAGGCTGCGCCATCAGGCTGGCAGCCAATGCTTTTTCCTCATGCGCGGCAACGGTGGCTTTTTCCGCCGCATCCACCGTGGCCAGCATCTGGTTTGCGTCCGGCACCACGGTGCCCGACTTGTCATTGCCCATGAAAATGACCAGCTTCTTCTGGCCCACTGGAATGGCAGTGCGCACCTGGGCATTGATTTCTTCGATCGTTATGCTCGGCAGCAGGTCCTTATGGTAGTTGTACTCGTTCTCGATACCCGGCATCGATTCGCCGTCAAGGAAGTGGCGCGTGTATTCGCTCATATGAACCGCCGATTCGGTCTTATCACGCTCGTTGTACAGGGTCTCGACGAAGCGGGCAATGCTCTTCTTGGCACGCTCGAGTTCCGCAGCGCTGAAACCGAGCTGGCGGGCACGCTCGCCCTCTTCCACCAAGGCGCGGATGGCCGGCAGTGCACCAGCTTTGCCCACCACGGCGCTGGAAACGAAGGAACGGTGGCCATGCACCGCCTTCGCCATGCTGCTGAAACCTTGCAGGAATGGCGGATTGCTTTGCTGCGACAGTTCTGTGATGCGCTGGCTTAGCATGGCAGCCGAGAGCTGCTCCACGATACTGGAGCGGTACTCACCCACGGTCGTCGACTCATTGCGCTGCAGGAATGGGTAGCGGATCGTCACCAGGTTGGAAGGCGACTCGCGGTCGGTCACGACGATCGCTTCAGACTCCTTGCGATCCGGGATGACCGCGTAGTTGCGCGGACGCGGCCTGGCTGGATTCACCAGGCTGGAAAAATGGCTGATCACCAGGCGCTCGGCCTCCTGCGGATCGATGTCGCCAACCACCATCACGGCCATCAGGTCCGGGCGGTACCAGTCCTTGTAAAAACGGCGGATCGCCTCCGGCTTGAAGTTCTTGAGGATTTCCTCCTTGCCGATCGGCAGCCGGCGCGCATACAGCGAGCCGTTGAACATCTTCGGCAGCAGCACCTTGTTCATGCGGTCGGCAGCTCCTTTACCAAGGCGCTGCTCTTCCAGCACGATGCCGCGTTCACTATCGATGTCGGCATCGTTGAAGGTCACGCCCTGGGCCCAGTCTTCCAGCACCAGCAGGCCCTTGTCCAGGTTTTCCTTCTTGTCGACCGGGATCGGCAGCATGTACACCGTTTCGTCGAAGCTGGTGTAAGCATTCAGGTCGGCGCCGAACTTCACGCCCACCGACTGCAACCAGGACACGAGTTCATGGCGCTTGAAATGGGTGGAGCCGTTGAATGCCATATGCTCGGTGAAGTGGGCCAGGCCGAGCTGGTCCTCATCCTCCAGCACCGATCCCGCGCGCACCACCAGGCGCAGTTCCACGCGCTTCTCCGGACGATGGTTTTGCCGGATGTAGTAAGTAAGGCCGTTTGGCAGCTTGCCCATTTTGACCAGCGGGTCAATCGGCAGCGCGGTGGCGGGATCGGGCGCGGCGGAGGCGGCGAACGAGCTGCACACCAGGGCCGCTGCAAGGAGAAGTTTTAGTAGTTTCATAACATAGTACGATACACCATAGGCCATCCTTAATGCTAGTATGCCAAAATGAACGCCCACCGCTCCGCAATCGCATGGCTTAACAGCTGGTGGCAGCTGCTGCAATTCGCCGCCCTGTTGTTGACGCGCGCCCTGGCGCCATCCAGCTACCGGCGCGATAACCGGCGCATGCTGTCCGAACAAATCGTCATCGCCACCACGGGCAACCTGGTCTGGTTCTCCGTGCTGTGCGCCCTGATCAGCCTGATCATCATCCGCATCGTGGTGGTCACCTCGGCCAGCTACGGCCTGTCGCGCTATGCGCTGGAAATGGTGGTGCGCGTACTGGTGCTGGAACTGGTGCCGCTGACGGCCGCCCTCTTCGTCGCTCTGCGGACAACCCTGCCTGCCGGCGTCGAATTTACGCAGCAAAGGCTGGCCGGCAACGCGCCTGAGGCGCGCGCCGCGCTGCGCACGCAGTTCTATCCGCGCGCCGCAGCCGGTGTGTTTGCGGTGTGGATGCTGGCAGCGGTCAGCTGCCTGGTGACCCTGGTGCTCACCTACCTGGTGATGTACGGCTTCACGCCATGGGCGCTGCCCGGCTACACGCGCGTGGTGGGTCAGATCTTCAATCCGGCCGTGTGCCTGATCCTGACGCTGAAAGTGGTGTTTTTCAGCCTGGCGGTGGCCGTGATCCCGCTGGCATCTTCTTATTACGGCAGCGTCCCCGGCACGCTCATGCGGCGCATCGGCGCAGCGCACGGCCTGGCCGACATGGTGCGCATGTTTTCCGTGATCCTTATGGTGGAAGCGGCCTCCCTGATGGGTAATTATTATTGACGATATGAGCGACACGACTAATCCTCCCGAACCGGCGTCAATCCATAACGCCGAAGCCAAGGCCGTGGCCCTCCTGGTGCTGCTGGCGGCGCTCATATTAGGCGCCGTTTTCTACCTGATGTATGCGCGCGGCGCCTTCGAAGCCACGCAAAGGCTGGTGCTCACCGCAGACGATTCCGAAGGCGTGGCCGTCGGCATGGACGTGACCTTTGCCGGCTTCCCGGTCGGGCGCGTGCAGCGCATTGAGCTATCGCAGGAAGGCAAGGCGCGCATCCTGGTCGACGTGCCAAGCAAGGACGCGCACTGGCTGCGCACCAGCAGCGTCTTCACACTGGAAAAAGGCCTGGTCGGCGGCGCCAAGCTGCGCGCCTTCACCGGCATCCCCTCCGACCCGCCGCTGGCGCCGGATTCCGAACGCGCCCTGCTGGTAGGCGACACGGCTGCCGAAATCCCACGCCTGCTGCAATCGGCCAAGGACTTGCTGAACAACCTGGCCGCGCTGACGGCCGACGATTCCGCCCTTGGCAGCAGCTTGCGCAATGTCCAAGGCGTCACCGAAAAGCTGAATGGTCCCGGCGGCGCGCTGGGCGTGATCGCCGGCGAAGACCAGAAAGCGCGCGAACTGCTGCGCAACGCCAACTCGCTTGTCATCAAAGCCGACAGCCTGATTGGCAATGCCGACAAGCGCGTGTTCGGCGACAAAGGCCTGGCCAACGATGCCCAGGCCGCCGTGCAGCAGCTGAACGCCCTGTTGACCGACGCCCGCACCACGCTGAAAAAGCTCGATGCCGTGCTGGTGGAAGCGCAAGCCGTCGGCGCCAACACGCGCGCCGCAACCGAGGACCTCAGTGCGCTGCGCTCGGAAGTCGACGCCAACCTGCGCAAGGTCGAACAAATGATCAATGAATTGAACCGCAAATGGCCGTTCAAGGGCAGCGACAAGCCGGAGATCAAACTGCCATGAATACAATCAGACTCGCGCTCATCGCCGCACTCCTAAGCGCCTGCGGCAGCGGCCCGCGCGTGCCGGACTGGCAGGTCAATGCCGCCAGCGCCACCGAACGCGCCAGCTCCGCCTACATGGAAGGCAAGAGCGCCATCGCCGAACGCGAATTCGCCCTCGCGCGCAACCAGGTTGGCAGCACCGGCCTGCCGGAATACGCCATCCGCGTTGAACTGCTGCGCTGCGCCGTGCAAGTGGCATCGCTGGTGTTCGAAGACTGCGCCGGCTTCACCGCACTGGCGCCGGATGCCAGCGCCGCCGACCAGGCTTATGCCCGCTACCTGGCAGGCAGCGCCACGCCAGCCGATGCCGCGCTACTGCCCGAAGCGCAACGCCCCGTGGCCGCAGCGTCCAGCGACACCGGCGCCGCCGCAGCAGCATCCGCCATCAAAGACCCACTATCGCGCATGGTCGCCGCCGGCGCCCTGCTGCGCGCCAACCGCGCCACACCGGAAGTGATGACGATGGCCATCAACACCGCCTCCTCGCAAGGCTGGCGCCGCGCCGTGCTGGCCTGGCTGAACGTCCAGCTGAAACGCGCCGAACAAGCCGGCGACGAAGGCGAAGCCGCCCGCCTCCGCCGCCGCATCAAGCTCGCCAGCACCCCATAGCCCACTATTGCCCAGTCCGTGTCACACCATGGGGTCACACCCCGAGTGTGACACGGGCTCAAGCGTCCTACGGCTGACCTCGTGTCACGCTTCGGGTGTGACCCCAAGGTGTGACACGGGCTCGGCTGTTATTCGGCGGCGGCTTTGGCGGCGGCTTCGCGTAGCTTGTCTTTCTTGCTCTTGCGCTTGCCCTTGATGCCGCCGGTGCCGTCGTTGGCGCCGGGGGGCAGTACTTGGGGCGCTGACGTGGGTTCGAAGCCGGGGAGGCGTTCGCGTTCTACGCGTACGTTCTGGCGCTTTTCGATCAGGCGGAAGTGCTGCTCGGCGTCGGGGGTGATAAATGTGACGGCCAGGCCGGAGGCTCCGGCGCGGCCGGTGCGGCCTATGCGGTGGGTATAGTCGGCTGGTGAGCGCGGGAGGTCGTAATTGACCACGACCGGCAGTTGTGCGATGTCGATGCCGCGCGCCGCGACGTCGGTCGCGACCAGCACTTTCAGTTTGCCTTCGCGGAAGTCGTTCAGCACCGATGTGCGGGCGCCCTGGCTGAAATCACCGTGGAATGCTTCCGCCGCTACGCCGCCGCGCCGCAATTTGTCGGCCACGTGTTCGGAGGCGTATTTGGTGGCGACGAATACCAGCACCTGGCGCCATTTTTCTTCCTTCATCAGGATGCGCAGCAGCGAGGTGCGCTGCGACTGGTCGACTTCAATGGCGCGTTGGGTGATGTCTGGCGCCTGCTCTTCAATGTCCTGCATGGCCACGCGTACCGGTTCGTGCAGCAGCTTGCCGGCCAGCGCCTGTACCGCAGCCGGGAAGGTGGCGGAAAAAAACAGGTTCTGGCGGCGCGCAGGCAACTGCGCCATGATGCGTGCGATTTCGTCGGCAAAGCCCATGTCCAGCAACTTGTCCGCTTCGTCCAACACCAGCACCGAGGCTTCGTCCAGCTTCAGGGCGTTGTGTTCCACCAGGTCCAGCAGCCGGCCCGGGGTGGCGACCATGATGTCGGTGCCGCCTCGCAGCGCCATCATCTGCGGGTTGATCGATACGCCGCCAAAGGCGACCGATACCTTGACCGGCACCGGCAGGTGCGAGGCGAAGCCGCGCAGCGTTTCGCCCACCTGGGCCGCCAGCTCGCGCGTCGGCGCCAGCACCAGGGCATACAGCTTGCGCGTGCCGCTTGCCGGCCGGCCTGCAGCCAGCAAGGCGTTCAACAGCGGCAGTGCGAATGCGGCGGTCTTGCCGGAACCGGTTTGCGCCTGTCCGAGAACGTCGACGCCGCGCAAAGCAGGCGGAATAGCGGCCGTCTGGATGGCGGTTGGCGTGCTGTAGCCGGTCTCGGTGACGGCGTTGAGCAGGGCGGGCGCGAGGCCCAGGCTGGAAAATGTCATGGATGGCTTCGATTGGATAAGCCGGCAGTATACCTTGCGCCGGATTTCATGCGACTATACGGTTGCTATCAATCTACCAACAGCACTTGAAGAATGATCAATTGGGACGCCCACTTCTGCCTGCCCCTGCATCCGCAAGCGGATTTCTCCCCTCTTAAACAGCTGCAGGCCGCTGGCGTAAATTACGTCTCGGTCAACGTGGGCATGGACATGAATCCTGTGCCGCAGGTGATGTCCGTGATCGCCGGCTTCCGCGCCACGATCGCCGCGAACCCGGATCGCTACCGCCTGGTGTCGGGCGCCGATGAAGTGATCCAGGCCGCCGCCGATGGCGTGCTGGCCATCGGGTTTGACCTGGAGGGCTCCATGCCGCTGATGGACCAGCCGGAAATGGCCGCTGTTTATGCGCAGCTGGGCGTGCGCCAAATGCATTTCGCTTACAACCGCAACAACAGCGTGGCCGACGGCTGCCACGATACCGCACGCGGCCTCACGCCGCTGGGCCATAAAGTGCTGCAGGCGGTGAATGATGCCGGCATCATCGTCGACTGCTCGCATACGGGCCGCCTGTGCAGCCTGGAGATCATGGCCGCGTCGAGCAAGCCGGTGGTGTTCAGCCACGCCAATCCCTTCGGGCAGCTGCCGCATGGCCGCAATGTGACCGATGAACAGATCCAGGCCTGCGCCGCGACCGGCGGCGTCGTCTGCATCTCGGGCCTATCCTGGTTCCTTGGCGCCGAGCAGCCGACTGCGGCTGACGTAGCGCGTAATGTCGCCTATGTGGCGGAGCTGGTGGGCACGGCCCATGTCGGCATCGGCCTCGATATCTGTGTCAGCCAGAAGGACCTGGACGATACGCCGCCGGGCGATTTCGATCCTTCGAAGTGGTGGCCCGAGTCGGCCGGCTACCGCGCCGGCCGTCCGCCGGCTTACGTGCCGCCTGGCGCCTGGAAATCGCTGCCGCTGGAACTGCGCAAGCTGGGAATGGCGCCCAACGAAATCGAACAAGTCCTGGGCCGCAATATGCTGCGCGTTGCGCGCGCCACCTGGCTGTCGTAAAGCCGGCTAAGGCTTGACCGCCTCGCGCTGCAGGGCGGCCGCTTGTCGCAGTCCTTCTTCGTTGAGGAAAGGCTGCAAAGTCTTGAAGGATGCAACCGAGACATCCATGCACGGCCCGAAACCAGCCTCGAATTCAATGCCCCCAGGCGCCAGGCGCGGACCACCCCACGACTTACGCTGATCCTTGCAGTCCGGATCGCCGCCGTTGTCGTCGAAACGGCCGATCACTCTGGTCAATGCCTTCGACGGCGCGAACACCCCCTCCTGCCATGTACCTGCGCGCGCATTGAACCAGCGCCACAGATCGACCTTGGCGCCGGTCGACAGGTCCCAGGTCTCAAACCACACGCTGATGCTGGAAACGCCGTGCCCTTTCGGCCATTCTGTTTCTCGCAGCGACAGCCAGCGATCCGACAGCCACACCACTTCTTCAGTTGATTCCGACAGGCCGTTCATGCGGGCGTCATGGCTCTGCGCCAGTCGCTTACGCAAGCGCTGCAGCAATTCACGGTTCACCGCCGCACCGTTGGCGCCAACGTCGCGCAGCACCACAGCTTCCGGCTCGAATTGATTGTCGCCGCGCTTCTGGATGCGCGTTGAAAGTTTTTGGTAGCGATGCCGGCCGAAAGCCTGCAACGGGCCAGACACAAGCTTCTGGGCATCGGCCACCGGCTTGAAGAAATACTCCGCTTCACAGACGCTGGGAGCCCCCTCCAGCTGGAGCGCCGTCCGCTTAAGCGCGATCGGCAGATGCTTACTGGCGCTGGCGCTATGCCAAGTGCCGCGCAGCGCATCGGCGCCTTCCGCAGCCAGCTGCCATTTTCCGTTCGGCTTATCGGCAGACTCCTCGCCTTCCAGCCAGCTGCCCTCCTCGCCCTCCGGTTGATGCAGGAGGATGTCCTTGCCATATTTAAGGTAGTAGTAGCGCGAATCCTCGCCACCCTTGCCATCGAGGCAGACGCGCACTGGCATCTGCCCGATCGTTCCCTCCCAAATGCCGCGCCATGCCTCTTGCGCGGAACACGTCCCCACCACGGCCAGCAGCATTGCCGGCGCCCACAGCCTTACTCTCATAAATCTCCAGGTTCACATGCCAACGTCGCCGTACGGCCCCGCCAGCACGACGACATAGCCTTCCGGATCGCGCAGCCACAGCTCGCGGTGCTGGGCGTTGCTGTTTTCCTTCGGCCCTTCCAGCACGGTGGCCCCGGCCGCCGCGGCACGGTCCACGGCGTCGTCGAAATCATCAGTCCAGAACCATAGCAGCGCGCCATTGCCATATGGGCGCTGTTCGGGATTGCCGATGTGGGGATGGTGATGGGCGTCCCAGCGGTGCAGTTGCAGCACCATGCGTCCGTCATGCAGTAATTGTTCATATTCGTTGCCGCCATGTCCGCTCTTCAGGCCCAGGGTTTTCTGGTACCAGCGGCTGGTCGCTTCGACGTTGCTGACAGCAATCAAAGGTTGCGCTTGCATATCACTCTCCCTTTCTGCTCATCGGAGGAACAGCATACCACTGCGCGACTCCCCAAGCGAATTCGGGGACGATGAACAGCCACACGAGCGGCAACCCGCCGCCGGCAAGCGCCCACGCGAACCAGGTGCTGAAAAGGAAGCGCGCCGCGCCATCGTAGGTGGCGAACTGCGGCTGCGGGTCGCGCAGGCGCAGCCAGGACCACACCAGCACAATACTGCCCATCAGGCAGGCGAACAGCAGATGCATGGTGCCGAAGCTTGGTAGCGCTGCACCGCCCAGCACCTGGTTGAACGCGGAGAGGTGGCCGTGCGCGATGGCGAAGGTCCATGGGGTGGCGAAAGGTGCTGTGAGCAGCAGGTCGTAGGCGGCGCTGGCGCGCACCAGTTTCTGGATGTTTGGAGTTTTCATGCTGCGCAGCTTAAACCTTGGAGTACACTCCAGGGTCAAGCACTTTTGGGAGAGGCGGTATGCAGATCGGCGAACTGGCGGAGGTCACGGGCATCAGCCGCGACACCTTGCGCTACTACGAGAAGCGCGGCTTGCTGCAAGCGCGCCGCGGCACAAACGGCTACCGCGAATATCCGGAAGAAGCGGCGGACTGGCTGCGCTATATCCGCACCGCGCAGGCGCTGGGCTTTACCTTGCAGGAGATCGAGGCGGACTTGCCTCTGCTGACGGCGCCCGCCTCCGACAGCGCAGCAGCCGTGCGCGCGGCGCTGCAGGCCAAGCTGGCCGAAGTCGACCGCCGCATCGACGGCTTGCGTGCCTTACGCGGCGAACTGGCACGGCGCATCAACGCGCAGATAGCGGAGTGCCCGCTGCGGCCGGCCTAGCCCTTGTAGGCCTTGCGCAGCGCCGCCAGGTCCATTTTCTTCATCCCCATCATGGCCGTCATGGCGCGGCCGGCTTTTTCGCGGTCCGGGTCCAGCAGCATGTCCATCATCTCGCGTGGGAAGATTTGCCAGCTCAGGCCATATTTGTCCTTCAGCCAGCCGCACATCTGGGCTGCCGGATCGCCGCCGCTACCCAGCTTGTCCCAAAAATAGTCGATTTCTTCCTGCGTGTCGCAAGGCACTTGCAGCGACAACGCTTCGTTGAATTTGAAATTCGGGCCGCCATTCAGGGCGCTGAATGGCTGGCCGTTCAAATCGAAAGCAACGGTCAGCACTTTCCCCTCGGCCTGGCCGTGGGTTTCCTTGCCTGCATCCGTGTAGTAACTGGTTTCGGTGATCCTGCTGTCCTTGAAGATGCCGGTGTAATAGCGGGCAGCTTCTTCGGCTTGATGATCGAACCACAGGCACGGGGTGATTTTTTGCATGGTAATCTCCAGTATGGTCAGCGCCACTTTCCGTTTCTACGAAGAACTGAACGACTTCCTGCCGCGCGCGCGGCGCAAGATGGAATTCACGGTACCGTGCGCGCAAGCGGCCACCACCAAGCACATGATCGAGGCGCTCGGCGTGCCGCATACCGAGGTTGAACTCATCCTGGTCAACGGCGAATCGTCGGGTTTCGAGCGCCTGCTTTGCGATGGGGACCGCGTGGCAGTCTATCCCAAATTCGAGACTTTCGACGTACGGCCGCTGTTGCATGTGCGCGCCGAACCGCTGCGCATAACGCGCTTTGTGGCGGACGCTCATCTTGGCGGCCTGGCGCGGCTGCTGCGCATGGCGGGTTTTGATACGCTGTACGACAACCAGATCGATGATCCCACTGTGGCCGCGCTGTCGGCCGACGAAGGACGCATCGCCCTCACCCGCGATCGCGACCTCTTGAAGCGGCGCGGTATAACCCATGGCTGCTACGTGCGGGCTTTGAAGCCTGCGCAGCAGTTTGCAGAAATGTTCCAGCGCCTGGACCTTGCGGCCAGCGCGCGGCCATTCACGCTATGCCTCGCTTGCAATGCGCCGCTGCGGTCCGTACTGAAGGACGAGGTAGCGGAGAAGCTGCCGCCATCTGTGCGCGCCACGCAAGATGAATTCCTGACGTGCGACTGCTGCCACGGCGTGTTCTGGCGGGGATCGCACTGGCGCCGCATGAAGTCGCTGCTGGAAAGCCAGGGCGTCAACAGCAATTAGCGCCCCGCCGATGACGAAGCTGGCGATGCGCCTGGTGTGCAATCGAGCGCAGTGACATCGGCAGGTGTCAGTGTCAGGCGCTGGCCGCCGGCCTCGATGTCGCGCAGGCGCTGCGGGGCGAGGGAGAATTCGCCGGCCCGCAAGCGATCCAGCACGGCGCTGCAGCCGGCCAGCTGCACCGGCGGCCTGGCGATCACCCGCCAGGGGCCGTCGCGTTCTTCCAGCAGCGCGGCGCCATCGCCCCGGGTCGCCCCGACGAGCAAGATATCCTGCCGTCCATCGCCATCCGCATCAAGCACGAAAGCATCGCATTTGCTGCCGGCGCGGCGCAGGCATCCCGGCGTCATGGCCGGCAAGCGCGCAGCCGCCCAATCCTGGCCAAGGAAACTGGCGGGCAATTGCGCGCCTTTCGGCCATACACTCAGGTTCGCGGCAATGTCGGCGGCCGAAGCAGCGCCCACCGTTCCCGGGTCCTCGTAGCGCTGGTTCAAGGCGGCGGTGGCGCGCGTACGCACCAGCCCCGCCTGCGCGCCGGCGCCGCGCGCAGCCAGCGACTGCAACGCCTCCATGCCATAGCGTGCCCCATGGAAGCGCAGGAAAGCGTAATCGAATTGCGCCGCCTGCGTCACGCCGCGCTCAAGCCGCGCCACTTGGTCGCCCACCGCAATGCGCGCCGGATCGGCAATTGGAGAGAACAGGGCAAACGACACGGCCAGCGTCAGGAAGGCTGCCGCCAGGTTCACATTACGCAAGCCATCGAGCCATGGCGTGCCGCGGCGCGCGGCCGCCAGCGCATACCCGCCCGCATAAACCGCGGCAACCAGCAGGCAAGCCGCGCCCAGCACGCGCTCAGTGGTCCAGCCGTAATCCCCAACGCGCAAACCAAGCGCATGCACGCCCAGCGCGACCAGCGGCAGCAGGAGGAAGCACGCCAGCCGCGCCGCAAAACGCACGCTGAGCGCCAGCCCGGCCGCCGCATCGCCGGCCTGGAAAGCCGCATTGACCAGCACCACGAGCACTGCGCAACTGGCCAGCAGCACGGCGGTGGCGTGGCGTGTTTGCCACAGCGGATCAAGTCCGGTGAACGGCAACGCGGCCAGGAAGCCGCCCACCATCAGCACGGCGATCGGCAGAATCCACGCCATCAGCACCAGCAGCAGGCTGCGGATGCCGCGCACAATCGCGGGCCGCACGTCGGTGGTATGCATGGCGCTGGAAAACGCCACGCACACCAGCGGCACCGAAAACCATGATTTCACCAGCAGCTCGCCCAGGAAATGCAGCTTGAGCAAATCGAACAAGGCATCGCCCAGCCACATGACCAGCCAGACGCCGGCCACGAACATGGCGGAAAACAGCAGTTGTATAGCCAGCTTCCAGGCGCTTTCAAAACAGGTGGCGTAGTGCGCAATGCGGCGGCCGTCCTGCGCGCCGGCCAGCACCAGGCTGTGGGCGACAAAGAAAAAGCCCGCGCTGAAGGGGAAGAGCAGGAACGAGGGACGTTTGAGCGGCGCCGTATCGAGCGCATTGCGCCAGGCGTCATGCAGGCATACGGCGGCCAGCGCCAGCGCGGCGACGCCCAGCCAAAGCAGCAGCTGGCGACGGTCAAGGTGGCCCAGGCTGGATATCAGCAATGCCGGCAACACGATCGCGCACATGACCAGCGGGATTTGCAGCCCCGGGTGGCCGGACGGCCAGCTGCCTGATTGCAGCGCATGATACAAAAAATACAACACAACGCCTTGCGCCAATCCTACGCCAAGGCGCAACTGCCCCACGCGCCGCGTCACGGCGGCATCGCGTACGGGAAGCTCCGGTTCTGGCAGCGAGGCGTCCATTGGCTGATCATAGCCCGTTCACAGGCCATTGTCATAATGGCAGCACCGACACTGTTGCGCGCCTCGCTATATAATCAATAGCTCAACCAGCCGCATTCGCCATGAATCCACATCTCGACAAGCTGCAGCCCTACCCGTTTGAAAAACTGCGCCAGCTGTTCGCCGGCAGCACTCCCAATCCCGCTTTCAAGCCAATCAGCCTTGGCATGGGCGAACCGAAACACCCTACCCCGGCCTTCATCCGCCAGGCCCTGGTCGACAACCTCGACGGCCTGGCCAGCTACCCGGTGACCGCCGGCAGCGAAGCACTGCGCGACGCGATCGCCTCCTGGCTGGAGCGCCGCTACGACCTGCCGACGCTGGACCGCGCCACCCAAGTGCTGCCGGTGAACGGCTCGCGTGAAGCCCTGTTTGCGCTGGCGCAGACCGTGATCGTGCCTGACACCGGCGCGCTGGTGATGTGCCCCAACCCGTTCTACCAGATCTATGAAGGCGCGGCTTTCCTGGCCGGCGCCGAGCCGTATTTCGTGAACTCCGACCCGGCCCGCAATTTCGCGCCGGATTACGACAGCGTGCCGGAAGAAGTCTGGCAGCGCGTGCGCCTGCTGTATATCTGCTCGCCGGGCAACCCGACCGGCGCCGTGCTCACGCTGACCGACTGGGAACACCTGTTCGCCCTGTCCGAGCGATACAACTTCATCATCGCCGCCGACGAGTGCTATTCGGAGATCTACCACGGCGACGAAGCGCCGCTGGGCGCCATGCAGGCCGCCAATATCCTGGGCCTGACCAAGGTTGGCGAGCCGTATGCCCGCCTGGTGGTGTTTTCCAGCCTGTCCAAGCGCTCCAACGTACCGGGCATGCGCTCCGGTTTCGTGGCCGGCGATGCGCAAGTGCTGAAGAAATTCCTGCTGTACCGCACCTACCACGGCAGCGCCATGGGCCCGCACGTGCAGGCCGCCTCTGTCGCCGCCTGGAACGACGAAACCCATGTCGAGGAAAACCGCGCGCAATACCGCGCCAAGTTCGCCGCCATCACGCCCCTTATCCAGGAGGTGATGGACGTGCAAATGCCGGACGCCGGCTTCTACCTGTGGGCCGACGTGACCCGCACCGGCCTGTCCGATACTGAATTCGCCCGCCGCCTGCACGCCGAGTACAATGTCACCGTGCTGCCGGGTAGCTACCTGGCGCGCGACGCCCACGGCATCAACCCGGGCCGCAACCGCATCCGTATGGCGCTGGTTGCCGGAACCGAGGAAGGCCTTGAAGCGGCGCGCCGAATCGTCCAATTCTGTCATCAACTGAAAAGCCAGTAAAAATGAGCATCCAGCAAATCATCGAAACCGCGTGGGACAACCGCGCCGAGATCAACCCGTCCAACGCCACCGCTGAAGTGCGCGATGCCGTCAACCACGTGCTGGCCGGCCTGGACAACGGCTCGCTGCGCGTAGCCCAGAAAGAAAACGGCGCCTGGATCGTCAACCAGTGGGTCAAGAAGGCCGTGCTGCTGTCCTTCCGCCTGGAGAACAACGTGGTCATGCCTTCCGACGGCACCATGCAGTTCTACGACAAGGTTCCGACCAAGTTCGCCAACTACTCCGCCGAAGATTTCGCCAAAGGCGGCTTCCGCGTGGTGCCGCCAGCTGTGGCGCGCCGCGGCTCCTTCATCGGCAAAAACGTGGTGCTGATGCCTTCCTACGTAAACATCGGCGCCTACGTTGACGAAGGCGCGATGGTCGACACCTGGGCTACCGTGGGTTCCTGCGCACAGATCGGCAAGAACGTCCACCTGTCCGGCGGCGTGGGCATCGGCGGCGTCCTGGAACCAATGCAAGCCAATCCGACCATCATCGAAGACAACTGCTTCATCGGCGCCCGTTCCGAGATCGTGGAAGGCGTGATCGTCGAAGAAAACTCCGTAATTTCGATGGGCGTGTACATCGGCCAGTCCACTAAGATTTACGACCGCACCACTGGCGAGGTATTCTATGGCCGCGTACCGGCTGGCTCGGTGGTCGTTTCGGGTTCGCTGCCGTCGGCTGACGGCAAATACAGCTTGTACTGCGCCGTAATCGTGAAGCGAGTGGATGCACAGACTCGCGCTAAAACAGGCATTAACGAACTGCTGCGCGGCGTTTAAACCGCCGTAACGGGTTCAAAAAAGAGGAGATACCCAAAAAATGGCAATGGACCGCCTGTTCCAGCTGATGAAGGAAAAAAACGCCTCGGACATGTTTTTCGCCGTAGGCTCGCCGGTGCACTTGAAAATCAACGGCATCCTGATCCCCATCAACCAGCAAAAGCTCGAGCCCGACAACCTGCGCGCCCTGCTGGCCGAAGTCTGCTCTCCGGAGCAGATGACGGAGCTGGACGACACCAATGAGCTGAACATGGGTATCTCCGTGGCCAACCTTGGCCGCTTCCGTTTGTCAGCCTTCCGCCAGCGCGGCAGCATTTCCGCCGTCTTCCGTTTCGTCCCGGCCAGCATCCCGCCGCTGGGCGAACTCGGACTGCCGCCGGTGCTGGCCGACCTGATCATGGAAAAACGCGGCCTGGTGCTGCTGGTCGGCGCCACCGGCTCCGGCAAGTCGACCACCATTGCCTCGATGCTGGACCACCGCAACGAACTGCGCTCGGGCCACATCCTGACCCTGGAAGACCCGATCGAATACCTGTTCCGCAATAAGAAATCGATCGTCAACCAGCGTGAAATCGGCAGCGATGCCAAAGACTTCTACACCGCGCTGCGCAACTCCATGCGCCAGGCACCGGACTGCATCCTGATCGGCGAGATCCGCGACCGCGAAACCATGGCTTCGGCAATGGCCTACGCGCAGTCCGGCCACCTGGTGCTGGCGACCCTGCACGCGAATAACTCGTACAACGCGCTGAATCGTATTATTTCCTTCTACCCGATCGAGAACCGCCCGGCACTGCTGCAGGATTTGTCCTCGACCATCAAGGCCATCGTGTCGCAGCGCCTGATCCGTTCGGCCGGCGGCGGCACCCGTACGCCTGCGGTGGAAATCATGGTCAACACGCGCTACATCTCCGACCTGATCGAAAAAGGCGAAATCGGCCAGATCAAGGAAGCGCTGGAAAAATCGCTCTCGCCAGGCTCGCAGTCCTTCGAACAGGCGCTGTACAAGCTCGTGATGGATGGCGCGATCACGAAAGACGAAGCGCTGGCCAACGCCGACTCGGCGACCAACCTTCTGTGGCTGCTGAACCACGGTATGGAAGCGCCTCCTCCAGTCGAGGAAGAAGAGCTGAAATCGCCGACCGACGCCTCCTTCACCGAGTTCACCCTGAACTCCTGAGCCGCACTGTCGTAAATCTTTACAGTTGCATCGCGGAAGCGACGCGCCCACAACCATAAGTCACTGAATACTAGGGACTTAGTTGTTTGGGCGCATTTCTTGCATTCCCTCCACATCAGCAATCCACGGAGGGGAAGCAAATGAAATCCTTGCTACGACTGTTTCTGCTAGCCATCTTGCTGCTGAGTGGACCGTTCGCCAAGGCTTCGCTGCTGTCCACCATTAACTACGTCTCCTGCGGCCCCAACTGCCTTCCTCCCACGATCGTTAGCTCCACATCCCTGAGTGGCAGCGCCCTTTCCTTCAGCAACTTATACGGTGGCGCATCGTCCCAGGCCAGTTACGGCACTCTGAAAGCGAGCGTGGACAGTTCCTATACCAGCTCCCCCTATACCTTCAGCTCCGGCAACTCTTTGGCCCAGTTTAATGATTGGATCACGCTGGGCGGCCTCACCGGTCCGCAGATGGTGACCTTTATCCTCCATACGGACGGAACGATGGGCGGCGTTGGCGAGGCGACCATTGGCACCACGGCCAGCATGTCGATTTCTCTGAACGTGGACGGCAACCAGGTTGCGCTGGTGGCCGACTATTTTGGCGGGCTCCCGCTGGCCCAGCCGAGCGCTGCGCAAGGCGGCGGGCTGACCGGGACTTTCGAGCTCGAATATGGAACCCAGCTTTCGCTTGACGCCCTCTTGCAGGTCAGCGGCAGTTTCGGCGGCTTCGCCCATTTCGGCGATACGGTGACCCTTGAAATCATTGCGCCGCAAGGCACGACCCTCACTTCCGGCTCCGGCACGAACTACCGCCTGACGACAGTTCCTGAACCAGCAACCGCCGCGCTTATGCTGCTTGGCCTCGCCCTGCTAGCAACTCGGAATCGATCTCGCTGGTGCTGATGGTATGATCGGAATTTCATATCAACAAGAAATTCCGCCCACATGAGCATTGCCCTGCCCATCGCAAAAAGCGAATCCCTTTCCCTCGACCTGCTGTCCAACCTGGTGAACCGTCACGGTTGCATTACCGGCGCCACCGGCACCGGCAAGACGGTCACGTTGCAGCGCATGGCGCAGTCCTTGTCCGACATCGGCGTGCCGGTCTTCATGGCCGACATCAAGGGCGACCTGTCCGGCATGGCGAAACCGGGCGTGCTGGGCGAGAAGATGGCCAAGCGCCTGGAAGCGCTGAAACTGGAAACCCCGCAGTGGGCCGGCTGCCCCGTCACTTTCTGGGACGTGTTCGGCGAACAGGGCCACCCGGTACGCGCCACCATTTCGGACCTGGGACCTACCCTGCTTGCCCGCATGCTGAACCTGAACGACACCCAGGAAGGCGTGCTGCAACTGGTGTTCAAGATCGCCGACGATAACGGCTTGCTGCTGCTCGACACCAAGGACCTGCGCGCCATGCTGCAGCATGTGGGCGACAATGCCGCCGACTACAAGACCAGCTACGGCAACGTGAGCGCCGCCAGCATCGGCGCTATCCAGCGCGGCCTGCTGACGATTGAAGAACAAGGCGGCGACGAATTCTTCGGCGAGCCTATGCTCAATATCGACGACCTGCTGCAAACCGATGCTGCGGGCAAGGGCGTAGTCAATATCCTCGCCGCCGACAAGCTGATGAACGCGCCGCGCATCTACGCCGTGTTCCTGCTGTGGATGCTGTCCGAACTGTTCGAAAACCTGCCGGAAGTGGGCGACCTCGATAAGCCTAAGCTGGTCTTCTTCTTCGACGAAGCCCACCTGCTGTTTGCCGAAGCGCCGAAAGCGCTGCTGCAAAAGATTGAACAGGTGGTGCGCCTGATCCGCTCCAAAGGCGTTGGCGTCTACTTCATTACCCAGAACCCGCTCGACATTCCGGAAACCGTGCTGGGCCAGTTGGGCAACCGTGTACAGCACGCCCTGCGCGCTTACACGCCGCGCGACCAGAAAGCCGTTAAATCGGCGGCCGAAACTTTCCGCCCGAATCCCGCCATCGACGTCGCGCAGGTGATCACGGAACTTGGCGTGGGCGAAGCGCTGGTGTCCTTCCTCGACGAGAAGGGCACGCCGCAGATCGTGCAGCGCGCTTTCGTGCTGCCGCCGGCATCGCAACTGGGTCCGATCACGCCAGCCGAACGCCAGGCCGCGCGCGACAATTCCGTTGTCGCTGGCGTGTATGAAAAAGAAGTGGACCGCGAATCGGCCTACGAAAAACTGACGGGACGTGTAGCCAATGCTAGCGGCGGCCGTGCCTCAGCGCCAGCCGACAGCGCACCAATGGGCCGTACCCCGGCGCCAGCGCCTGCCCCGGCTCCAGCGCCAGCAGACAGCGGTGGCTCCATTTTCGGCGACGTGTTGGGCGGCATATTCGGCAGCGGGAGCAGCAAGCGCGACTCCGCCGTGCAAGCGATGGTCAAGTCCGCCGCCCGCAGCATCGGCTCGCAAGTCGGCCGCGAAATCATCCGCGGCGTTCTCGGCTCCATCCTCAAGAGCCGTTGATTTTATCCGCGCAGCACTGGGACCGCGCCAATCCATTTATCCTGCAGGTATCGCCGGCAGCGGTCGATATTGATGGTATGGACCACACCAATAACGCCGTCTACGTGCGCTGGTGCGAAGAAGCCGGCTGGGCGCATTCCAACGCGCTTGGCCTGACCCTGGCCGACTACAAGCGCCTGGACCGCGGCATGGCGATCCGCCGCAGCGAGTTCGATTACATCTTCGCGACCAATAAAGGCGAGGCGCTACAGCTTGGCACCTGGCTGCTGCCGGGCGACAGCCCGCTATCGATGCAGCGCTGCTTCCAGCTAGTGCGGCAAAGCGACAACGCCACCGTGCTGCGTGCGCGCTGGGAGCTGGTCTGCATCGAACTCTCTACCGGCCGCCCAAAGCGCCTCCCGCCCGAATTCAACGATATCTACATCCCCGCCTTCTGCGCTCCATAAAAAATGCGCCGCCTGCCATTGCTGGCAAGCGGCGCATGCTGTGGTCAAGCCCTATGAATTAGAACTTGTAGTTGGCCCCGATGTTGAAGAAGCGGCCAACTGCGCCCGATTGGTGCAGGGCTGGGTTGTAGAAGGTCGACGCTGCGCTGCCGTAGGTCTGGAAGTCCAGCGGCGGCTGCTTGTTGAACAGGTTCAGGATCGAACCGTGCACCGTCCATTTGTCGCTCAGCTTGTAGTTCACGTTCAGGTCGAACGTGGTGAAGTGCTTCACGCGGCAGAACTCGGCCGGTGGGTTGGCGAATGCGCCACTGCCGTTGGCGATAGCAGACTTACAGGTCAGTGCCGATGCGCTGGATGGGTCGATCACGTCGTAACCGGAAATCCAGTTCGTCGTGCCGGTCACATTCAACGGGCCGTTGTCGAAGCCGAGGATCAGTTGCGCGCGGTCTTTCGGATTACCCGTATCGCCCGACACGCCGGAAGGACCGTGGGTGCCTGCCAGTTCCACAGTCGGGCCGCCAGTGATGGCCTGCTTGTAGCTGAACATATGCGACTCGATCAGCTCCGCAGTGAACTTGCCGACGCCTTCCACATTGAAGCGGAAGCGCATATCGATATCCAGGCCGCGCGTGGTGGTGGCCGACGCATTCTCGTAAGGATACGGTGCGAACAGCATATTACCCACCGACGGGGTGTTGGTGCCCTGAGTACCATCCGGCAGGATGAACGGCTGCGCCACTGGCGTACCACGCACCACGAACGGCATCGGATCGTAATTAGGATCGCTGATGGCGCTGATGATCTGGTTCGTCATCTTGATGTGGTAGTAGTCCGCCGACATATTGAACATCTTGCTTGGCTCGATGATCATGCCCAGGGTATAGGACTGCGATTTCTCCGGCTTCAGGTTCTTGCCAGGCTGCTGAGCGCCGCCCAGGCCCACCGAGCATTGCAGCGGGTAGTTGCCTGGAATGACGGTTGGATCCGGACCATCGTTCGGGCACAGAATCGGGTCAGGCACACCGTTGGCGCCGAAGAAGGCGCCGGTATTGCCGGTTTCGGCCGGGTTCGGGGCGCGGAAGCCCTTGGTGTAAGTACCGCGCAGTGTCATTTCTTTCAGCGGCACGTACTTGAAGCCGACTTTCGGCGTGGTCGCCTTGGCCAGGCCCATCACGCGGTCAAACCGCACCGACGCGTCCAGTTCCAGGTTCTTCATGACCGGAGCCACCAGCTCGGCATAGGTCGCGCCGATGCTTTGCTTGCCGATTGCCCAGGCATTGTTACCAATCTGCTCGCCGGATTCCACCGCATCAGGCGCCACGGCGTCGAGCTTGCGGCGGACATATTCCGCGCCCAGTCCCAGAGACAGCGGGCCGCCGGCCAGGTCCATCAGCTCACGCGAACCGCGCAGGCTCATATATTCCAGGGTGCTGGTCGCTTCGGTATGTGCGGTCGGCGCGATGAACTGGCGCAGGGTCGCGGCATTGCCCGATGCAGCCTGGCCCACCAGGTATGGGTGGGTCGGATCGTTGAACGCAGCCTGCAGGTTCGCCAGGTTGAAGTTGCCGTCGATAGCCTGCTTGACGCGGCTGCGGCTCCAGCCCACGGACGCGGTCACATCCCAGCTGCCGATCGTACCGGTCAGGTCGCCCACAAAGCGCAGGGTGCGCGCCTTCAGTTCGGTGCGGCCGCCGCCCAGCTCAGGGAAGTTATATTGCAGCAGCTGCGGCAGGCCGGTCGGATTGCCCGGATAGCTGGCTGGCACAGTCAGTTGCAGCGGGCCGGCCAGCGGTGTGGAGACCGGGTTTGGATATTTCGGGCCATATTGCAGCGCCGTCAGGCCGCCGCCGTTGGCGCCGGAGGTGGCATAACGGCCCAACTGCTCCGCGTCGGACTGGAACACGGAACCCTTCAGGTTCAATTGCCAGCCGCTGCCCAAGTTCTGGATGTGGGAAGCGATCAGGTTGATGTTCCTGGTTTCCGGCTGCAGTTCCAGGTCTTCGTCGTGGTAGGCGCACTGCTTGGCGTCCAGCATCGTCTGGTTACAGCCTGGCAGGAAGCCGGAGATTTCAAAGGTGTCCGGGTCAATGAAATAGCCAGTGGTCGAACCAGGCAAGCCGCCGTTGGAAGGCGTAGGCACGCCGCGGCTGCGGTCACGGCCGCCCAGCGCGGTCCAGTCGGTGCGGGTGAAGTCTTTGCCCAGGCGATCGGTCACCAGGATTTTCTTCTGCTTGCGGTACTCGACTGCCAGGTAGGTGTTATGGCCTTCCGTCCCCAGGTCGCCCCAGCCGTAGATGCCGGATACGTGAACAGTCTTGCCATCGCGGTGGGAAGACTCGCCGCCTTCGGCCGAAATGCTGCCGCCGACGACGCTCTTTTTCAGGATCACGTTGACCACGCCGGCTACGGCGTCGGAGCCGTACACCGACGAGGCGCCGTCCTTAAGGATTTCGATACGCTCGATGGCTTCAAACGGGATCTGGCTAATGTCGACGAAGCTGCGCTGGCCATCGTCCGACAGCGCATAAGGCGCCATGCGGTGGCCGTCGATCAGCACCAGGGTTGCGCCGACCGACAGGCCGCGCAGCGAGATGCCCGTTGCGCCGCCGGCGAAGGCGCCGCTGAAGGACTGCGACAGCGTACCCTGGCCGTTGGCCGTGACATTACGCAGCACGTCCGACACCGAGGTGTAGCCGGAGTTTTTCAGGTCTTGCGCGGTCAGTACCTGCACCGGGCTTGGGGTTTCCTTGTCGGTACGGCGAATGTTCGAGCCGGTGATTTCCACGCGCTGGATCGGTTGCGATGCTTCCGGTCCGGAGGTGGATTGCGCTTGTGCTGCGGGCGCGAGGGCCAAAGTAGCCATGGCCAGGTTTACTGCGAGGGGTAAAACCTTGTGTTTCATTCTGATGATCTCCATGAGGATGTGGCGACCATCAGACCACCAGTGATACATAAACGTCAATTGAGCGATTAATAATGTTGCTTAACAACCACACAATTGTTACTAGTAAAAGTTAAGTTAACCAAGCCCCTGCGAGCAGCCTTGCGCCATGCGCGGCGGGATATAATGTCGTCCTTCGCCCGCCGGGCGGCCCCCGCACAACAAACTCGAATGATTACTCTCTACGGCATCCCGAACTGCGACACCGTCAAGAAAGCCCGCGTGTGGCTGGCTGGCGCGCAGCACGACTTCACCTTCCACGACTTCAAGAAGCAAGGCCTGGACGAAGCCACCGTGCGCACCTGGCTGAAAACCCTGGACTGGGAAGTGCTGGTCAATAAGAAAGGCACCACCTGGCGCGCCCTGCCCGACGAGCGCAAGGCCGTTGTCACCAATGCCGATGCCGCGCTTGCGCTGATGCTGGAAAATCCGTCCGTGATCAAGCGCCCGGTGCTGGTCGGCGCCGGTGCGAAAGCCCACGTCGGCTTCAATGACGCCATGTACCAGGAAATCTTCGCAGCATGAGCGCTTCCCGCACCCTCGACCTGACCGAAAAGCTGCTGGGCCGCGAGTCGGTCACGCCGGACGATAAGGGCTGCCAGGATCATTTGAAATCGTGGCTTGAGCCGATCGGCTTTAAATGCGAGACCATCGTATCCGGCGAAGTGACCAACCTGTGGGCGCGCAAAGGTACCGAGAGCCCGGTGCTGGTATTCGCCGGCCATACCGACGTGGTGCCGACCGGCCCGGTTGAGAAATGGTCGTCCGAGCCCTTCTACCCGACCCACCGCGACGGCAAGCTGTATGGCCGCGGCGCTGCCGACATGAAGACGTCTATCGCCGCCATGGTGGTCGCTTGCGAGGAATTCCTGGCAGCGAACCCTGGCCACAAAGGCTCAATCGCCTTCCTCATCACCTCCGATGAAGAGGGCCCAGCAACGGACGGCACCATCAAGGTGGTGGAGAAGCTGAAGGCTCGCAACGAGAGCATCGACTACTGCATCGTCGGCGAGCCGACCTCCGACAAAACCCTGGGCGATGTGATCAAGAACGGCCGCCGTGGTTCGCTGTCCGGCAGCCTGACCATCAAGGGTGTGCAAGGCCACATCGCCTACCCGCAACTGGCGAAGAACCCGATCCACCTGGCCGCGCCTGCGCTGGCCGACCTGGTGGCGGAAGTCTGGGACCACGGCAATGAGTACTACCTGCCGACCTCCTGGCAGATGTCGAACATCAAGGCCGGCACGGGCGCGAACAATGTGATTCCGGGCGATATGCATATCGACTTCAACTTCCGCTTCTCGACCGCGTCCACGCACGAAAACCTGCGCGAGCGCGTACACGCCATCCTCGACAAGCACGGCCTGGACTACCAGCTGGACTGGGTGCTGTCCGGCCTGCCCTTCCTGACCACGCGCGGCACGCTGTCCGACGCGCTGTGCCATGCGATCAAGGATGAAACGGGCGTCGACACCGAACTGTCCACCACCGGCGGCACCTCCGACGGGCGCTTCATCGCCCAGATCTGCCCCCAGGTGATAGAATTTGGCCCCCCGAATGCCAGCATCCACAAGATCGACGAGCACATCGAAGTGCGCTTCATCGATCCGCTGAAGAACATCTACCGCCGCACCCTGGAAAACCTCCTGCGCTAAGAAGAACACTATGGATACCACCCTGTACACCACCCCGCGCGACCTGATTCGCCACGCAGTCACCCGCTTCAACAAGGCCAAGCTGTTCTTCGGCCATGGCAGCGCCGAGGCTTACGACGAAGCGGCCTACCTGACCCTGCACACCCTGGCGCTGCCGCTGGACCGCCTGGAGCCGTTCATGGACGCGCGCCTGCAGCCGGAAGAAGTGGCCGAAGTGCTGGCCGTGATCGAGCGCCGCGCCAAGGACCGCGTACCGGCCGCCTATATCACCAACGAAGCCTGGCTGGGCACTTACAACTTCTACGTGGACGAGCGAGTCATCGTGCCGCGCTCCTACATCGCCGAACTGATCCCGAACTACTTCGCGCCTTGGGTCAACGACGCGGAGAACGTTTCCAACATCCTGGAACTGTGCACGGGTTCCGGCTGCCTGGCGATCATGATGGCCGACGCCTTCCCGGATGCGGAAGTGGATGCGGTTGATATTTCCGGCGACGCCTTGCAAGTGGCGCGCAAGAACGTCGACAAGTACGAACTTGGCGACCGCCTGAACCTGATCCAGTCGGACCTGTATGCCAATGTCCCTGCCGGCAAAAAGTACGATCTGATCATCACCAACCCGCCGTATGTGAATTCTTCGTCAATGTCCAAGCTGCCGCAGGAATACCTGCACGAGCCGCAGATTGCGCTGGATGGCGGCGCCGATGGCATGGACCTGGTGCGCAAGATCGTCGCCGGCGCGGCTGAGCGCCTGACCGACGACGGCCTGCTGATCGTGGAAATCGGCAATGAGAAAGAATTCGCCGAGGCGGCCTTCGGCCACCTGGGCCTGACCTGGCTGACCACCAGCCAGGGCGATGATATGGTGTTCCTGCTGACCGCTGACCAACTGAAAAACTAAACCGGCAAGTCGGTGTCTGACCCGCAGGGTCAGACACCGGTAACGCGGCTGCCGCAGGCCAGGTGTCTGACCCTGCGGGTCTGACACCGGTTTACCGGTTTTACAGAAACGACCAACGAAAATGATCCGCTTCACAAACGTCAGCCTGATGCGCGGCCTGAAGCCGCTGCTGGAAAACGCCGACCTGACCCTGAACCCAGGCGACAAAATCGGCCTGATCGGCGCCAACGGCGCCGGCAAATCCAGCCTGTTCGCCATGCTGCGCAACGAGCTGCACCCGGACCTGGGCGACATCGACTTCCCGAAAAGCTGGCGCATGGCCTACGTGGCGCAGGAAACCCCTGCCCTGCCGCGCACCGCCATCGACTACGCCATCGACGGCGATGCCCACCTGCGCGAGCTGCAAGCCGAACTGGCGCGCCTGGAAGCGATGCCCGATTCGCCGGAACACGGCATCGACATCGCCCACGTCCACACCGAGCTGGCTGACGCCGACGCCTACACCGTGCAGTCGCGCGCCGAGCAACTGCTGCTTGGCCTGGGCTTCTCGCTGGAGCAGATGCAGCAGCCGGTCGCCAGTTTCTCGGGCGGCTGGCGTATGCGCCTGAACCTGGCGCAGGCGCTGATGTGCCCTTCCGACCTGCTGCTGCTTGACGAGCCGACCAACCACCTGGACCTGGACGCGATCATCTGGCTGGAAGACTGGCTGAAGCGCTACCCGGGCACCCTGATCATCATTTCCCACGACCGCGATTTCCTCGACGAGATCGTGAACGTGATCGTCCACATCGACGACCGCAAGCTGAAACGCTACTCCGGCAACTACTCCGGCTTCGAGCGCCAGCGCGCCGCGCACCTGGTGCTGCAAGCTTCGGCCATCGAGAAGCAGCAGCGCGCCCGCGCCCACCTGCAGTCGTTCATCGACCGCTTCAAGGCCAAGGCTACCAAGGCCCGCCAGGCGCAGTCCCGCATGAAGCAGCTGGCGAAGATGGAAGAATTGGCCCCGCTGCGCGCGGCCGCTGAATTCAGCTTCGAGTTCCGCGACCCGGTCAGCGCACCGAATCCGCTGCTCGTGATGGAAGACGTCAACTGCGGCTACCACACCGACGAGGGCGACAAGACCATCGTGCGCGGCGTGACCTTCTCCCTGGTGCAGGGCCAGCGTATCGGCCTGCTGGGCGTGAACGGCGCCGGTAAATCGACGCTGATCAAAACCATCGCCGGCGACATCGACCCGCTGACGGGCACCGCGACCACCGGCAAAGGCCTGGTGATCGGCTACTTCGCCCAGCACCAGGTGGAGATGCTGCGCCACGACGAATCGCCGCTGTGGCACTTGCAGAAAATGGCGCCGACCGTGCGCGAGCAGGAGCTGCGCAACTTCCTGGGCAGCTTCAACTTCCCTGGCGATATGGTAACCAGCAAGATCGCCCCGTTCTCCGGCGGCGAGAAGGCGCGCCTGGCGCTGGCCCTGATCGTGTGGCAGCGCCCTAACCTGCTGCTGCTGGACGAACCGACCAACCACCTGGACCTGGAAACCCGCGAAGCGCTGACCGATGCGCTGGCCCAGTTCGAGGGCACGCTGCTGGTCGTGTCCCACGATCGCCACTTGCTGCGCGCCACAACCGAACAATTCATCATCGTCGAAAGCGGCCGCCTGCGCGAGTTCGACGGCGACCTCGATGAATACAAGGACTGGCTGCTGCAAACCAAGATGGCCAAGCCGGCAGCTGCGGCCCCTGCCAGTGCCGGTGCTGCCAGCACCATCTCGGCCGGCGCAGCCGAAGAAGCGCCCCTGTCGGCTGCCGACCGCAAGGAGCAAAAGCGCCTGGAAGCCGAGCAGCGCCAGCGTCTGTCGGCCCAGCGCAAACCGCTGGAAAACCGCCTGAAGAAGGTGGAAACGGCCATGGCCCAGCGCAGCGAGCAGAAAGCCACGATCGACGCCGCGCTGGCCGATCCGGCCATCTACGAAGCCGAGAACAAGCCTAAGCTGAAAACCCTGTTAGCCGACCAGGTCGAATGCAGCAAGGAGCTGGAACAGCTGGAAGGCGAATGGCTCGAGCTTCAGGAGCAGCTGGAAGCATTGGCAGCTTGATGTCCATGCGCCGGGCGCAATGCCCCGCGCATCGCCATCAGGCGGTCGATATCGAGCACGATCAAACGGCGCTCGCCCAACTGCCCCATCCCCAGCAGGTAATCCACGTCCTCGCCCACATGCGGCAAAGGATGGATTGCCGACGCGGGCAGCGTGACCAGGTCGGTCACGCCATCGGTCACCATCCCCATCACACAAGTCGATAGCTGCAGGATAATCACGTCCGTGCGCGGATCGTGCGCCGGCGGGCGCGGACCGAAGGCCACGCGCATGTCGACGATAGGCATGATCACGCCGCGCGATAAGGCCACGCCTTCCACCAGCTCCCCGCCCGATGCGATGCGTTCGAGCGCGCTCAAGGGACGCAATTCCTGCACGCGGCGGTAGTCCAGCGCATACTCAAGGCCGCCCAGGCGGAACGTCAGGTACTGTCGCAGGTCGGCTTCCATTAGTGCTCCTCTGATTCCGGTGATACTTCATGCCATCGTACAGTTACGCAACAGCAAGCAGTTTGACCATCCTCAAAGGATGCAGCCTGGGCTACAATGCTTTCATGACAATTGCTGGGGAAAGCAACAATGTACCAATGGCTGAAGCGACTGCTCTCCAAACCTGAAAGCAGCCCTGCGCCGGCTATGGAACGCGCGCCGGCGCAGCAGCCGGCAGCGCCGCCCCGCCACGTCCTGTCGCCCGCTGCTGAAGGCGGCCCCGATTTCGAGCAGAAGGACCTGGTCAACTCCACCTTCCAGCGCTGGCTATTCAACCTGCGCGAAGACGAAGCGTTCGACACCAACGCCCCCGAAGGCCGCGTATTGCACGAATTGATCATGGCCGCGCAATCGGGCCACAACGCCGCCGACATGCTGCGCCGTATGCCGGGCGTGATCCCGCAACTGCTGCAAAGCCTGCGCAGCGAGAACTTCGCCGGCGCCGACATCGCCCGCAATATCTCCAGCGACCTGGTACTGGTGGGCTCCGTGCTGCGCCTGGCCAATGCAGCCATCCTCAATAGCGGCGAGCCCACCACCATCAAGAGCGTCGAGCATGCGGTGATCGTCGTTGGCCAGGAAGGCTTGCGCCAGCTGATCACCTCCGTTGCCTTCCGCCCCATCATCGACCTGAACTCGGGTCACTATACCAAGCAGCTGGCGCCGCGCATCTGGGATCAATCGGAAAAGAGCGCCATCGCCTGCCGCATGCTGGCGCCGGAATTCGGGGTCGAACCGTTTGAAGCCTTCCTGGCCGGGCTGGTTCTGAACTCCGGCTTGTTGACCGCCTTGCGCGTAATGGACGGCGCGGGCGCCAAACCGGGCGAACTGGGTTCGGCCACCTTCCGCGCCCGACTGGCGCGCGAAGGACGCGCCATTTCGGCCGGTATTTCGGAAGCATGGAATTTCTCGCCCGCGATCACGCAAGCGATCCGCGAGCAGGAAGACACGCGCGGCGGCGGCGCACTGTCGCCGATGGGACGCGTGCTGGCGGTAGGCGACTACCTGTCGAAAATCCGCCTGCTGCAAGCCAACCGCATGATCAACGACACCGACCACAACCTGTTCCACGACCTGCCCCTGGGCGCCATGCCCTGCTACGCCGCCATCTAAACTAAAATGTCCACCGTGGGGTCAGGAACGAAAGTGGACATTCCCAAAAGAATGTCCACTTCTGTTCCTGACCCCAAGGTGGACATTTCAAGCGGCGCTGGCGCTCCAGTCGAAGCTGCCGGCGCTGCCGTGGAATAGGGGCTGCTGGCTGCCCAGCGCGGCGCGCACGCGCAGCTTCACTTCTTTTGGCGGCAGCAAATAAGCCGGGCCCAGATCGGGATTGAACACCAGCTTGCGCACAAGTAGCTCGCCCGTCACCTGCCGCACCGTGCAGCGTGCGCTGCCGATCACCATCAGCTTTTGCTTGTAGACGTGTTCGCCCAGCTCCTGCTCTTTTTGCTGCGCGGCCTGGGCTTCCTTCATCGCCACCTGCAGGCGCGCCACCATCTTCAGCGAAGGGCCGACTTTCAGCGCCATTTTCTGGAACAGCGCCAGCTGCTCCAGGTTCAGCGTCACTTCCTGCCTGCGCACCTTGCTGGCCAATTGCAGGTAGTTGCGCACTTCCTGGTCGGAAGTGATTTCCTCCATCTGCGACTTGCAGCGCTCGGCCTGTAGCTCATTCTTTTCGGCGCGGACGGCGCATTCGGCCAGCTTTTCGTCGTATTTCGACGTGTCGGGCACCATCACATGCAGCTGCATTTCGGCCTGCTTGCGCGGACCGGCGTTGTCGATCTCGATGCGGCGCGCGGCGATGGCGCAGCCGGCGGCCAGCTTGACCAGCACTTCGTCCGCCATGATCTCGCAGTTGTAAGCCTCGGTGATGATCACGCGGGTGCCGGTAATCACGCAGTTCTGCGCCTTGCCCAGCACGACTTCGCCCTGCTTTGCCTGCAGCAGCGCGCCGGAGGCTACACCCGCCACGCGGATATTGCCGTCGGCATTGGTGGCGCTGCCGCCCATCAGGTTCTTTTGCAGGGCGATGGTGCCGCCGCGCGAAATGATATGGCCGTAGACGTCGGCATGCACGGTGATGTTGCAGCCTTCGACCGTGCGCTGTTCCTGCACTTCGCCGAATTCCTCGTAGTCGCCATCGAGCTGCAGGTTGCCGGTGGTGCGCGCGGACACGCCCTCGCGGCTGATGATCTTGGGGCCGATGGAAATGCGCTTGCTCTTGCTGTCGACGTTGATGAATCCTTCGGTCGACGAGACCAGGTAATCAATGCCGTCATGGTGCTCCACCACCGTGCCTTCCCCCGCCACCGAGGTCAGCTCCACGTCGCGCGGCGCCGGCGGTTCCAGCACAATGCCGGACAGCTCGAAGCCGCGCGCACCCGCAACAGGCGGCTCGCGCCGCAGCAGGCGCACCCGAGCCTTCACCTGCGGGAAGCGGTTCTGGAAGCTATGCAAGTCGAAACGCCCATTGGCCAGCAGGCGCGGCGCATTGGAGCGGTGGATGCTTTCCGAGACTTCCACGATGGCCGCGTCGCGCCCCGGCACCGGCGGCAGCTTGCGCGCCACGATCAGGCGCGCCACCTTGCCGCTGGCGATGGCTTCGCGCACCGCCGGCGCGTCAATGCCAAAGCGTACGCCCTTGGTCCACATATCGGCCACGAATTCGCCGAAATCGAGGTGGCCAGGCACCGGCACCGCGTCTTCAATTTCAATGAAAACCGGCTCGAAGTAATATTCGGCGTCGCCGCCGACAATGCGCACGGCCTTGTAGAGGGCGCGGCGGCCGCTCGGGAAAGGCACGATGTCGTCGGCGAAGCGCCAGAGCGGCTGGCCCTTCATCCCTTCCGGCAGCTCAGGGCCGGCGCCGTACAGGGCGCGGATGAAGACACCGTAATCGAGACCGCGGAAGAATGCGCCGGAAAGAAAAACCTGGTTGGCAGCCGCCTGCAGCAAGGCGGCTGGGGCTTCCGCCTTGAAATACACGCCATCTGCGCGCTGGACCAGCGACGATGGCAAATCGCCAGCCGCTGCGGCGGCCGGGGCAGCGTCTTCAGGCACCATGTCTCCCGGGATAGTCTGTTGCGCCATTGTACGGCTAATGGGCCATCAGCCTACACTCGCCTCGGCCAGCGACGCGCCATGCCAGTTCACGCTGCCATTCGAGCCGGCGAAGATGGCCACGCTGTCCAGCCGTGGCCCGCGCAGCAGGGTCTTGTAATCCTTGGGCGCGGCCGTGAAGTTGGCCGCCACGTTTTCTGACAGGGGCAAGGTGCGCACCAAGACTTCACCGTCCACCATGGTCACGCGCACCGAGGAACGCGCAGCAGCGCCACGCTTCAATTCTTCCAGCTCGTCGCGCCGGGCGCGCGCGCCGGCGATGGCGTCTTCGCCGACCTTGATCGATTGCAGGAGCTGGCCGATGGCCTTGATCTGCGGCGCCACGGCGGCCGCCACTTTCTTCAGGTGCGGCACCTGTGCCGGGGTCAGGTGGATCTCGCCCTTGCGCAGTTTTTCGGCCAGGGTCAGGTAGCTGCGCACTTCGGACAGGCCGCTCACGCGGTCATGCTCGGCGCGCCAGGCCGCAATCTCCGCCTCGTGTACGGCGACCTGGTTCTGCAGTGTCTCAAGTTCGGCTTGGTGCCCAGCGACGTCCTGCACCACCACGTAGACGAGCATTTCGCTGCTCTTGCGCGGACCGGCGCTCTCCACCACCACGCTGCGGCCGGCCACCGCACAGCCGATAGCCAGCTCGATCTGCACTTCGTCGGCGAAGATTTCGCAGTTCGAGGCTTCCGAGATCACCACTTTGGGCGCGCTGATCGTGCAGCTCTCAGCACGGCCATTGATGGTGATGGTGCCATTGGCGGTCTGGATGGTCGCGCCCGAGGCCACGCCATCGACCTGGATATCGCCCTTGACGTTGATCGCCTTGCCGCCCACCAGGTTGCGGCCCAGGATGATCGTGCCGCCGCTGGAGTGGATATTACCGAACACGTCGCCGTGCACGGTGATGTCGCTGCCGTTCACATCGCGCAGTTCCTGCACGTCGCCGAATTCCTCGAAGGCGCCCATCAGCTCCAGGTTGCCCGTGGTACGGCCGGACACGCCATCGCGGCTGATGATCTTGTCGCTTAGCCCAATCTGCCCGCTTTTCGGGTCCACATTCAGGAAGCCTTCGCGCGCAGCGACCAGGAATTCACCGTCTTCCTCGCGCACGATCACCGTGCCTTCGCCAGCAAAGCGCTTGAAATCCACATCATTCGGCGCCAGGGCCGCCAGCGGCAGGCCCGAGATATTACGGCCCGGCTCACCCGGCACGCCGGGCAGCTTTTGCAGGAGGCGCACGCCCTGCTTGATCTGTGGGAAGCGGTTCTGGAAGCTGGTCAGGTCCACGGTGCCGTCGGCACGCTGGCGAGGGGCATCGCTGCGGTGCAGCTCGGACGCCACTTCCACCACCTGCGCATCCTGCGCCGGGGTCGGCTCCAGGTCGAGCGCGGCGGCTACCCGTTCGCCCTTGGGCGCGGCCAGGGCGGCGCGCACCGCTGCCACCTGGATGCCAAAGCGCACATTCTTCACCCACATATCGGACACGAATTCGTCGAAGTCCAGCTGCGCCAGGCGCTCCGGCTGCAGGGTGCCGTCCTCCAGCTCCTCGGCCGGCAGGTAGATCGGTTCAAAGAAGTATTCCGCCTCGCCGTCGCGGATCTTGACGTTGCGGTACAGGGAGCGGCGTTCGGCCGGGAAAGCTTCGACCTTGTCGGCCACCCGCGCCAGCAGTTCGGCATTGGGGGCCAGCTCCGGACCCACGCCGTACAGGGCGCGCGCCAGCACCGGATAATCCAGGCCGCGCAGTACATGGCCGCTGCGGAAGAGCGCATCGACCGCGTTGGTCAGTTCCGGCGCAAGCAGGCGCACGTCGAGGAACACCCCATCGGGGCGCTGCACCACGCCAGCCGGCAAGGCTGCGCTGCTTTCCTGTTGTGCGGTTTGGGACAAAGCTCCTCCTCCAGTGCCCTGATGTTGGGCGCGCCGGGGCGCGTTGTCTTGCGGGCAATCAATATTACACGCAAAACATCAAATAACGGAGGTTTTAGAGCCGAAAGTTTTCTTAACGTTACGTAAACGTCACAATCACCGTCGAGGCGGCAGGGAATACACCTGCTGGCCGGCTTCATTGATCTGGCGGCGCAGGTCGCGGCGTTCGTCGGGCGTCATACGGCCTTGACGGCGCTGCTGCTCCGCCATGTCCCGGTTATCGTCCATGCGGCCCTCATACGAGCGCTCGCGCGCCTCGCGCATATCGTTGCGGTTATCGCGGAAATCGCGCGGCGGCGCTTCGCGGCGCTCCATCTGCCGTTCCTGGCGGCGCTCCTGTTGCCGCTGATGGCGGTCGGACTGGGCCTGCGCATTAGCCATCAAGGTGCAGCACAGGGCCGCGCACAGCGCTGCAGCCGCTTTGCCCAATCCCGTTTTCACACCAAGTTTCATCGCAGTCCTCGTGAGTCTTGCCTATCCATGCCCGCAGTGTATGCGCTCCGACTTTTCATAGTAAGAGCGACCGGGTAAAGTTTGTAAGAATTTGTAATGAGTTTTCACCGGTATGGCACCGGGAATCAATATGACGTTACCATAGCGACATGCATCTGACAATTGAACAAGATCAAAACGCCCTATGAATACCCCCACTACCCCTCCAGCAGCACCCGGCGGCCAGCACGGCCATCAGGCCAAGATCATGGTGGTGGACGATGACGTCCGCCTGCGCGACCTGCTGCGCCGCTACCTGACCGAGCAAGGCTTCAACGTCGTCACCGCCGAAAACGCCACCGCCATGAACAAACTCTGGCTGCGCGAACGTTACGACCTGCTGGTGCTGGACCTGATGCTGCCCGGCGAAGACGGCCTGTCGATCTGCCGCCGCCTGCGCGGCGCCGGCGACCAGACCCCGATCATCATGCTGACCGCCAAGGGCGAAGACGTGGACCGCATCGTGGGTCTGGAAATGGGCGCCGACGATTACCTGCCCAAGCCTTTCAACCCGCGCGAGCTGGTGGCCCGTATCGGCGCCGTGCTGCGCCGCAAGCAGCCGGACGAAATCCCGGGCGCGCCTTCCGAGCATCCGCAAACTTTCGAATTCGGCCAGTTCGTGCTGGACCTGGGCACCCGTACCCTGAAAAAGAACGGCGAAACCGTGCCCCTGACCACCGGCGAATTCTCGGTGCTGAAAGTGTTTGCGCGCCATGCGCGCCAGCCGCTGTCGCGCGAAAAGCTGATGGAACTGGCGCGCGGCCGCGAGTACGAGGTATTCGACCGCAGCCTGGACGTGCAGATTTCCCGCCTGCGCAAGCTGATCGAGCCGGACCCATCCAGCCCGCTGTACATCCAGACGGTCTGGGGCCTGGGCTATGTCTTCATCCCTGAGGGCCAGCCACGCTGATTTTGGGCTGCCGATGAAATTTCGCCTGCCGCGCCCGGCGTCGCTGACCAGCGGCCTGTTCTGGCGCACCTTCCTGATGTTGAGCGTGCTGATCACGCTCTCCATGTCGGCCTGGTTCGGCATGGTCAACTACGTCCAGCGCGAACCGCTGGCGCAGCAGACCGCCGCCCAGGTGGTGTCGGTGGTGACCATCACTCGCGCCGCCCTGACCCACTCCGCGCCCGATCTGCGGCGCGAGCTGCTGTTCGAGCTGGTGTCGAACGAAGGCATCCGTGTCTTCACGATGGAGGATGATGACGAAGTGGCGCCGGCCCCGGCTTCGGGGCTGATGTCCGACATCCACGCCATCGTGCGCGCCAAGCTGGGCGCAGATACCCGCTTTTCCTCGGAAGTGAATGGCGTGCCTGGCTACTGGGTCAGCTTCAAGATTGCCGATGACCGCTACTGGCTGATGCTGGAACGCGAGCGCCTCCAGGGTCCTGTCGAATGGATTGGCTGGGCGGGCGTGGTGTCGGTGGTGTCGCTGCTTGGTGCGGCCTTGATTTCCAGCCTGATCAACCTGCCGCTACGCCGCCTGACTGCTGCCGCCCGCGAAATCGCCCAGGGCAACCATCCCGAGCCCCTGCCTGAGGTTGGCCCGCAGGAAGTGCGCCAGGCCAACCGCAGCTTCAACCAGATGGTCGACGATTTGAAGCAGGTGGAGTCGGACCGCGCCGTGATTTTGGCCGGTATTTCCCACGATCTGCGCACGCCACTGGCGCGCATGCAGCTGGAAGTGGAAATGGCCAACCTGTCGAAGGAGGCGCACGAAGGCATGCAGTCCGATATTGCGCAAATGGACGCGATCATTGCGCAATTCCTCGATTACGCCAAGCCGACCGAGGCTTCCAGCTTTATCAACGTGGATATGGTGGGGCTGCTGTCCGAATGCGCGCACGAGGTTGGGCGGCAGGCGGATGTGAAGATTACGGCTGAGCTGCCGGAGCATGCGCATGTGCTGGGCAATGCGACTGACCTCAGGCGAGTGATCGCCAACCTGGTTGAGAATGCGCGGAAGTATGGCAAGACACCGGGTACTGATGTGGCTGAGATTGACATCAAGTGCACGGTGCGCGGAATGCATACCGCCAAGCGCGTGATTGTTGAGGTGCAGGATCATGGGGTGGGTGTGCCGGAGGAGCAGATTGCGCAGTTGCTGAAGCCGTTCACGCGGCTTGACACGGCGCGCGGACAGGCTAACGGTGCCGGCCTCGGCCTGGCGATTGTTGACCGCGTACTTTCGCGGCATGAGGCGGAGCTGGAAGTGGCTAACCGCGAAGGTGGCGGGCTCAAGTTCACCATTACGCTGCGCGCGCTGTAAACCCGGTAAACCTGGGTCCGACCCAAGGGTCAGACCCTGTCAGCTCAGCCGCTACGGGGATGGTTCTAGGCTTTTGACTTCTTGAGAAGATCAAATGCGCACAACCGTACCCCAATCCGTAAGACCGTTGGGGGTCTGACCCTGCAGGTCTGCCCCCGCCTTACCGGGTTTTAGACTAAATTGAAGCCATGCACCCCGCAAACGGCTTCGCCGGCGCCATCGGCCACACTCCCCTCATCCGCCTCGCCCGCCTCTCGGCCGAGACCGGTTGCGAAATACTGGCCAAAGCCGAATTCATGAACCCCGGCGGCTCCGTCAAAGACCGCGCCGCCCTCGCCATCATCCTCGACGCCGAACGCTCCGGCCGCCTTAAACCCGGCGGCACCGTCGTCGAAGGCACCGCCGGCAACACCGGCATCGGCCTGGCTCACCTGTGCGCCGCCCGTGGCTACCACTGCGTGATCGTCATCCCCGAAACCCAGTCCGAAGAAAAATTCGCCATCCTGCGCATCCTTGGCGCCGAAGTCCGCGCCGTGAAAGCCGTCCCCTACGCCGACGACAACAACTACCAGAAAGTCGCCGGCCGCCTGGCGCAGGAGCTGCCCAACGCCATCTGGGCCCAGCAATTCGACAACCTGGCCAACCGCCATGCGCACTATCAGCACACCGGCCCTGAAATCTGGCGCGACTGCGAAGGCAAGGTCGATGCCTTCACCTGCGCCACCGGCACCGGCGGCACCCTGGCCGGCGTCGCCCGCTACCTCAAAGAGCAGCGGCCGGATACCCGCATCGTGCTGGCCGATCCCTACGGCAGCGCCCTCTACAACTGGATCAAGCATGGCGAACTGAAGAGCGAAGGCAGTTCGATTTCCGAAGGCATAGGCAACAGCCGAGTCACCGCCAATTTGCAAGACACCCCGATCGATGACGCCGTCCGCATCGACGACAAGGCTTGCGTGCATATGGTCCATCGCCTGCTGCGCGAGGAAGGCCTGTATGTAGGCGGCTCCAGCGGCATCAACGTCGCCGCTGCTGTTGAGCTGGCGCGGCAAATGGGGCCCGGCCACACCATCGTCACCTTGCTATGCGACCGCGGCGCCACCTATGCGGCCCGGCTGTTCAACCCGGAATGGCTGGCGCAAAAAAATCTTTTGTAATCGTGTCGAACTGGCGCATCGCCGTTCGTCGTGGGATTATGGAGGCCGCAAAACGGTGTCCACTTTCCTCAACTACGAACGGAGATCCACCATGACTGTCAAAGCGATTCCAGAAGGCATGCACACTGTTACCCCGCACCTGGTTTGCGAGGGCGCTACAGAAGCCATCGAGTTCTACAAAAAAGCCTTCAACGCCGTGGAAAATGGCCGCATGCCAGCGCCGGATGGCAAGGTCATGCATGCCCAAATGAAGATCGGCGACTCGGTCATCATGCTGGTTGATGCCTTCCCCGAACATGGCTGCTTCGGCGCCAAACACTACAACGGCAGCCCAGTCACCATCCACCTCTACGTGACCGACGTCGACGCCACCTACGCCCAGGCTGTGAAGGCCGGCGCCACCGCCAAGCACCCGCCTGCCGACATGTTCTGGGGCGACCGCTACGGCGTGCTGGTCGATCCATTCGGCCACAGCTGGTCCGTGGCGACCCACACCCGCGACCTCACGCCTGAACAGATGATGGAAGGCATGAAGGAAATGATGGCCAACGCGCCCGACTGCAAAGCCTGAATAAAAGGAGAGACAAAAATGCGATTCATGCTCATCGTAAAAGCCACACCGGATTCCGAAGCCGGCAAGATGCCGAAAACCGAACTACTCGCCGCCATGGGCAAGTTCAACGAAGAACTGGTCAATGCCGGCGTGTTGCTGGCCGGTGAAGGCCTGCATCCAAGTTCGCGCGGCGCCCGCGTGCACTTCTCGGGCAGCAAGCGCACCGTAATCGACGGCCCGTTCTCCGAAACCAAGGAATTGATCGCCGGGTTCTGGCTAATTCAGGTAAAGTCGCTCGCCGAAGCCATCGAATGGGTCAAGCGCTGCCCCAATCCGATGGAGAGCGATTCCGATATCGAAATCCGCCAGGTCTTCGAGGCCGAAGATTTCGGCGCCGAGTTCACGCCCGAACTGCGTGAGCAGGAAGCCCGCATCGCCAGCAAAATCGCAGCGCCCGTGTAAAGGAGGCAGCAAATGCAGTACATGGTAATTCGGAAGGCCGACGCCACGTCGGAACTGGACAGTTTCCCATCGGCTGAACTGGTGCAGGCCGTGCCGGATGCCAAGTGGCTGCGTTCCAGCGCCGACGGCGGTTTGCGCATGCGCCGCCGCAACGGCCAGTGGCTCTACGAAGAAGGGCCCTTCGACGACGTGAGCGTAGCCGGCTTTGCTTTCATCGAAGCTGACGACCGCCGCGCCGCCAGCGATATCGCTGCGCGTTGGCCGTCGGCCGATGCCGAAGGCCGCGCCGTGATCGAGGTGCGCGAAGCCGGCTGCCCCGGCGGCTGCGTAGGCTTCGACACCGGCAGGCCGCCCAAGCACGCTGCCTGGGCTATCCTGCTGCGTTCGGACGAGGTGGCGGAACAGGATTTCGAACCGCCAGCCGTGGTGATCGACATCATGAACCGCGCCAATAACGCCGGCATCGCCGCCGGTGTCGCACTCTCCGGCGAGGGCTTGAAATCCACCGCGCGCGGCGCCCGCGTCAAGTTCAACGGCGGAAAATCCTTCATCACCGACGGTCCTTTCGCCGAAGTGAAGGAACTGATCGCCGGCTATTGGGCCGTCGATGCCGCCACGCGCGACGAAGTGATTGCCTGGGTCAAGTCCTATCCCTACCCTAACCCGGGCGACATGGAAGTAGAGCTGCGCAGGGTAGCAATTTAAGAACGCGCTACCGTGGAAGCGCGCAGCACCAGCTGTGCGTCGACCACGGTTAGCGGATCGACTTCCTGGCCATCGATGGTGGCCAGCAGTTTCTGCATGGCGGCTGCGCCCATGCGTTCGCTGTGCAAATCCACGCTGGTAAGGCCTGGGCACGAGAAATGCCCGAACTGGATATTGTCAAAGCCGACCACCGAGATATCGTTCGGTACGCGAAAGCCTAATATTTGCGCGGCTTTCATGAAGCCCAGTGCCAGCACGTCGTTAAAACACACCAATGCATCGAGCGGCTGCCGGCCCAAAACGATCGAAGAACACAGTTTTTCGCCAGCTGATGCCGACGGTGCGTCGGCATCAAACACCGTCAACTCCAGCCCCTGCGCAGCCAGCGCTTCGCGCACGCCCGCCATGCGTTCCCTGTCACGGAGAGACCTGGAAAAGCCCATATAGCCCACGCGCTGGTGACCCTGCGACAGCAAATGGCGCGTCACCATGAAGGCGCCAAGTTCATCGTCGCTGGCGACCGATGGCAGGTTGATGCGCTTGGGCCGACCGAAATAAACAGCTGGCCGGCCCAGCGCCATCAGCCAGTCCAGCTCCTCCTCCGGCGTACGCGTGTACACGATGAGGCCATCCACCCTGCGGCTCAAGTCTTCAAGCAGACGGCGTTCGCGCTCCGGGGTTTCTTCCGTATCGACCAGCAGCAAGTTGTAGCCATGGTCCTGAGCAACGCGGCTGGCGCCCTTCACGACGTTGGCGTAATGAGGATTCGTGATATCGAGCACGGACAGGCCGATGGCCTTGGTGCGGCCGGTGATCATCGACTGCGCCATCGGGTTAGAGCGATAGCCCAGTTCCTCGATCACGCTGGTCAGGCGGGCTTCCACGGCCGGCGAAAAGCGCTGCGTGCCGTTGACGAACTTGGAGACCGTGGCATTGGATACGCCAGCGGCGGCTGCCACGTCTCGGATTGTCGCTATGCTCTTCTTCATCGGCCCGGTCATTTTTGGAAAAGTTGCCGAGTTTATCATGCTAAAGTAGCACCATGAACGACAACAGCATCCACCGCGCCATCGACGCCGTCTGGCGCATTGAAGAAGCCAAGATCATCGCCGTGCTGACGCGCATGCTGCGCGACGTCGCGCTGGCGGAAGAAATGGCGCAGGACGCCCTGGTCAGCGCCCTTGAAACATGGCCGGAGAACGGCACGCCCGACCGCCCCGCCGCCTGGCTGATGCAGGCTGCGAAGAACAAGGCCCTCGACTACCTTCGCCACCAGAAGCTGGTGCACGAAAAAGAGCCGGAGCTGACCTACGAAATCGAAACCCTGCTACAGGACGCCGCGCCGGACCTGGAGCGCGAACTCGATGACAATATCGGCGACGACCTGCTGCGGCTGATCTTCATCTCCTGCCACCCCGTGCTGACCATGGAGGCGCGCGTGGCGCTGACCCTGCGCCTGCTGGGCGGCCTGACGACGGAAGAAATCGCCCGCGCCTTCTTGGCGTCAGAAGCGACGGTCGCGCAACGAATCGTCCGCGCCAAACGTACGCTTGGCGACGCCAAGGTGCCGTTCGAAGTGCCGCGCGGCGAGGAGCTGGAAGAACGCTTGTCCGCCGTCCTGCAAGTCATCTACCTGGTCTACAACGAAGGCTACTCCGCTAGCGCCGGCGCCGACTTGATGCGCCCTACCCTATGCAACGAAGCACTGCGCCTGGGCCGCATCCTGGCAGAGCTGGCGCCCAGTGAACCGGAAGTGCATGGCCTGGTGGCGCTGATGGAAATCCAATCTTCACGCTCCCGCGCACGCACGGACGCTTCGGGCAAGCCGGTTCTGCTGCTCGACCAGGACCGCACCCGCTGGGACCAGATGCTGATCCGGCGCGGCCTGGCGGCCCTGGAACGCGCGCAAAGCCTCGGCCGCGTACCGGGCCCCTACCTGCTGCAAGCAGCCATCGCCTCCTGCCACGCCCGCGCACGCCGCGCCGAGGATACGGACTGGCAGCAGATCGCGAACCTGTACCTCGCGCTGGCGACCCGCGCCCCGTCGCCCGTGGTGGAACTGAATCGCGCCGTGGCATTGGCCATGGCTTACGGCCCGGCCGTAGGCCTGGAGCTGGTCGACCAACTGGTCGATGAACCAGCGCTCAAGCAGTACCATCTGCTGCCAAGCGTCCGCGGCGACTTCCTCTACAAGTTAAAGCGCCTGCCCGAAGCGCGCTTCGAGTTCGAACGCGCTGCATCCCTCACTCAAAACGAACAGGAACGCCAGCTGCTGCTGACACGCGCAGCAGCGTGCAGCTAAGGTGAGGCCATGACTGATTTCATCGCGAGCCGATTCACGCTGGCAGTTCTCGACCTTGCCAAATCCACCGACTACTACACATCGGTGTTAGGCCTGACCATCGACTTCACCGTGCCTGGCTGGACCTTCCTCTCCCGCGCCGGCTTCCGCGTCATGCTCGGCGAATGCAAGGACGCCATTCCACCCGGCCAGATCGAGTTCCACTCGTGGTATGGCTACGTGTACGTCTCGGATGCAACCGCCCTATGCGCCGAATACCAGGCCAAGGACGCGGAATTCGTCCAGGAACTCGCAGACAAACCATGGGGCATGCGCGAATTCGGCATCCGCACAATCGACGGCCACCGCATCATGTTTGGCCAGGAACTCGAAAGCTAACAATATGAATCCCGCATTCACCATTTCCGTACCGCGCCTTCAAACAAAACGACTTACGCTTCGCGAATATCGGAGCGACGACTTCGACTTATTTGCGGACCATTTAGCGAATCCCGAAAGTTCAGCGTACTTGGGCTCTGCTGACCGTCAAACAGCGTGGCGAATCTTCAGCTCCCAAGCTGGATTATGGGTCCTGAAAGGGGCTGGTTGGTGGGCTCTGGAGGATAAGCAGACTGGTCAGCTCGTCGGAAATGTCGGAGCCTTCTTTCGTGAGCAATCCAATGTGATGGAATTGGGATGGAATACATATCGCGCCTTCTGGGGGAAGGGAATCGCAAACGAGGCGGCGGTGGCAGTCTTGAATTATGCGTTCGAGGTTCGGCGCGAACCGAAAGTTCGAGCACTCATCACCCCTGGAAACGATTCATCGCGCCGCGTTGCCGAGCGCATTGGCATGACCTACGAAATGGAAACTGAGCTCCACGGCAAAGCAATCAATAGCTTCATGCGTGAGCGTAGATGAATGGTCTTATAGCGGTCAGTAGCTACCAACCGAAAAATCAGGGATGCGAGGAACATCTAGTGCTCAACGATCTGGAAAGACGGAAGATTGAAAATGCTGTCGGAGCCTTCGTCGCAAGGCGTCGTCCGCCGCCGCACATTCGAAAAGAAATTGATCTTGATTTCAGGATTGCAGGGCAGAGCATAGAGATTTTTGAGATTCGCCCCGTTTGGCAAGGGAACGGAGAAACACATGAAATTCCTATCGCGAAAGCGACGTTTGTCAGAACACGCGGCGTTTGGCAATTGTATTGGCAGCGCAGAGATTTGAAATGGCACAGTTACGAGCCGTTGCCGGCGGTGCGATCAATTGAAGATGCCATTGCAGAAATTGACGCTGATCCGTATGCCTGTTTCTGGGGATAATTCGGCATCACTTCACGGTGTTCTTGACCAGGCCGAGTTCGGCCAAAAACGGACTTTCGATAAACCTGTTGTTAGGCGCTCATGTGGCAAGTAATTTTATTTGATTGTAACGACGCAGATGAGTTGGATAGCCTTCTTCGTGGCTTGTCGTCCCTTGCCGCCTTTCGTGACGGTACAGCGTTTTATTTCTACTCCCAGCTTCCGGGGCAGCCAGAGTTTGATGTCGACTGTGAAATCATTACTGGCGGCCTCATCACTTCCCGAAAAGGCGCATATCATCTGTTCTTTGGGCATCTCATCGACGCCCTCACTGCAAAGTTCGGAAAACTGGAGTTGTTTAAAGATGGTGAACTACCAGTGATCCAGCATTGAACCCTGGAGTCCGCGTTGGGGCGGAAGCCGCCTCCCCGAATGACAAACGATGTCGGCTCAAGTCTGGGCGAGTACAGTTAAGCACACCAGAGGCGTACTTCAATGACTCTCCCAATTCGAATTATGGCGGTCGCCGAAGTGATTATCGGCATCATGGTTGCTTCACTCTTGATGGTGGACCACCTGGGAATTGCCGGCCCCGATTCCGTCTTAACAGCAATATTGGGACTCTCGTGCCTGGCCGTTGCTGCTATTTCCATACCCTGCTTCGTCTGCTGCCTGCCTCTTTCGATTCGCCGATTGATTTCGACACCATCGGACCGCACGGCTTTGCACATTCTCGTCGTCGTGCTGGCGGCTCTTCTGATCCTCGCGCTGGCCGCCTGGCTCATACACATTTCCCCTTACTTAATCCGGCATGCATGACGTAGTCGCGAGGCCAGGCTGCGGCCCCGCGACATAAGCCAATTATTGTTGCTGCTGCGGTTGTGGTTGCGGCTGCTGCTGATTGCGTTTGGCGATTTCGTTACCAACGAAGCCGCCGCCAATAGCACCCGCGATGGTGGCCAGCTTGCGGCCGTTACCGTGGCCTACCTGATTGCCAAGCAAGCCGCCCACTACAGCACCGATACCGATGCCAACCGCACTATTCTGCGGAGCGGGCGCTGGCTGTGGAGCCGGCGCTGGACCTGCGGCCACCACAGGAGCTTGCGATTGTTCTTGCGCGACCTGCTGAGCCGGCGGGTAAGTACGATGCGGAGCGGGCTTATGTTCCGCCACGCGGCGCACTTCAGGCGCAGGCGCCGGCGTCGACACTGGCGCGGCCACCGGCGCTGCGATTGGCGCAGCTGCTGGCGCGGTCGTTGTGACGGCGGCTACCGGAGCAACTGGCGCAGCGGCGGCATTTGGCGCAGTGGAAGCCTGCGAATTGGGCAGCAGGCCCGCAATCGACGCAGCTCCAGCCAGACTCACAAGTGCTACCGAGGCAGCTGCAATGGCCATCATTGGATGAATTTTGGTGCGTGCGGTGTTTTCCATTTTCTTCTCTCTTGAAAATCGCCTTCAATGGCGCTTGCCTATCAAACGGCTTGGAGTGAAAACACGGTGACGCAAAAAGTGTTTCGTGAGTAAGTAAATGTTTCCGGAAGCATTGCAAATAAGGCATGCTACTATTCGCGATTAATTTGTAGTTAGAGGAAATGCATGTTTCAACGATTCACTACAGCTAGTATTTTCTTGCTGTTGGCTGCCTGCGCTTCGCCCGAAAAGGCTCCCGCTGTTACTAAATCCTGCATTTCCCAGGTTCACGAGTCCAAATCTGACTCGACCGCCGACTATGCTGCGTGTCGCTTCAACAATCGCGAGGATGCCTCAGCAACCGCTCAATGCATGCGCGATCATGGGTGGACCTTACAGCCAATCTGCCTGGACGATGATTGGGTCCATACAGACGCAGCGATCGCCCAATGCTTGGCTGCCTCCAAATCAGAGAACCGCGTCGACCATCAAGCGATGAACGAATGTCTGGCGAAGAATCAGCAGAAAGAAGAAAGTCCGTCGGCCAAACTTCAGAAGCTTATGAAAAAATGCAACGTATTCCAGTTTGTTGGGCAAGAGCTGCAATGCGCAAACTAATCATTTATCTCGCCGTGCCGTTCGTCGCGACTGCTTGCGCAGCACCGGCGCAAATCCCTCCCGGCACAAAGTACGTCTCCCCCTTTGGGCAATTCAGCTGCGGCCCGTTCAAACTGGACACCCAGGTCCAACCCGCCTTTGGCCCCCATGGCGGCACGGTGCGCTTTATCGACGATATAGGCATCACAAGGATCGATGTTGAGGAATTTCAGCCGGCGCTTGATGCCGCTGAGCTGGAGCAGCATCCAGAGACCGTCTATCTAGCCTATCTGGCAGTCCAGAATCTCCCATTAGTCAAAAGCGCCGTCCCAAACGCGAGCCTTCTCGGCTCGCGTTCGGCCGCCATTAACACGCACGCGGTCTACGAATCTGCGATCCTTATGCCCGGCAAATCGGATGCCATTTCACGCGAGGGCAAACCGCTCGACGGCGTACGGGGACAGGTTCATTACACAAATGGCCGCTACATGTTCACGATCAGCGTCAACTCCGTCGCATGGCCGGACAAGTCCAGCAAGGAACACATTGAAGATGCCTTGTCATCTGCGGCAAGCGCGTTCAAGGAGTGCACGTTCCCATGGAAATAAGCTACTCGCCGACCATTGAGGATTTCCGGGAAGCGCTAAGCACAGTCGACAGGGCTTACCCTGGCGTTCCCGACGCTCCAGCCCCGGCGTGGCAGAACTTCTTGTTTCGTGGGCTGAGACGGTTACTGGAAACCGTGGCAATCTGGATCTGCGTTGGATTTCTGCTCTTATTGTCGATAACAAATGTAGAAATCCATATTTGGCATTTGATCCTGGTCGCGGTGAGCGCGTTCGCTGGGGGAGCCAGTGCTTGTTGGGCCGTACAAGATAAGACTGCAATGCAATGCATCCGGGGGCATGTTGAACGTCGTGGATTGACGACTATTCGGCTAGGCAATGACGGAGTTGAAGTGCAACGCGGTGCAACGCGTTCATTCACACTATGGGGCGCCTACTCAAGGGTCGCAATCGTTAACAATCACCTCTTCCTGTTTCAAGACTGCGCGGCGGACTATATTCCTTTAGGCGCTTTCGAAAATGAGGAGCAGATGAACGAGTTCGGTAAATTTGCGGCCGCAAAAATCACCGAGCATAGCGCCAGACAGGAATAGCTAAGCGCTTTCAAGCGCTCCATCGCGGCGGGTGCGGCGGTAACGCGGGAGGTCGTCGCAGATCGCTTCCCAATGCAGGCGGTTGTCGGCGAATGTGTGGTCTTGGGGAGGCAGCGCTTCGGGATCGTCGAGGCTGCAAGTGGTGATATCGAGTTCGTCCGGCGTGCAGTCATCGCGGAACGTGAGCTGCGTGCCGCAGGCGCCGCAGAATTCGCGCGTTACGCCGGGGCTGGAGTGGAAGACGGCTGGTGTGCCGCGTACGTATCGGAACTGGGCGCGCGGCACGCTGAACCAGGCCATGCTGGGCGCGCCGCACAGGCGGCGGCACATCGAACAATGGCACCAGGTGCATGTCAGCACCGGCGCCTCGGCTTCATATTGCACTGCCCCGCAAAAACAGCCGCCCGTATACATAGGGATCTCCCTATTCCAGCATTTTGGTCATGAGCAGTTCCGCCGAGCCATAGCCGTATAGCGAATCGCTCTCCAACCCCTCCGTGTCATATGGCACGGACACTTCACGTTCCGGCTTGGCCGGGTCATCGCCGTAAGTCGCCTGCCAGGCGCGCTTAAGCGCATCGGCGCGGCGGATAAACATCGGTACCGGCCAGTCGCGCCGCTCGAAACCGAGGGTATTGCCGATCACCGGCCAGCGTCCATTGGCCACCGCGATGTCGCCGGTGCGGATCACCTTAAGCGCATCGTTCGCCGACAGCTGCTGCACGTCGCCGAGGGTCGGCAGCGTCCAGTGGGTCGGCCCGAACAGGTAGGCCAGCATGACCTTTCCTTGCGGCGACAGGCGCGCCACTAATCCTGTGGCATACCCGCCATTTCTGAGCGGGATAGCAAACCAACTGCCCTCCCGGTACGGCTGCAACTTCATCGACTTCCTTTCTTTCTGCAGCGCGATACCAGAAACGTTTACTCGTAGTGGTACTGCGCGACGATCGGTCCCGCTTTGAACAGCGCTTCCTTCATTTCTTTATCCATCTTCGGGTCGCGCCGGCGCACCCATTCCAGCAGCATCGCGATTTGCTTGCGCGTTGAATCGCGATGACTGGCCATGACCAGTTTCAGCTCGGGATCGGTGCACGTTTCGATACGCTGGTTCTGCAAATCCAGCATCTCGATCTTCTCGCTCAGCGACGTCAACGCCCGATGCATATCCAGCACCTGGGCATTCAAATAGTCGCGCGGCTCGACCACGTGTTCCTGTGTCATCTCACTCTCCTTAGGCATGCGAATACACGCATTGTCAGCCTGCGGCGCGGATTTCTCAAGTGTAGCAAGGTGATCTGGCGGGTGTCGCACGGATGGGCGAGATTTGCGCGATAATGCCCGGCACTATGCAAAACTTTGAATTCCATAACCCTACCCGCGTCATCTTCGGCGTGGGTCAGATTGCCTCCTTGGCAAAACATATTCCTTCCAATGCACGTGTACTGATGCTCTATGGTGGCGGCAGCATCAAGAAGAATGGCACTTACGACGAGGTACGCGCAGCGCTGGCCGAGCATACCGTGCTGGAATTTGCCGGCATCGAACCGAATCCGAAATACGAAACGCTGATGCAGGCGGTGGAATTGATCCACCGCGAGAAGATCGACTTCCTGCTGGCCGTTGGCGGCGGCTCTGTTGTCGATGGAACAAAATTCATTGCCGCCGCTGCGGTGTATGACGGCGATGCCTGGGACATCCTGAAAATCGGCGGCAAAGTCGTGAAGGCAGCCCTGCCCTTCGGCGCCGTACTCACCCTGCCTGCCACCGGCTCGGAAATGAACAGCGCGAGTGTGGTCAGCCGCGTGGAGACGCAGGAAAAACGCGCCTTCATGAGCCCTCACGTTTATCCGCGCTTCTCAGTGCTGGATCCGGCCAAGACCCTGACCCTGCCGCTGCGCCAGGTCGGCAACGGCGTGGTCGATGCCTTCGTCCACACCACCGAACAATACCTGACCTACCCGGCCAACGCGCCTGTGCAGGACCGCTTCGCGGAAGGCCTGCTGCAAACCCTGGTGGAACTGGGCCCGCAAGTATTGGCCCGCCCGGAAGACGTGGAAGTGCGCGCCAATATCATGTGGTCCGCCACCATGGCCCTGAATGGCCTGATCGGCGTCGGCGTGCCGCAGGATTGGGCTACCCACATGATCGGCCACGAATTGACCGCCCTGTTTGGCCTGGACCACGCGCAGACGCTGGCGATTGTCCTGCCGGGCATCCTGCAGATCCGCCGCGAGGCCAAACGCGGCAAGCTGCTGCAGTACGCGGAGCGCGTCTGGGGCCTGAAGAACGGCACCGAGGACGAACGCATTGACGCCGCCATCGGCAACACGCGCTCCTTCTTCGAGCAAATGGGCGTGCCGACCCGTTTGTCCGGCTACGGCCTGGGTCCGGAGGCGATCGACGCCACCGTCGCCGCCGTGGAAGCGGCCGGCCTGACCAGCCTGGGCGAACGCCGCGATATCACGCCTGAGGACGTGCGCAAGGCCTTGCAACTGAGCCTGTAGTACAATACCGCCTCGCTAGGGGTCCTCGCGCATGTGCGCGGGGTGAGAAATACCCTCGGAACCTGATCTGGATAATGCCAGCGAAGGAAAGCGCAGATGGATGAAGCTCCCCTCTTTCGGAGCTTCGCGTGCTCTCCCGCTGGCCCACACGCACAGCAAGAGCACACAATATGAATCGCACCAACCTCACCCTGGCCGCATTGGCCGTCGCTTCCGCCTTCGCCCCTGCCGCCTACGCGCAGGACCAGAAAATGACCGAAGTGGTCATCACCGCCAACCGCATCGCGGCCGAGCGCTCCTCCGTAGCCGGTTTCAGCGACCAGCCTTTGCTGCAGACCCCTGCTTCCGTCAGCGTGCTGACCCGCGAGCAGTTGCAGGACCTGAACATCCGCAACACCACCGATGCCGTCAAGTTCGACGCCAGCATCGGCGATGCTTACAACGCTGTCGGCTACGCCGAACAGTTCTCGATCCGCGGCTTCAAACTGGATAACGCCAGCTCCTACCGTAAGGATGGCCACGCGATTTCCGGCGACACCCAGATCCCGCTGGAAAATAAGGAAAGCATCGAAGTGCTGCGCGGCCTGGCCGGCCTGCAAATGGGCGTTGCTGCTCCAGGCGGCGTTATCAATTATGTGACCAAGCGTCCGACCGACAGCAACCTGCGCTCGGTACTGTTTGAAGTGAGCGAGCGCGGCACCGTGCTGGGCACCGTGGACTTGGGCGGCCGCTTCGAAGACCGCCGCTTCGGCTACCGCATCAATGCGGCCGGCGAGCGTATGCGCTCCATCATCAAGGGCGCCGACGGCCACCGCAGCTTCGTCTCCGGTGCTTTCGACTTCCGCATCAGCCCACAGGCGCTGCTGCAGATCGATGCCGACTACCAGAAGAAATCTCAGAAGTCCGCGCCGGGCTTCCAGCTGATTGGCGGCACCAGCCTGCCGATGGTCGATGCAGCCACCTTCCTGAACGACCAGCCTTGGGCCAAGCCGGTTGAAACCACTTCCAGCAATATCGGCGTGAACTTCCAGTACGAGTTGTCGCCTGAGTGGAAAGCCACCGTCAGCGCCAACCAGCACCACTTCAAACGCGACGACTACACCGCCTTCCCTTACGGCTGCTCGAGCGAAGAGCTGTGGCCTGGCTTCTGCGCCAACGGCGACTACGACGTTTACGATTACCGCAGCCTGGGCGAGAAGAAAAAGCCGCTGTCGGCCAAGGCGCAGTTGAATGGCCGCTTTGTGGCTGGCGGCTTGCGTCACCAGCTGACCGCTGGCCTCTCCTTCTTCAGCAACCATGAAAGCTGGGGCGATTACGTCTACGACTACGCGGGAGTGAGCAATATTTACCACCCGGTGGTGGTGCCGATGTCGACCGGCGTCGTTGGTCCCGTCTCCGAGCGCCGCACCGACAATGAACGCGCCGCTTACGTGCAGGATATCGTCGGCCTGACCGACCAGCTGGCGCTGCACGCTGGTGCCCGTTATGTTTCCGTGCGTCGCACGCAAGTTGACGCTGCCCCTAGCAGCGACAACTTCTGGCTGCCGAATGTGTCGCTGGTGTTTAGCCCGACCGCTAAACTGTCCTACTACGCTTCCTACGCACAAGGCCTGCAGCATGGCGGCGTGGCGCCAATCGAGACCACCAACACCGGCTTCGCGCTGGCTCCGGGCAAGTCGAAAGAGATCGAAGTGGGCGCCAAGGCTGATGTGAATGGCATTTCGCTGTCGGCTGCGCTGTACCAGATCGACCAGGGCCTGGAGTTCACCAGCCCTGTCTCCAACACCTTCGTGCGCAGCGGCCAGGAACGTCACCGTGGCGTGGAATTCACCGCGCAAGGCAAGGTGACGCGCGAGCTGCTGCTGGGCGTTTCGATGGCAGCCATCCATACCGAGCAGGAAGGCACCGGCCTGGCGATTTACGACGGCAAGCGTGTGACCAATGTGCCGAACTTCAAGTCGACTGTTTGGGCGGATTACATCGTGACCGACCTGCCGGGGCTGAAGCTGAATGCGAACTGGCAGTTCGCAGGTAAGAAGGCGTTTGACCAGGAGAATAAGACCATGGTGCCGTCTTACAGTGTGGTGAACCTGGGTGGCTCGTATTCTACGCGTATGGGTGGGACTTCGGTGATCCTGCGTGCGCAGGTGAAGAATGCTTTTGATAAGTTCTACTGGCGTGATGTGACGCCGGATCTGGGTGGCTATCTGTTCCCGGGTTCGCCGCGTACGTTCCAGATGTCGGCGCAGGTCGATTTCTAAACCGGCAAACCGGTGTCAGACCCACTGGGTCTGACACCCGACACGCGGCTGCCGCAGGCCAGGTGTCTGCCCCTGCGGGTCAGACATCGGGTTACCGGTTTTCTCAAAAGATGTACTGCACCCGCATCGCGAACGAATTGGCCGCGCGTCCCGAATTTTTCCCAAACAGGTAAGCCGCTTCATACTTGAAGTGATCCACCTGCCCAAAAAACGCCGGCCCTGCCCGGTGCCCCTGCTTCCTGGCCGGCAGCCAGTTATTCCACTTCCCCACCTCGCCAAAGCCCTGCAGCCCCGGCGAAAACCAGCTCTTCCAGCGCTGCTTGACCTGCCACTGATAAACCAGCTCCGTCTCGTTCTGCTCCCCGTTATCCATCTCGCGTTGGAAGAACAGGTTGAAATTGAGCTGCGTGCGCCAGACCTGCGCCTGCAGCACCGGCCCGATTTCCACGGCATAGCCATCTTCGCGATTCTTCGCGCGCTCCACCGTCGTGTGCAGCGCCACGTCCACGTCGTACTGCCCCTGCGTCAACAGGAAATCGTTCTGCCACTCCACACCAGTATTGCGCGTGCGGCGCCCATCGAATTGAATCCACTGTGTCGAAAGCTCGGTGTACCAGCGCGGCGTGACGCCGTAAGCAAACCCGATCTCCGGGCTGGCGACGTTGCGCGAATTTTTGTAGTGGGCGTTCCAGTACTTGTAGTCGATTGAAGCCTGGCCCGCCACATCGTAGACGGAGACCAGGTAATAGCCCGTATCGGCAAACACCACCTGCGGAAGGAAGGCAGCCAGCACGAGCAGTTTTTTCATCTTCAATCCCCTAAGAGTCGACCTACTTGTTTCAAGCGCTCGTCCAGGCTTCCGGAGATGCGGGTGTAAGGTACGCCGCGCCGGGCCAGTTCTTCGAGCAGGATGGCGTCAATAATACCGCTGACGTCCTGCTCCTCGTGATGCAGTCCGTCGGGTATCCATGCGAATTCTGGCTTGCAGACAAGGGTAATGTCGTATTGGCGCGACGATGCGAGGCTTTCGAGCTGCTCGTCGATGCCGCCAAAGTAGTGGATGCTGTACACCGCCGTCATCAACGGCGTGGTGTCGCAGAACAGGAAGCGCCCGCCTTTCGCGGCCAGCGCCTCTTCGCGCGCCACCTGGGTGCTGGCAATGTGGAACTGGTCGGTCGCTACTGGCACGTCCTGGCGCGCATCGCAGAACTCGCGCAAGTATTCAGGCACCCACGTTTCGCTGTAGCGCTCTGCCAGCGCCTGCGCCAGCGTGGTTTTGCCGGAAGCTGCGGCGCCGATGATGGCGACGCGGTAAGGGTGCTTCATTTCCAGACGACCGCTTCTTCCGCTTCGTCGCTGCTGCCCTGCCAGGCCATCAGGCCGGCAATCGCCATGGCGACGAACATGCCGTACAGGATGGCCGTCAGCATCAGGCCTTTATGCACATACAGCGCGACGTACAGCACGTCGACGATGATCCACACATGCCAATTCTCGATCTTCTTGCGCGACAGGAGTGCCTGGCCCACCAGGCTGCCGGCGGTGAGGAAGGCGTCCGTGTTCGGCACGTCGGTATTGGTGTAGGTGCGCAGGAACCAGGCCAGCACGCCGAAACCGGCCAGCCAGGCCACGCCGGACACCACGCGGCCACGCAGCGACAGGTTCGAAACGCCAAGCTGCAGGCCATCGCTGCCATGCAGCCATTGGTACCAGCCCCAGAACGAAACGGTGATAAACACCCCCTGCAGCGCCATATCGCCATACAGCTTGGCGCCGAAGAACACCACAGCGTAGGTGGCCGAAGAGACGATCGCGAACAACCAGGCCCAGTGGTTCTGGCGGATGTTCAGCCACACGGTGAGCACCGACAGTACAAACGACACCAGCTCCAGCGGAGTGGTGGTGGCCAGGCCAAACAGGGAAATGATTTCGTTCATAAGGTCGCGATGGGGTAACGCGCGATTATGCCACGCCAACCCCTCACGGGCCATATGTCAAAGTTGCAAAAAAGTAACGAATCGTGATAGCCTGCCACTTCTTAAATTAATGTCACTTTTATGCGCTTGCCCTTACTACTCTGTGCCAGCCTCGCTGCCTCCCACTGCTACGCCCAGACTGCCGCCACCGCCATCCCTATTTCCGCCTTCGTGGAGCGCGACCAGTACGCACATCCGAACATGTCGCCCGACGGCAAACACATGGCGGTGACGGTGCGAGTCCCTGACGGCAAACGCCCGGTCGCCATGGTGGTGTTCTACAGCCTACCGGACATGAAGTTGGAGAGCTCAATCCGCCTTAAAGCATTCGAGATCCCTTCCAACTACCACTGGGTCAGCAATACTCGGCTCGTGATCGAAAAAGCGCAGGAATTCGGCGACCGCGAGCGACCACTGCTAACCGGCGAAATCATGGCCTTCGACTTCGACGGCGGCAAACAGGAATACATTTACGGCTCCGGAATGTTCAAGTATTCCTCCCGCAATAATGGCTATGACGACGATTGGGGGTTCGGCTTCGTCAGCCGCGTACCCCAATCCATGAACGGTCACGTCATGGTCAACAGCCAACTGTGGAAGGCCGACCGTAGCATCCTGTTAGACATCGACTCGCGTACCGCCGTTCGCAAACAGCTCGCCACCATTCCCATGAAGCAGCTGACCTTTGTGACCCAGCGCGACGGTACGCCGCGCTTCGCTTAGGTCACAAAGAAGACACCAGTTTCGTGCTGATGCGCTTTGACCAGGCGACCGGCAACTGGGGCCCCATGGACAAGTCCTACACGGATATCGCGTTGACGCCGTTCGCGTTTTCCGAGGACAACAGCGAATTCATGGCCTGGCAACACAGTAAGCACGGCCCCGCCAAACTGATTCAAGAACGCGTGGCCGATGGTCAGCGCAAAGTCGTGGCATCCGATCCCGAAAGCACATTGAGCCTGATGTTCGGCAACAACAGCGGCTTCCCGATTGGCGCGTTCACCAACCTCGGCAGGCCACATGCGGTCTACCTCGACGAGAGCAAGAGCGAAGCGCAGTTGTATAAGAGCTTGAGCCAGCAGTTCCCCGATAGCGAAGTGCGTTTCATCGACTTCACGGATGATGGCAGCCGCCTGATCTTCTCCGTACGCAGCGATCGCGATCCAGGCTCGCTATATCTTTATGACCGTAAGGAAAATAAGGCCGACTTGCTAATGGAGTTCAGGCCAGGTATTAACCCCGAACAGATGTCCGAGCGCCGTCCAATCAGCTTCACTGCGCGCGACGGCTTGAAACTGTATGGTTTTCTGACCGTGCCGAAACACGCGCCCAACGAAAAACTGCCGATGGTGCTCCTGCCGCATGGCGGGCCGCACGGCCCATCCGACTCCTGGTACTTCGATTCAGATGCCCAATTCCTGGCCAGCCGCGGCTATGCCGTGCTGCAGGTAAATTTCCGCGGTTCGGGCGGACGCGGCGACGCTTTCCAGTCGTCCGGCCACCGCCAGTGGGGCGGCAAGATCATGGACGACTTGATCGACGGCGTGAAATGGGCCAGCAAGCAGGGCGAGATCGACGGCCAGCGCGTTTGCAGCTACGGCATCAGCTTTGGCGGCTATGCCTCTCTGATGCTGGCGGCAACGGAACCCGACATGTTCAAGTGCGTCATCGGCTACTCGGGTGTGTATGACCTGGCCTATATCTACAAAGAGGATAACGTCCGCACCTCGCGCACTAGCACCAACTGGCACAGGAAATACATCGGCGACGACATGGCGGAACTGGAACGCTTCTCACCTTCCGCCCAGGCCGCCCGCATCAAAGCACCGGTCCTGTTGATCCACGGCGGCAAGGACAACATCTGTCCGAAGGAACACGCTTACCGCATGCGCGACGCGCTGAAAGAAGCCGGCAAAACGCCTGAGTGGATGTACATCGACTACGAAGGCCATGGTTTCTACGATACTGAAAACAGAACTGCCGCCTACCAGAAAATCGAAGATTTCCTGAAGCGTCACATCGGCGCGAAATAAGGAAACGGGGCTCAGCGAGCCCCGTTTTTTACTTATGGTACCGTCGACAATATTTACACTTTCATGACGATTGGAACCTCTCAATATAGGGGCTTCCCTCTGTAATTCCCCACGTCCTTCAATTGGCGCGCTTTTTGCTCCTGACCAAGCTGGCAATGCTTTTAACGGCCAAGGAATGCCGGCCTACAGGCTGGCAAACGAGTAGTTCCACAATAATCCATACAGGGAGCCTGTTATGATTTTGAAGAACAAAAAAGTTATCGCGTCGTTGCTGGGTGCATCACTGGTCATCGCTGCAAACTGCTCTCAGGCGCACACCATCGCACTGGGCAGCATTAACGCCGGCGCTCCTGGCAGCGTCACGATCTGGCTTGGCAGCTATCACACCGACGCGCCGAATGAAGGTTCGTTGACTTTGAACGGCGTCACCAAAGCCTTTGATATGGTTTCCGATTCGCTGCCAACCGGCCTGGTGGCGGGCTCGAATTACTTCTATGCCGACACGGTCAGCGGCACACAAGGCGACTTTGATGCCCCGACCAATGCGACTTGCTGCGGCGAGACCCGCTGGCAGGGCGTGACCTTTACCGGCCTTGCTGCCGGCGACTATGCCTACAGCATCACGGGCATGAACTCGGTGGATTGGGCCGACTGGAACTCCAGCGAGGCCAACTGGCGTGGCATGGTGAACATTCCAACCTCCTCCGCCGGTGTTCCGGAGCCAGCCAGCTTAGCCCTGTTCGGACTCGGCATGCTGGGCCTGGCCAGCGCACGCCGCCGCAAGAGCCAGAAGTAAAAAGCAGTGAGGCCGTCCAGCGTTGACTGAACGGCCTCACGAGCGGTACTGCTTGTTACTGCTTTACTGCTGCTTCGGATATTTGATCGTCATTTCCTTCAGCAGGTTGTCCGCATGGTCAACCTCCTTCATCACCCACAGCATGTAGCGCACGTCCAGGTGGATGGCGCGCGTGATGTCGCGGTCGAAGTACCAGTCCTTGGTAATGGACTCGTAAGTCGAATCGAAGTTCAGGCCAATCAGCTCGCCGCGCTTGTTGACGATGGCGGAACCGGAGTTGCCGCCGGTGGTATCGGCGGAGGACAGGAAGTCCACAGGCACGGTGCCCAGCACCGGATCCTTGAACTGGCCATAACGCTTGGCCTTGACCGCATCCAACAGCGCTTTCGGCGCCTCGAACGGATCCTTGCCGGTGTATTTCTCGACGATGCCTTCCACGGTCGTGAACGGGCCCTTGCTCACGCCATCTTTCGGCGAGTAGGACGACACGGTGCCGTAGGTCACGCGCAGGGTGGAGTTGGCGTCCGGGTAGACCGGCTTGCCTTGCGACTTCTTCCAGGCGATCACCGCGCCCATATACTGCGGGATGATCTTTTCCATGTTGCCGTCCACTTCCTTGCGGCGCTCTTCCAGCGACATGGCCACGCCGTGCATGCGCACCGCCAGCTTGATGAACGGGTCATCCGATTTTTCGAAATCGGCTGGCGCCTTGTCCATCCAGGCCAGGCGGGTCACGGTATCGGCCAGCTTGGACTGCTGGTACATGGCTGGCACGTCGGCAACGGCAGGCGCCAGGTTGTCCAGCCACTGCGGATGCGACTTGGCAGGCAGCTTGGCGTAGCGCTGCAGGCCGGCCACGTAGCGCGCCTGGTCGACCGAAGCAACCAGCGATTGCTCGAGGCGGGTCATGCGGCCCTTGATATTGGACAGGTCGCGCTCCTGGTAGCCCGATTCGCGGTCGGCGTCAGGCTTCTGCTTTTCCAGCGCCAGGCGGTACAGGGTGCGTGCGCTCTTCAACAGGTCGCTGTAGGTGGCAACGCCGTAGGCGAATTCCTCGTCGCTCAGCGCCATGTCGGCGGCGATGCCGGTGTCCAGTTCGGACAGCATGGCGGCCGAAGCGTTGGGCTGCTTGCCGTACCAGGTGCGGAACTCGGCGTCCTGCACGTCCTTGATGGCGGCGATGTCCTTGCGCGCAAAGCCGTCCAGCAAGCCCTGGGTCTTCTTCATGCGGTTGTTGATCGACTTGACCACGCTGGCGTAACGCACCACGTCGTTGTCCTTGCCCTTGGTGGCAGCGGCAATGGCGTCCAGGTCGGCCTGGTAATCGGCCACCATGGCCGGGTAGCTCAGGTCGCGCGCGTAGCGGATTTCCACCGGCAGCTTGTAGCGGCTGGTGCGGCCCGGGTAGCCGGCCAGCAGGATCGGATCGCCGGCTTTCAGGCCTTCAGCCGAAACCACCAGGAAGTCCTTGGACTTGTACGGCACGTTGTCCGGCGACGGGTCAGCCGGTTTGCCGTCCTTGCCCACGTAGGCGCGCAGGAAGGAGTAATCGCCGGTGTGGCGCGGCCACTCGTAGTTGTCGATGTCGCCGCCGAAGTTGCCGATCGATTCAGGCGGCGCGTACACCAGGCGCACGTCCTTGATCATCATCTGGCGGATACGGTAGTACTCGGCGCCGCGGTGGAAGGCAGGCACGGAGCAGCGGTAGTTCTTGTCGGTCTCGCATTCGGCGATCAGGGCCTTGATGCGCTTCTTGGTCTCGGCGTAGCGCTCCTTGCCGGACAGCTTGTCCAGGCCATCGTTCACGCGCGCGCTCACGTTTTCCAGCTTGTCGGTCACGTAGACGCGGGTGGTCGGGCCGCCCGGCAGCTCTTCGGCGCGGGTCTTGGCCAGGAAGCCGTTGACGATGAAGTTCTTTTCAGCGGTCGAATTGCGCTGGATGGCGCCGTATGCGCAGTGGTGGTTGGTCACCACCAGGCCATCAGGGGATACGAACGATGCCGAGCAGCCGTCCAGCGACACGATGGCGCTCATTGGGTGCTTGGACAGGTCGGCCAGGCGTTCCGCCGGAATGGTGATGCCGATGCGCTTCAGTTCCGCCTTCAATTGAGGCAGTTGGTGCGGCTGCCATTGGCCTTCGTCGGCCATGACTGGAGCGAATGCGGTTAGCATCGCCGCCGTAAGTGCGAGTTTTTTGGTCAAAATAGTCCCCTGAACGGTGAAAGCACCGGCAGTATAAGCGTTCCGCGTAGTTAGGGCTATTGATTACTTGGCAACGGCAGTCGCACGGTTATGCAGCATCCGGCGCCGTGCTCGTAGTCGTTCAGGGTGAAGCTGCCGTGCAGGGCGTCGGCCCGCTCCTGCATGCCGATCAGGCCAAAAGAGCCTGGCCGCTCACGGCAAACCGGCGCAATGCCGATGCCGTTATCTTCCACTTCGAGCAGGACTTCGCCCTGCCAGACTTGCAGCCGGACGGTGACCTGGCTCGCGCGCGAATGGCGCAGCACATTGACCAGGGCTTCCTGCACGATGCGGAACAGCACGAGGCTTGCTTCGCCGTCGATGGCAGCCAGTTTCGCCTCGCCGGGCAATTCCAGCTCGTAATGCAGGCTGCTGCGCTGGCGGAAGTCGTTGACCAGCCATTCCAGGGCCGCCGCCAAGCCCAGATCCAGTACGGAGGGGCGCAATTCATTCATGATGCCGCGCACGCTGCGCAGGGTGGCGTCGATATTGTCCAGGGCCGCCGACACGCGCCGTGCAAAGCGCGTCTGGCGCCCGCCCATGCGCTCGTTCAGCTGCACGATATCGAGCTTCAGCGCCAGCAGGTTCTGTCCCAGTTCGTCATGGATTTCGCGTGCGATGCGCTTGCGCTCCTCCTCCTTGACTGCTGCCATGTGGGCCGACAACTGGCGCAGCTGGCCGTTGGCGTGCAGCAGTTCGGCGGTGCGTTGCACCACCCGGGTTTCCAGGTTGCGGTGCAGGTCCTGCAGCGCCGATTCGGCCTGCTTGCGGCGGCTGATGTCAGACAGCACGGCCACCACGCCGGCCACTCCGTTATCGGGTCCAGCCAGGGTGCGCAGCGAAAGCGCAGCCTGGAAGTCGCCGCCATCCGGCCGGCGTCCTGTCAATTCGCCCTGCCAGCTGCCGCGTTCCAGCGCCTGCAGCGTAGCGTCAGTCCCGCACAATGCTTCCAGGTCGCTGCCAATGGCTTTGGCCTCGGTGTAGCCGCTGATGGCGGAAAAGGCGGGATTGACGGCGACGATGGCGCCGTTGGCATCGGCCACCGCCACCCCTTCGCCCAGGTTATCCAGTACAGCAAAGGCGCGGCGCAGCGCGGCATCGTTCTGCTCGTGCGAACGCACGTCGCTGACCACCATGCGGATCGCTTCGCCGGCACGGTCAAGATTAGCCTCGATGCGCACGCGTCCGCCGCCGATGAATTCGAAGAGTTGCGCCATCATTGACGCGCTGGCGCCGTCGGCGTCCAGGCCGGCGAGCAGGCGGCGCAGGCCCGGTTGGCTGGCAGGAGCAAAGAAACGCTCCACCGGCAGGCCGGGCAACTGGCCCAAAGGCACCGCGAACAAGGCCGCAGCCGCGCGGTTGGCGCCGGCGATCCGGCCGTCGCGCGCCAGCGCCAGGTAGCTGACGGGCGCCTGGTCGAACAGGCCGGCATAGCGCAACAGGCCCTGCTCCACTTCACTTTTCTGACGCTCGAGCTCCGCCAGGGCAGCACTCTGGACTTCAAGTTCCAGCTGGCTGACTTGCAGCTCATGCCATTGGCGCAGGGCGTCGGATCGGGTCATTTGGCGCTATCTCCTCCAGGCGTTAAACGCGCTTCCAGCAGTTTGAGTTCGGTGACGTTGACGAAGGTTAGCACCAATCCATCGATCACGTTGTTCACCGTGCGGTAAGGCATGATGCGGACCATGAACCAGCGGCCGTCGCGGGTCGGGATCTGGCGCTCGCAGAACACCAGGGAGCGCAGGACTTCGGCCGCATCCTCTTCCATGTCCGGGTACACAAGGTCGTTGGCGATGTCGCTCAGGGGACGGTTCAGGTCCGTGGCGATCAGCTTGTACAACTGCGTGGCCTGGTTGGTGTAGCGGCGGATATTCATCGCGCTATCGAGGAAGATGACGGCTATATCGGTGCTATTCAACAGGTTCTTCATGTCGCTGTTGACCAGGGACAGGTCGTCCACCTTCGATTGCAGTTCGGCGTTGACGGTGTACAGCTCTTCGTTCAGCGACTGCATTTCTTCCTTCGAGGTAGTGAGCTCCTCATTGGTCGATTGCAGTTCTTCATTGGTCGATTGCAGCTCCTCGTTGGCCGCCTTCAGTTCTTCACGCGAGGTTTGCATTTCTTCGCGCACCGACTGCAATTCCAGGCGCGCCATGGTCAGCTGCTGCTCCAGTTCCTGCGGGCGCGGATCGGCGCCGCGGCTGCCGCGCTTGCGGGCCGGCATCGGCGAGGCGTTGAAGGTCACCAGCAGGTTGTGGCCGGACGCAGCGTCTTCATGCAAAACTTCAGCCGTCATGTCGACCAGCAGCGAGGCGGCGCCGTGCTTGAACAGCAGTTCGCGCACGGTTTCGGTGGATTCGCTGCGGTTGGCGCGCTCGATCAGGTCCGCCAGTTCGTAGCGCAGGCCGTCGCGCGCCATGGCATGGATATTCCAGTTGGCGCGGCCAGCGGCCGGCTCCAGGAAAGTACCCGTGCGGCCATGGATATAGAGGATATCGCCATCGCTATTGACCATGACTGCAGCAGGCGTGTGCGCCTTGAGCAGAAGGTGTTCTACTTGTGTCTGGATATTGCCGTTCATGGTCATAGTTGTGACTTCGATGGAACTTGGTTGCGCGGCCTTCGCGATCTTGGTTGGGAAATAATTCGCCACGCGCTGTGTGCTCGCGTCCAGGCGGCGGTAGATGCGACCGCAGCCCGGGACCGGGGTAAACAACTCGTTGTAACTGCCTGGCGTATCCGCGCTGCCCAATACCAGCAAGCCTTCCCGTTTCAAGGCATAGTGGAACAAAGGTATTAACTGTTCCTGCAGTTTTGGGTTGAAATAGATTAGCAGATTGCGGCAGCTAAGAATATCGAGTTTGGTGAACGGCGGATCGGAGATGATGTTCTGCTGCGCGAAGATAATCATATTGCGCAGCTCCTTGCGGATGCGGTAGCCGGAGCCGTCGGCCACAAAATATCGCAGCAGGCGTTCGTGCGACACCATGTCTTCCACCCCTCGCCCGAACACCCCCTGGCGCGCCTTGTCAATCGCGTCGCCGTGCAAGTCGGTGGCAAAGATCTGCAGCGAATACTTGCCCGGCTCGTTTGTGCGCGTGACCGCTTCGTCAAACACCATCGCAAGGGTATAGGCTTCCTCGCCGGTCGAGCAGGCCGGCACCCAGGCTTTGAAAGCCGCGCCATCCGGATTGGCAGCCAGCAGCGCCGGGATGGTTTCGTTACAAAGGTGCTCCCACACTGTCGGATCGCGGAAGAAGCTGGTGACGCCGATCAGCATTTCGCGGAACAGCAGCTGCACTTCGGCCGCGTTTTCGCGCAGGTAGGCCACGTAGGATTCCATCGAGTCGAGCTGGTGCAGCTTCATGCGGCGCTCGATCCGGCGCAGCACGGTGCTCATTTTGTACTCGGTAAAGTTATTGCCGGTGTGCCGCTGCAGAAGCGACATCAGCTCGCGCAAAGCCTGGCGCCGCGCGCGCGCGGCACCGAGCGCACCTGGCACAGCCACATCGGCATGGCGCCCGGCGGCGCCACGAAATCCGCCACGCCGGCGGTGATCGCGCTGCGCGGCATGGAGTCGAATTTGGCGGAGTTAGGCTCCTCTGCCAGCGTCACGCTGCCCGCTTCCTGGATCGCGCGCAGGCACGCGGTGCCGTCCGTGCCCATGCCGGAAAACACCACGCCGGCAGCGGCCTGGCCTTTTTCAGCGGCCAGCGTACGGAAAAAAGAATCGATCGGATACCGGCTATGGCCTTCCGATGTCTCCACCGACATCAGCTTTCCATTGGAAAAACCCAAGTCAAAATTGGGCGGAGCAACGTACACGTGGTCAGGCCGCACCTCGATCGAGTCCGCGATCTCACACACTTCCATGGTGGTGATACGGCGCAGCAGTTCCGGCAGCAGGCCGCGCCGCGACGGATCCTGGTGCTGCAAGACGATGAAAGCCATACCGGTGCGGGACGGCATGGAAGCCAGGAATTCGGAATTGCATCGAGCCCGCCGGCCGACGCACCCATGCCGACGATCTGCACCGCCTGGCGGTTCCGGTACGCATCGCTGGCGTCCGAATCAGATGAAACTAGAGGGTTAGTCATCCCGCCATCATGCCAGTGCAGCAAGGAAATGGCAAACCGACAGTTACCCCCTTTACAACGGCATTACTGCTGGTGCCAGCCGCCGCCTAGCGCCTGCACCAGCGCCACCGCCGTCGACTGGCGGTCGGCCTGCGCTTGCAATAAAGAGCGGCGGGCATTCAGCGCCGTGACCTGCGCCGTCACCACTTCCGTGTAGCTGACCTGGCCGGCCCGGTAGCGGTTAAGCATCTGCTGTTCGACCTGGGTCGCGGAATTGGCCGAGGTTTCGCGCAGTTCCTGCTGCTGCGCCAGCACCGAGCTGGCGACCAGCTGGTTTTCCACGTCGGCCAGGGCGTCGAGCACGGACTGGCGGTAGTTGGCCACGGCCACGTCGCGCGCGGCGCTGGCCTGGTCGACGCGGGCGCCGGTGGCGCCGGCATTGAACAGCGTCTGCGCTGCAGACAGGCCGAGCGACCAAAGCGTGTTGGACGCGCTGAACAAGCCACTTACCGCGCTGCCGGCCACGCCGTAGCTGCCGCTCAGGCTCAGGTTCGGAAAATAGGCGCTGCGGGCGATGCCGATTTGCGAGTTGGCCGCGGCCACGCGGCGTTCAGCGGCCGCGATATCGGGGCGGCGCTCCAGCAGCGTCGATGGCAGGCCAAGCGGTATCGCCGGCACCTGCAGCATCCCTGGCGCAGCCTCCAGCGTGAAATCGGCGGGAGCCTTGCCAAGCAAAACCGCGATCGCATGTTCGAGCTGGGCGCGCTGGCGTTGCGACGTCAGGCGGTCGGCGCTGGCGTTGGCGAACTGGGTCTTCGCTTGCAGCAGGTCCGACGTCGGCGCAACGCCGGCGTTGACGCGGTTCTGCGTGATCTGCAGCACGCGCTGGTAGCCTTCCACCGTCTCGCCGAGCAAGGCAAGCTGGGCGTCAGCCAGGCGCAGGCCTATATAGTTCGCGGCCAGCTCGCCCTGCGCGGACAGGCGCGCGGCGGCCAGGTCGGCGGCGCTGGCCTGGGCGCTGGCTTGTGCACCACTGACGCCGGCGCGCAGGCGGCCCCACACGTCAGGCTCCCAGCTGCCGCCGATGTTCACGCGATACTGGTTGCCGGTGCGCTGCTGCCCGCCCCCACCGCTTCGATTGGCGCTGCCGTCCAGCGTCACTTGCGGGAACAGCGAGGCCCGCTGCTCGGCCACCAGGGCCCGGGCCTGGGCATAGCGCGCTTCCGCGGCCGCCACGTTCTGGTTATTGACGTCCACCTGCTTCGCCAAGGCGTTTAGCGTGGCGTCACCGAACAACTCCCACCACGGGCCTTTTTCCAGCAGGTCCGCCGGCGCGGCCGGCTGCCAGCCTTGCGCTTCCTTGAACTGGGACGGCATCGGCGCGCTGGGCACCTGGTAGGCTGGGCCGGTGGCGCAGCCGGCCAGTGCGAGAGTCATCGCGCCAAGAATTTTTTTCATGTTGTCGCCTTTGCGCCGCGAAGGCGCATTTTGTCGAGCAGTAGGTAGACCACCGGGGTGGTCAATAAGGTCAGCATCTGGCTGGCAATCAGGCCGCCAATGATGGCGATGCCGAGCGGCTGACGCAGCTCAGAGCCTTCGCCAAAGCCGATCGCCAGCGGCAGCGCGCCCAACGCGGCCGCCATGGTCGTCATCAGGATCGGGCGGAAGCGCAGCAGGCAGGCTTCCCTTACGGCGCTGAGCGAATCCAGTCCGCGCGTGCGTTCCGCTTCCAGTGCAAAGTCGATGATCAGGATGGCGTTTTTCTTCACGATACCAATCAGCAGGAAGACGCCGATCAGGGCGATCAGAGAAAACTCCATGCGGAACATGAGCAGGGCCAACACCGCGCCAACGCCCGCCGAAGGAAGCGTGGACAGCACCGTGAGCGGGTGTACCAGGCTTTCGTACAGCATGCCGAGGACAATATAGATCACCACCAGCGCGGCGGCGATCAGGAAAGGCTGTTGCTGGTTGGTTTCCTGCGCCGAGCGGGCGGTGCCCTGGAAGCTGCCGCGCACATTGTTCGGCATGCCGATAGCGTTTTCGGCGTCCTTCACCGCCTGCTGCGCTTCGCCCAGGCTGGCGCCGTCGGCCAGGTTGAAGGATATTGTGGTCGCCAGTTCACCGTCCTGGTGGTTCACCGAGGCAGGAGTCGAACGCTCTGAGAAGGACGCCAGCGCCGTCAGCGGCACCATCGCGTCCGCATTCGTGCTCAGCGCCGAACCGCCGGATGGATCGCGCATCCCGACGCCGACGACCGAGCCGCCGCTGGTGCTTGCCCCGCTGGCCGCCGCGCGGCGGCCGACGTAGACATCGTCCAGCGATTCCGGACTGCGCGCATATTCAGGCGCGACCTCCATCACCACCTTGTACTGGTTCAGCTCATCGTAAATCGTCGCCACCTGCCGCTGCCCAAACGCGTTATACAGCGCATTATCGACATCGCGCATGGTCAGCCCCATGCGCGAGACCATATCCTTGTCCGCCGCAACGAAGGTCTCGACGCCGTTGTCCGCCTGGTCGGTATCCACATCCACCAGCGCCTTCTGCCGCTTCATTTCATCCGCCAGGCGCGAAGCCCAGCGCTTCAAATCCGTGCGGTTATCGCTTTTCAGCGTGTACTGGTAGGTGGAATTACTCTGCCGCCCGCCCATGCGCAAATCCTGCACGGTATTGAGGAACAGCGAAACACCCGTCACCCGCGCCAGCTTCGGCCGCAGGCGGGAAATCACCTGCTGCCCCGTCACGTCACGCTCGCCCGCCGGCTTCAGGCTGACGAACATGAAGCCGCCGCCAGCCCGCGAGCCGCCGGTAAAGCCAACCACCGTCGCCACCGCCGGATCATCGCGGATAATATTGACCAGCTGCCGCAGCTTCTCCTGCATCGCCTGGAACGAAATACTCTGGTCCGCGCGGATGCCGCCATTGATCTGCCCCGTATCCTGCTGCGGGAAGAAGCCCTTCGGCGCGGCCGCGTACAAGTAGACGTTCAGCCCGACCACGAACACCAGCGTCAACATCACCAGCAAAGGGCTGGCCAGCGCCCAGTCCAGCGACTTCTCGTAAGTGCGCAGGATGAAGGCAAAACCGCTCTCGAACCAGCGTGACACCCGCCCCGGCGCCTTGCGCTCCGCTCCGGGGCGCAGCAGCCAGGCGCACAGCATCGGCGTGGTGGTCAGTGAAATCACCAGCGAAATCATCACCGCAGCCGACAAGGTAACGGCGAACTCGCGGAACAGCCGCCCCACCTGCCCGCCCATGAACAGCAACGGAATGAACACCGCCACCAGCGACACGCTGATCGACAGCACGGTGAAGCCGACCTCCTTCGCGCCTTTCAAGGCAGCAGCAAAGCGCTCCATGCCCTCTTCCATATGGCGCGCCGTATTTTCCAGCACCACGATTGCGTCGTCGACCACGAAACCGGTCGCCACCGTCAGCGCCATCAAGCTAAGGTTATTCAGGCTGAAGCCGAGGAAATACATGATCCCGAAGGTGCCCAGCAAGGACACCACCGTAGCAATCGCCGGAATCAGCGTCGCCCGGGCACTGCGCAGGAAAGCACTCACCACCAGCACCACCAAAGCGATGGAAATCAGCAGCGTGACCTCGATCTCCCGCAGCGACGAACGGATCGAGTTTGTGCTGTCCGACGCCACTTGCAGCTTCACATCCTGTGGAAGCTGCGCCTGCAATTGCGGCAGCAGCTCGCGTACCGCGTCCACAGTTTCAATGACATTGGCGCCCGGCTGGCGCGTCACCAGGACAATCACGGCAGGTTCGCCATTGAACAGGCCCAGCGTGTTGCGGTTCTCCGCCCCGTCGGTCACTTCGGCCACATCCTGCAAGCGGATCGCTGCCCCGTCTCGCCAGGCGACAACAAGGTCGCGGTAATCGGATGCGCTACGCCCCCCGCTGGCAGTGGAAGCCGCCGAATAAATCTGCAAGCGGCGCCCTTCCACTTCAATTGCGCCTTTCGGCCGGTTGGCATTGGTCGCCTGGATTGCAGCCCGCACGTCCTCGGACGAAACGCCGTAGCGGTTCAGCGCAAATGGCAGCAATTCCACCCGCACGGCAGGCAGCGAACCGCCGCCGATCTCCACATCGCCAACGCCTTTCACCTGCGCCAGTTTCTGCTGGACGATGTTCGACACGGCTTCGTACACCTGGCCCGGGCTGCGGGTCGGTGATGTGAGCGCAAGGATAATCACCGGCGCGTCGGAAGGATTGGCCTTGCGGTAGGTTGGATTGCTGCGCAGCGTGGCCGGCAAGTCAGCGCGGGATGCATTGATCGCCGCCTGCACTTCTCGCGCCGCCGCATCGATCTTCCGGTTCAATTCGAATTGCAGGTTGACCCGGGTTGATCCGCTGCCGGAAGAAGAAGTGACCTCGTTGACGCCAGCGATCACCGCCAGCCGCCGCTCCAGCGGCGTTGCCACGCTGCTGGCCATGGTGTCTGGACTTGCGCCCGGCAGGCTGGCACTGACCGAAATCGATGGATAGTCCACCTGCGGCAAGGGCGACACTGGCAGCACAAAGAAAGCCGCGATGCCCGCCAGCGCCAGCCCTATCGTCAGCAGCACCGTGGCGATGGGGCGGCGGACAAAGGGTTCGGACAGGTTCATGCCAGCTCCTCGCGCCCGCGGCGGCGGCGCTGGGCCAGGCGGTCAAAGGCGAGGTAGATCACGGGCGTGGTGTACAGCGTGAGCAGCTGGCTGACAATCAGGCCGCCGAAAATCGACAGGCCGAGCGGCCGGCGCAGTTCCGCGCCCTCGCCCCAGCCGAACATCAGCGGGATGGCCGCAAACAGCGCCGCCAGCGTCGTCATCAGGATAGGCCGCAGCCGCAGTAGCGCTGCCTGGTGGATCGCATCTTGCGGCGCCATGCCCTGCTCTCGCTCCGCCTCGATGGCGAAGTCGATCATCATGATGGCGTTCTTCTTCACGATGCCGATCAGCAGGATGATGCCGATGATGCCGATCACGCCCAGCTCCTGCCCCGTGAGCATCAGCGCCAGCAGCGCGCCGACACCGGCCGAGGGCAGCGTGGACAGGATGGTCAGCGGGTGGATATAGCTTTCGTACAGCACGCCCAGCACGATGTACACGCACACCACCGCCGCCAGGATCAGCCAGAGCTGGTTGCTCAGCGACGCCTGGTAGGCGCCGGCCGCGCCGAGGAAGGTCAGGCTGACCGACTGCGGCAGGCCGACATCCTTGGCCGCTTCGCGGATTGCATCGACCGCCTGCCCCAGCGCCACGCCGGGCGCCGCATCGAAGCCGATGGTGGTGGCCGGATATTGCGCCACGTGGGTCACCTGCAGCGGCGCCGGGCGTTCCTGCACGCTGGCGATGGCCGACAAGGGCGTTGGCTTGCCGCTGCCGGTGCGCAGTTGCAGGTTACCCAGCGCTTCCGGCGTATCCATGCGGTCCTGGTCCGCCTCCAGGATCACGCGGTACTGGTTGGTTTCGGTGAAGATGGTCGATACGATGCGCTGGCCGAAGGCGCTGTACAGCGCATCGTCCACCGCGGCGGCCGTGATCGACAGGCGCGACGCCGTGTCGCGGTCGATGCTGACGTAGGCGCCGGCGCCTGTGGCCGTAACATCCGACACCACATTGCGCAGCCGGTCCTTGGATGCCATTCGATCGGAAAGCTTAGTAGCCCATTCGGCAACGGTCGCATTGTCGGCGCCTTCCAGCGACACACGGTATTGGGTCGGGCCGCTTTCGGCGTCGATGGTCAGGTCCTGGGTCGGCTGGAGGTATAGCTTGACGCCCGCCACCTGGGATACGCGCTGGCGCAGGCGGTCCATCACCACCGCCAGCTTGTCGCGGTCGGCCTTCAGGTTGACCAGCATACGGCCGGTATGCAGCATGGTGTTGTTGCCGGCGTCGACGCCCACCACCGAGCTAAGCGATGCCACGGCCGGGTCTTCCAGCATGGCGTTTGCGGCCTGCTGCTGCAATTGCGCCATGCGTTCGTAGGAAACCGTTTGCGCGGCTTCGATACGGGCCTGAAGCTGGCCGGTATCCTGGGTCGGGAACAAACCCTTTGGTATCCACAGGTAGAGCAGCACCGTCAGCAGCAGCGTACCGAGCGCCACCAGCAAGGTCATACCCTGGTGCTCGAGCACCCATTGCAGGCTGCCATCGTAGCGTTTGACCAGGCGGTCGAACAGGGTCGATTCATGCTCCTTGTGCGCCGCCAGCCAGCGGCCGGACATCATCGGAACCAGCGTCAGAGACACCACAGCGGATATCAGGATGGTGATGGCCAGCGTGACGGCGAACTCGCGGAACAGCCGCCCCACCACGTCGCCCATGAACAGCAACGGGATCAGCACCGCAATCAGCGACACCGTCAGCGAAATGATGGTGAAGCCAATCTGCTGCGCGCCTTTCAGGGCTGCGTCCATCGGGCTTTCGCCATCTTCGATGTAGCGGGCGATGTTTTCGATCATGACGATGGCATCGTCCACCACGAAACCGGTGGCGATGGTCAGCGCCATCAGGCTGAGGTTATTCAGGCTGTAGCCAAGCAGGTACATGGCGCCGAAGGTGCCGACCAGCGAAATCGGCACGGCCAGGCTGGCGATCACCGTGGCGCGCGGGCTGCGCAGGAAGGCGAAGATCACCAGCACCACCAATACCACGGCCAGCAGCAGCTCGATCTCCACGTGTTCGACGGAGGCGCGGATGCCGTTGGTGCGGTCGCTCAGCAAGCTCACCTCGATCGCACCCGGCAGGCTGGCCTGCAGCTCTGGCAGCCGCTCCTTGATGGCGTCCACCGTGGCGATGACGTTGGCGCCGGGCTGGCGCTGCACGTCGAGGATAATGGCCGGCGTCAGCGAGCCCCCGTGTCCGGCCCAGGCGCCAAGCTTGACGTTTTCCGCGCTGTCGACCACGCGCGCCACGTCCTGCAGGCGTACTGGCGCGCCGTTGCGGTAGGAGACGATCAGCTGCCGATAGTCGTCCGCCGCCAGCAACTGGTCGTTGGCGTTGATGGTGAAGGCGCGCGCCGGTCCATCGAAGCTGCCCTTGGCGCTGTTGGCGTTGGCCGCTGTGATTGCGGTACGCAAGGTGTCGAGGCCCAGGCCATAGCTGGCCAGCGCTTGCGTGTCGGCCTGGATGCGCACTGCCGGACGCTGGCCGCCGCTCAGGTTGACCAGGCCGACGCCGTTGACCTGGCTGATTTTCAGCGCCAGGCGTGTGTTGACGATGTTCTGCACTTCCGTCAGCGGCATCGTCTTGGAGGTGATGGCCAGCGTCAGTACTGGCGCGTCGGCCGGGTTGACCTTGGCGTACACCGGCGGCGCCGGCAGGTCGGTCGGCAGCAGCGAACTGCCGGCATTGATCGCAGCCTGCACTTCCTGCTCCGCCACATCCAGCGTCTGGCCAAGGCTGAATTGCAGGGTGATGATGGAAACGCCGGCGGCGCTGGTGGAACTCATACGCTGCAAGCCCGCCATCTGGCCGAACTGGCGTTCCAGCGGCGCGGTGACGGTGCGACCCATGACTTCCGGGCTCGCGCCTGGATATAGCGTGCGTACCTGGATCGTCGGGAAGTCGACTTGCGGCAGCGCCGACAAGGGCAGGAAGCGGTAGCCAAGCAGGCCGGCCAGCACGATGGCCAGCATGAACAGCGCCGTCGCCACCGGCCGCTTGATGAATGGCGCCGAAGGACTCATCGCGCTGCGCCGTCCGCCGCCCGGCCCTCGCCTTTTGCCGCACCGGCCGCGCTGCCTTGCACTGCTGCGCCGGAAGCCGCGTCCTCGCGATGGCGCCAGAAGCGGCGCGCGCCCTCGCCACTCGCCGCACTCGCGGCGCCGCTGGCCCCGGCGGCCGACGCCGCCGCGCCGGCAGCACCTGCTTCGCCGCGATGGCGACCGCCCCGGCCTCCACGTTCGCCGTCAGCGCCTCCCCGCTGCGATGGCAGCGTCACCCGCGCACCATCCTTGAGACGATCCGCGCCCTCGGTTATCACCTGCTCGCCCGCCTGCAGCCCGCCGGCAATCTGCACCTTATCAACGGTGGCGATCCCGCGTGTGACAGGACGCAAAGAAGCCGTCTGCCCATCCTGCAGCACATAAACATAGTCGCCCGTGGCGCCATGCCGCAAAGCCGTCACCGGCACCACCACCGCATCCTTGATGGTGCGCAGTTCCAGCCGAATATTCACGAACTGGCTTGGGAACAGCGACGACCCCGCATTATTAAAGCGCGCCTTCGCCATCACCGTGCCGGTCTGTGTATCGACCTGGTTGTCCAGGGCATGGAACTGCCCCTTCTCCAGCACCGTGCTGCGCGTACGGTCATACGCCAGCGCCACCATGCCCGCCCCCGAACGCTCGCCGGCACGCGGCGCCAGGTCGGCCACCCGGTCCTGCGGCACCGCAAACTCCACGTCGATCGGCGCCAGCTGCGTGATCACTGCAATCCCCGCCGCATCGCTCGATCCAACGAGGTTGCCTATATCAACCACCCGCAAGCCAACCCGCCCACTGATCGGCGCCACCACCTTGGTGTAGCCGAGGTTCAGGCGCGCCGTGCCTTCGTTCGCACGGTCCGTCGTGACCGTGCCTTGCAGCTGCTTGACCAGGGCCGCCTGAGTATCGACATCCTGCCGCGCAATGGAGTCCTGCGACAACAAGGTGCGGTAGCGCTCCAGCGTCAGGCGTGCATTCTCCAGCTGCGCCTCATCGCGCTCTCGCTGGCCGGTCGCCTGCATCAGCTGCAGCTCGAACTGGCGCGGATCGATCTGGGCCAGCACCTGGCCGGCCTTTACTATCTGCCCTTCCTTGAACAGCACTTTTTGCAGGATGCCGGAAACTTGCGGACGCACAGTGGTGGTGGCAGCGGCGGTGACCGTGCCCAAAGCATCGAGGGTGACAGGCAAATCGGCTTTTTCGGCAGTCGCCACGCCGACCGTCGCCGCCGGACCGCGCCCACTGCGGCCGCCGCGCCCCGCACCGCCTGCGCCCTGCCCTGCGCCAGCCGCACCGCCGCGCCCACCGGCGCCCTGCCCGGCCCCGGCCACCGTTGCCGCGCCAGGCCCATCGTCAGCCGGACCGCGATGAGTGAGGTACCAGGCCAGCCCACCCAGGGCCAGCATTCCGACGACGGCAGAGATACCGCCAATCCAGCGCGCGCGGCGGCTGGCATGCGGTTTCGTTCGAGCATTAGGTGTTGTTGGAGTCTCCATAGGGCGACCCTTTCTTATTGGGATGGCATTCGAATTGACTCTAGCACATGCCTGTTGCCCGAATACGTTAGGCACGAAACATCAGAAACAATTCAGCCCACCGGCGGCCCCAAAAGAAAAGCCGCCGGACGGGCCGGCGGCTTTTCTTCTGTAACAACTGCTTACAACGCTGCTACAAACTAGTCGGGAGAACTGCAGAGGCAATGGGTCAGCGCCATGAACGGCTTGCGCTGGGCAGTCATCTCGTTCAGCCAGCCCAAGTCCTGCACCACCTCGCTCGCCACGCCAGCTGGAATGCCGGCCGGCAGCAGCGAACCACGCGCCTGCTCGCCGAAGGCCTTGGCCGCGGCAGCCTTGGCCGACGAAGCGCCGAAGAATTCCAGTACCTTGTCGAAGCGCGTCTGCTCACGCTCGATGTACACCACGCGAGGCTCGCCAGCGATCTTCGCGTGGCGCGCAGCAGCTTTCAGCGCATCCTTGTAGCCGCCCAGGGTATCAACCAGGCCACGCTCCTGCGCCTGCGCACCGGTCCAGACACGGCCCTGGCCCACGGCATCGATCTTGTCGGCGCTGGTCTTGCGCGCCTTGGCGGCACGGCTGGTGAATTCCTCGTAAGTATGGCCGATCGCACCCTGGATCAACTGGCCGAAGCGAGGGTCCATTGGACGCAGCGGATTGGCCGCATCGCCCAGCCAGGTGGTGGTCTGGCCGGCGGTATGGATGCCCAGCTTGTCGATCACCTTGTCCACGGTCGGGAACAGCGCGAACACACCGATGGAACCGGTCACGGTGGCCGGATCGGCAATCACCTCGTCCGCCGCCATCGAAATCCAGTAACCGCCGGAAGCGGCCACATTACCCATCGAAACGATGACCGGCTTGCCCGCCGCGCGGGTAAGCTCCAGCTCGCGGCGGATCAGCTCCGAACCGAAAGCGCTGCCGCCAGGCGAATCGACACGCAGCACCACGGCCTTGATCGAGCTGTCTTCGCGCGCCATGCGCACCAGGCGCGCGGTCGACGCGCCGCCGATCTGGCCGGCCGGTGCATCGCCATCGCTGATTTCACCCACGGCCATCACCACACCGATCGCATCGCCCGTGATTTTCGGGAACACGCGGGCCAGGTAATCGTGATAGCTGACCTGGCGGAAGGACTTGACCGCAGGGTCGTCCACGCCAAGCTTGGTCATCATCACGCGTAGTTCATCCTTGGTTTTCAGGCCGTCGACCAGCTTCGCATTCAGCGCCACCTGGGCCAGGTTGCCTTTGGCCTCGGCCACCAGTGCCGGCAGGTTGTCGATCGCCTTCATCACCGCGCCTTCAGGCAGCTTGCGCGATTTTTCCACCTGGGCGGTGTAGCGCGCCCACAGGTCGTTGTACAGGAAGGCATCTGCCTCCGCCGCCGCCGGCGATGGGCCGTTTGCGATGTACGGCTCGGCGAAGCTCTTATAAGTGCCGACCTTCATCAGGTTCACGGTCACGCCCACCTTGTCCAGCGCATCGCGGTAGTAATTGCGGTACTTGCCGAAGCCTTCCAGGAATACCGCGCCCATTGGATGCAGGTAGACCTCATCTGCATGCATGGCGATCTGGTACTGGCGCTGGTTGAAGCTGGAGCCCCAGGCAACGACCTTCTTGCCGCTGGCCTTAAAGCGGTCCACTGCCGCGCCGATTTCGCGCAGCATGGCCTGGCCCCCGCCCTGCATTTCATCCAGCACCAGCACGAGGCCGCCGATTTGCGGATCTTTGGCGGCCGCATCGAGCACGTTCAATACATCGCGCAGCTGCACGGACTTGTGCACTTCGCCACCGGCCAGGCCGGCCATCAGCGCATCACGGCTGCTGCCAGCCGCTTGTTCAACCAGCCCACCTTCCAGGTTCAGTACCAGCATGGTCTTGTCGCCAAGCGGCTTAACGCCGCCGCCGAAAATGCCAGCGATCAGGAACACCAGCACCAGCAAGAACAGGAAATTCATGGTGGCGCGGCGGCTGCTGTCAACGGCACGCCAGAACCAGGCAAAACCGCCACGGATATACGAAAAAACAGAGCGAGACATCTTTACTCCCAGTGCCAAAATAATAACTACTTCACACTATAAGCGACATTCGCCTTATCGGGTGAAGAAATGAGGTAGAGCCCAGCCATAACCAGCAGGCCATTGATGACAAGAAGTTCCAGGCCAATGCGGTAGCTGCCGAACAAGACCTGCTGGTTGAAATCGACAAGGGCGCACAGCAGCGGCCCGGCCAGCGCAACCCACGGCGCCAGCTTGTCGTTCACCGCCCGTTTGCTGAGCAGGCCGAAGGCGAACAGGCCAAGCAGCGGGCCGTAGGTATAGCCGGCCAGTTTCAGGATCACGCCGATCATGCTGGCGCTATCGATCCATTTGAACGCCATCACCAGCACAAGGAACAGCGCGCAGAAGCCCAGGTGCACGCGGTGGCGGATGCGCAATTGCGCGCCCTCTCCCAAGTCCGCCCGCCGCTTCACGCCGAGGATGTCGATGCAAAAGGACGAAGTCAGCGCCGTGATTGCGCCGTCCGCACTCGGGAACAAGGCACTGATCAGGCCAAGCATGAATATGAGTTGCAGCGCGGCCGGCAAATGGCCCATCACGACAGCCGGGAAGATTTTGTCGCCGCTGGCGCTCACGCCCACCTGCGGCGCATACAGGTACAGCAAGCCGCCCAGGAACAGGAACAGCACCAGCACACCGGCCAGGATCAGGTTCAGCGCCAGCATATTCTTTTGCGAATCGCGGAGCGTGCGCACCGAGATATTCTTCTGCATCATTTCCTGGTCCATGCCAGTCATGGTGACGACGATGAAGGCGCCCGCCAGCACCTGTTTCCAGAAATATGCCGGGCTGTCGATATCGCTGGTGAACACGCGCGCCAGGCCGCTGGAACGCATATGCTCCAGGCTTTCCAGCACGCCCAGGTTCATTTCGTTCAGCAGGAAGACCGTGCAGGCCACCAGGCCAAACAACATGCCGGTGGTTTGCAGGGTGTCGGTCCAGACGATGGTCTTGACGCCGCCCTCATATGTATAGAGCAAGATCATCGCCAGGATCACCAGGTTCGTGATCCAGAACGGCACGCCCAGGCTGTCCAGGATTGTCGCCTGCAGGATGTTCACCACCAGGTACAGGCGCGCCGAAGCGCCCAGGGTGCGCGACAAAATGAAGAAGGCCGCTCCGCTCTGGTAGGAACGGCGGCCCAGGCGCACATCCAGGTAGTGGTAGATCGAAGTCAGTTTCAGCCGGTAGTACAGCGGCAGCAGCACGTAGGCCACCGCGATATAGCCCACGAAATAGCCGATCATAATCTGCATATAGCCGAACCCATCGCGCCCCACGGCGCCCGGCACGCTGATGAACGTCAGGCCGCTCAGGGTGGTACCCACCATGCCGAAGGCCACCAGCATCCAGTTCGAGCTCTTATTCCCGATGAAAAAGCTATCGTTATTGGCGTTGCGTGAAGTGGCCCAGGCTACGCCGAACAGCAGCCCGAAATAGGCCAGTACGACGAGAAAAAGTAAAACAGGAGACATTTTTTTATCCGGCGATGAAACTAGTGGGCCGCAATATACACCCGAATGTACAATCGCCACATGTACGCTCAATCCACCATCGATTTTGCCCGCGCCCAGGAGGCGTTGGTGCTGCCGCTCGAATACCGCGTCCACAGCCAGGCCGATGGCCGCAGCGAAGGCCGCGAAGAATGCATGCGCGATTACGCGCGCGTGCTGTATTCGTCTTCCTTCCGCCGCCTGCAGGGCAAGATGCAGCTGCTCGGGGTGGACGCCAACCGCTTCAACCGCAACCGCCTGACGCACAGCCTGGAAGTGGCGCAAATCGCCCGCTCCATTGCCGCCGACCTGGGGCTGGAGCGCAGCGTCGTATCGGAGACCTGCTCGCTGGCCCATGATATCGGCAACCCGCCCTTCGGCCACTACGGTGAAAAAATTCTGGACGAACTGGTGGCCGGCCATGGCGGCTTTGAAGGCAATGCCCAGGCCTTCCGCACCTTGCGCACGCTGGAAAAAAAGCACCACGCCTACGCGGGCCTGAACCTGACCGTGCGCTCCCTGCTCGGCATCACCAAATACTTCCAGCGCCGCGCCGACAATCCAAAGAAATTCCTGTACGACGAGGATTACGCATTCCTGTCCGAGCAGCTCGCCGCGCACGGAGTTTCGCTGCGCAAGAGTATCGACGCCCAGATCATGGACCTGGCCGACGAAATCGCCTATGCCGCGCACGATGTGGAAGACGCACTGAGCTTCGGCATCATCACCTGGGGCGAGATCGTCCACGAATTCAAGATCAGCAAGGACTTCTCCGCCGCCTACGAGCAGTTCGCCAGCATCGCCAACCACGCCCACGAAGAAGCGCTGAAATGCGATATGCAGGAAAGCTCGGAAGAATATTCCATCGTGCTGCGCAAGGAGCTGACTTCGCAAATCGTGCATGAACTGTGCCGCGACATCGCCGTAGTCGAAGGCAAGCACGGTCCGGAACTGGGCTACAGCAGCAAAGGCCTGCTGGCGCGCGGCCTGAAAAGCCTGCTGTGGCGCGCCATCCTGCGCAAGAAGGACGTGCAGCTGTATGAAAAGCGCGGCGAGAAGATCATTCGCGGCCTGTTCGAAGTCCTCACCGACAAGACTTACAACAAGGGCGGCATCCTGCTGCCGCCAGCCATCCGCAGCCTGAAAGACTCACGAGAGCGCCTGGTGGTCGACTACATCTCCGGCATGATGGATTCCTACGCCGCCAAGGAGTACGAAAAATACTTCGGCCCCGGCAGCCTGGATCGGATCTATCCACTGGCATGAACGCTATGAACCCGGAATACCTGGCAATGCTGGTGGCGCGCGATATGCCATATGGGAAGTACAAAGGCCGCAAGCTGGCGGACTTGCCAGGTCACTACCTTGGCTGGATGGCGCGCGAAGGCTTCCCGAAAGGAGAACTGGGCGCGCTGCTGGCCCTGATGTACGAGATCGACCACAACAACCTGCGCGCCCTGCTCGAGCCGCTGCGGCAGGGAAGCCGCCGCTAGGCCGCTAATCCTGCGGCGCGGGCCGGATTGCTAGTTCCGCAAAGCCGGTCAGCGCATCATGCTCGCGCGAGAAGCTGTGCGCCGGCAGCAGCACCAGCAGCAGTTCCGCCGTGGTGCGCACAATGCAGCCACGGCCCACATGCCCGCCAAAGACCCGGCCGCGCGCGTCGGACAGCATCATATGCAAGTGCGCGCCATCGGGCGCCACCGAACCAGCCAACGTCAGGATCTCCAGGTCGCCAAGCAATTCGGTCGGCTGCGCCAATCCCGCGTAGCGGATCTGCGCCACCGACAGGCTACCGATGCCCTGCACCAGGTAGCCCGCCGTGGCGCCCGCATCGCGCAAGGCCTGTTCAACGGCGCCGCGCAAGTCATCGCCCGGATTCAGGCGCAGCGGCAGCGCGTCCATCATGCCGGCAGGCGCGGCGCCACCATGGCCTTGAACTCGCCCGTTTCAACCAGGCGCTCCAGGTCGGAGAAGCCGCCGATCAAAACGCCGTCGACGAAAATCATCGGCAAGGTCGGCCAGCCGGTCCACATCTTCAGCGCGGTGCGGCGGCGCCACATGCTGAAGTAGCTGCCGTATTCAAGGTAGGCGTGCTGCACGCCCTGCGCGTCCAGCAGCTTGCGCGCTTTTTTCGGGAAGGGATTCCCGCGCATGCCAACCACCAGTACGCGGTTGGCGGCGACGGCAGCCTGCACTTCGGTCACGATATCGGCGTGGTTTTTCGCCACGCGTTCGCGGATGGCCGGGTGCAGGTGGGCGTCGTCGAGAATCTTTCGGGTCATCGTTATTCCTTGTCCAGTAAATCAAGCGTGGCCTGGTCGGGCACGCCGCCAAAATATTTGTCGAGGCAATCGCGGAACAATGCGTCACCGGGCGACGCCTGTGCAAACAGCGTCATCGAAGAATGGAACTTCATATTGTCCGGCGACCCGAAGATACCATGGACTGTGGCTCCCTGGACAGCCAGCACCAGCGCACTGCATTCGCGCAGCCGTGACCCGAGCACGGGATGATCCAGGTAAGCGCGCGCCTCCGCCAGCCCACTGATCGCGTAATGCTGCGCCGTCACGCTGTAGCCCAGGCCAGCCAGCTGCGGAAAGATGAACCACATCCAGTGGCTACGCTTGCGTCCAGCCGACAGTTCGCGGAAGACCTGCTGGTAAATACTGTCCTGTGCGGCGACAAAGCGCTCCAGATTGTACATGGCGTCCTCACCGAAAAATTACTTTTCAATGAGCCATTCTCCTACAAACTCTGGTCGCGTGTTCTGATTAATAGGCCCCTTCGTCACGCCTACCATGACGTCTCCTTGAACCGAAATGGGAGATGATCATGGCATCCAGTAATCAAGACAACCGCGGCGGCAACAAACAGTCGGGCGACACCAGCAACCGCGGCTTCGCTTCGATGGACCCGCAAAAACAGCGTGAAATTGCAAGCGAAGGCGGCAAGGCTGCCCACGCTTCCGGCAATGCGCACGAGTTCACCTCGGAAGAAGCACGCAAAGCCGGCAGCATGAGCCACAAGAATGACGGCAACCGCCAGTCCGGTTCCTCAGACACTGGCAGCCGCCAGAGTGGCAGCAACACCGGCAGCAGCGGTGGCGGCACCCGTGGCGGCACGCCGGAACAGCACGCAGAAGCTGGCCGCCAGAGTCACAAAAACGATGACAAGCGTTAAACGCGCCGCGTCATGAACGGAACCGTCCAACGCGACGGTTTCGGCAGCAGCCCGGTGGTCAGCGCGCACCCCGCGAGGATCACCAGGCAGCTCCCCACCATCTGCCACGTCAGCGATTCACCCAGGAACACGCAGCCCCACAGCACACCGAACGCAGGAATCATGAACAGCGCGCTCATCGCCTTGCTCGCGCCCAGCCGCGCAATCAAGCCAAAGAACAGCACATATGCAAAGGTCGTGCACAGCGCAGCCAGCGCCAGCACCGCTCCCCAAGCCTTGGCCGAAGGCGGCTCAGCAGGCCATAGCGCCAGCGCCGGGCCGATCAGCAAGATCGCCGCCACCACCTGGCTACCGGTCGCCACCGCCAAGGGCGGCGCCTCTGACAGATAACGCTTGCTGAAATTACCCGAAATTCCATAGAGCAGCGTCGCCACAAGGCACGCCAGCGAAGCCAGCGTGGTTTGCAGCATGTCATGTTGCGGCAGGAAATGTAGCTTGCCCGCGACCAGCAGCACCACGCCGCCAAACCCCAGCGCCAGCCCGGCCATACGGGTGATCGTCAGACGCTCGCCCAGCCAGATGGCGCCGATCAGGGCCGCGAACAAAGGCGTCGTCGCGCTTAGGATCGACGACAGCCCCGCCGGAATGGTCAGCGCCGCAAAATTAAACAGCAGGAAAGGCAGCGCCGCATTGGTCACGCCGACGAATGCGATGCCGCGCCAATACTTGCGGAAAGCCGACGCCTGCCCGCGCCACAGCAGCAGCGGCAGCAACAGCAGCGCCGCAGCGACCGCCCTCACCCCGCCCATCGCCACCGCCCCAAACGCCGGCGCCCCAACGCGGATGAACAGGTAGGACGCCCCCCAGATCGCCGCCACCAACACCATCCGCCCCACATCCCCCCGCCTCATGGCAACACCCCCTCCAGCGAAATGTCCACCTTGGGGTCAGGAACGAAAGTGGACATTCTGGCCTTCGGCCGAATGTCCACTTCTGTTCCTGACCCCAAGGTGGACATTTCGCGGCCGTAGGCGCGCTGAGTGGCTGGGCGCTGGCTTACTGCGTGGAACCAGCGTGCGAGGTGGGGATAGCCGGAAAGCGCTGCGCCGCGGACGCTTACCCAGGGGAAGCACGCTATGTCTGCTACCGAATACTGCTCGCCGCACAGGAATGCGCCGAGTTCAAGCTGCTTTTCGAGCGCATCAAACTGCGCCGCTGTTTGCTGCCCCTGGCATTCGAACGACTTCTGCCAGAAAAGCCATTGCCGCAGCGCCACCCGCCCGCGCAGGCTGGCCGGCATGCCGAAGCCCGCCTTCTCGGCCAGGTAGAGCAGCATGGCCCCCGACTCTTGCAGCGGCAAAGCGTCGCCGCCATCCACCGGCCAATGGTCGACCAGGGCCAACGCCTTCGGATTAGGAATGCGCCGGTACGGCAAGCCAGTCTCTTCCAGGAACATCAGCAATTGCTGACCTTGGGGCGTCGGGAGATAGTAGAAGTCCAGCATGGCAATCCCTTTCGATTGTTCGTCAGGGTTAGTTTGCTCCGGGCACTGGCTCCAACAAAGGTCCAGCGTTGGCAAATTTTATAGAGCCAGCATGACTTGTCGCTCATTTATTGATCGTGCGCAACTGTCGGCAAGTGGGTGCATAGACGATCAAATAGGTTCGGCTCCGACATGCGCTGCTGCCACCAGCGCAGGGCCGCACCGGACTCTCCGCTGCGCCAGGCCAGGTAAAAGGTTTCGTCGGGCTTGGGCTCATCCACCTCTTTTTCCACCAGCAGGCCGTCGGCGATGGCCTCGCGCGCGCAACGCTCGGGCAGGAAACCGAAGCCCAGGCCCGCCAGCTGGCAATCGAATTTGGCTTGCATGGTCGGCACGGTCAGCGTGTCCTGCCCCAGCACCAGGCCTACCGTGCGCGGCGCCAGCAGGCGCGAAGAATCGGCGGTGGCGATGGCGCGATGCAGTTGCAGCTCGTTGCGGCCCAGGCGGCCCGGCACTTGCGCTAGCGGATGCTGGGGCGCTACCGCGAATATCCATTTCAAATTGCCGATGGGCTGCGACACGTAACCGCCGCCGGCAGGACCATCGCCCGGCGCGCCGACCACAATGTCCGCGCGCCTCTCCAGCAAGGCTTCCCAGCTGCCGCCCAGGGTTTCCTGCGACACGCGCAGGCGGGTTTGCTGCGTCACCTGGTAGAAGGCGCGTACGTCTTCCATCAGCACGGCGGCGCCGAACATGGAGTCCAGGCCGACAGTCAGCTCCGTCTCCCAGCCCGAAGCCACGCGCCGCACCCGCTGTTCCAGGTCGCCCGCCGCCTTAAGCAGGTAACGCCCTTCTTTCAGCAGCTCGCGCCCCGCCGCAGTCAGTTCGACGCGCGGGCCGATACGTTCGAAGACTTGCACGCCAAGCTCCTCTTCCAGCTTGCCGACGGTATAGGAAATCGTCGAAGGGACGCGGAACAGTTCGCGCGCCGCGGCTGCGAACGAGCCGCCACGGTCGATAGCATCCACGATTTGCAGGGCTTCCAGGCTTAGTCTTAGCATTCGAAATTTTCGATCATATGAAGGCAAATTATTCGCTTTTTAACACGATAAAGCGAGCCTATACTGTGAAACATCTGATCGAAATTATCGCACAAGGAGATAAACATGTTGCAAATTCGCAAATCTGAAGAACGTGGTGTCGCTAACTTTGGCTGGCTGGATTCCCGTCACAGCTTTTCCTTCGGTCACTACTACGATCCGGAACACGTTGGTTTCGGCCCGCTGCTGGTGATTAACGAGGACAAAGTGGCTCCAGGCCAGGGCTTTGGCACCCACGGTCACCGCGACATGGAAATCATCTCTTATGTATTGAGCGGCCAGCTGGAGCACAAAGACAGCATGGGCAATGGCTCGGTGCTCAAGTATGGCGATGTGCAGCGCATGACGGCTGGTACCGGCGTGCGGCACTCGGAATACAACCACTCGAACACTGAAGGGGTGCATTTCCTGCAGATCTGGGTCCAGCCTTCGCAGGGGGGCATTGAGCCTGGATATGAAGAGAAGCACTTCACGCCCGAGAGCAAAACCGGTGCTTTGCGGCTGGTTGCTTCGCCTGATGGGCGGGATGGATCGGTGCTGGTGCACCAGGATGCCTTTATCTATGCCTCGATCCTGAATGGCGGGGAAGATGTGGTGCATACGCTGGCTGAAGGCCGCCAGGCATATGTCCACGTGATCCGGGGCGCGCTGACCGTCAACGGCACCGCCTTGAAAGGTGGCGATGCCGCCAAGATTACCGGCGAAACTGCGGTAACCTTGTCCGGCGCCCAGGATGTCGAAGTTTTGCTCTTCGACCTGCCTTAAACCCGGTAAATCGGTGTCTGACCCGCAGGGACAGACACCGTCTGCGCCCCGGCCAAGGGAACCAAAACTGTGGCCGTGAGACCGTTGAGGGTCGGACCCTGCGGGTCTGACCCAGATTTACCGGGTTTTTGTTATGATTGCAGGGTTCCACAATACAAAGATCGAAAGAGCAAGATGCAGCCCGCAGCAGAACAACCGGTAAAAGAAGAACTGGACTACGTCACCTCATGCGCCTTGCCGACGCCATGGGCCCAGTTCACGCTGCATGCTTTCGTCGAACACGCCACCGGCAAGGAGCACCTGGCCATGGTGCTGGGCGATATCGGCAACGGCGAGCCAGTCCTGGCCCGCGTCCACTCCGAATGCCTGACCGGCGACGTGCTGTTCTCCCAGCGCTGCGACTGCGGCGCCCAGCTTGAAGGCGCGCTGAAACGCATCGCCGAAGAAGGCCGCGGCGTGCTGCTCTACCTGCGCCAGGAAGGCCGCGGCATTGGCCTGATCAACAAAATGCGCGCCTACCGCCTGCAAGAGCAAGGCGCCGACACCGTGCAAGCCAACGAACAACTGGGCTTCAAGCCTGACCAGCGCAACTATGCCCTGGTCGAGCCGATGCTGAAGCAATTCGGCGTGAAGAGCCTGAAGCTGATGACCAATAACCCGCGCAAAATCGCAGCTATGGGCGCCCTCGGCGTCGAAGTGGCGGAACGAGTGCCGCTACTGGTCAACCGCAACGCCTTCAACCAGCACTACCTGAATACCAAGGCGCTAAAACTGGGACATATGATGACCCCAGCCACCCCGCCCGCCGCCGAAGACGGATCGCTGTAACCCGGCCCCGCCCCACGTCGAAGATAGGATTAGATGAAATTCTCTAAACTGGCATTCATACTGACTTTGACTTGGGGCTGCGCAGCAGCCAACGCACAGCAAGTCCCTCCTTCCGCCGCCGATGCAGTCGCCCTGCCGACACCATCGAGCACCGCGCAAAAACTCTATTCCGCCGCCAAGGCCGACCTGCTGCAAGTACGGTCGCTGCTGAAGACCGGCCGCACGCAATCCTCCGTCGGTTCCGGCTTCCTGGTCGGCACCTCCAACCTGGTCCTGACCAACTACCACGTCGTTTCGCAATTCGCGCTCGATCCTGATACTTACACCGGCGAGTGGGTCGACACGGCCGGCCAGCGCGGCAGCATCGAGCTGCTGGCGGTGGACGTGCTGCACGACCTGGCCGTGGTGCGCGTGAACCGCTACGGCACCGGCTACTTCAAGCTGGGCGACAAGCCGGTCACGCTGACGCAAGGCCAGTACCTGTACTCGATGGGCAATCCGCTCGACCTGGGCTTCGCGATTTCGGAAGGCTCGTTCAACGGCGTGATCGCGCGCAGCTTCTACGAGCAGCTGATGTTCACTGGCCCGATCAACGCCGGCATGAGCGGCGGCCCAAGCGTGACCGTGGATGGCGCGGTCGCAGGCATCAACGTCTCCAAACGCCTGGATGGTGAACTGGTGTCCTTCCTCGTCCCGGCACGCTACGCGCAGGAACTGCTGAAGAAAGTCGAGCCGGAGGCCAAGCCGCCGAAGGACTTCACCGCCATCGTTGCGCAGCAACTGCTGGTGCACCAGAAAGCCATGATCGACCAGTTGCTGGCCAAGCCGCTGACTGCCAAAGCCATGGGCCCTTACTCGGTGCCGGTGCGCGAATCGGAGCAGATGCGCTGCTGGGGGCGATCCAACGACCGCGATTCCTTCTCGGTGGAAGTGACCAACTGCCAGATGGAGTCCTCGCTGTTCGTTTCGAGCTCGCTGCAGACCGGCCAGGTGCAGATCCAGCACCAGTACATGAAGAGCACTGGCCTGGATGAAGTGCGCTTCGCCGTCCTGTCCAGCAACTCCTTCAAGAACGAGAACTTCGGCAGCTACAAAGACAAGCGCCTGACCGGCCCCACCTGCACCGAACAATTCGTCAAGAACGGCAACCTGCCAATGCGCGCCGTGATGTGCGTGCGCGCCTACCGCAAGTTCGACGGCTTGTACGACTTCGCCCTGCTCACTTCGAGCACCGACGAAGGAAAAATGAATCTCCAAAGCCGCCTCGACGCACGTGGCGTTTCGTACGAAAACGGCCTGCGTGCTTCGCGCGCCTTCCTCGAATCGCTGTCGCGCGGGGGCAAGAAATGAACGGCCCTTTCTTCATCGAGACCCTGGCGCGCAATGGCGACGTGCTGCACCGGCACCGTGTCGAAAAGCTGCCGATCACCATTGGCCGCGGCTATAACAACGATTTCATCCTCGACGATGCGCACACCGCGCCTACCCATGCGGTAGTGGAGCTGGCCGAAGACGGTGCGCTGGTCATGCGCGACCTGGGCAGCCAGAACGGCATCGCAATCCATGGCAAACGCCAGGCCCGCGTGCCGATCAACGGCACCACCGTGGTCCGCCTGGGCCACACCCGCCTGCGCATTCGCGACGCTGCTTTCCCCGTCGAAGCCGAAGTCACCGACACCACCATGCACGCATGGGAAGGCGGCGTGCCTGCGCTGGCAGGCATGGCGCTGATCGCTTTGTTTGTCGGTGTGACGGAAGCGCTGGCCGATACCGGCGCCTTCCAGGCCATTCGCTACCTGTTGGTGATTGCGACCGGCGTCGGCGCCGGCATGGTGTGGAGTGGCGTGTGGGCGCTGGCCAATCGCCTGTTCAGCGGGCATGCGCGCTTGGGACGCCACCTCTTCATCCTCGGCAGCGGCCTGGTAGCGATTGGCGCATGGAAGGCCTTGAGCGGAGTTCTGGCCTATGCCTGGTCAGCGGAAGTGTTCACGCGCTACGGCAACCACATCGTCATGCTGATCCTGGTGGCGATGATCTACAACCACCTGCGCACCATCAAGCCGCTCAAGCCGCGCTCTTTCATCTCTTCCTGCGCCGTGTTCCTGGCCCTGGGTTCGGGGCTGATCCTGATGCGCAATTACGAGAATGCAGGCCGCCTGCGCGATGAGCTGTATATGTCCGTGATCCTGCCGCCTTCGATGCGTCACAGCGAAGACCACAGCGTCGATGATTTCATGGGTGGCGCGGCCAAAATGAAAGCGGAAGCCGACAAAGCCCGCAAGTCCTCGAAGCTCAAGAAAGACGACGAGGACGACGACGATTAATCAGCTTGCGTAAGGCTTGCCGCGAAGTTCGACGGTATTGCCTTCGGGGTCGTTGACGTAGATCGACGGCCCCTCGCCTTCCGCTCCGTAGCGCGATTCGGACGGACCATTCGGGACATCATGCGCGCTCAGGTGCGCACGGATCGCCGCTTCATCAAAAGGCTCAACGCGGAAGCAGAAATGGTCGACGTTGCGGCCTTCCTTGCCCGGCGCGGCGCCGCCCATTTTCCCCAGCTTCTTATCGACCGGCACCAGGTCCACCAGCGAACTGCCAGCACGCAGCTGGATCAGGCCAATCTCGTCCTGGCGGCGCTCGACGGTGCAGCCCAAGACCTCGGTGTAAAAACGGATCATGCGGTCGGCATCAACGACGCGCAGGACGATGTGGTCGATTTCACGGATCTTGATCAAAGCTCGTCTCCTTAGGGATTAGATACGCAAGCGGCGGCGGTCATTGAGGAAGGTATCCAGCTGCTTCGGCGTCAGCGCCTTCACCGGATCACCGTGGAAGACATACAGGTAAGGCTCCCCGCCCAAACGGTCAGTCATCTTCGCCAGCACCAGGAAGCAAGTCCCAAGCGGGTACACAGCGGTGTCGCGCAACTGCCGCGAACATTGCACCCGCATCTCCGGACTGAACGCCTGCCCATTCACTGGCCGCACGACAACCTGGCCGTCCTCTTCCAGCGACTCCACTGCCACGTCGCGGTAATCAAAAGTATCTCTTGTCATCCCCGCATGTTACCTGATCCACCTCAACATCGCCCGGCTCACCAAGCGGGAAAATGAACTTCCCGCAGAGCTCGCTTGACGTCATATCTCATAGGGATACACTGAAAATGAAATGGAGACGAGGAACACATTCATGTCATATCCCTTCGAAAAGCAACCAGGCGAGAAGTCCGGGAATTCCTCGAAACACTGCAGTGATTTGACCGATTGGGATCGAGTCCACGCAATGGACGACGAGGACATTGTCTTCGACGAAGACAATCCAGAAATACTGCCTGGCGAATGGCAAGACGGCATCGTCAGATATATGGGTAAGCCCGCAACGCGAGAACAAATTGAAGATTTCAAGCGCCGCCTGCACGCTTATGCCAACCGCCCAGTGCTGCCGAAATGACCGGGGGCGTTACTTGAGGGCCAGCGCTGAAAGTCTTCTAACCACATGGACGGTCTTGCAGTGCAAACGGCTTTCCGCGCGCCCAGCGGTTGGATGAGAGGGAGAATGTCAGGGCGCGGACCTGGTGGTACCAGCCAGCGGGGACGTAGAGCATGTCGCCGGGCTGCACAATGACTTCGATCAGCGTGGCCTGCCGGGCCAACGGGTAGCGGTCGAAGTCGGGCGACTCCGGGTCGAAGGGGCTGCCGAACAAGACTGGGTTGGCTTCGCGCGTGTAGAGGAATTCGTCGTGGTGCGGTGGGGCGAGGAAGATGCGCTTGGTGCCCCATACTTGCGCGAAGATGTTGTCGTCATAGTCGCTATGCAGCGGCGTCACCGTTCCCGCCGGGCCGATCCAAAAGCGCGGCGGGCCCATTTTCTCAAAGTACGTCGGCCAGTGGCACATGCTGTTCAACTCGCGCAGCTCGAGGTTGCCGAGGTATGGCGGCAGGCCTTCGGTCGCTTCGGCAAGGTCGAGGTATTCCCGCATCGTGGTGTCCAGCATCGCGCGGTCTGGCGCGAAGGCGGTGCCGATGTAGTCGCCGACGCGGGCGCGCACGTGCACGTCGCCGAAGCGTTCGCGCAGGATTTCGGGGCCGAGCGCGCTGATTGGCCAGCGGGCGATGGCGCCGGGGATCAGGAATGGCAGGCCTTCGCGCGCACGGGCGCGGAAGTCGGCGGCGCTAGGCATGCGGACCCGCGGTATCTCGGTGATCGCAGGCAGCGCACGCGCGGCTTGCTTGATCGCTTGGCGCATTTCCTCCATCGACGACACGCCGCGCACCTCGGCATCGCGGCGGGCGCGCGCCTCGGCCTTCGCGCGCTGGCCCTCTTCATCGGGAGGATCGACACGAGAGGCGTCGAGCGGCGGCAGGCGTGACGACATGAATTTACGCGCCCTGGCGCAGCACCAGCAGCGCCACTGCTTCGGCGTTGATGCCTTCTTCGCGGCCCAGGTAGCCGAGCTTCTCGTTGGTCTTGGCTTTGACGTTCACATGACCGACCGGCACGCCCAGGTCGGCGGCGATATTGGCCGCCATCGTGGCGATGTGCGGCGCCATTTTCGGACGCTGGGCAATGATGGTGCAATCCACGTTGCCGATATCGTAGCCTGTTGCGCGCACGCGCTTGGCAGCTTCGCGCAACAGCACGCGTGAATCGGCGCCGCGGAATTCTTCGGCGGTATCAGGGAAATGCTTGCCGATATCGCCCAGCGCCGCCGCGCCAAGGATGGCGTCGGTGATCGCATGCAGCAGCGCGTCGGCATCCGAATGGCCAAGCAGACCACGCTCGTGCGGGATCTCAACGCCGCCGAGAATCAGCTTGCGACATTCAACCAGGCGGTGAGAGTCGTAGCCCTGGCCGATACGGAATGGAAGTTGCGTCATTTTGAATCCTGTCTCAAATACATTTCTGCGATCGCGATATCGGTCGGCAGCGTGACCTTCAGGTTACGCGGATGGCCTTCTACCAGTTTCGGCGAGAAGCCAAGCATTTCAATCGCGCTGGCATCATCGGTGATCGCATTCGGGTCCGGCGCCAGCGCCAGTGCGCGCACCAGCAAGGCATAGGAAAACATCTGCGGCGTCTGCGCCAGCCACAGCCCATCACGCGGCGTGGTCTGCACGGCGCCGGTGCGCGTGGACTTTACAGTGTCTACCACCGGCAGCGCAAGCAGGCCGCCAGCCTCGTGGTCGCCCACTGCGGCGATCAGTTTCGCGATCAGGGCCGGCGTCAGGCCTGGGCGCGCGGCGTCGTGCACCAGCACCATGTCGTCGTCGCCCAACTCCGCACGCATAGCGCGCAAACCATTGAGGATCGACTCCATGCGCGTGGCGCCGCCGCAGCGCAGGATCGTCACGCCGCCTTCCGGCGTAATCGAGTCGATATAGCCATCGTCATGACTGACCACCACGAAGGTGTGGGCAATCAGCTCGCTCTTGTGGAACGCGTCCAGCGTATGCTGCAGCATGGGTACGCCGTTGATCGGCAAGTACTGCTTGGGAGTGGCCGCAGCCATGCGCGCGCCGATGCCGGCGGCTGGAATCAATGCGAAGTATCGCTTCATTTTCGGCTACGTGTCTTCCTCAAAATATTCTGTATCTCGCCGTTGCAGGCTTTGCCCAGGCGGGCATATTCTGTCGGCGAATCAATCAGCGCCTGCTGTACTTCCACCTTGGCCATTTCGGCTTTGATGTAGGGCATCCAGCCGCTGTCGATCTCATGCTCCAGCGCCGAACGCGCGGTGCCGGCAGGCGCGTACAGCGGCTTGCCTTCAAAGCGCCGTGCCAGTGCCGAGCGTACGACGCCTTCAACCTTGACCAAGTGGTCCATGTAGGCATTCATGTGGCGCAGTTCGTGCGACAGGATCTCAGCGTAACCGCATGTCCCCGGCGGGAATTCATTGCCCACATAAATACGCACCGGCGCGTACGTCAGCTGCACTTTGATCTGCGGCGCCACACACTCATAGCCGCTCGCAGGGTCGGTCAGCATCGGTCCATCGAGGCCAATCTGCACGCGCGATTCTGTGCGGGTCAGGCCCAGCACATAGCCGGTTGCCGGCATCTTCTCGGTCCGCATGGCCGACAGCTGTTTGTACGATAGCTGCGTGTTGACCGAATACCCGTTCTGGCGTGCCGACAATACCGACACAGTCTTGCTGATCGTGTCTTCGCAGCGGATCTGGAACAGCGTCCGTTCCACTTGCGCTGCCTGCGCCTGGTTCGCCGCGAGGGCGCCAACCAGCATCAGGCTGCGCGAAGCGTTCATGGACTTAGTCCAGCTTCCAGGCGCCGGCGCGCAGCTTGTCCAGCCAGAAGGCGCCGATGACGGTTTTCACGTCGGTGATCTTGCCGTTGCGGACCCAGTCCAGCATTTCATCCACCGTGACGCTGATGGTTTCGATGAATTCGCCGTCGTCCAGTTTCGTTTCGCCGGCGGTCAGGCCGCGCGCCAGGAAAATGTCCAGGTGCTCGTCCGAGTAGGCGATGGCGTTGTGGATGGTGCTGACGAATTTCCATTCGGTGGCGGTGTAGCCGGTTTCTTCTTCCAACTCGCGGATGGCGCAGGCCAATGGGTCTTCACCCGGGTCGATCTTGCCGGCGGGGAGTTCGATGAAGACGCGGTCGTTCGGGTAGCGGTACTGGCGTTCCAGCAGGATTCTGCCGTCGTCCAGCACGGGGATGATGACGACTGCGCCGGGGTGACGGATGTATTCGCGCTTGGTGTGCTTGCCGTCCGGCAGGCTGACCGTGTCGCGGTGGACTTTCAGGAAGCCGCCGTCGTAGGCGATGCCGCCGTCTATTTTGGTTTCTTTTAGGTGCTTGTCCATGGTTTTCTAAACCCGTTAAACCGGGGTCTGACCCGCAGGGTCAGACCCCGAACGGTTTTACAGCCGCTGGATTTTGGTTGTGCGCCTTTGATCTTCTCAAAAAGTCAAAAGCCTAGAACCAACCCCGCGCTCGTAAAACCGTTGGGGGTCTGACCCCGGTTTATCCGGTTCAATTAGTGGTGTTTACGCAGGTAGCGTACCACGAAGCCAGGGAAAGCAAACACCAGGAAGGCGAAAGCCGCGACCCAGTAGAACTCCCAGTTCTGTGGAAACGCGGTGCCGATGCGGGATTCGAGGGCCATGCCAATGCCGCCTACGACGACATACAACACAGCCAGTTCCGCCAGCCGCACCAGAAATGACTTCTTGGCGGCTTTGAGCGGAACCAGGGCAAACACCTTCTCGTTCAGGAAAGGCAGGTTGGCGGCCACCACTGCGAGCAGGATGACCAGCCAGGATGATGCATTGACGTCCATCTATCAGGAAGCCAGGGTCTTCGACATCGCCGACATGCAGGCGTTCAGCAGCGGGCCAGGAATCATGCCCAGCACCACAACGGCCACGCCGTTCAAAGCCAGTACCAGGCCCTTGTCGCCGTGAACGACCAGCGGATTGTTGTCGGCCGCTTCGTCGAACCACATCACTTTCACGATGCGGATGTAGTAGAACGCGCCCACCAGCGAGAACATCACTGCGAACACGGTCAGCCATACGGCGCCGGTAGCCAGCACCGACTGCAGCACTGCGAACTTGGCGGCAAAGCCCATCATCGGCGGCACGCCGGCCAGGGAGAACATCAGCACCGACATCAGCGCGGCGTAAGCCGGGCTGCGCTTGGCCAGGCCCTTGAAGTCGTCGATTTCTTCCGCTTCGAAGCCCTGGCGCGCCAGCAGCATGATCATGCCGAACGAGCCAACGGTGGTCAGTACGTAGGTAATCGAGTAGTACATCGCAGCCGAGTAGGCAGCAGCAGCGTTGGCGGTGTCGTGACCAACCACGCCGGCCAGCAGGCCAAGCAGCACAAAGCCCATTTGCGCGATGGTGGAGTAAGCCAGCATGCGCTTCAGGTTGGTCTGTGCGATTGCGGTCAGGTTACCGATAGCCAGCGACAGCACGGCCAGGATCATCAGCATCTGCTGCCAGTCGAACGCCATTGGCAGCATGCCTTCCACCAGCAGGCGCACGCAGATGGCGAAAGTCGCCAGCTTTGGTGCACCGCCCAGCAGCAAGGTCACGCCGGTTGGCGCACCCTGGTAGACGTCCGGCACCCACATATGGAACGGCACGGCACCCAGTTTGAAGGCCAGGCCAGCCACCACGAACACCAGGCCGAAGATCAGGATCGACTTGTCGACGGTGCCGGTGCCCAGCTTGCGAGCCACTTCGGAGATATCCAGGGTGCCGGTCGCACCGTACAGCATGGACATGCCATACAGCAGGAAGCCGGAAGCCAGCGCGCCCAGGATGAAGTACTTCATCGCAGCTTCGGTAGCGCGGGCGTTATCGCGGCGCAGTGCCACCAGGGCGTACAGCGACAGCGACATCAGTTCCAGGCCCAGGTAGATGGTCAGGAAGTTGTTTGCCGAGATCATCACGTTCTGGCCCAGCAGGGAGAACAGTGCCAGGACGTAGAACTCGCCACCCAGGTTACCGCCCAACATGCCGCGGTCGGTGGAGTACTGGCGTGCATACACCAGCGTCATCGCCATGGTCAGGTAAGAGAACAGCTTGAGCAGGTTGCCCATCGGGTCGTTCAGGAACATGTTCGAGAACGAGTACACGGTGGTGCCGGCGTTGTAGTCGGCAAAGCTGAAGAAGGCCGCGCCCACCAGGGTCGCCAGCGTCAGCATGTAGGTGATCGCGCGCTTGCCCTCGTCGAGGAACATGTCGATCAGCAGGATCGCCGAAGCAGCGATCAGCAGAAAGACTTCTGCGTACATCGGGATCAGGTTAGTGGTATTCATGAAAACTTGGTCCTATCTGCAATCAAGGGGCCACAACGGCTGGCAGCTTGCTTTGAGCTGCATGCGCCAGCAGGTCAGCCACGGAAACCTGCATCACGTCGGTGAACGGTGCTGGGTACAGGCCCATTACCAGAACAGCGATCGCCAGGATGCCCAGCATCAGGAACTCGCGGTTGTTGACGTCGGTCAGTTCTTCCACGTGCGGGTTGGTGATCGCGCCGAAGATCACGCGCTTGGCCATCCACAGGGAGTAAGCCGCGCCGAAGATCAGGGCGGTGGCAGCCAGGATGCCGGTCACGAAGTTGAACTTCACGGCGCCCAGGATCACCATGAACTCGCCCACGAAGCCGGAGGTGGCTGGCAGGCCGCAGTTAGCCATGGAGAACAGGATGAACAGTGCTGCGAACTTAGGCATCTTGTTCACGACGCCACCGTAGTCGGCGATCTGTCGCGAGTGCATGCGGTCGTACAGTACGCCGATGCACAGGAACATTGCGCCGGAAATGAAGCCGTGCGAAACCATCTGCACGATACCGCCCTGCACCGACATGTCGTTGAACATGAAGAAGCCCAGGGTCACGAAGCCCATGTGCGCGATGGACGAATACGCCACCAGTTTCTTCATGTCTTTCTGCACCAGGGCCACCAGGCCGATGTAGATAACAGCGATCAGGGACAGCACGATGACCATTGGCGCCAGCTTGTGCGAAGCGTCAGGAACGATAGGCAGCGAGAATCGCAGGAAGCCGTAAGCACCCAGCTTCAGCATGATTGCGGCCAGCACTGCGGAACCGCCGGTCGGCGCTTCCACGTGCACGTCCGGCAGCCAGGTGTGGACTGGGAACATTGGCACCTTCACAGCGAAGGCCATGAAGAAGGCGAAGAAGATCGCGATCTGCTCATTCATCGTCAGCGGCAGTTTGTGCCATGCCAGGATATCGAAGCTACCGGACTTGTTGTACAGGTAGATGATAGCGACCAGCGTCAGCAGCGAGCCGAAGAAGGTGTAGAGGAAGAACTTGAACGCAGCGTAGATGCGGTTCGCACCACCCCACACGCCGATGATGATGTACATCGGGATCAGGGTCGCTTCGAAGAAGAAGTAGAACAGCAGGCCGTCGGTGGCGCTGAACACGCCGATCATCAGGCCGGACAGGATCAGGAACGCGCCCATGTACTGCGCCACGCGTTCGGTGATCACTTCCCACGCCGAGATCACCACGATGATGGTGATGAAGGCGGTCAGCGGGATGAACCACATCGACAGGCCGTCAATGCCCAGCGAGTAGAAGATGTTGAAGCGCTCGATCCAGGGAGCCTTCTCGACGAACTGCATGCCGTGGGCTTCGGTATTGAACTGAGTGATCAGCGGGATGGTCGGCAACAGCGAGACCAGCGAGCCGACCAGCGACAGCACGCGCACCATGCCGGCGCGCGAATCGCGGCCGACGGCCAGGATGATCAGGCCGAAAATAATCGGCACCCAGATCGACAGGCTCAGATATGTAGAAAGATTAGTCGTTGACTGCATTTGTTATCTCTTTTGCGTCAGCTGTTAGCCTGCCAGAAAGGCAGGAAGTACACGAGGAAGCCCAGGATGCCGATAATCATGACGAAGGCATAGTGGTAGATGTAGCCGGTCTGGAACACGCGGGTGATGCTGGAGAACCAGCCCACCACTTTCGCCGAACCGTTGACCATCAGGCCATCGATGATGGCGCGGTCGCCGGCTGCCCACAGGCCCTCGCCCAGCAGGCGTGCGCCGCGAGCGAAGACAGCTTCGTTGAACTTGTCCATGTAGTACTTGTTGTCCAGCAGGGTGTGCAGGAACTTGAACTTGGCGTAGAACCAGGCTGGAATCGCAGGCTTGACCATGTAGCAAACGTAAGCTGCGACCACACCAGCCAGCGCCAGGATGAATGGCAGCGAGGTGAACGAGTGCAGGCCCATGGCAACAGCGCCGTGGAACTCTTCTGCCAGTTCGTGCATCGCGTGGTGGTTTTCACCGACGAAGATCACGTCCTTGAAGAAGTCGCCGAACAACATTGGCTTGATCGCGATCGCGCCGATCACCACCGAAGGGATGGCCAGCAGGATCAGAGGCAGGGTCACTACCAGGCCTGGCGAATGCGGCTTCTCGCCTGGAGCCAGGCCGTGGTGGCCGTGGTCGTCCTCTTCGCCTTCGTCAGCGTGGTGCGAATCATGCGCATGGTGGTGTTCCTTGCCGAAGTTTTCCGGGCCGTGGAAGACCAGGAAGTACATGCGGAAGGAGTAGAACGCGGTCACGAACACGCCGCAGATCACGGCGAAGTAAGCGAAGCCCGAACCGGCGATGTGGGTCGCAGCCACGGCTTCGATGATCGAATCCTTGGAGTAGAAGCCCGAGAAGAACGGGGTACCGATCAGCGCCAGGGAGCCCAGCAGCGAGGTAATCCAGATCACTTTCAGGTATTTCTTCAGGCCGCCCATATTGCGGATGTCCTGGTCGTGGTGCATCGCCATGATGACGGCGCCGGCGCCAAGGAACAGCAGTGCCTTGAAGAAGGCGTGGGTCATCAGGTGGAACACGGCCACGGAGTAAGCCGAGCAACCCAGCGCCACGGTCATGTAGCCCAGCTGCGACAGGGTCGAGTAAGCCACCACGCGCTTGATGTCGTTCTGAATGATGCCCATGAAGCCCATGAACAGCGCGGTAATCGAACCGATCACCAGGATGAACGACAGTGCGGCGTCCGACATTTCGAACAGCGGCGACATGCGGGTCACCATGAAGATACCTGCGGTAACCATGGTTGCCGCGTGAATCAGTGCGGAGATCGGGGTCGGGCCTTCCATCGAGTCAGGCAGCCAGACGTGCAGCGGGAACTGCGCCGACTTGCCCATCGCGCCGATGAACAGGCAGATACAAGCGACCGAGATCAGCGCCCAGCCGAAGCCCGGCAGGGTGCCGTTGACCAGGATGTCCTTCTTGGCGAACACTTCGGCGTAGTCCATCGAGCCGGTGTAGGCCAGGATGATGCCGATGCCCAGGATGAAGCCGAAGTCACCCACACGGTTGACCAGGAAGGCCTTCATGTTGGCGAAGATCGCGGTCGGGCGGGTGTACCAGAAGCCGATCAGCAGGTAGGACACCAGGCCCACAGCTTCCCAGCCGAAGAACAGCTGCAGGAAGTTGTTCGACATCACCAGCATCAGCATGGAGAAGGTGAACAGCGAGATGTAGGAGAAGAAGCGGTTGTAGCCTTCGTCTTCAGCCATGTAGCCGATGGTGTAGATGTGCACCATCAGCGACACGAAGGTCACCACGTTCATCATCATCGCGGTCAGCGAGTCGATGTGGAAGCCGACGGCCAGCTTGACGCTGCCCACGGTCATCCAGCGATACAGGTCGCCGGTATAAGTTGCGCCATCCATCACCTGCAGCAGGGTCTGGAAGGAGATCAGGAAAGCGATCAGCACGCCAAGGATGGTCGCGGTATGCGACACCTTGCGGCCAACGACATTGCCGAAGAACTTGGTGCCCAGCAGGCCCGCGATTGCGGAACCTGCCAATGGCGCCAGCGGAACGGCCAGAAGGAGGGTTGGGTTAAGTTGCCCCGTCATGATTTACCTTATCTATTTTTCGAGGATTTAACTTAGCCTTTGAGGCTGTCCAGGTCTTCGACGTTGATGGTGTCCAGGTTACGGAACATCACCACCAGGATCGCGAGGCCGATTGCCGATTCGGCAGCCGCCACGGTCAGGATGAAGAAGACGAAGATCTGCCCGGCCGCGTCGCCCAGGTAGTGCGAGAACGCGATGAAGTTCATGTTCACTGCCAGCAGCATCAGTTCGATGGCCATCAGCAGGACGATGACGTTCTTACGGTTCAGGAAAATACCGACGATCGAGATCGCGAACAGGATCGCGCCCAGGATCAGTACCGAGGATAAAGTCATGGTGCCTCCTTCGTTTCTGCGGCAGCGACCGGAGCGTGGACGGTAGCGTCCATCTTCACGATCTTCAGGCGGTCGTTACGCTTGACGCGGACAGCAACGCCCGGGTCGATAGCCTTGGTATCTTTGCGCTTGCGCAGGGTCAGGGCCACGGCGGCAACGATCGCCACCAGCAGGACCACGGCCGCGATTTCAAACGCGTAGATGTACTCGGTGTAGATCTTCAGGCCCAGGGCCTTGGTCTGGCCGATGGTGTTGGACGCTTCAGGCACGGCGGTGCCGGTGCCTGGGAAAGCGCGCCAGATCACAGCCGACATTTCGAGCACGATCACGCCGCCGACGGCCGCAGCCACCGGCAGGTAATTCCAGAAGCCCGCACGCAGCTTGTCCATGTCGATGTCGATCATCATCACAACGAACAGGAACAGGACCATGACGGCGCCGACGTACACCAGCACCAGCACGATGGACAGGAATTCGGCTTTGAGCAGCATCCAGATGCCGGCCGCCTGGAAGAAGGCCAGCACCAGGAACAGTGCAGCTTGCACCGGGTTGCGGGCCGTAATAACGCGAAGCGATGCCAGCACCAGGATGGCAGCGAACACGTAGAACAGGATAGTAGTAAAGGTCATTATTTATCCTCGGCGATCAGCGGTACTTGGCGTCGGCCGCGCGGTTGGCCGCGATTTCCGCTTCGTAGCGGTCGCCCACAGCCAGCAGCATTTCCTTGGTGTAGTACAGGTCGCCACGCTTTTCACCGTGGTATTCCAATACGTGTGTCTCGACGATCGAGTCCACCGGGCAGGATTCTTCGCAGAAGCCGCAGAAAATGCACTTGGTCAGGTCGATGTCGTAGCGGGTGGTACGGCGGCTGCCGTCGTCACGCTGCTCCGACTCGATGGTGATCGCCATCGCCGGGCAAACTGCTTCGCACAGTTTGCAGGCGATGCAGCGCTCTTCGCCGTTTGGATAACGGCGCAGTGCGTGCAGGCCGCGGAAACGCGGCGAGATCGGGGTTTTCTCTTCAGGGAACTGGACGGTGATCTTCTTGGCAAACATGTATTTGCCGGTCAGCGCCATCCCCTTGAACAGTTCGGTCAGCAAGAAGCTGCCGAAGAAATCTTTCAATCGGTCCATTCTGTATTCGCTCTCTTACTTCCAAATATTCCAGGAGGTCTGCATCCAGGTCGCCACGAACACCAGGTACACCAGGGTCAGTGGGATGAACACTTTCCAGCCCAAACGCATAATCTGGTCATAGCGGTAACGCGGGAAGGTGCCGCGCGTCCAGATGAACAGCGATACGATGACGAAGGTCTTCATGAACAGCCAGAAGAAGCCGCCGAACACGCCGCCGATTTCCAGCGCTGCGATCGGAGCAGACCAGCCGCCCAGGAACATGATCGATGCCAGCAGGCCGATCAGGATCATGTTGGCGTATTCCGCCAGGAAGAACATCGCGTAAGCCATGCCGCCGTATTCGACCATGTGGCCGCCGACGATCTCGGATTCGCCTTCCACCACGTCGAACGGGTGACGGTTACATTCAGCCAGGCCGGAGATCAGGTACACGACGAAGATCGGCAGCAGCGGCAGCCAGTTCCACGACAGCAGGTTCAGGCCCATGGCAGCCATGGTGCCCTTCTGCTGGCCGGCCACGATTTCCGACAGGTTCAGCGAACCGGAAACCATCAGCACGATCACCAGGCAGAAGCCCATCGCGATTTCGTAGGACACCATCTGAGCCGATGCACGCATCGCCCCCATGAAGGAGTACTTCGAGTTGGCGGACCAGCCGGCGATGATGATGCCGTACACCTCCATCGAGGCGATCGCCATGATCAGCAGCAGGCCGGCGTTGACGTCGGCCAGGGCCGCGCCATCGGCGAACGGCACCACCGCCCAGCAAGCCAGCGCCGGCATGATGGTCATCACTGGACCGATGAAGAACAGGGACTTGTTCGACTTGGCCGGGACGATGATCTCTTTAAACAGCAGTTTCAGCGCGTCGGCGATCGGCTGCAGCAGGCCGTTCGGGCCTACGCGGTTCGGGCCGATACGGATCTGGATCCAGCCCAGCAGCTTACGCTCCCACAGGGTCAGGTAAGCCACGAGGCCCATCAGCGGCAAGGTCACGCACAGGATCTTGGCCATGGTCCAGATGAACGGCCAGAAGGTGCCGAGGTTGGCCGCGCCGGCGGCCTTGATGGTTTCAATCATTTCTGGCAGAGCCATTACTTGCCCTCCCCTGCTTTAGCAACGGTGATGTCACCGAACATTGCGCCCAGCATCGAGGTCGATGCGTGTGCGGCGGACACGCGCACCACGTTCGCTGGCAGGCCGGCGTCGATGATGGCTTCCAGGATCGCAAAGCCGGAGCCCTGCTTCACTTCGACCTTGTCGCCAGCCTTCACGCCGATCTGCTGCGCGGTGGCAGTGGACAGGTGCGCTTTAGGAGCGGCGGCATCGGTGGTCGCCAGAAGCGGGCCGGAACGGCGCGCCAGGGCGTCAGCGAAGTAGATCGGCACGTCGGCCAGGCGCTGCAAGCCGGTCGCGGAGAAGGGCTCGCCGTAGGAAGAGCTAACTGCGGCGGCCTTGCGCGACACGTTCGACAGCTTGGCCGACAGGTCGGATGCGCCTTTTTCGAACAGCTCGTCGCGGATCGATTCGGAGGTTTCGTAGTCGAAGCCGCCCAGGCCCAGGATGTTGCCCAGGACGCGCAGCACCTTCCATGCCGGACGGGCATCGCCCGCTGGCTTGACGGTACCGTTGAACGACTGCAGGCGGCCTTCGGCATTGACGAAGGAGCCGGAAGTCTCGGCGAACGGAGCGACAGGCAGCAGCACGTCGGCGTAGTCCATGCCGTGCTTGAAGGCCGACATCACGACCACCATTTCGGCGGCGTTCAGCGCGGTCTTGGCTGCTTGCGGGTTCGCAGCATCCAGTTCCGGTTCGGCGTTCAGCAGGACGTAGGCTTTCTTCTGTTGCGAGAACGCTGGCGCAGCGGACTTCGCGGTCGCGCCAACCAGGTAGCCGCCAACGGTGTTGGCTGCTTCGGTCAGGTAGCCCAGCTTGGCGCCGGTCTGTTCCGCGATCCACTGCGCAGCAGCGTGCAGCTTGGACGCTTCCGGATGCGCCACAGCGGCGTTACCCAGGAAGACGGCTTTGCGCTCGCCGCCCAGCAGGGATTCGGCAATGGCGTCAGCTTCAACGGAAGCGACAATGCCTTCGAAGCCGGCAGGAGCGGCAACGCCCTTCGCCTTGGCGACAGCGGCAACAACGCCGGACAGCGCGGCCAGCCAGTCGGTCGGCGCAGCGACGATCTTGTTGGCGGTGTTGATCAGGTTTTCATCGTTCGAACCATGCAGCACGGACAGCTTGCCGCCAGCCTTCACGGCCGCGCGGATGCGTGTCGCGAACAGCGGATGGTCCTTACGCAGGAAGGAACCGATCACGAACACGCGCTGCAGCGAGCTCAGTTCAGCGATCGGCATGCCCAGCCATGGCTTCACTTCGCCGTCCAGGGCAAAATCGCTCTGGCGCAGGCGGAAGTCCACGTTCTCGGAACCCACGCCGTGCATCAGCTTCTTCAGCAGGGCCAATTCTTCCACGGTGGAGTGCGCGGTGCCGTAGGCCGCCAGCGAATCCGCACCGTGTTCGTGCTTGATGTTCTTCAGGCCGTGCGCCACGTATTCCAGCGCGACTTGCCATTCAACTTCTTTCCACTCGCCGCCCTGCTTCAGCATAGGCTTGGTCAGGCGCTCGGCGCTTTCCAGCGCTTCGTAGGAGTAGCGGTCCTTGTCGGAAATCCAGCACTCGTTGACGGCTTCGTTCTCGAACGGCAGCACGCGCTTCACGGAGCCCTGCTTCACTTGCACGATCAGGTTCGCGCCGGTGGAGTCGTGCGGGGAGACCGATTTGCGGCGCGACAGTTCCCAGGTACGGGCGCTGTAGCGGAATGGGCGCGAGGTCAGCGCGCCGACCGGGCACAGGTCGATCATATTGCCCGACATTTCGGAGCTCACTGCTTCGCCCACGAAAGTGGTGATCTCGGAATGCTCGCCGCGCCCCAGCATGCCCAGTTCCATCACGCCGGCCACTTCCTGGCCAAAGCGCACGCAACGGGTGCAGTGGATGCAGCGCGACATTTCTTCCATCGCCACCAGCGCGCTGCCGGCCTTCGGCGGCACAACGCGCTTCTCTTCTTCGTAGCGGGACTCCATCTTGCCGTAACCTACGGCCAAGTCCTGCAGCTGGCACTCACCGCCCTGGTCGCAGATTGGGCAATCCAGCGGGTGGTTAATCAGCAGGAATTCCATCACCGACTTCTGTGCTTGCACAGCCTTGTCGGAGGCGGACTTCACAATCATGCCAGCCGATACCGGCGTGGCGCATGCTGGCAAAGGCTTAGGCGCCTTCTCAACTTCGACCAGGCACATACGGCAGTTCGCAGCGATCGACAATTTCTTGTGATAGCAGAAGTGCGGGATGTAGGTACCCAGCTTGTTGGCGGCGTCCATCACCATGCTACCCGCAGGGACTTCTACCTTTTTGCCGTCAATTTCGATTTCAACCATGATAATCGCAGCTTAGTAAGCCGAAACAGGCACCAGACAGTGCTTGTGTTCGACGTGATATTCAAATTCTTCGCGGAACTGCTTGACGAAGGCGCGTACCGGCATAGCGGCAGCATCGCCCAGCGCGCAGATGGTGCGGCCCTGGATGTTGTCGGCGATGGAGTTCAGCATGTCCAGATCGCTCGGACGGCCTTGGCCGTTCTCGATACGGTGGATCATGCGGTACATCCAGCCGGTGCCTTCACGGCACGGGGTGCACTGGCCGCAGGACTCTTCAAAGTAGAAGTAGGACAGGCGTTCCAGGGCTTTCACCATGCAGCGGGTCTCGTCCATCACGATCACGGCGCCCGAACCCAGCATGGAGCCGGCTTTGGCGATCGAATCGTAATCGAGGTCAGTCTGCATCATGATCTCGCCGCGGATCACCGGAGCGGACGAACCGCCAGGGATCACGGCCTTGATCTTCTTGCCGCCGCGCATACCGCCGGCCAGCTCCATCAGCTTGGCGAACGGAGTGCCCAGCGGGACTTCGTAGTTGCCTGGCCGCTCAACGTCGCCCGAGATCGAGAAGATCTTGGTGCCGCCGTTGTTAGGCTTGCCCAGGCCGAGGTAGTTTTCAGCGCCGATGTTCAGGATGAACGGAACGGCCGCGAAAGTCTCGGTGTTGTTGATGGTGGTCGGCTTGCCGTACAGGCCGAACGACGCCGGGAAAGGCGGCTTGAAGCGCGGCTGGCCTTTTTTGCCTTCCAGCGATTCCAGCAGCGCGGTTTCTTCGCCGCAGATGTAGGCACCGTAGCCATGGTGGGCGTGCAGCTGGAAGCTGAAGTCCGAACCCATGATCTTATCGCCCAGGAAGCCGGCGGCACGCGCCTCTTCCAGCGCTTCTTCAAAGCGCAGGTAGTCCTGGAAGATCTCGCCGTGGATGTAGTTGTAGCCCACGGTGATGCCCATCGCGTACGCGCCGATGGCCATGCCTTCGATCAGCGAATGCGGGTTGTAGCGAATGATGTCGCGGTCTTTGAAGGTACCTGGTTCGCCTTCGTCGGTATTGCAGACGAGGTATTTCTGGCCAGGGAACTGGCGCGGCATGAAGGACCATTTCAGGCCGGTCGGGAAACCCGCACCGCCGCGGCCGCGCAGGCCGGAGGTCTTCAGGTCGGCGATGATCTGCTCTGGCGGGATCTTCTCTTCGATGATCTTGCGCAGTGCGGAATAGCCGCCACGTTTCACGTAGTCGGCCAGGTGCCAGTTGTCGCCGTTCAGATCCTTCAGGATCAGCGGATTGATGTGACGGTCGTGCAGGGAAGTCATTTCTTGAGCTCCTCCACGAGGGCATCCAGTTTGTCGTTGCTCATGTGGGAACACATGCGATGGTTATTGACCAGCAGCACCGGTGCGTCGCCGCAGGCGCCCATGCACTCCCCTTCCATCAGCGTGAACTCACCGTCTTCGGTGGTGCCGCGGAAGTCGATGCCCAGCTTGGCCTTCAGGTGCTCGGCCGCTTTCACGCCGCCGGACAGTGCGCATGGCAGGTTGGTGCACACGGTGATCTTGTGCTTACCAATCGGCTTCAGGTTGTACATATTGTAGAAAGTCGCGACTTCCTGCACGGCGATGGCCGGCATGCGGATGTAGTCCGCGATTTCCTTCATGGTTTCTGGCGACAGCCAGCCCAGTTCAACCTGGGCGTGGGCCAGCGAGGCCATCACGGCCGACTGGCGCTGGTCGGCCGGATACTTGGCCAACTCGCGGTCGATTTTTTTATAGCATTCTTGGGATAACAGCATTTCTTGCCCTTAGCGGTCGATTTCACCGAAAACGATGTCCTGGGTACCGATGATGGTCACGGCGTCGGCGATCATGTGGCCGCGCGACATTTCGTCCAGACCCTGCAGGTGGGCAAAGCCCGGAGCACGGATCTTCATACGGTATGGCTTGTTGGCGCCATCGGAGATCAGGTAGATACCGAATTCGCCTTTCGGGTGTTCCACCGCGCTGTACGCTTCGCCCGGCGGCACGTGGAAGCCTTCGGTGAACAGCTTGAAGTGGTGGATCAGCGATTCCATATTGGTTTTCATGTCCACGCGGTTAGGCGGAGCGACCTTGCGGTTGCTGGTCATGACAGGACCCGGATTAGCTTTCAGCCATGCGACGCACTGCTTGATGATCTTGTTCGACTGGCGCATCTCTTCGATACGCACCAGGTAACGGTCGTAGCAATCGCCGTTGGTGCCGATCGGGATGTCGAAGTCCATCTTGTCATAGACTTCGTACGGCTGCTTCTTGCGCACGTCCCAGGCGATGCCCGAGCCGCGCAGCATGGCGCCGGTGAAGCCCATGGCCTTCGCATCTTCCGGCGACACCACGCCCACGCCGACGGTACGCTGTTTCCAGATACGGTTGTCGGTCAGCAGGGTTTCGTATTCGTCGACATAGGTCGGGAAACGCTTGGTGAAGTCTTCCACGAAGTCCAGCAGCGAACCCTGGCGGTTTTCGTTACGCTCGGCCAGCGCTTTCGCGTTGCGGATCAGCGATGCCTTGTACTGCGGCATGGAGTCCGGCAGGTCGCGGTAGACGCCACCCGGACGGTAGTAAGCCGCGTGCATACGGGCACCGGAAACGGCTTCGTAGCAGTCCATCAGGTCTTCGCGGTCGCGGAAAGCGTACAGGAACGGGCCCATTGCGCCCACGTCCAGCGCGTGCGCGCCCAGCCACAGCAGGTGGTTCAGCAGGCGGGTGATCTCGTCGAACATCACGCGGATGTACTGCGCGCGGATCGGCACGTCCAGGCCCAGCAGCTTCTCGATCGCCATCACGTAGGCGTGCTCATTGGACATCATGGACACATAGTCCAGGCGATCCATATAAGGCACGGATTGCAGGTAGGTCTTCTGCTCGGCCAGCTTTTCGGTCGCGCGGTGCAGCAGGCCGATATGCGGGTCGGCGCGCTGGATCACTTCACCGTCCAGCTCCAGCACCAGGCGCAGCACGCCGTGCGCCGCAGGGTGCTGCGGACCAAAGTTCAGGGTGTAATTCTTAATTTCAGCCATTTCTTACTTCCCGTAGTTTTCTTCGCGGATCACGCGCGGCACGTTTTCGCGCGGCTCGATGGTCACAGGCTGGTAGACAACGCGCTTCTGCTCCTGGTCATAGCGCATTTCAACGTAGCCCGACACTGGGAAGTCCTTGCGGAATGGATGGCCGATGAAACCGTAGTCGGTCAGGATGCGGCGCAGGTCGTTGTGGCCTTCGAAGATGATGCCGTACAGGTCGAACGCTTCACGCTCGAACCAGTTGGCGGCGCGCCAGATCGTGGTCACGGAGGCCACGATAGGCAAGTCTTCGTCGGACGCGAAAACGCGCACGCGCAGGCGCCAGTTCTTTTCCACGGACAGCAGGTGGGTCACGGCTGCGAAACGCAGGCCATCCCAGGTGCCTTCACCGTAGGTCGAGTAGTCAACGCCGCACAAGTCGATCAGCGTATCAAAACGCAAAGCTGCGTCGTCGCGCAGCTCTTGCATTACCTGGTAGTAGTCCCCAGATTTGACTGTAATCGTCACTTCGCCCAGCGCGACGACGATGGAGGCCCGCTCGCCCAGCTTTTGCTCGAGGGCGGAGACCAGTGTTTGCAGATGTGTGTTCATAAGGTCTTACCGCGCGATCGTGTTGGTCTTCTTGATCTTGTTGTGCAGCTGCAGGATGCCGTACAGCAGTGCTTCTGCAGTCGGCGGGCAGCCAGGCACGTACACGTCAACCGGCACGATACGGTCGCAACCGCGCACTACGGAGTACGAGTAGTGGTAGTAGCCGCCGCCGTTGGCGCAGGAGCCCATGGAGATCACCCAGCGTGGGTCAGGCATCTGGTCATAGACCTTGCGCAGCGCAGGGGCCATCTTGTTGCACAGGGTGCCTGCCACGATCATCACGTCAGACTGACGTGGCGACGGACGGAACATGAAACCGAAACGCTCCAGGTCGTAACGGGCAGCACCAGCATGCATCATCTCCACTGCACAGCAAGCCAGACCGAACGTCATCGGGTACATCGAACCCGTACGCGCCCAGTTGATTACCGTGTCAAAGGTAGTGGTGATGAAGCCTTCGTTAAATACGCCTTCAATAGACATGGCTTATTCCCAATCAAGGGCACCTTTCTTCCAGATATACCAAAAACCGACCACGAATTCGGCGATGAACACCATCATCGTCACGTAACCCTGCCAGCCCAGTTCACGCATGGAGACGCCCCATGGGAAGAAGAATGCAGTTTCAAGGTCGAACAAAATGAACAGAATTGCGACGAGGTAGTAACGCACGTCGAATTTCATGCGCGCGTCTTCGAAAGCTTCGAAGCCGCACTCGAATGGGGAGAGCTTGGCCGCATCGGGCTTGTTCGGGCCAAGGATATGGCCCAGCACTTGCGGGACTACGCCGACGCCAAGGCCGACGAGAAGGAACAACAGGACGGGGAAGTAATTTTCGAGGTTCACGATGGGTAAGCAGCTTAGTTGAAATACGCTCGACCCCAATCACTTAATGCTGAGACCAGGATCAAACGACACATCCTCGTAAAAAAACCAGCTAAGCCAATGAATCTGCGATTCAAACGACCAGCTGGCTTTTGATCTTTTTTGGTGCCGACGACGAGACTCGAACTCGTACAGCTTGCGCCACTACCCCCTCAAGATAGCGTGTCTACCAATTTCACCACGTCGGCAATAGGCCGCTATTCTACACTGTGATCGACGCTTTGTTAATGCACATTGCGCCTAAACAAGAAGAAAAACGGCAAAAAGTTCAAAGTTGCCAGTTTTACTTCGCTGGAGAAGCGGCCGAGGCAGCCGATGCTGCAGCCGAGGCAGCAGGAGTTTCCACAGGAGCCGGGGCGGCAGCAGCCGGAGCTGGTGCAGGCGCCGGAGCAGCCGAAGGGATTGCAGCAGAGCCGCTTACTGGAGCAGGCGCCGGAGCCTTGACGTTATCCATTACGCTCGCCGCGCCGGACGACACACTGCCCTTGCTGGCCAGGACCGACAGGCCCAGGGTGGAAGCAAAGAAGATCGCTGCCGCCAGGGCGGTCGACTTGGACAGGAAGTTCGAGGAGCCGGAGGCGCCGAACAGGCTGCCGGAAGCGCCGGAGCCGAAGGCCGCGCCCATATCGGCGCCCTTACCATGCTGCAGCAAGACCAGGCCAATAATCGCCACAGCGGAAATGACCTGCAATACGATAACCAGATTGAACAAAGAGTTCATGCTATTCCTTAATTAATAAAATTACCCTGCTTTATGCAGCCGCGATGATGGCGAGGAAGTCCGCCGCCTTCAGTGCTGCACCGCCAATCAGGCCGCCGTCGATATCCGGCTGGGCCAACAATTCCTTGGCGTTTTCCGGCTTCATGCTGCCGCCATACAGGATCTGCATGCCGGCGGCCGCAGCCGCATCCTTCTTCGCCACACGGGCGCGCAGCAGTGCATGCACTTCCTGCGCCATTTCCGGGGTGGCGGTTTTGCCGGTGCCGATCGCCCATACAGGCTCGTACGCCAGCACAATCTTTGCCATCTGCTCGGTGCTCAATACTTCCAGCACCGCGTCCAGCTGCTCGCCGACCACGTCGGCAGTCTTGCCCGCTTCACGTTCTTGCAGGGTCTCGCCCACGCAAACCACCGGCACCAGGCCGGCATTCACAGCGGCCAGCGCCTTTTGCGCGACCAGGGCGCTGCGCTCCTGATGGTAGGAGCGGCGCTCGGAGTGGCCGACGATGGCGAATTTGCTTGCGAAGTCCAGCAGCATGGCTGCCGAAATCTCGCCCGTGTAGGCGCCAGAAGCGTGGGCGGACACGTCCTGCGAACCCCAGGCAACTGCGCTGCCGGTGAGTTCAGCCTGACATTGTGCCAGATATGGAGCTGGGACGCAGACCGCGGTATCGGCCTTTGCGTCACCCAGGCCAGCCTTGATACCTGCCAACAGGGTAGTGTTGGCGGTACGGCTCCCGTTCATTTTCCAGTTACCGATGACTAGTTTGCGGCGCATAGTAGCTTAATTTTTAATAACCCGTAATTGTAGCTTGCTGCACGCAAAACCGGCAAGACGGTCGTCTGACCCACAGGGTCAGACACCTGGCCCGCGACCGCCGCCGATCAGTGCCTGACCCTGCGGGTCAGACACTGGGTTACCGGTTTTACAACACTTGCAACATAATTTTGCCCACATGGTTGCTGCTTTCCATCAGCTCATGGGCCTTGACCGCCTGCTCCAGCGGGAAACTCTCGTAGATGACCGGCTTGACGTCGCCCGCCTCGATCAGCGGCCAGACTTTTTCACGTAACTGGCGGGCGATGGTCCCCTTGAATGCCACCGAGCGTGGGCGAAGCGTGGAGCCAGTGATCGTCAGGCGGCGGCGCAGCACCTGCCCCATGTCCAGCGTGCCCTTGGCGCCGCCCAACAGCGCGATGATGGCGATGCGGCCGTCGTCGGCCAGGCAGCTGATCTCGCGCGGCAGGTAATCGCCGCCCACCATGTCGAGGATCACGTCCACGCCGGTATCGCCGGTCAGCTCGCGCACCACGGCCGCAAAGTCCTCCGTGCGGTAATTGATACCGCGCGCCGCGCCCAAGGCCTCGCACGCTCTCGCCTTTTCATCGCTGCCCGCCGTGGCGAACACGCGATGGCCCAGTGCGTGCGCCAGCTGGATCGCCGTCACGCCGATGCCGGAAGTCCCGCCCTGCACCAGCAAAGTCTCGCCCTTGCCCAGGCCAGCGCGGTCGAACACATTGCTCCACACGGTGAAGAAGGTCTCCGGCAGCGAGGCTGCCTCCAGCGGCGACAAGCCATGCGGCACCGGCAGCACCTGCTCGACCGGCGCCGTCACGTATTCTGCGTAACCGCCGCCCTGCACCAGCGCGCACACCATGTCGCCGATCTTGAAACCAGTCGCAGCCAGGTCGCCATCGACGATCTCGCCCGCCACTTCCAGCCCCGGGATGTCGGTGGCGCCCGGCGGCGGCGCGTAGCTGCCCATGCGCTGGAATACGTCCGGACGGTTGATGCCGGCCGCATGCACGCGGATGCGTACCTCGCCCTCCTTCGCCACGGGCAGCGGACGTTCGCACAGTCGCAGCACATCGGCCGCGCCGGGTTTGGTAATTTCGATCGCACGCATCATGGCACCACCTCTCTGGGAAAGAGGCGATTGTAGCGCTTACAGCCCGAAGCGCGCGCCCATGCCGAGCAGGGTCGCCAGGCCCAGCGCCGCGAACATGGCGGCGGCGATGCCGTGCACCAGCTTAAGCGGGATTTTCGCGGCCAGCTTGTCGCCGGCGAAGACGGCCGGCACGTCGGCGATCAGCATGCCGAGCGTGGTGCCGGCCACCACCATCAACGGGTTTGGGTAATGGGCGGCCATGGCCACGGTGGCGACCTGGGTCTTGTCGCCCATTTCGGCCAGGAAGAAGGTCACCAGGGTGGCGCCGAAAACGCCGAAGCGGCTGGCGACATTGGTTTCGTCTTCTTCGATCTTGTCCGGAACCAGGGTCCAGGCGGCCATGCCGAGGAAGGAGAATCCCAGCACCCAGCGCAGCACTTCCGGCGTTAGCATGGACGTGATCCAGGCGCCAAGCGCACCGGCCAGGCCGTGGTTGAAGATGGTGGCGATGAAGATGCCTGCAATGATGGGCAGCGGCTTTTTGAAGCGGGCGGCGAGCAGGAAGGCCAGGAGTTGGGTCTTGTCGCCGATTTCGGCCAGGGCGACTACGCCGGTTGATACGAGGAGGGAATCCATTATTGTGTTTCCAGGCCGGGCACGGACGAATGACCACGGCTCGCCCCCGGCCTAAATCGGCGGCGTCGTGGTCAAAGGTCTTGCCAAGTTTGGGACCGCATATGCCATGGCCTGTGGGCCAAGTGTGTTGACATATGCCTCCTCCTTTGCGGAGGAGAGGCTACTCCCCAATGACGGACGGGATTTTACACCAAACCCGGTAAACCTGGGTCTGACCCGCAGGGTCAGACCCCCAACGGTCTCACGGCCAGGGGTGAAGGTTGTCCGATGTTGATCTTCGTAGAAAGTCAAAAGCCTTGAACCAACCCCGCGGCCGCCGAGCAGACGGGGTCTGACCCTGCGGGTCAGACCCCGGTTTACCGGGTTTCAGCCGCCCCCAGTCCGAGAACTACGCGGCAACGCCGTCCCCCTCTTCCAGGAAGAAGACAACGCCTGCCCCTCCTCAATCTGCTCCTGCGACATCCCCCTTGCAACCGCCGACCGCTGCTCCGCCGCATTCGAAGACCCGCCCGCAGCCGCCAGGTTCCACAACATATAAGCAATCACATTATCCTGCGGCATCCCGCCAATGTGATACCGATACATCAACCCCAGCACCTGCTGCGCCTCCGGATGCCCCTGCTCCGCCGCTTTGCGGAACCAGGTCACCGCCTCCTTATGGTCCTGTATCACCGCATTCCCGGTGTAATACATGGCCCCGACGACATACTGCGCATCCGCCTTGCCCTTGACCGCAGCCTTGCGGTGCCAGAACAGCGCCTCCTTATAATCCTGCGGCACGCCCCGGCCCATGTAATACATCAAGCCGAGCAGGTGCTCGGCATCCGTATTGCCCGCCTTGGCCAGCGGCAGGATCTCCTTGTAGGCCAGCGCATAATTTTTGTTGTTATACGCCGTGGCCCCTTCCGCGAACCCGGCATGCGCGCTGGCCTGTAGCCCTAGTGCGATGCCAAGCGCGCATAACACGCCTCGTAGTTTTTTCATGGTGCTTTGAATTTATCTGTCTTATGCACTACTAACGAATTACTTCCAGCTCACCTTGCCCAGACCGTCCACACTGACGTTACGCTTGGCCGGCTTGCCGTACACGGTTACCGAACCCAGGCCGCTCAAACTCAGGTTGGCGTTATTGGTCGCATTGATGGTCGCGTTACCCAGACCGCTCAGCTCCAAGTCCACGTCATCCGCCTTGAACTGCTGCGCATTCAGGCCGCCCAGGCCGCCCAGGGTCGCTTTCAGATTCTTGCTGCGGCCGCCAATGGTGATGTAGCCCGCGCCCTGCAAGTCGAGGTCAACGTTTTCGTTCTCCGTCACCCACACATGCATGCTGCCAACGCCGCCCAGGTTGGCTTTCAGCTTCTTATAATCGCAGACCACCTTCATGCTGCCCGCGCCATCCAGCGTCAGGTCGATGTTGTCGCCGCTAAAACCGCTCACTTCCGTGGAGCCCACGCCTTCCGAGACCAGCTCGCGCAGCTGCGGCAGTACCAGTTCCACCTTCACCGCCGAAGACTTCAGCTTCATGCCGCGGCTCTCAGTATCGAGATAGAGTGTGTCGCCGGTCTGCACCGCCGTCACCTTGTTGACGTAGCGCTTATCGGTGGTGATGGTGAGGGCAGCCGTATCGCCGCGGCGCAGCTTGAGGTCGATCACGCCGTCGAGCTTGACGCGCACCACGCGGGCATCGATGGTCCGGCTCTCGGTCGTCGTATCGTCGGCACGGGCCAGGCCCAGGAACAGACAGAGGGCGGTGAACAGCAAGCCAATCTGGAACGGTTTCTTCATCTTGCATCCTTTATAAGTCACCAGCGCATTATATGACCGGTTTTTGATGGTTTCATCATATCGGCGCCCCCCTCCCCCGTCTTTCCATATGCGACGAAATGCAAAAAACAGGGAACAGGCGGATAATTCGCCTGCCTTTCCGTCATTCCTGAGAGAAATAATATGAAAAACACGCTCCAGACGCTGGCCGCCGCGGCCCTGACTGCCTTCCCACTCTTCTTTGCCACACAAGGCGCCCAAGCCGCCACCGATGGCATGGCCGCCGCTCACAAGCTCTACCAGGCCAATTGCGCCCAATGCCACGGCAAGGATCTGGAAGGCGCCGCCGGTCCCAACCTGGCCGACGCCGCCTGGCTGCACGGCCAGCCGACCAAGGCCAACCTGGTGCGCGTGATCAGCAAGGGGGTCGCCGACAAAGGCATGCCCGCCTGGGGCACGCAGCTGAGTGCAAGCCAGATCGGCCAACTGGCGGAATACCTGATGCCGGCCAACGCCGCCGCCCGCAAGGCCGCCAGCGGCGTTGCCACCGCTGCCGCCCCGACGCCGGCCGCCAAGCCGACCGGCCTCCCCTCCCTTAAGCTGCCGAAAGGCTTCCAGATCGCCGTCTATGCCGACAAGGTAGAAGGCGCACGCGAACTGGCCGTTACCGACAGCGGCATCGTCTTCGTCGGTTCGACGAAAGCCGGCAAGGTCTACGCCCTGGTCGACGCCGACAAAAACGGCGTGGCCGAAAAAGTCGTCACCGTCGCCGAAGGCCTGAACAACCCGAATGGCGTCGCCCTGCTCAATGGCGCCCTCTACGTCGGCGAAATCTCGCGCATCATCAGGTTCGACGACATCGAAAAAACTTACGCCAGCAAGCCATCGTACAAAGTTGTGAAAGACGACCTGCCAACCGAAACCTGGCACGGCGCCAAATATATCAAGGCCGGCCCGGACGGAAAGCTCTACATCCCGATCGGCGCGCCATGCAATGTCTGCGACAAGGAAGACGCGCCCCACTCCAAGATCTGGCGCATGAACCCGGACGGCAGCAACTGGGAATTGTTCGCACGCGGCGTGCGCAACACCGTCGGCTTCACCTGGCACCCGCAAACGAAGGAAATGTGGTTTACCGATAACGGCCGCGACGAAATGGGCGACAACATGCCGGGCTGCGAACTGAATATCGCACCGAAACCGGGCCTGCACTTCGGCTTCCCTTACTGCCACGGCGGCGTGGTGCCCGACCCGCAATTCGGCAAAGGCAAAAGCTGCGACGCCTACGTGCCGCCTGTCGCTGCGCTCGGCCCGCACGTCGCCCCGCTTGGCCTAGCGTTCTACACCGGCAGCCAATTCCCTGAGCAGTACCGCAACCAGTTGCTGATCGCCGAACACGGCTCCTGGAACCGCAGCAGCAAGATCGGCTACCAGGTGCGCCTGATTACGCTCTACGGCAACAAGGTAGTCAGCGATACCGCCTTCATTGACGGCTTCCTGCAAAACGAAGAAGTCAGCGGCCGGCCGGTCGATATTGCCAATTTACCTGACGGTTCGATACTCGTTTCCGACGACCATGCGCACAAGGTGTATCGCGTTAGCTACCGCCCATGATGGGGCATATGCGCAAGGTATCGCCACCGACAGTTCCATCAAAAGATTGAAATTACGTCGGCCATCGCCAGGGCTATATTGAAAAATAGCCAGACAACAAAATAACTGGCACCCTTGGTCCACGAACGGAGGCAGTCATGAAGCGATACTTCGCTGCCGCCGGGTTGTGCGTGCTAGCTGCAACTGCAGCTGCACAAAGCAGCACCGGCGCAGACCAATCGGTGGTTGTGCCCGCGCAGAAGCAAATGCAATTGGAACGCAAGCTCATATCACCGCAAGAGTTCTACCAATACCAGGGCAGCTATGCCCTGTCCAACGGCCAAACCCTCACCTTGTCGCGCAAAGCTGTCCGGCTCTACGCACAAATTGGCCAGCAACCCCGGCAGGAAGTCCAATGGTATGGCGACGGCAGATTCAGCGCAACTGATGGCAGCCTGGCCATGAATATCGTCTGGGTTGATGACGATACCGCCACGGGCGACCTGAATTACATGCCAAGCATGGCCGACGCCCAAACGGTGCATGCCAGCCTTACCTTAGCCTCGCGCTAAGGCAAACGGGGAACTATAGTGAAATAGCCAGGCAATCTTAAAGACCTGGCCATACACCTGAAAATGGAGGCAATCATGAAACGGTTAGTGGCTGCCGGCAGCCTGCTTGCGTTCGCCCTTACGGCGTACGCACAGAGCACCGGCGATCAGACAGTGTTAGTCCCCGCAGCAAAGTCAGTTGTGCGGACCTATATTGCGCCTGACGAATTCAGTAAATACAAAGGCGCATACGATCTCTCCAACGGCAAGACACTCTGGCTCATTCGCAAACAAACGCGCATTTATGCCAAGGTCGACGACCAATCCGAACACGAAATCACACGTACCGGCAGCGGTAAATTCGCCGCCCTCGACGGCAAGATGGCGATGGAACTTAAGTTTGCCGACGATGATTCAGTCAGTGGCCATTTGAGCTATGTCGATGAATCCATGCCCGCGATCGCAGGAGTAGCGCCAACGGTTATTGAAATGCAGTTCGCCTCGCGCTAGGTTATCGAGGACCTGCCGGTTCAACCACCGGCCTATGCCTCCCCTCATGACGCGCTAGCCGCGGGCACGTCAGGGCCGCCAGCCCTTGTGTAGGCTGGCGGCCTCTTTTTAGTTGACGATGCGCTCCGCGGTTTCGTCGCCGGAAGTACCGTGCAACATGAAGCCGGTCACCGCGCCATCAGGGCCACGCACGAAATCCAGCGTGGTCAACGAGCCTTCGACGAAGAACTTATCCACCCCATAAGGGCGCAGTCCCGCCGGACGGCGCCCTTTTCGTTCGAAGCGCAAGCCGCCGCCATCAAAGCTGATCGTGCGGACGCCGCTTTCGGACAGCCTGAACGTGCCGACAAAGGCCGTCATCGCAAGCTTGGTCATGGGGATTGTCTTTTGCGGCGGGAATGGCGAGCCCACCGCAATGGCCGCAGCGGTGAAGGCCACCCGGTCGGTATTGAGCATATTGCGGTTGCTGTTGCCCAGCACCGCCACGAAGACCTTATCGTCCGGCAGCCGGATCGCTTCCGCGTTGAAGCCCGCGATATCGCCGGCATGGGCCGCCATCCGGTGCCCGCGCATGGTGCCAAGCTGCCAGCCATAGCCATAGCTGCATTTCGCGCCGTTCGGCAAAGGACAAGGCGTAAAGGCCTGCCGCCAGGTATCCGCCCTGAGCAGCTTGCCGGAAGAAATAGCTTCGTCCCACAGCGCCAGGTCGTCCACGGTGGAGACCAGCGCTCCTGCCGCATAAGGCTGCGTCATGCTCACATGTTCCGCGGGTGTGTAGCCACTGAGGAAGCCCTCGCGATAACCGGCCACGCGGCGCCTGGCGTTGCGCTCATGCCCTTCGTAAGCTGTGTCCTGCATGCCCAGCGGCTCAAAGATATTCTTCGCGATGTAGTCAGCATACGAGGCGCCGCTCACCTTTTCGATGATGGCGCCCAGCAGGATGTAGCCGGAATTACTGTAGGCCCAGCGCTCGCCAGGCTCGAAATCGAGCGCTTCGTCCTTGAAGTAATCGATCATCTGCTGGACGCTCTTGTCACGGCCCTGTGTGAGCCCGAACGTCATCTTGGCGGTGTAATTGGGGACGCCTGCCGTATGCTGCAACAGGCGCTCGATCGTGATGTGCTTGTCCTTGGCCGGATAGTCGGGCAGGAAGCGCGTCACCTCATCCTGCAGCGACAGCTTGCCCTGCTCCGCCAGCATCAGGATCGCCACGGCGGTGAACTGCTTGGTGATTGAGCCGAGACGCAGTTGCATCTCCGGCTGCATGGGCGTGTTCTTGTCCACGTCCGCCAGGCCATATGCCTTGCGGAAGACCGGCGCACCGTCCTTCATCACGATGACGGTGGCGCCGGGTGCATCTGCTTTGAAAAAGGGCTTCAGCGCCGCATCGATACGCTCGGCCAAAGGCACTTCGGCATGCGCCGCACCGGCGAGCATCAATGCGGCAAGCCAGGCCAACTTCATTTGCTGGCAGGCTTGGTGATCTGGGTATGGATCTGGTTAACCATCATCAGGCCAGCCGAACCAAAGTGCATGTGGTACTCCGCCACCATTTCGCCCTTGATGATGACGGGATCGGTAGCGGCCAGCGCTTTAGCTTCATCGATGCTGTCGACGGCAAAGATGAAGATGCCGCGCGCACCATCCACACCATCCAGCGGACCTGCATATGCCAGCTTGCGCTCGTTGGCCAGGCGCTGGATATTCGCCATATGGCCGGCGAACATTTCCGTCCGCTCCGCACCTGCCGGCAACTTGCTCGGGCCTGTGCGCAGCACCACGAAGACATACTTGCGCATGCCGTTCTCGTTGCCGCCGAGGGACTTCGCCAGCTCCGCGTCATAGCCCGCCGCGGGCTGGGCCTGTGCCTGTGCAGAGAATGCCGCCGTCACCAGCAGCGCAGCACCAAGAATTTTTTTCACTGTTCTTCCCTCATTTCCGGCGTATCCCTGCACAGCGCGCAATGCTGCTTCTTGCGCGACTTGTGGATCCGCACTGCTATAAATATCACTGAACTGATCACGCCCCAGATCGCCCCTTGCGTCGCAGAGTATTCCAGGTCATGCCCCTTCAACAGCTGCGCGGCACAAATGATTGCAAAGGCCCCAGCCTGCACCACCAGGTAACGCTTGATCCAGAATGCAGTTCCCATGACAGACTCCCTTATTTGCGCTCCACTGCGGCCTTGATGTCGTTCAGGTCCTGCATGATGGCCTTCCGGATGGCGCCCCTGAAAAACAGCCCCATTGGAATCGCCTGCAGCTTGGCAGCGAAAGTCTGCGGCTGCGAATCATGGGAGCTGGTCACCGTAATCGCCCCGCCCTCCTCCGCCAAACGCATGGTGGTCAGGAAGACAAAACCCTGCTGCTCCGCCCTGGTGGTGAAGTACTCGTTCTCCGAGGATTCGGTAACCCACTTCTCCACGGTAGCCGGTTCGCCAAACAGGATGCGCGTCTCGCGCCAGCGCAGGCCAGCAAAGCCATTCGCCGGCTTCTCGATGATTTCAATCTTCTCGATACCGGAAATGAAATTCGCAGCATTCTCGATATCGGAGACCGCGTCCCAGACCGCCGCTTTGCTTCCGTTGATGGTTAGCTTTGCCTGCACGAGCATCGTGATTTTCTCCCCTGGGGAAATTGGGGAACAATAATAGCATCAGCCAAGCTCGTGGGAATACACGAGGAAGCCATTATGTTTGGCCACCTTGTCGTACAAAGCACGCCCCGCCTGGTTGGTGTTTAGCGTCTGCCAGTAAACACGCGAGCTGCCCGCAGCGCGTGCAGCCTCATACACCGCCTCGATCAATTGGCGCCCAACGCCCTTCCCGCGCGCCTGCTCCGCCGTGAACAAGTCCTGCATGTAGCAAACCTGATTCAGCCGTGTCGTGCTGCGATGGAAAATGTAGTGAGCAATGCCGACCACCCGGCCTGCATCCTCCGCAACCAGCGCATGCACCGGCTCCGACGGATCAAAAAACCGCTCCCACGTAGCCCGCGTGATTTCCTCAGGCAGCGCAGTCGTACCGCTGCGGCCATAGTAGGCGTTATAGCCATCCCAAAGGACGCGCCAGCCATCGTAGTCCGACTGCTGAATGGGTCTGATGTTAAACACTGTATGCCACCGAAAACTTCAGTTGGTAATTCGTTGCCCCACAGTGCACTCCACCCGTACCGTACGCCTGCAGAGCATCTCTGATGTCATTGATGATCTCCTGCTTGTGTTCTTTCAACCCCATCGGAATCTCAAGCTTGGTCAGGATGATGCGCGCCAGCCAACCATTGCCTTTCGACGCATGCTCGGTAATCTGGACGTGAAAAACCACATAAGCCGACTTCCAGTAAAACAGCCAGAACGGATCATGCGCTCCCATCTCCGGCGGAACCGTGCGGGTCACACAGCGCATGTGAATATACCGCTCCCGGTCAATCGTCCATTGTGAGGAGCAATGGCTCATCGGAATGTAGCGCCGGTCGATCTCGCCGAGCCGGTACACCTGGTAGTCTTCCCTCGATATTTTCGCATTCTCAAAAGCCATTCACTTTTTCTCCATTGTGCGCTTGGCATAGACAACAGCGACAGTAAGCAAAGCAGAATCGCAATGAACATACGCTCGGTTGGTTAATTGGCAATCACTCCAGTTTGCCGCGAAGAGCCCGCCTCAGGCAAGCTTGGGCTGAATGAGCGCTTCCAGATACTCTTCAAACGAAGCGTACCGCGGGCCGCGGCAGCCATCCCTCGGATACCCAATCAGCGCAGGTGACCAGTATTCGACGGCCGGCCCGCCGTCATCCTGCCCCTCCTTCGGCCTGACCAGGCAATCAAAATCCTCGTCCATGAAACCATTGGAGATGATGACCAGGTCTTCCGGAAGCCGCCGCGTGCGGCGGCGCCTGCGCCAGTACCGGTTGTACGAAATGATATGTGCGGTGGACTCGTAGTCCTCACCAAGGCTAAGGAATACATGGCCGAACCTCGAACTTTCCGTCGCCAAAGTCACCAGCAAGTCGGGCAAGCGAATGCGGAGTGACGCAGTGATTCGATCCAGAGAAGCTTTCGTTGGCGGCCAATTCCCGATCCCATCTCCACCAACCGCGACATCAAATCGCGCAACGAAATCGCTCATTTAAACGACGCCTTAAACGCCTCCGGGCAAAGCCAGGCCAGGACGGCTGCCACAATGAATAGCGCCGGAACGTCGCCAAGCAAATGCCCCGCATGCATCGGGTTGCCCGCCGCCTGAATCGCCATCACCCCGCCGTGCACAATGCTGGACCAGATCGTGAATGCAATGAGGCTGATGTGCCGCTCCGGCTGGCGCGACGCAAGCAAAAGAAACACGCCAAGCGTCGCGTAGATCGCAATGATCATCTCCAGATACTCCGACCGCCCGTGATGCCACGCCCACCCCGAAGGCCAAAGAACGGTAAGTGGGAATACGCCAAAAAGAAAAATCAAGCCAAACACAATCAGCGCTGCTCGCAGGTACTTCATCCGGTCTGCTGTATTCATGTCGCGCTCCCGCGTTTGGCATGGCCAGTGGCTGCAAATTTTACTACGACAGGCAGTCGCGGCGGCTACTGGGCAAACCGGAGCCTGTTGCTTGCAATTTGCTGGAATTCCTCGTTGGTTAGCGGGACCCTGGTTCGGAATATCTCCCAACCTCTACGTATGCTGCCGCCAGGCGGACTGAGATCGGAGCCGTAAAGCACGCGCGTGGGCCCAATCTGCCGAATACGCTGGGCGACGAGCTGCAATTCGGCATTCGTGGTTTCCTCGGTGACGTTGGTCGCGACATCGAAATAGAGCTTTCCAATGCGAGGGTCCTTACGTTCTGCCGCTGCGGCAAATACCGCCATCACCTCGTCGTTTTGCGGCGTGTAGCCAGGACCGGATGCACCGAGGTGCGCGACGATGATTTCGATGCGAGGCGCCGTCGGCAGGACTTTATCGAGAAAGAGCCGCGCATCTTCAGCGCCATAATCGCTGCCGCCACGCGCCCGCATGTGCACAAGGACAGCGGCGCCACGCCGTTGCGCAAGCCCGAATATCGCTTGCACCACCGACAGGTGGCTTGGGTCGCGCAAGCTGACGCCACTGTTACCCAGATGGAGCTTAATGCCAGTCATTCCTGGAAGCCCCAGGCACCGCTCAAGCTCCGCCATCGCAAACGCGCGCAACGGATTGGCGCTGCAGAATCCGATAAGACGGGATGCGTGCTTGTCCACCTCGGCAGAGGTCCAATCGTTTTCCTCCTGTGTCAGCCTATCAGGATCGACTAGTCCTTTACGCTCATCGGAAAAGCTGTAGCCAACCGAAAGAACGACTGCCCGTTCAATCCCCGCCGCATCCAATTCATTAACCAGCGCCGCCCCATCCCTGGTCGGCTCTCACTTGCCACAATATTCGGCGCGCTTGCTGGGTACCCGCAGCACCTGGTCGACATAGTAGGTCAACGCATCTTCCGAATATTTTGGATCCGGATGCATGGCGACGAAGGCCGCCCCCTTCTGCATCCAAGTCGCAACGCAGCTCGCCGTGGCCTCGCCCCCCTCAGCGCATACGGTGAATTCATCAAACGCACGGCGGTAAACGGAGAACGCGGCGTGATCCATCGGCAGGCCATGACCCGGCACCAGGGTTGGGAAATCCACCTTATCGATCTCCGCCAGCGCCTGGCGCCAGCCTTCCGCACAGCCGGTATCGAAGAATGGCAGCGGCACCGCCACCAGGTCGCCGACGAACACGGTTTTGCTGACCGGATCGTGAACCCATACATCGCCTTCTGTCGCGGCATACTTGGCCAGATGGAGTTGCAGCTCGCGCTCGCCAAGTTTGATCGACATCGCCCCCTTCACCGGCTGATCAGGAATCAGGTTGGCAGGATCATTTATCGCACCAAGGTATAAGCGCGTATCGGCCTTTCGCGCCTCCGGCACGGCGGGATCTTCTAGCCTGGCCTTGGCCTTGTCGACATTCCGGATCAGGAAGCCTTTCAGCGCGCCCTCCACGGCCGTACTCGTGTAGAGCTTTGCGCCCGGATAGGCGGCGCGGATGCGGGCGTTTCCCGTCGCATGATCCAGATGCCAGTGTGTATTGATAATTGCAGTGATCGGCTTATTCCGAGCCTTGGCAACAGCAATGATCTTTTCGGTATGTTCGGGATGTCTGCCAGTATCGATAACCAGCATTTCTTTGGGGCCTTCGAACACGATGGAGTTCCCATCAGGCTGGGAATCTTGCGGCAGCTTACCCTCGATGAAGGTGTACGGTGCTTGCGCCGCAGGAGTAGCGGCCATGCCGAGCGCCAACGCTAGTGTGGTGATCATTTCCGTTTATTTCCTCGGTTCGTACCGCAAAGCGACTGCGCCGGATTGGAAATCCCTGCGCCCGACGGGCTTCAAGTCAACGTACTTCGAAAGGCCTGCGAACAAAGCCGGACCATGTCCCACCAGACGAGGGTGCACCACAAACTCGTACTCGTCGATCAATCCCAGTTCCGCCAACGCGAGAGGGAGTGTCACTCCGCCCAAATAAATCCCCCTACCCGGTTGCCGCTTAAGTTTGCGAACCGCCTCGGCCAGGTCGCCCTGCACCAGTTCTGCGTTCCAGTCGACGTTGTCCAGTGTGCTGGACACAACGTATTTCTTTGCCGCGTCTATGGTCATGGCAAAGGGCTGCATCCATTCGGCCATCCAGTCAGGCCAACCACCCGCTGCCGGCCGCCGCCACGCCTCCTCCATCATCTGGTAGGTTATCCTGCCAAACAATAAGGCATCAGCTTCCGCGAGCCGCTCTGCAAAGAAGCGATGCAGTTCTTCATCCGGCGAAATGGTGCGATGGTCGCAGCCCCCGTCCAAGGTGATGTTGATGGAATACCTAAGGGGACGCATGGGAGACTCCTTTGGCTGAATTTGGATTTGAACGCAATAATAGCCTGTTCATGCCCCCCGGCCCGCGGTGTCTTTTCTGCGTATTGGGATTTACCAGAATTTAAACCACTGCTTCTTTTCTGGCTTTGCGTTCGGCCTTTGCCGAAGCTGGCGGTGCAATTGCCCCATCAGGCTTTGATATACCAACATCGAAAACGTCTGAAGGTTCTCAATTTCGAACTTCCCACCCAGCAGGGGATGCAGTTTCCACCCCAAGCATTCTGTCTCATTCGGCGCAACTTCGTTGCCGACCGCGATATCAAACCAGTCTGACTGAAAAGTCTCTTCAATCCATTCCTGCGACTTATTCAAGCGATTGTATTCAGCTGAATTTTCAGCGATCTTCGAATACGAGCCTTCCAGCATCGAGAGAAGCCAAAGGCTCCCATCGGGCGCCCCGAACACCCAATCACCCATCGCCGTTAAGAACAAGGGCGTTTCGGACGATGGTACGAGCCAGCGCCAATCGTCAAGCAGCGCGCCGGCATCGACGTTTGCAGCATCAATAAAGAATGGACGATGCATGGAATGTGCTCCTGATAGTCGCGCTATTTTTGAGTACAACAGCAATCCGGCTTGGAACTAACCCTTCAGGTTTCCATCTGTCCGGAATAGGCCAATTGCGACGAAAATGGGGAAGATAAGGTTTCGCTTCCTTAGCGCCCGCATTACGCACGGCGGCGCTCCATGGCGAGCGATGACCGTTCGAAGCCCAATTTAGCGAAGAATTCAGCCGCCCCCTTGCGTCCAGCGCGAAGAACCCACGTGACCTGCTTATTTGTACCAAGTGCGTGCAGAACGAGTGACCGACCTATGCCCTTACGCCGATGATCGAGTGCGACGACGAGCATGGAGAGATACCCGTTGGATTGACCGTCGGTTATTGCGCGAATAAACCCTACGACCTGGCCTTCGTGAACCGCAACCGCAGCGACCTGCGACGCATAAACGAGTGACCCGAATTGCTCAATGCTGCCGATGCGCTCGCGCCAGCCATTCTGCGAGAGCAACTCATGGGCACTCGCAAGCTCTGATGGTTGAATACGATGAATGTTCATGGCGAGGGAACGAAAAATAGAACATCAACGTCCATATTGCGCCAACTTATTACCTCAACTGCAACAGGCGCAGTTCATCAGGCAGTGCGCCTCCACGCAGCACCGCGCTCATGAGCGGAATGTCCACCGAGATATTAATACTCAGCGCAAAATCCCTTGTGAGCGGCCCTGCGATTCGAACGCGATCTACGACTTGACCTTCCCATTCAATTAAAAGCAGCCTACCGGCAGCCCTCTGCGTGAGCATAGCTACGCGCTTAGCGGCAGCATCCGTAAGGCGGATCGCCAATTCTGGACGCGGTCCTCCAGATAAAGGTCGAGCATCGGCAACATCTGCCTGTGTCACCATGGATTGCTTCTCCCCCTCTAGAATCAGGCGAAATTTCCCGTGAGTCTTGGTCAGATATTCGACTTGCCGTGTAGTAGGCGCCCAGCCGCCGAATCGAAGAGTAATTTGGTCGGAGCTCGCCTTTGAGTCAATCGTAGCGAAGAACCCATGCTCAATGCTCTCGAATCGCCTTTCAAGAACCTTCGCCACCTGAGGAACCGCAGCCAGTGGAACTTGTTCAGCGCGCAAAGTAACTGAGATAGTTTCAGCAAATGCAGGGGCCGACGTGAGTGCCGCAGCCCCAGCAAGGAGCGCCACTTGGTAGAGACGCCACAAGCGAAAATTCATAATACCTTTCATGCCTAATTCAATCATTATTCTGCCTTATCATGGCCAGATGTTCATTCTCCCATTCTCCACTTACCCATAGTGCGTTCGAAAAAGCGGGGGCCGCAACCAGCATTGCGACGGCCGAACGTGATCTGAGGGATGGCATCATCGTCGCCCACCGTTCTTGATTCGCGGCGAACAAATCGTGGTTAGCCCACTTGAGCGGAAATACCGGAAAGGTCAGTTCAGCGCTTTGGCGACGCGGTCGCCAAATTCTGCTCCGTGCATTTGCAAGGCCAGCTGGATCGTGCGCGTGGCACAGCGGTCTGAGGTCGAAGTTCCGTTCTGCTGCACGCAGCGCTTGTGGTGAAATGCGGCGAAGTCCTTCGCCTTTGCGTTGGCACCATGCATCCAGCCCAGGACTGCAAGCAGCACTATGCCAACGGCGAATTGCGCTTTGATCGGCAAAGTCCAGTTGTAACGGATGAAGAACATGGCGCCTCCGGAAATCCTTCCTGCCCTCGATCTTAGGCAGCGAATATTTCCGTTTGATGACCTGGCGCCATTCCCAATCACGCTTCACTCTTTTCAACCTCACGCTCGCCATGCTCTTCCGATGCCTCTGGCGGGTGGTGGTACCACCTCTCGTGCGGGGAGTAGCGTTCACACGAAAAACACTGCGTTTGCGGCCACTTCACAGTGCATCCAGGGCAGACGGCCCTAGTCCAGAAGGTATTCCATATCGTGCCGCAAGATGGCGTGCAGGACCAGCGGTCTTCTGGCTGCGGACGCCATTTGCAATGCGGACAGTAGATTTCGGCCTTCTGTTCCATCGAATCAGAGTTTGCTGTTCATGCAGCCGGCGCTTGAGCACTCGCGCAGGCGGTCTTGCAGGAAGCGGGAGCGTTCGATGGTGGTGCTGGTGGCACAGTCCAGGTTCACGTAGAAACCTTTAGCTTCGCGCTTGGAGCAGGAGTTGTTGCGGTTTTCGATCCATGCCAGTTGGCCGGTCTTGAGGGCTTTCTTGCCATTGGCATCGAGCTTGGCGCTCAGGTTCTTGTAGGTTTCGTTCAGTTCTTTATCCGCTTCCTGATAGACCTTGTTCAGGCAATACAGGCCGTCGAAGTCGTTCTTCGGCACGTCGCACGCAGAGTTTGCGAAAGCGGCGCCAGTGGCGGCCATTAACAGGGAAAACACCAGTTTCTTCATTCTTGCTCCGCAGGGTGGCTATTAATTATGACCCCGGCATCTTAACTTGCCCGCTCCCTCTCAATCCTCTCCAAAAGTAACGTCCTGGTGTCGAGCAAGACCTCCGCTTGGACGAATTATTGGCCGGCGTCGCCTCTGAGTGCGTCCACCGGCACGACACTCCCATCCTGTCCGCCTTGTAGTGCAGTGATCTTGATCAGTGGATTCTCACGAATTTGAAGCTGGGTTTGCATGGTCAGGTCCGACTGAATGATGTCGATGGCATCAAAGAGTTGATCAACTCGCTACGTAGCTCATGACCCGCAAGCTAAAGTTAAACCCCAGCCCGTCCGGGTTGAATGCTGGACTGGGCGTCACAATAATTTACGCACACGTCCTGAATCGAGGTGGGATTGGCGTGATCAGTCCTCTTGATCGCTAACCATTGCGCCTTCATCGGATGATGAGCGTAATGACGTAGAATGGGGCATCCGCCTGCAGGAGTACCCCGTGAAAATTACTGCCGCAGTTCGCAATTCCGCCAAGTCGCACGAGGTTAATGTCGCCACGAATGGCGTTACGCAAACGCTTCCGGTGCCGGCCAAAAGTACGGGTCAAGGCTCTGCCGTCAATGGTGGCGAATTCCTGATGCTGGCACTGGCAACGTGCTACTGCAACGATGTTTATCGTGAGGCGGAAAAGCTGCAAATTCCGATCGATGGAGTTTTCATCGAGGCGAGCGCGGACTTTACCGGCCCGGGCCTGGCAGCTACCAATATCCGCTACCATGCCCGCATTACTTCGCCGGTTTCGGAAGACGTCATTGCGGATCTATTGCGCCATACCGACGCTGTGGCGGAGGTTCACAACACCATTCGCAACGGCGTTCCGGTCCGGCTCGAGTAAGCCAAGACCGCATCAATCCCGCTTGTACAGTGCTTCAATGGTGCTAGAGGCGAGCGAATGGGCGTTGACGATATAGCCCGTCAACGCGCCGGAGGCGTTTTCAGGCAGCTCAAGCTTCTTCGACAGCGCATGCACAGTGAATCGGTAGTGATGCACGCCATGCTTTGGTGGCGGACAAGCGCCGCCGAAGCCTTTGGCGCCGTAGTCGTTGTTCATTGCCTGGCTGCCGGACGGTGCTGCGGCGCCTGCGGGCAACGAGTTCACATCCTTCGGAATGTTCACCAACTGCCAGTGCCACCAGCCGCTGCCGGTCGGCGCATCGGGGTCGTAGGCGAGGACGGCGAATGCCACCGTCCCTTCCGGCGCCCCGGACCAGGAAAGTTGTGGGGACTGGTTGCCGCCGCCGCAGCCAAAGCCCTGGAATTCCTGTGCCTTGGCCATGAATTTGCCGTTGGCGATGTCGGAGCTGGTCAGGGTCAATGAGCCGGCCATCGCGGTGTTGGATGCCAGCAGTGCTGCAAGAATAAGGTGTCGCATATATGCTCCTGTGTTCGGGAGCGCATATCTTAGGCAGCGGGCGCAGAATCGTTTAGACCAAATCCAGCCAGATCTTCGCCCTATCCGTTCATTCTCGAAGTGGTGGCAGAAATGGCGGGGCCTTTTGCCAGTGTCTGGAAGACGACGCAATAGCGTTCCGTTAGCCGCAGCAGCGTCGCAAGTTGCTCGTCGTTCGCGTCAGTGTCGAGGTCAAAATGCAGGCGGATGGACTGAAAGCCGACCGCTATCTCCTTGGAGACACCCAGGGTACCGCGGAAGTCCAGGTCGCCGTCTGCGCTCACGACCGCCTCGCGCAGGGTGATGCCCAGCGAGGTGGCCACGGCGTTGAGCGTTACGCCGGCACATGCCACCAGGGCTTCCAGCAGCATGTCGCCGGAGCAGGCTTGCAACCCTGTGCCGCCGGTTGCGGGATGCAGGCCTGCGACGACAAGCCCCTTCCCCGTTTCGATCTTGCAGCTGACGCCCTCGCCTGCGCGGCCTTGCGCATGAAGGGTAATCATTGCTGCTTCCGGATCTTCCTTGTAGCGCTCCTTCAACGGAGCCTGCACAGCGCGCAATTCCTCTGCCTTCATGACACCCTCCCGTGGATGGATCAGTCAGCAAGCATTATGCGCGTTTTGCGGAGTTCCGTCGGCGTAATGCCGAAGAACTGTTTGAACTTGTCGGTGAAGCGCGATTGGGATTGGTAGCCGCACTTTTCGGCTATGCGGCCAATGGGCTCGAAAGTCGATTGAACAAGGTGCAGGCCATGTCCCAGCCTGGCCCTGTCCTTGATCGCCTGCAGGGTCGTGCCCTCCGCTGCCAGTTTGCGGCGCAGGGTCGACTCGCTGAGTGCCAACCTTGCGACCAGCACATCGGCGTTGATATCGTTGGCGAAATCGGCGCTGATCATGGCGTGCAGCTTATGGCTCAGGCTTGGCGGCTCGACGACCGCGCTCACCTGCTCATGCCCCAGGTGATAAATCAGCTGGAGTATTTCCTGCCTGCGCGCGGCCCACATGGCTGGTGGCGCAAACGCGGACCATTCCACGAACTGCTCCAGGGTCCTCCGGAACGCATCGCATATCGGGCCTTGAAGGTGCGACTCTGTTCGGCCTTTCCTGGGAGGCAGGCAGTTGAAATCTTCGTATTCGAATTCAACGATCAGCGCCAGGTATTCCCCTTCGCCGGGAATATTGCGCATATTGATGCTTGGGTGATTCGACAGTACGACAAAGGTCCCAGTCGGGCATTCGATCTCGCCTTTGCTGCCAAGCCTCTTGCTGCCATCAAGCACGCAGATCAGCAATGGCTTGATGATCGGGACGTTGACGATCTTTTGTTCACAGACCGACGAATAGACAGAGAACGGAAGCGCGCGCCGCTCGCTCCCTGCGCTCTTTGCAGCCAGAATCAGCTCCTTACTTGCCATCCGTTTTCGTGCGCAGTTTTCCTGGGATGACTACGAAGAAGAACAGCAATGAGATCAGGGACACCGAAATCCTGATGGCAGTCGGCATGCTGGGAAGCATATACGCCACCGCAATGTTCCAGATAGCCAGCGGCGTATAAAACCCTGCAAGCAGCCAGTGGAATTTGCGCCAGGCGGAATCTGCCAGGCCAAGGCGATCACCGAATAGAAAGTACAAGGCGCCCCGCTTCGTGGCGAACAGCGATACGACCGGCACCAACACCAATACCAGACAAATGAACACTTGCTTCAAGCGGCCAATATCGAACGGGAGATGCCGCAGCGAATCCACCGCATAGACGGCGAAGCACTGCAGCATGAACACGCGCCAGAAAAGCGACCAGCCAAGGCGGAATCCGAAATCGCTCCGCAATTCCGGCGCCCGGGCAAACATGTCCGCCGATGGCGGCTGATAAGGATTGTGGGACATCTTATGATTTCAGGTGGAACTGGATCGCCGCCTCCATTGCCTGATGCAGTGGAATCTTGTCGCCTGGTTGCATCGACTTGATCGGCGATACAGTGCGGGTAAAGCGGCGCTGCCCGTCTGATTCGGTTTCGATGAAGATCACAAATGCGGACGTACCCGGCTTCAATTCGGATTCGGTGTATAACGCGCGCTGGTATTCGTTCTCGCCTGACATGGCATTGAATGCGTTGGCATCAACCAGGGTGTGAACTACGTCACCTTCGCGAATTACATTTTCGCCCATAATCGCAGCGCCAATGATGCCGCCAAATGCCGCACCAAGCGCGACATTTCGCAGTTCACTGCGCCTATTCATATACACGGCAAAATGGTGCAGCTTGGTCTGCGGCACGGCTGTCGAAACAAACTTCTCTTGCAAGCGATGGCTGAACAGGCGTGCGCCGGTTGGATCGGTGATGTCTTGTGCCACGCGGTGATAGCCATACGCGTCGCTGGTAATCAGCAGGCTGAAGATCTCGCGGGTGCCTTCAGTCGCAGGACGCAGGTCTTCAACGGGGGCTTTCGCGGATACAGCCAGGTTTTCAACCGGCAGTGCAACCGGGCCAGTGGCGCAGCCGGCAAGGATAAAGGAAGCAAGAAGTACGAACAGGTAACGCATGAATCCAAGGTCTCCAATAGTGAGGGGAATAGGCTTTACCGACGCTCGATCGAATAAATACGGCCAGCCTTCTGCAACTGGACAAGTTCGTCTTTAGTGAAGACAACCGTTCCTTCGTAGTATTGGGAACCAATCACCTCCCCGCTACTCATGGCCTTCGTTGCGCCCTTCAGCTTGTTGTAGGTAACGCGTGGAGCGTCGAATTCAATATTATTTCCATCGACGTTTTTGACTCGCAGCACGCCATACATGACCGGCGCTTCCGGGGACTTCAGCAGGCTTGCGATGTCTGCGATGTAGAGGTCGCGCTGCACCGGGCTCGCCATCATGGCCAGCACTTCTTTGTCGCGTTTTGCTCCATCGACTTGCGCGAAGATAACAAAGCCCACGATCAGCGCAACCAGGAACGCCCAGCTCCAGCGGGACATGAACGGGATCGCCGGCTTGCCGAGTTTCTCTTCCACTTCCTTGGAAATCAGCTTTTCGCCGCGCTGGCAGACTTCGCACACCTTCACGTACTGCTTGGCGGTGACCCATTTGAACAGGTACCAGATGTGATTGACCTTGTAGTGCAGCTGGACCATGAAAGTCCGCTCTTTTTCGCAAGTCGGGCAATGCTTGTGCTCATCGGCTTGCAGTACTTCTACTTCGCCCTTCGATCCCCAGACGATCATTTGTCATACCCCCAAATTTAGTTGTTTTGAATGCCCAGCATCATGCCGTCATTGGGGGCGCTTGAATCTCTCGAAATTTCACAAGCTATCAAAATACAACGCATCCAGACGGGAGCCTTCGCATTCAATAACGCGCTCCGCGCAGGAAGCGCGGTGCAATTGCGCAGAAGGCGATAAGGGAGAGCAGCGGGAAGAACATCTTCACCGTGAGCCACGTTTCGATCGCGACGCTCAGTGCGAGTACGAAATTACCGGTTCCTAAGGCGAAGTAATATGCAGCCGCCATCCAATTGAATCTTCGCCACGCGGTGACGCCAAGGTTAAGGCGGCGGCCCCATATAAAGAACAATGCACCTGGCTTGGCGAGCATTGCGGACAAGACCAGGACGATCGCTGCGCAATAGCAGATCACTGCAGGCTTGAAGGCGATGAAATCGTACGGCCAGCCCACGAACGATACGATCGGAAGCGTGACAATGAACTGCAGTACCAGTACTCGCCAAAAGAGCGAGGCCCCGAGGCGAAATCCAAAATCGGTCCGAGTGCCATCCGGGCTGCCAGCGTCGAAAGAAGCTGAAGGTGGTGCATAAGGGTTTTGAGACATACATGGCTCCAGATATGCCAGACCGAGCCAGGGAGGGCTTCGCGGCGCGACGAATCATAACTTGCCACATGCAAGCGAAAGCTCTCCAAAAGTAACAAAAAAGCCGCCAGGCTTGCGCGCTGGCGGCTTTTTTGGGGCGGAGCTGATTACTGTGCGGCGGCAGCAGCTTCTTCAGCAGCGGCTTTCATCGACAGTTTCAGGCGGCCGCGCTCGTCGGTCTCCAGGACCTTCACGCGCACTTGCTGGCCTTCTTTCAGGTAGTCGGCAACGGCGTTCACACGCTCGTTGGCGATCTGCGAGATGTGCAGCAGGCCGTCTTTGCCAGGCATAACCTGGACAATGGCGCCGAAGTCCAGCAGCTTCAGGACGGTACCGTCGTAGGTCTTGCCCACTTCCACGGAAGCGGTCAGTTCTTCGATACGGCGCTTGGCTTCCTGGCCAGCGGACGCGTCGACGGAAGCGATGGTGACGATGCCGTCGTCGCTGATATCGATCTGGGTGCCGGTTTCTTCGGTCAGCGCGCGGATCACGGCGCCGCCCTTGCCGATCACGTCACGGATCTTCTCTGGGTTGATCTTGATGGTGATCAGGCGTGGTGCGAAGTCCGACAGTTCGGTCTTCACGTTCGGCATGGCCTTCTGCATTTCGCCCAGGATGTGCTCACGGCCTTCTTTGGCTTGCGCCAGTGCCACTTGCATGATTTCCTTGGTGATGCCCTGGATCTTGATGTCCATCTGCAGCGCGGTGATACCAGCGGAGGTACCGGCTACTTTGAAGTCCATGTCGCCCAGGTGGTCTTCGTCGCCCAGGATGTCGGACAGAACGGCGAAGCGGCCGCCTTCTTTGATCAGGCCCATGGCGATACCAGCAACGTGTGCTTTCATCGGCACGCCGGCGTCCATCAGCGCCAGGCAGCCGCCGCAGACGGAAGCCATCGACGAGGAACCGTTGGATTCGGTGATTTCCGAAACCAGGCGCACGGAGTAGCTGAACTCTTCTTGCGAAGGCAGAGCGGCGATCAGTGCACGCTTGGCCAGACGGCCGTGGCCGATTTCGCGGCGCTTAGGCGTACCAACACGGCCGGTTTCGCCGGTGGCGAACGGAGGCATGTTGTAGTGCAGCATGAAGTCGTCGGTGTACTCGCCCATCAGAGCATCGATCTTCTGCGAGTCACGGGCGGTGCCCAGGGTCGCTACGACCAGTGCCTGGGTTTCGCCGCGGGTGAACAGCGCGGAACCGTGGGTACGTGGCAGCACGGACGAACGGATCGAGATTGGACGCACGGTCTTGGTGTCGCGGCCGTCGATACGTGGCTCGCCTTGCAGGATCTGGGAGCGAACAACTTTGGCTTCCATTTCGAACAGGATGTTGCCGACTTCTACCGAGTCAGGAGCGTCGGCGCCGTTGGCAGCTGCGTCGGCGGCCAGGTCGGCGGCGACTTCAGCGGACATGGCGCGCAGCTTGTCGGTACGGGCTTGCTTGTCCTTGGTCTGGTAAGCGGCGTTGATCTTCGCTTCTGCGAAGTGGGCTACTTTAGCGATCAGGGCTTCGTTCTTGGCAGGAGCGGTCCACTGCTGCTCTGGTTTGCCACCGTCGCGCACCAGTTCGTGGATCGCGTCGATAACGGCTTTCATTTGCTCGTGGCCGTAGACCACTGCGCCCAGCATCACTTCTTCGGACAGCTGCTTGGCTTCGGATTCCACCATCAGCACGGCGGATTCGGTACCGGCAACCACCAGGTCCATCTCGGAATCTTTGAGTTGGGAAGCGGTTGGGTTCAGGATGTACTGGCCGTTCTTGTAGCCGACGCGTGCTGCGCCGATTGGGCCATTGAATGGCACGCCAGCCACGCACAGGGCGGCGGAAGCGCCGATCATGGAAGCGATGTCGGGATCGATCTCTGGGTTCACGGACAGAACGTGAATGATCACCTGCACTTCGTTCATGTAGCCCTCTGGGAACAGAGGACGGATTGGACGGTCGATCAGGCGGGAAGTCAGGGTTTCCTTCTCGGAAGGACGGCCTTCGCGCTTGAAGAAGCCACCTGGGATCTTACCTGCTGCGTAGGTCTTCTCGAGGTAATCAACGGTCAGTGGGAAGAAGTCCTGGCCTGGTTTTGCGTCTTTACGCGCCACCACGGTTGCCAGTACGACGGTGTCATCCATCGATACCACTACCGCGCCGGATGCCTGGCGAGCGATTTCGCCGGTTTCCAGCGTCACGGTGTGTTGGCCGTACTGGAAGGTCTTCGTTACTTTGTTAAACATGGGTTTATCCCTCTTTCTCTTTAGCCGACAGATTTTCAGGAGCTGTCGTAGCACCTCACCACGGCCGGCCCGAAGACCGACATACTGCTTTACTGCTTCTCCTTCAATAAAAAATGCCTGCGGCAGCGAACTGGCGCAGGCATTTCTCGTTTAAACCTGGAAACGCAAGAATTACTTACGCAGGCCGAGTTTAGCGATCAGGTCGCGGTAACGGGTTGCGTCTTTGTTCTTCAGGTAAGCCAGCAGGGACTTACGACGGTTAACCATCATGATCAGGCCACGACGGGAGTGGTGATCTTTGGAGTGGGTCTTGAAGTGGCCGTTCAGTTCGTTGATACGTGCGGTCAGCAGAGCAACTTGCACTTCTGGGGAGCCGGTGTCGTTTTGGCCACGGGCGTTGTCGGCGATGATGGCCGACTTGTTGATGTTTTCAACGGTCATTTTCTTACCTTTCACATGCGATGAACGGAGTCTTGCAACCCTGAACATCGTGAATTACGTTAATTAAAAATCCAGCCGGAAGGCCAGACACGGGAGTATAACCGGAATACGGGACGAAAGCTACCCGGGCATACAATCTTGCGCCCCAGGCAGTTGCAATTTCAACACCAATTACAGTGCATCCAGGCTCTTTTGGTCATCCGCCACGAATTGCGGCTGGCAATAGTCCTGGTCCTCCGGCTTCAAGTCCGTCCACAGCTCTTCATTCAACGTCGACGCCAGGCCGGCTTTTTTTATCACTTCAGCCAGTCGCGCCTGGAATTCGCCACGCCGGCCCTCGAGCTGAGTGGGAAATTTATAAAAAGACAAGCGACACGGCCCCAGCCAGCCACCCACATCGGTAATATGCAGCAACTCATCGTCGACGAAGAAAATATAAGCTCGATCTGAGGTGCGCGTGTAATTGGGGCCACGGAACAGGAACTCCCTCCTCTCGCGATCCCACCAATGGCAGCCACTCATCCCACGGCTCGCGTGATCAAGTGCTGTGGCGAGGTACGACAATTCAGAATGCGTCAGTCCGTCGTGCTTCGGAAACAGGGACTCCAACGCCCAATCACACTGCTCCCGAGTCAACACCACGGGATCGGTGTACTTCATGTATTCATTCATAAAATTCGTTTCAGAACTCCAACTGCGCAGCGAAAATTCCCAAGGCTGCCGCGATTCGCTCTCGCGTCCCTTTGCGGGGCCGTCGAGCACTCTCCTGTTGCGCGAAGGCGGGCTGGGTAATGCCAAGCCGTCCTGCAACTTGCTCCTGAGTGAGGCCAAGGTGCTCGCGCCAGGCGCGAATGGGGCTCCAATCATTTGTTACGATTAGGCCTACGACCTCGTGTGGCAGCGCGCCGTCTTCCCTTTCCTTTTGAGCCCGCATGTAATCGTCGTAGGGAATAACTACGAAAGCGGGACTGCCGTCTGGGCCGTTGATGACTTGGATGTTAGTAGGTTTGTTCATCACGCTTTCTCACCTCTTCAATGCTGACAATCCTCAACCGCCCATCAAAGTCGAATAACACGCGGAACCGCCCTGCCCGCAATCGATAACTGTATTTATGTCGCGTCAACGCAATAACATTGGAGCCCCATGGCAAGGTAGCCAGGCTGCCGACGGAGCGCCATACGATTAGCTGATCAAGCTTGTCCATTTTGGCGAGCTGCTTCTTGGCTTTCGCCTGCCATACGATGGAAAATTGGGCTACCACAATTATAAGCCTTCACGAAAAATCCCTTATATGGGCCGTGAAAGCTTATAGGTGAAGCGACAGGCGCGATTTGACGAGCGTCAAGTCGGAGTCGGGCCGGCCGGCGTGACGGCCGGCCCGGTGGCGCGCTTAATCCTTGATTTCGAGGGCGCGGTTGAGGCTGAGGGCGGCGAGCGAGCCGGCGGCGCCGGAGAGCAGGTAAAGGCTGACGTAGGCGAGGCCGAAGTGGGCGGACAGGCCAAGCGCGACCAACGGTGCGAACGCGGCGCCGACCAGCCAGGCCAGGTCCGAGGTCAGCGCAGCGCCGCTGTAGCGGAAGCGGGATTCGAAGTTGGCGGTCACGGCGCCGGCGGCCTGGCCGTAAGACAGGCCCAGCAGCGCGAAGCCGATAATGATGAAGACGGTCTGGCCAAGGTCGCCGCCCTGCATCAGCAACGGCACGAAGCCGCTGAACACGCCGATCATCACGGCCAAGGAGCCCAAAGTCTTGCGGCGGCCGATGCGGTCGGCAATCCAGCCGGAGGCGACGATGCAGCCTGCCGCCAGGAAGGCGCCGGCAATCTGGATCGCCAGGAATTCACTGACGGAGCGCTCCGAATACAGCGTGATCCACGAAAGCGGGAATACGGTCACCAGGTGGAACAGTGCGTAGCTGGCCAGGGCGGCCAGCGCGCCGATCACCACATTGCGGCCTTGCGACTTAAACAGCTCGCCGACGTCGGTCGGCTGCAGTTCGCGCTCTTCCAGCAGGCGGGCGTATTCATTGGTAGACACCAGGCGCAGGCGCGCAAACAGCGCCACGACGTTGATCGCAAAGGCGACATAGAACGGATAACGCCAGCCCCAGTCGAGGAAGTCTTCCGACGCCAGGCTGGACAGAAGGAAGGAGAACAGGCCTGCTGCGATGATGAAGCCGGTCGGAGCACCCAGCTGGCCCAGCATTGCGTACCAGCCGCGCTTCTCTTTCGGCGCATTCAGGGCCAGCAGCGACGGCAAGCCATCCCAGGAACCACCCAGGGCAATACCCTGTCCGAAGCGCAGCATCGCCAGCATGGCCAGCGCGCCCAAACCACCCTGCGCATAAGTTGGCAGGAATGCCATGCCGGCGGTCGATGCGCCAAGCATGAACAGTGCAATCGTCAATTTGGCCTCACGCCCGAACCGCGACTGGATCGCCATGAACGTGGCCGTGCCCAGCGGCCTTGCCAAAAACGCAAAGGAGAAAATCACGAAGGAATACAGCATTCCGTCCAGCTTGGAGGCGAACGGGAAGAACACGCTGGGGAACACCAGCACGGAGGCAATGGCGTAAACGAAAAAGTCGAAATATTCGGATGCCCTGCCAATGACGACACCCACGGCGATTTCGCCGGGAGCAATGCGTTCATGGGAGGAATCAGATGGCCCCATCGGGATTCCGTGGGCTGGCGCGGTCAGGCTTTGCATAGTACTTGTCTCCTATTACTCGCCGGTTGAGAGATATCACCGGCGTTTATTACAGTTATCTAGCCTGCTGGTAGGACAATATGTCCAATCGCGCGTCCTGTCCAGTTTCTTTACAGTACGAAGAAACTTGATCCAGAACATTGATTTTTGCGCATGCCTATCATACTGCTTCTCCTTTTGGCCGTCTGCCTCAGCGGCTGTAATACCATCGTGATGAACCCTGCCGGCGATGTAGCTTCGCAACAGGCGCACCTGGTAACCATCTCAACCCTCCTGATGCTGCTCATCATCGTACCGGTGATCGCGCTGACGGTACTGTTCGCCTGGCGTTATCGCAAAGGCAACACCAAGGCCAAATACACGCCGGACTGGGACCACTCGACCCAGCTCGAACTGGTGATCTGGGGCGCCCCGCTGATGATCATCATCGTCCTCGGCCTGCTGACCTGGATCAGCACCCACCTGCTGGACCCTTACCGTCCGCTCAGCCGCATCGATGAAAAGCGTCCGCTGGCCGCCAATCACAAGCCGCTGGAAGTGCAAGTGGTGGCGCTGGACTGGAAATGGCTGTTCATCTATCCGGAACAGGGCATCGCCACCGTCAACGAACTGGTGACCCCGGTCGACACCCCGATCCGCTTCAAGATCACCGCCTCGACCGTGATGAACTCGTTCTACATCCCTGCCCTGGCTGGCCAGATTTACGCCATGCCGGGCATGGACACGACCCTGAACGCGGTGCTGAACAAGCCAGGTACGTATGAAGGCTTCTCCGCCAACTACAGCGGCTCGGGCTTCTCGCATATGCGCTTCAAGTACCACGGCATGTCGAGCGCCGACTTCGACGCCTGGGTCGCCAAGACCAAGGCCGAAAGCGGCAGCCTGAATCGCACCGAGTACCTGGCCCTCGAAAAGCCAAGCGAGCGCGAACCGGTACGCCACTACGGCACCGTGACCGACGAACTGTACTCCGCGATCATCAACCGCTGCGTCGCCGAAGGTTCCGTCTGCGCCAACCAGACCATGGCCGCCGATGCCGCCCGCGTGAAAGCCGACATCGCCAAGAAGGAAATGGAAGCTCGCCTGTGCACGCCTAGCGAAAAGCTGGCCCTCGAATCTACTGCCCGCAAGAACTGAATATGGAAAACCAAACCAACCTGCACCCGCTGCTGGGCCGGCTGAGCTGGGACGCGATCCCTTACCATGAGCCTATCCTGGTGGCTACCTTCGCCATGGTGGTCCTGGGCGGCCTGGCCGTCATGGGCGCCATGACCAAATACCGCCTCTGGGGCCCGCTGTGGCGCGACTGGATCACCAGCATCGACCATAAGAAAATCGGCATCATGTACATGGTGCTGGGCCTTGTCATGCTGCTGCGCGGCTTTGCCGATGCGCTGATGATGCGCATGCAGCAGGCGATCGCTTTCGGCGACGCTACCGGCTACCTGCCTCCGCACCACTACGACCAGATCTTCACCGCCCACGGCGTGATCATGATCTTCTTCGTGGCGATGCCTTTCGTGACCGGCCTGATGAACTACGTGGTGCCGCTGCAGATCGGCGCGCGCGACGTGGCTTTCCCGTTCCTGAACAACTTCTCCTTCTGGATGACTGCCTTCGGCGGCGGCCTGACCATGGTCTCGCTGTTCGTGGGTGAATACGCAAAGACCGGCTGGCTGGCTTACCCGCCGCTGTCGGGCATCCTGGCTTCGCCTGACGTGGGTGTGGACTACTACATCTGGTCATTGCAGGTGGCGGGTGTCGGGACGCTTCTATCAGGGGTCAACCTGATTGCGACCATCGTCAAGATGCGCGCGCCAGGCATGAAGCTGATGAAGATGCCTGTCTTCACCTGGACCTCGCTGTGCACCAACGTGCTGATCGTCGTCACCTTCCCGGTGCTGACCGCCGTGCTGGCCATGCTGTCCCTGGACCGTACCTTCGGCACCCACTTCTTCACCAATGACCTCGGCGGCAACTCCATGCTGTACGTGAACCTGATCTGGATCTGGGGCCACCCGGAGGTCTACATCCTGGTTCTGCCGGTGTTCGGCGTGTTCTCCGAGATCGTTTCCACCTTCTCCGGCAAGCGCCTGTTCGGCTACACCTCGATGGTGTATGCGACCGTGGTGATTACCATCCTGTCGTACCTGGTATGGCTGCACCACTTCTTCACCATGGGCTCCGGCGCCAGCGTGAACTCCTTCTTCGGCATCACCACGATGATCATTTCGATCCCGACTGGCGCCAAGATCTTCAACTGGCTGTTCACCATGTACCGCGGCCGTATCCGCTTTGAACTGCCGATGATGTGGACCATCGCCTTCATGATCACCTTCGTTATCGGTGGCATGACCGGCGTGCTGCTGGCCGTTCCTCCTGCGGACTTCGTACTGCATAACTCCCTGTTCCTGATCGCTCACTTCCACAACGTGATCATTGGCGGCGTGGTGTTCGGCGTGTTCGCTGCGATCAACTACTGGTTCCCGAAAGCCTTTGGCTACAAGCTGGACGTGTTCTGGGGCAAAGTCTCCTTCTGGTGCTGGGTGGTCGGCTTCTACCTCGCCTTCATGCCGCTGTACGTCCTGGGCCTGATGGGCGTGACCCGCCGCATGAGCCACTTCGAAGACCCTACCCTGCAGATCTGGTTCCAGATCGCGGCTCTCGGCGCTGTGCTGATCGCTGCCGGTATCGGCGCCATGCTGGTGCAGTTCTACGTGTCCTACCGCCGCCGTGCCGAACTGCGCGACGTGACCGGCGACCCGTGGGATGGCCGTACCCTGGAGTGGTCGACTTCCTCGCCACCGCCTGATTACAACTTCGCCTTCACTCCGCGCGTGTACGACAACGACACCTGGACCGACATGAAGCGCCGTAACTACCTGCGTCCAGTGGATGGCTTTATCTCGATCCACATGCCGAAGAACACGGCTGCTGGTTTCGTCATCGCCGGCCTGAGCGCCGCGACCGGCTTCGCCCTGGTCTGGCAGATGTGGATCCTGGCCGTCGCCGGCCTGGTGGCAACCGTTGCTGCCGCGATCATCCACACCTTCAACTACAAGCGCGATTACTACATCCCGGCTGATGAAGTCGTTGTGACCGAAGCAGAGCGCACCCGCAACCTGGAGGCAGCCAATGTCTGATCTCGTACTTGACCACGCAGCACACGGTACTGCGAAAGACGACATGGTGTTCCATGTCCGCGACCACCATCCGGAAAACGGCACCCTGCTCGGCTTCTGGCTCTACCTGATGAGCGATTGCCTCATCTTCGCCGTGCTGTTCATCGCGTACGCGGTGCTGGGCCGCCACTACGCCGGCGGTCCGTCCGGCGCGGAGCTGTTCGACCTGCCGACCGTGGCGCTGAATACCGCTTTCCTGCTGCTGTCGTCGATCACCTACGGCTTCGCCATGATCGCTTCGCAGCGCAAGAAGCTGGGCACCACCCTGCTCTGGCTGGGCGTGACCGGCTTGTTCGGCCTGGCCTTCCTTAGCCTGGAACTGTACGAATTCGCGCACCTGATCCACGAAGGCGCGGGCCCGGCACGCAGCGCCTTCCTGACCTCGTTCTTTGCGCTGGTCGGCACCCACGGCCTGCACGTGACCTTTGGCGCCATCTGGCTGGTTACCCTGATGGTCCAGCTGAACCGCCATGGCCTGACCGAAGCCAACACCCGCCGCCTGATGTGCCTCTCGATGTTCTGGCACTTCCTGGACGTGATCTGGATCGGCGTCTTCACCTTTGTCTACCTGATGGGAGTCCTGCCATGAGCGCACACCACGACCACGAACACGGCCACGGCGCACACGGCGACGGCCATGACCACGGCAGCATGAAAACCTATGCCATCGGCTTCATCCTGTCGGTGATCCTGACGGCGATCCCGTTCTGGCTGGTCATGGGCCACGTGATCAAGGATTCGAGCACTACCGCCTTTGTGATTCTTGGCTTTGCAGCGGTACAGATCGTGGTTCACATGGTCTACTTCCTGCACATGAACTCCCGTTCCGAAGGCGGCTGGACCATGCTGGCCCTGATCTTCACCATCATGCTGGTGGCGATCGTGCTGATTGGCTCCATCTGGGTCATGTACCACCTTGACCACAATATGATGCCGGACATGGCTGCTCCTGCCCCAGGCTCCACCGTGCAGCAAATGCACGACATGCCATAACCATGGCGCGCCCCGCTTCCTCGCGGGCGCGCCTGTTTTGGGCCGCCGGGATCGCGTTAGTCTCATTAGCTTTCCTGGCGCTCGGCACCTGGCAGCTGTACCGCATGCAATGGAAGCATGCGCTGATCGACCGTGTGAACCAGCGCGTTCACACGGAGCCAGTCGCGGTGCCGCCGCATGGCAAATGGCCGTTTCTCACGGCCGATAATTCGGAATACCTGCATGTCCAGGCCAGCGGCAACCTGCTGCTCGGCCAGACTACCCTGGTCCAGGCGTCCACCCAGCACGGCCTGGGCTACTGGGTCATGACACCACTGCAAACCGCTTCCGGCGACATCATCCTGGTCAACCGCGGCTTCGTCTCCGACCGCAAGGCTGGCGAGGCGACCGAGGCGCGTCCTGCCACGGTGACCGGCCTGCTGCGCATGAGCGAGCCGGTCGGTCGCGTCCTGCGCAAGAATGACCCGGCCAACCAGCGCTGGTACTCGCGCGACGTGCAAGCCATTGCCGCCGCCCATGGCCTGGGCCAGGTTGCGCCCTACTTCATCGATGCGGACGCCAGTCCGGCGCAAGAAGCCGGGCAACCCATCGGCGGGCTGACCGTGATCGCTTTCAACGATAATCACCTTGTCTATGCATTGACTTGGTATGCTCTTGCGTTGATGATCATCGGATTCACATGGCAAATCAATCGGAACAAACGCCGGATTGGGGTGGAATGAGGTCGCTGACCATCGCGACAGGCTCCAGCGACACTGCCGGCCATAAAAACATGCTGTACCTGATCCGGCTGCGCTGGATCGCGGTACTGGGCCAGATTACGACCATCGCCGGCGTCACGCTCGGCATGGGCCTGCACCTGCCCCTGCCCCAGATGCTGGGCGTGCTTGCCTGCCTGATCGCTTTCAACATCGGCAGCCATTTGCGCTGGCACGAAAACCCTATCGTTACCAATAACGAGATGTTCCTGGCGCTGCTGGTCGACGTGGCCAGCCTGACGGCGCAATTGCATTTCAGCGGCGGCACGACCAATCCCTTTGCCTTCCTCTACCTGCTGCAGGTGATCCTGTCGGCGGTGCTGCTGGATGCCTGGGCTGCCTGGACTACCGTCGCCATTACCGCCGCCTGCCTGGGCGGCCTGGCGCTGTTTTCCATGCCGCTACCCCAGATGCTGGAAAACTCCAGCGACTTTGCCCACCTGTATGTCGAGGGCATGTTGATTTGCTTCCTGCTGAATGCCGGCCTACTGGTCATCCTGATCAAGCGCATCACCGGCAACTTGAGGGAACGCGACGCCCGCCTGGCCGACTTGCGCCAGCGCGCGGCGGAAGAGGAACATATCGTTCGCATGGGCCTTTTGGCATCCGGCGCAGCGCATGAACTGGGCACCCCGATGGCCACCATGTCGGTGCTGCTGGGCGACTGGCTGCGTATGCCGGAATTTACCCAGGACCCGTCGCTGAGGGAAGAAATCGTAGAGATGCAAACCCAGCTAAAACGCTGCAAAACCATTGTTACCGGCATCCTGCTGTCGGCCGGCGAGCTGCGCGGTGAATCGTCCGCCAAGACCACGCTGCGCGCCTTCCTCGACGAACTGCTGGACGAATGGCGCCGCAACCGCCCTGTGGTGGACTTCGAATACGACGACCAGTTGGCGGAAGATATTCCAGTGGTCTTTGAATCCGCGCTGAAGCAAACCATCTTCAACCTGCTGGACAACGCGCTGGAAGCCTCGCCGCAGTGGGTGCGCCTGGTGGTTTCGCTCGAAGGCGAAGTCCTGAAACTGGCCGTGAGCGATCGCGGGCCGGGCTTTGCCGCCTCAATGCTGGCGCAATTCGGCAAGCCTTACCAGTCCAGCAAAGGACGTCCCGGCAGCGGCCTTGGCCTGTTCCTGGTGGTGAACGTAGCCCGCACGCTGGGCGGCACCGTCGAAGCCCGCAACCTCGATCAAGGGGCGATGGTAGAACTGCGCTTGCCGATATCGGCCATCGCCCTGGACTGGGAGCCGCCACATGAGCACTGACCGCCTGTTGTTAATCGTGGAGGACGACCCCGCCTTTGCACGCACTTTGTCGCGTTCCTTCGAACGGCGCGGCTACACCGTGCTGCGTGCTGCGAACCTGGAGGAAGTCAACGCGCTGCTCAACGAGCACACACCAACCCACGCCGTGGTCGACCTCAAGCTGGAAGGCAATACTTCCGGCCTGACCTGCGTGCAGGCGCTGAATACCCATTCGCCGGAAATGCTGATCGTGGTGCTCACCGGCTTTGCCAGCATCAACACCGCGGTCGAAGCGATCAAGCTGGGCGCCTGCCAGTACCTCGCCAAGCCGTCCAATACCGACGACATCGAAGCCGCCTTCCTGCACGTGGCCGGCGTGGCCGAAGTCGAACTGACCAACCGCTCCACCTCCGTGAAAACGCTGGAGTGGGAGCATATCCACAAAGTGCTGGCCGAGACCGACTTCAACATCTCCGAAGCCGCCCGCCGCCTCGGCATGCACCGTCGCACGCTGGCGCGCAAGCTGGAAAAGCAACGGGTCAAATAATCCATGGGATTCCGCCACGCTTTACGCTCCTTCTTCGTCGGCATCGACCGGAAGGATGGTCCCACCGCGCCGATCGCGCGAGTCGACATGATGCGGCAGGAAGGCCCGCGCCATTACCTCAAAGCTGTGCCGTCCGCTCGCGCAACTGGAAAGCGTCCACTGGTGATCGTACTTCATGGCAGCGGAGCGTCCGCAGAACAGGTGCTTGGCCTGGCCTTCCCTTATTCGCCGCTGTCGGTCTGGCTTGAAATCGCCGAACGCGAGCAAGTGATCGTTATTGCCCCCGACGGAACCAAACAACGCGGAACGCGCGCCTGGAACGATGGATTTGCAGGTATCGCGGGCAACCCAGCGTGCGACGACGTAGGTTTTATTGCCGCTGTAATCGATCGCGCCATCGCCGACGACGGAGCGGATCCGGAGCGAGTCTATGTGATTGGTGTGTCCAAAGGCGGCATGATGGCCTATCGCCTGGCCGCCGAACTGGCGCCCCGGTTGGCAGCGTTTTCCGCAGTGCTGGCAGCCATGCCACAGCGAGCGGAATACCGTTTACCCGCACAGCCGCTTTCCGCGCTGATCGTCGCGGGTACTGCCGACCCGTTCATCCCCTACCAGGGCGGAAAGTCGCTCATTACGCTTAGATTCATGGCGCCTGCACTGGGCATTGAAGCGACTGCCGCTGTGTGGCGCAAGCTGGCGGGGCTGGAGGGGGAGCCCATCGTCAGCAGCGCGGGCAGCGTCGAACGGTGCACGTGGGGCTCATCGACCGGCTCGCTGCAGGTTGCCCTTCTGAAGATCATCGGCGGCGGCCACGCGGAACCGAGCCGCAAAAAACGCTATCCCGGCCTGTTCAGCCGATTCCCCGGACACCAGAGCGCCGATGTCGAAACTGCAGAAGAAGCCTGGGCCTTCTTCAAGGACAAACAACGCAGTTCACAAGGTCATTTCGTGAGCGATCCGCTCGCCGAGGCGCTGCAATAGCAAGTGGATGTGGTAGCCGTCGACAAAGCCGTGGTGGGCCTGGATACAGAATGGGATCGTCATCGTATCTCCGGCCAGGTCGCTGTACCGTCCCCACGCAATGAGCGGAACGTCCGCAGTCTTGTATTCGTAGATCGGATGTTCAATAGCGCGCAAGTCTAGCCAAGGCATGCAGGTCGTGTAGATATTGTTCTTGAGCTCTCGCGGGGGCAGGTCGCGGCCAGTGTTGATGAACTCCCGAGTAACGCGCGCCTCGACGCCGGCCGCCAGGCTTCTCCTGATGAATTCCGAGCGGTCTTCCGAAATGTCGAACCTCGCGTAATTCAGGTTGTTATCCAGGTTGATAACCGTATAGCCGCCGTAGAAGCCGTCGATCTTGATCACCGCCCCTTCAAATTCCCGATAAAGGAAGTTGTCGACGTCCTTCACGCTCATGTACAAGCAGTACAGCAGGAAGTGAAACGGCTGCAACTGCCGCACCTTGCAGTAGTGCCGGAACTCCGGCAGCCGCGCGACGACGCTCAGGTTCAGCAATGGGTTCGCGTATTTGCTGAACGTCTCGTAACGGTCACGGCGAAACTCAAACTTATCCATGTCACACCTGCGGATTGAGCTTCTCGATTTTCGAATGGAGCTTGTTGAGGCCTGCGAGATAGGCCTTGGCGGAGGCGACGACGATGTCCGGGTCGGCGCCGACCCCGTTGACGATGCGGCCCGAGTGGGCAAGTCGCATCGTGACCTCGCCTTGCGATTGCGTTCCGGGGCTGATGCCGCTAATGGCGAACAGCACCAGCTCGGCGCCGCTTTGCGCTTTGCTTTCGATGGCGTTGACCATGGCGTCCACCGGGCCGTCGCCGGTGGCAACGGCGCTATGCTCAACGCCATCGATTGAGAACACGACGGTGGCGAATGGCAGCTCGCCGGTCTCCGAGCGCTGCGCCAACGAGACGAGGCGGTAATGTTCGCCACCCGCGGCGGCTTCCTCGCCGCTTACCAGCGCCATGATGTCTTCATCGAAGATTTCGGACTTGCGGTCGGCCAGTTCCTTGAACCGGGCGAAGGCTGCGTTCACTTCCGCTTCCGAATCCAGCTCGATGCCCAGCTCCTGCAAGCGCTGCTTGAAAGCGTTGCGCCCGGACAGCTTGCCCAGCACGATCTTGTTGGCGGTCCAGCCCACGTCCTCGGCACGCATGATTTCATAAGTTTCGCGTGCTTTCAAAATGCCGTCCTGGTGGATGCCGGAGGCATGGGCAAAGGCGTTGGCGCCGACCACCGCTTTGTTCGGCTGCACGGCAAAGCCGGTGATCTGCGACACCATTTTCGACGCCGGCACAATCTGCGTCGTATCGATGCCGCATTCAAGGTTGAAATAGCCGGCGCGTGTGCGCAGCGCCATCACTACTTCCTCCAGCGCGGTATTGCCGGCGCGCTCGCCCAAGCCGTTGATCGTGCATTCGACCTGGCGCGCACCGCCGATCATCACGCCGGCAAGCGAATTCGCCACGGCCAAGCCAAGGTCGTTATGGCAGTGCACCGACCACACTGCCTTGTCGGAATTGGGAATGCGTTCGCGCAGGCGGCGGATCGTTTCGCCATACAGCTCGGGCACCGCATAGCCCACGGTGTCCGGGAAATTGATGGTGGTGGCGCCTTCTGCAATCACGTTTTCCAGCACGCGGCACAGGAAGTCTTCTTCGGAACGGCTGCCGTCTTCCGGGCTGAATTCAATGTCGTCGGTGAATTGGCGGGCAAAGCGGATTGCCAGCTTGGCCTGCTCCAGCACCTGCTCGGGCGACATGCGCAGCTTCACCTGCATATGCAGCGGCGAAGTTGCGATGAAGGTGTGGATGCGCTTGCGGGCGGCCGGTTCCAGCGCTTCGGCGGCGCGGGACAGGTCGCGGTCATTGGCTCGGGCCAGCGAGCAGACGATCGGCTCGCGTACGGCCGCCGCAATGGCGCGGATGGATTCGAAATCGCCCTGTGAAGCAGCGGCGAAACCCGCCTCGATCACATCGACCCGCAGCTTTTCCAGCTGCCGGGCGATGCGCACCTTTTCTTCGCGGGTCATGGAGGCGCCCGGCGATTGCTCGCCGTCGCGCAAAGTGGTGTCGAAGATGATGAGGCGGTTATTCATGGAATCTCTCCTTTTGAACTGCCGCCCCAGCGGCATTATGCCTTGTCGTCAGGCGTCGTTTTCTCGATCAGCTTGACCGGATTACCTTTCACCAGGCGGGTCAGGTAAATCACGTAGCCGGAAAGTCCGTAAGCCACGAACAGCACGAACAGCACCTTCGGCGGGTCAATCGAGATCAGGGCGAAGAACATCGCAATCAGGAAGACCGCCAGGAATGGCACCGATTTGCGGAAGTTGATGTCCTTGAAGCTGTAGAACGGCACGTTGGAAACCATGCTCAGGCCAGCAAACACCGCCAGCACCCATGCTTGCCAAGGATACAGCACGCCATCCACATCCAGGTCGGTCAGCAGCATGACAAAACCAGCGATCAGGGAAGCAGCGGCCGGCGACGGCAGGCCCTGGAAGTAGCGCTTGTCCACTACTTCGATATTGGTGTTGAAGCGAGCCAGGCGCAGTGCGGCGCCAGCGCAGTAGACGAAGGCGGCGATCCAGCCCAGCTTACCCAGGCCGCGCAGCGCGAATTCATAAATCACCAGGGCTGGGGCAGCGCCGAAGGAGACCATGTCTGACAGCGAGTCGTACTGGGCGCCGAATTCGCTCTGGGTATTGGTCAGGCGGGCGACGCGGCCATCCAGGCCGTCCAGCAGCATGGCGACGAAAATCGCCCAGGCGGCGTGTTCAAAACGCTGGTTCATGGCCATGACAATGGCGAAGAAACCGCAGAACAGCGCACCGGTGGTGAAGGCGTTTGGCAGCAGGTAAATGCCGCGCGAACGCGGACGGTCGCCAGCCTCGCCCTTACGGCGGGCAAAGCGGCTGAACAGGGATTGTTTGGCGGCGGCGTTTTTAGGACGGCGTCGAGGGAATTTGGCCATACTATTCCATTTTGTGTAGTGTGGCCCCTATTATAGAGGACACTACTTCGGGCGGGGCGGCTTCAGTTCTTCGTCGCCCAAATGCATTTGCCCGGCGCGGATCCGGCTGACCGTGGCTACCACGGCGCGGCCCACGTTGCGCACTTCTTCCTGGAATGCGGTGGAGCGGTCCAGGGTGTCATGGCTTTTTGCATACGACTCGTAGTAGCCGATATAGCGGTCCAGCAAGGCCTGGTCACCGGAGGGGATCAGCCCCATCCAGCTTAGCCAGTCCGACAGGTTGCGCCGCAAGCTTTCCGCTCCCGCCACATCGCCATGCACGACCAGGCCGTAGGCCCGCCCGGCCAGGTGTTTGGGATACGGCCAGCCTGCCAGTTCCAGCTCCTTGGCCTCCTCCGCCTTTTTGCCGTGTGTGCTAGTCGGGTCGGGGTTGCCGCCGTCGGCGCACACCAGCCGGTCGATCATCAATTTCAGCGGCGACGGGGCCTGATACCAATAGACGGGGGTGACGATGATGACGCCATGCGCCGCCCCCCATTCCTCGTAAATCTGCGCCATCCAGTCATTCGTCTGGCGCATGGCGTGGTTGGGATAGCAGCTGCAGGGCCAATGGCATAGCGGCATGGCAGTCGACACGCAACCCTTGCAGGGGTGGATATGCTTGTCGTAGCCGGAGGTCAGCAAACTGAGGTCGAGCACCCTGGCATCCTGGCTCTCCCCTTGCAGGGTCTCTTTCAGCCACTGCACCATACGCCAGGATTTCGACATCTCGCCGGGGCAAGTGCCGTCGTTACGGGCGGCGCCGTTGATCAGCAAGATGCGGGAAGGCGTGGCGGGATCTTTCTGGACCTTTTCCGCTTGCAGCAGCCGGTCATGGGTTTCGCGCCAATCATCGGAGAGATCGCAGGAAGGGTCGGCAAAACCGGGGCCTGCGGGATGGGTGCGAGGCGCCTTGCGGCCCGCCTCATAGTTTTCCCACGCGACCTGCTCGACCTGCGCCAGCGCATCGCCCACCTTGCCGAATGCAGGATCGGCGAAGGAGCGGTGGAATTGCAGGCGGAATTGGTCCCGGTCCAGCGGGGCGGGCGCCTGGCCCTTGCGTATATCTGTCATGGCTGCCTCCATCGTCAGCAGCCAGCATGCGCCTGGGGGCGCGGCAACTCCGTACGCCACCGAACGATGGCGTACGGTTCAGGCCAGGATTACTTGAATTTAACCTTGCCGACCACGCGCATTTCCAGCGTGGTCTCGCCAGGCTCGAAACTTGGCTCGGCCACAGACTGGTCCATCTCAGCCTTGGCGGACATGCGGGCCATCATTGGCGCTGCGGCGCCGGCCGGGCCTCCGCCATAATTGCCGGAGCCTTCGTAATCGATGGTGTCCAGCACCGCATCGGTCACAGGACGACCCATGGCCGAAGCGATGGAGGCGATGCGCTCGTTCAGGTTCTTGTAAGTGGCTGCGATGCGCGCATCATCCAGCTTGCGGGTCGCGGCTGGGCTCAGGCCGAAGGACAGGCCATTCAGCGTCAGCACCTTCTGCGCGGAGGCCACGGTCTTCGGCAGCACCGAGAGGTTGGTGGTGGTCACCTGCACGTACTGGCCGACGCGCCATGCAGTCGGCTGGCGCGGCTTGGCGGCGACGCCGTTTGGCAGCGGACGGTCCTCCGGGTACACCGGATAGGTGTAGTAGCCCTGGGTTTTCAGCTTTGCTTGCGGGTCTTCCTTCTTCAGGATTTCCAGGCCCTGCTTGATCTTCTGGTTCACGCGGGACGCGGCGGCGGCCTTGTCCTTATCCTGCTCTTCGATCGCCATAACGGCCACGGCCTGGTCGTTCGGCGCAGTAACTTCACCATAGGCAGGCACGATGACGGTGGCGCCGGTGGTCGGGATGGATTGTGCGATGGCAGCCTGGGTGCCCAGCACCAGGGCGGCAGCGGCTACAGCTTTCAGGACGGTCATTGTTGTTCTCCTCAATTACGATGCAGGCACTTTAACTGAAAACGAACGGTCGATCTGTCACTCTTCGTCAGCATTTGTAACAGCGTTGAAATGATACCGTCATGCGCTTGTGGCATGATCACATGTCGTCCACTCCATTCATGAAAAAGGAAAATGGCAAAGTACCTGATTCCCGCACTGGCCCTGGCGGCCACGTTCGGCGCGCAAGCAGCGCCGGCCAAACAGCCTGCACAACCAAAACTCGTCCTGGTGATGGCCGTAGACGGCCTGCCGCAAGAACAGGTAACCCGCTACGCGCAACAATTCGGCCAGGGGGGCTTTCGCCGCCTGCTGGAACAAGGCGCATGGTTCAGCAATGCACACCAAGCGCACGGCATCACGGTCACTGCCGTTGGCCACGCCGCCATCCTGAGCGGCGCCTATCCATACCAGCACGGCATCATTGGCAATAACTGGGTCAACCAGGCTAATGGCGGCAGCATGTACTGCACCGAAGACACCAACTTCAAGTACATCGGCAATGAAAAAACCGATCCGCATGACGGCACCTCTCCTGCCAACCTGCGCGTCGACACGCTGGGCGACCAACTGCGCTATGCGACCGGCCTGCAATCCAAAGTGGTCACCGTGTCCGGCAAGGACCGCGGCGCGATTCTCCTGGGCGGAAAGACCGGCACCGCCTACATGTACATGGAAGAAAGCGGCAACTTCGCATCGACCACCTTCTACATGAAAGAGCACCCGCAGTGGGTGCAGAAGTACCAGGCCGGCAAGCCGCAAGAGCGCTACTACGGCGTGAAGTGGAAGCCGTTGCTGCCTGATTCGGCTTACGCCGGCGATTATGGCGATGCGCCGAACGTGCAGCTGTCCAGCGAGTCCGGCACGACGGATGCTGCCTACTACAAACGGCTGAAGGCCTCGCCGTTCCTGGACGAATTGACTGCGGATTTCGCACAGGCTGCGATTGAAGGCGAAAACCTGGGGAAGAATCCGGCTGGCGTGCCTGACCTGCTGGGCGTCAGCTTCTCCGCGCACGACCTGGCGAACCACGAGTACGGCCCGGAGAGCAAATATTCGCACGACCACCTGATGCGCCTGGACCGCATCCTGTCCAACTTCTTCTCCTACATCGACAAACGCATCGGCATGGAGAATGTGCTGGTAGTGCTGACCGCCGACCATGGCTTCCCGAACACGCCTGAATTTGCGAATGAAGTGCAGAAGGCCGGCGTTCAGCGTGTAGACAGCAAGAAGATGATCGAAGACCTGAACGCCCAGTTGTCTACCAAGTTCGGCTTGAGCAAGGGCGTGATGGCGTCTTCGCTGCCAAACTTGCACCTGGACTACGCCCAGATCGAAGCCAAAGGCCTGAAGCGTGAAGATGTCGAAAGTGCAGCCGCACGCATCCTGATGTCGCAGCCTGGCATGGCCGACGTCTACACCCGCACGCAGATGGAAAGCGGCGCCGTTGGCGGCAACCGGATTTCAATGTTGATGCGCCGCGCATGGAACCGCCAGCTTTCCGGCGACCTGATGGTGGTACTGAAGCCGCACTGGATCTTCGGCTTCGGCAGCGGCAAAGGCACGACCCATGGCGCCCCATACGCCTACGACACCAACGTACCCCTGATTGTGATGGGCAAGCGCTGGGTCAACTCCGGCCACTACGGCCAGTACGCCGAAGTCGTCGACATCGCCCCCACCCTCGCCTACCTGCTGAACGTCCGTCCCCCAGCCGGCGCCGAAGGCCGCGTCCTCACCGAAGCCCTGAAGTAACGGCTCTCGCAAAAATGTCCACCGTGGGGTCAGGAACGAAAGTGGACATTTCTTTTGGAAATGTCCACTTTCGTTCCTGACCCCACGGTGGACATTTTTGCTGAGCAATAAAAAAACGGCCCCGAGGGGCCGTTGAAGTTTGCTTCTAGGGACAAAATCAATTCTTGGACTGGTCGACCAGCTTGTTTTTGGCGATCCATGGCATCATCGCGCGCAGCTTGGCGCCGACTTCTTCGATCTGGTGCTCGGAGGTCAGGCGGCGGCGGGAGATCAGGGTCGGTGCGCCGGCCTTGTTCTCGAGGATGAAGGACTTGGCGTATTCGCCGGTCTGGATGTCCTTCAGGCACTGGCGCATCGCGTCCTTGGTGGCGGAAGTCACCACTTTCGGGCCGGTCACGTATTCGCCGTATTCCGCGTTGTTCGAGATCGAGTAGTTCATGTTGGCAATGCCGCCTTCGTAGATCAGATCGACGATCAGCTTCAGCTCGTGCAGGCATTCGAAGTAAGCCATCTCCGGCGCGTAGCCGGCTTCCACGAGGGTTTCGAAACCGGCTTTGATCAGTTCCACGGTACCGCCGCACAGGACTGCTTGTTCGCCGAACAGGTCGGTCTCGGTCTCTTCGCGGAAGTTGGTTTCGATGATGCCGGCCTTGCCGCCGCCGTTGGCCGATGCGTACGACAGGGCGATGTCACGGGCGGAGCCGGATTTGTCCTGGTACACGGCGATCAGGTGTGGCACGCCGCCACCCTGGCGGTAGGTGCCGCGCACGGTGTGGCCTGGCGCTTTAGGGGCGATCATGATCACGTCCAGGTCGGCGCGTGGCACGACTTGGCCGTAGTGCACGTTGAAGCCGTGGGCGAAGGCCAGCACGCCGCCTTGCTTGATGTTTGGTTCGACGTTTTCTTTGTACACCTGGGCGATGTTCTCGTCCGGCAGCAGGATCATCACGACGTCGGCGTTCTTCACTGCGTCGTTCACTTCCGCCACTTTCAGGCCAGCCGCTTCGACCTTGTTCCAGGACGCGCCGCCCTTGCGCAGGCCGACGGTCACGTTCACGCCGGATTCGGTCAGGTTTTGCGCGTGCGCGTGACCTTGCGAGCCGTAGCCGATGATGGCAACGTTCTTGCCTTTGATGAGGGAGAGGTCAGCGTCTTTGTCGTAGAAAACTTTCATGGTCATTCCTTGGGTGTGAATTCGGTTGAATCTATATTCGATTAATTAAACTTTGAGGATACGTTCGCCGCGGCCAATGCCGGAGCCGCCAGTACGGACGGTCTCCAGGATCGAGGCGCGGTCGATCGCGTCAATGAAGGCGTCCAGCTTGCTCTTGGCGCCCGTCAGCTCAATGGTGTAGGTCTTTTCGGTCACGTCGATGATGCGGCCGCGGAAGATGTCGGCGGTACGCTTCATCTCTTCGCGCTCCTTGCCGACAGCACGTACCTTGATCAGCATCAGCTCGCGCTCGATGTGCTGGCCTTCGGTCAGGTCCACCACCTTCACCACTTCGATCAGGCGGTTCAGGTGCTTGGTGATCTGTTCGATGATGTCATCGGAACCAGTGGTCACGATGGTCATACGGGACAGGGTCGCATCTTCGGTCGGCGCAACGGTCAGCGTTTCGATGTTGTAGCCGCGGGCGGAGAACAGGCCCACCACGCGGGACAAGGCACCCGCTTCGTTTTCGAGCAGTACAGAAATAATATGGCGCATGATTACAGGTCCTCCGAGCCAAGCAGCATTTCGGAGAGGCCTTTGCCGGCTTTCACCATCGGCCACACGTTTTCACTTTGGTCGGTAATGAAGTTCATGAAGACCAGGCGGTCTTTCATTGCGAACGCATCGCGCAGTGCGCCGTCGACATCGCCCGGTTTCTCGATGCGCATGCCGACGTGGCCATAGGCCTCGGCCAGCTTTTCGAAGTCCGGCAGCGAATCCATATAGGACTCGGAATAGCGCGAACCGTAGTCGATCTGCTGCCACTGGCGAACCATGCCCAGGAAGCGGTTATTCAACAGGATGATCTTCGGCGTCAGGTGGTACTGTTTGCAGGTCGCCAATTCCTGGATGTTCATCTGGATCGAGCCTTCGCCGGTGATACAGGCGACGGTCGCATCCGGATTGGCCATCTGCACGCCCATGGCGTACGGCAGGCCGACACCCATGGTGCCCAGGCCGCCGGAATTGATCCAGCGGCGCGGCTTGTCGAACTTGTAGTACTGCGCAGCCCACATCTGGTGCTGGCCCACGTCGGAAGTGACGAAGGCGTCGCCCTTGGTGATGTCGAACAGCGATTCAACCACTTGCTGCGGCTTGATCACCAGGTCGTTCGTGGCGTAGCCCAGGCACTTGCGGTCGCGCCATTCGTTGATCTGCTTCCACCAGTTTTTCAGCGCGGGCGCGTTTGGACGCTGCTCGGTCGCATCGAGCTGGGACAGCAGTTCAACCAACACGTCTTTCACGTTGCCGACGATCGGGATGTCCACTTTCACGCGCTTCGAGATCGACGATGGGTCGATGTCGATGTGGATGATCTTGCGCGGGCTTTGGCTGAAGTGCTTAGGATTGCCGATCACGCGGTCGTCAAAGCGGGCGCCGATCGCGATCAGCACGTCGCAGTTCTGCATCGCGAGGTTGGCTTCGTAGGTGCCGTGCATGCCGGGCATGCCGACGAAGCATGGATCGGAAGCGCGCGAACCGCCAAGGCCCATCAGGGTATTGGTGACCGGGAAGCCGAGCTTTTCAACCAGCTTATTCAGTTCATTCGATGCATGCGCCAGGATCACGCCGCCGCCGGTGTAGATCATCGGACGCTCGGCGCCCAACAGCAGCTGCAGCGCTTTGCGGATCTGGCCAGCGTGGCCTTTATCCACCGGGCGGTAGGAACGCATCTCGATATCCTTTGGATACGAGTACACGTGCTTGTGCATCGAAATGTCTTTTGGAATATCGACCAGCACCGGGCCTGGACGGCCGGTCTTGGCGATATAAAAAGCCTTCTTGATGGTTTCCGCCAGGTCTTTCACGTCCTTGACCAGGAAGTTGTGCTTGACCACCGGGCGGGTAATGCCGACGGTATCGCACTCCTGGAAGGCATCCTGGCCAATGGCGTGGCTCGGCACCTGGCCGGAAATCACCACCATCGGAACGGAGTCCATGTATGCGGTGGACAGGCCGGTCACAGCATTGGTGACGCCAGGTCCGGAAGTGACCAGCGCCACGCCCACTTTGTTCGAGCTGCGCGAATACGCGTCGGCGGCATGTACTGCGGCCTGCTCATGGCGAACGAGGATGTGCTGGAATTTGTCCTGCTTGAAGATGGCGTCGTAGATATAAAGAACGGCGCCGCCGGGATATCCGAAAACGTGCTCGACGCCTTCCTCAGCGAGGCAGCGGACGAGGATTTCGGCGCCCGTGATGGGAGCTTCGGTATTCATGAAACATTCCTTTCAAGGTCCATAGGAGATTGATCGGATGCTCTTGCCTAGCGAAGTGGGCGACACCGTGCACGACTCTCAGCTTCCCTTCTTTCTGCGGTCACACTGACCCTTCCCCCATGCGTAGCTGGAGTACAAGCCGGTGCTAAACGCAACTCGTTTGGCCGGAGTTTTGCAGCGGTTTCAAGCCTACCTCTCGCGCTTGTGGCACGGGTTAGAGCAAACTGCTGACAATAGAAAGCTGGCTTTTCGAAACGGCTTTGTGTGCCTGTCCCGAAGAACCGGGGAGCTTTGTGGTGTGCAAAGCGTCCTTAACGTTACCGCGCTGCACAATTTTGGTCAAGCTTATTCTGCTTTTTTTGTTAAAATGCCGGGATTGTTCAGACTAGCGATATAGCGCAGCCCCTTTTTCCGACGCATGGCCACAGACAAAGAATTATCTGATTTCCTCGAAAGCGTCGAGCGCCGCGCCTTCAAGCAAGCGGTTTATGCCGTCCGAAAGGATGAGTCCGCCCTGGACATTGTGCAGGATGCAATGATCAAGCTGGCCGAGAAGTACGGCGATAAGCCGGCTGCGGAATTGCCGATGCTGTTCCAGCGCATCCTGCAAACGACGATACTTGATTATTTCCGTCGGGAAAAAGTTCGTAATACCTGGGTCAGCCTGTTTTCCGGTCTTGGCCCTGGGCAAGACGAGCATGAGGACTTTGATATACTGGAATCCTACGAGGCTGAAGAGGGTTCCCAGGCGGCCGAGTCGAGTGCGGATCAGGTGGAACGGGCACAGATCTTGCAGATTATTGAAGAAGAAGTGCAAAAACTGCCTACGCGTCAACGAGAAGCGTTCCTCATGCGTTACTGGCAGGACATGGACGTAGCAGAAACCGCCGAAGCGATGGGATGTTCCGAAGGGAGCGTTAAAACGCATTGCTCACGAGCAACACACACTCTCGCTGAATCGCTCAAAGCCAAGGGAATTAAGTTATGAACACCGATGACACCAACTTTGCATACAGCGTGCGGCGCGCGCTCAATGAAAAGCTAGACGATCTGCCAGCCTCGACCACAGATCGCCTGGCCGCTGCCCGCATGGCGGCAATGAAGCGCAAAAAGGCCGATGCTCCGGCCCGCGTGCGCGTAACCCGCACCGCCCCTGCCCTGGCTGGCGGCGCTTCGGGCTTCTTCGCCAACCAGTTTGCCTGGTTCAACCGCGTCAGCGTGGCCCTGCCACTGCTGCTGGTGTTGGGCGGCATGGTCGGCGTGTACCAGTACGAACAACAGCAATCGATCGTGGAACTGGCAGAAATGGACGCAGCCGTGCTGTCCGATGAACTGCCGCTGTCCGCTTACCTTGACCAGGGCTTTGGCGCCTACCTCGAGACTCGCGAGCAATAAAGTATGGCGAGTGTGAGTGGTGGCAAGAAATGGATTGCTGGAACTATCGCCGTGCTCGGCGTGGGGATCGCTGCCGTCGTCTGGCTGGCGACCCGCCCTGCAGTGCCGCCGGCGCCGACTCCTTCGGCCTCCGCTACCGCTGCCGCCCTGCCGGTCGGCGAAAAACCCCATTGGTCCGACCTGAACCCTGCCCAGCAGCAGGCCCTGTCTCCGCTCGAGCCGACCTGGGAAGAGTTGGGTCCGGTACGCAAGCAAAAATGGATTTCCATCGGCAATCGCCTGGCCAAGATGAACCCGGATGAAAAAGCGCGCGTGCAGGAACGCATGCGCGAATGGGTCAACCTGACTCCGGCCGAACGCAAGTCTGTGCGCGAAAACTTTGCCCGTGCCCAGAAGAAAGCTACTCCGCCGGGCCAGCGTGCCGCCGAGTGGGAGCAATACCAGCAATTGCCGGAGGAAGCCAAGCGCGCCCTGGCAGAAGCCGCTGCAGCCAAGAAGAACCAGGTCGTCAAGACTCCAAGCCCGACCCAGGCTGCTGCGAAGACCCCGGCGCCAGTGAAGGCGCAAGGCGTGGGCCTGGTGCCTGCCCCGGGCACCGTTCCTCCAGGCACCGTGCCGCCGGCGCCGATCGGCCTGCCGCAGGGCTCGCCTGCAATCGTTCCACCGGGCAGCGCGCAAGGTGCTGCGCCTGTTTCCAACGTGGCTGGCGCCCCTGCCGCGGCTGCGCCGGCTGCACCTTCCGCGACGCCTGCCGCCGATGCCGCTGCCGCAGCTGCCGCCGCCCCAACTGCCGCGCCAAGCGCGACTACCGCCGTTCCGAATGCAAGCAAATAACGCTGTGCCGACCGTCAAGCGTCGCCTGATCTCGATGGTCTATGAAATCCTGCTGGCTTTTGCCGTGCTGTTCCTGCCATTCCTGGTGTTCGAGATTGCCACCAAGGCTAGCCATGCGCCGGTGATCGAGCATATGCGCCAGTTCCTTGCCTTCCTGATCCTGGGCGCCTATTTCATCCATCAATGGACGCGCAAGGGCCAGACCCTGGCGATGCAAACCTGGTGCATCAAAGTGGTGCAGCCGGGCCATGCTCACCTGCCGCTGCGCACCGCGGCGCTGCGTTATTTGTTCAGCTGGATGTGGGTGCTGCCAGGCATCGTGGTCGGCTTTCTGGCCGACCTCAGCAATAAGCACAAGCTTTACGCCCTGCTGGCCAGTGTGCTGGTGTGGTCGCTGACTGCTTTCCTCGATAAGGACCGCCAGTTCCTGCACGACCGCTGGACCGGCACCCGCTTGATCCAACTGCCGAAACCAGAGAAAAAAGGCAAGAAAGCCGCCTAAGCTCTCGCTATACTGGACTTGGACAAGGGAGGCAACCATGGACAAGGACAGCAGCTTCACTGGCTCAATTCCGGAAACTTACGAGCGCGCCATGGTGCCGCTCCTTTTCACGCCTTACGCCGTCGATATGGCGCGCCGAGCCGCCCAGCGGCGCCCTTCGCGAATATTGGAAGTTGCCGCCGGCACCGGCGCCGTCACCAGGCAGCTGCTGCAGGATATCCCTGGCGCGCAGATCGTCGCCACCGACCTCAATCCCGCCATGCTGGAGCAAGCACGCAAGGCGGTCGATTCATCCCACATCGAATGGAAGCAGGCCGATGGCCAGGACCTGCCCTTCCCCGACGCCAGTTTCGACGTGGTGCTGTGCCAGTTCGGCATCATGTTCTTCCCCGATAAGGCGAAGGGTTTCAGCGAGGCGCGCCGCGTACTGAAACCGGGCGGCCTGTATTGCTTCAATGTGTGGGATGGCATTGCCCATAACGATTTTTCCGCCACCATCAACCATGCGCTGGCCAAGGTCTTCCCCGACGACCCGCCGCGCTTCCTGGCGCGCGTGCCTTACGGCTGGCACGATATTGATGTAATCATGGAGGAACTGGCGCGCGGAGGCTGGAAGTCCGGCATTACACATGAAGTGGTGACCGCCACCAGCCGCGCGGATTCTGCCCGTTCAACCGCCGTGGCTTTGTGCCAGGGATCTCCGCTACGGGCCGATATTGAAGCGCGCGATCCGGCGCGACTGCAGGAGGCGACCGACGCGGTCATCGCGGCACTCACCGAAAAATACGGCAGTAGCGCGATTGAAGGCAAGATGCAGGCGATTGTGTTCACCTGTGTGAGAGATTAATCGGGCTCGATCACCAGTTGCACAGCGGTGCTGCTGAAATTGGAAATACCGTATTCGATCGGCTTGTCGTCCTGGTCGACGTAGACGGTTTCCACGAACAGGATAGGCTGGGATGCCGGCTGCGAGAGCCGTTGCGCGATATCGGGCGACGGCAGGCGCGCCGTGATCCTGCTCAGCCGGCGCTGGAATTGCTGCACGCCGAAACGCGCCAGCGCCAGGTGTGTCTTGCCCTCTTCAGCATAGGCTTCGCCAAAACCCTCGAAGCGCGGCAGCGGGAAGTACTGGGTACAGACACCGATCACCTTTTCGTCCACCACATCGAGCGAGCTGACCGCCAGCGCTTTGGAGCGCGAAGACAGCTCCAGCATTGCCGCGATTTCTGCGGAAGGACGCACCGCTTCCCAGCCGAGGATCTCGCTCTTGCCCACGCGGCGAGCCTTCACCACGCTGTGCGCGAGGCGCGTGCGGCGGCCGATTTGGTAATCGAGGAAGTCTTCGCGCACAAAGGTGCCGCGTCCATGCACCACGTCAACCAGGCCTTGTTCGACCAGCGCCTTGACCGCCTGCCGCACCGTGTGGCGGTTGACGGCGAAGCGCTCCGCCAGCGCAGTTTCGTTAGGCAGGCGCCCGGTCAGGCGGCCCGCCAGCACATCGTCGGCCAGCGCGGCCTGGATCTGCTTCCAGACCGCCGTGCCAGGCTGGCGGACAATCGCGTTTTCAAGCATGCGGCTTTTTCCTCAAAGCGAAAAATGATGGCGCTGATTGTCGCATATCTGCCGCAAGCTCGTGCTCTTCACTCAGGGCTTTTCTCCCTGCTGCAAACGCAATTCTATGGTGTCGATCACGGCAGGCAGGCCGGCGATCGTGTCCACCACGTAGTGCGCACCGGCGGCCAGCAGCTTGTCGCGCGCTGGCGCCACCCGGCGCGCGAGATCGGCTTCGTTCAAGGCTGCGGCTTCTTGCACCGTCAGGCCAACTTCGTTGCCCGAGAGCGCGACGCCCACCGTCCACATGCCGGCAGCCAGGCCTTCGGCGATTCCAGGCACCGTGTCGTCAATCTTCACGCAGGCTGCAACGGCGCTGACACCAAGCTTGAGGACGTTGTCGAGCGCCATCCAAGGACCGGGGCGGCCGCCGGCTGGCAGGTCGTCGGTCGCCACTGCGTGATCCACCAGCAGGCCGTCGCTGCTTGCTTTATCCAGCAGGCGCCCCATCACGATGCGCGGGTAGCCCGAGCAGGAGCCGATCTTGATGCCGCGTGCGCGCAGCGTCGCGAGCGTTTCGAGTGCACCGGGAATCGGGTCGGAGTACTGGCTAACGCGCTCCACTTGCAGTGGAAGGAAGGCTGCATACAGGGCATCCACGTCGGCGTGCTGCATTGGTGCGCCGTGGCGCGCCTGCCAGCGCTCGGCCACGCCGGCTTGCTTGCCCAGTGCAGCGATGTGGTCCCATTTGGCAAGCCCCATTGGCTGGCGCGCCTCTTCCAGCGAAACCTCCACGCCGAAACCAGCAAAAGCATCGATCAGTACCTGGGTTGGCGCAAACGAACCGAAGTCCACCAGCGTACCAGCCCAGTCGCACACGACGACCTGCACCGGGCCGCGATAGTTCATCTTTTCCATCAATAACCCTTCAAGCCCATTTCGTTAATCACTTCGGCGATCACCGCCACACCACGCTGCATGTCCTGCACATCGATCGCGCCGATGCAGCCGACGCGGAAGGTTTCCACTGCAGTCAGCTTGCCCGGATAGAGGATTACGCCTCGCGCCTTGGCGCGGCGGTAGAACTCTGCGAAGTTCCAGCCGGGATTGTTTGGCGCGTGCACTGTCACAATGATCGGCGCCTGGATCGAGGACGGCAGGAAGGCGCGCAGCCCAATGCCAGCCAGGCCATCCACCAGCGCTGCGCAATTGGCCTGGTAGCGCGCCAGCCGCGCCGGCTGGCCGCCCTGCCCGATATACTGCTCGATGGCGCAGTCGAAGGCTGCCACCACATGGGTCGGCGGCGTGTAGCGCCATTGACCGGTCTTTTGCATGTAGCGCCACTGCGCATACAAGTCCAGCGACAGCGAATGCGCGCGGCCTTCAGCCTGTTCCAGCGCCGCGGTGCGCACCAGTACGAAGCCCATGCCGGGTGCACCTTCCAGGCATTTGTTGGAGGAGCCGATTACAGCCTCGAATTCCACCTCGCGCACCGACAACGGCAATGCACCGAAGGCGCTCATCGCATCGATCACCAGCTTTCGGCCGGCGGCTGCAGTTACGCGGGCGACCTCCTGGATCGGATTGAGGATGCCGGTGCTGGTCTCGCAGTAGATCACGCCAACGTGCGTGATACCAGGATCGGCGTCAAGGTGCGCGCGCAGCACGACCGGATCGACCGCAGCGGTCTCGCCGAAATCGGCCACCATGACACGGCGCCCCATCTGGCGCGTCAACTGGGCCATGCGGTGGCCGTAGGCTCCGTTGGCAAGCACCAGCAGCTTGCCCTCAGCCGGCAGCAGCGTACCGATCGCCGCTTCCACGGCAAAGGTGCCGGAGCCTTGCAGCGGTACGCAGGTGTAGTCGTCCGCGCCGTCAATGATATCGAGCAGGCGCTCGCCGATGCGCGCAGTCAGCGCATTGAAGTCTGCGTCCCAGGAGCCCCAGTCGCGCAGCATGGCGCGCCGCGTTTGCATCGACGTGACGAGCGGACCCGGGGTTAACAGCAATTGTTCTTGCATATCTACTTTCGAAAAAAAATGAGGAGAAAAATATTCAGGCAACGCGCCAGGCCTGCGTGCGCCTCAGGCAATACCGCCCGAGCAAGCCAAGCAGCAGCGAAACGCCAGCCGACGTGCCGACCACCAGCGTAGCCATGGCCGCCGCACCGGCCGTTTCGCCTGCATCGTCCATATTCACCACGGCAAGCGATGCCAGCGGCGTATCGGGGCTGTACAGGAACACCACGCAGCTGACCGTCGTCATGGCCGACACGAACAGGTAGCGCAGTACGTCGAGCATCGTGGGCAAGGCCATCGGCAGCGAGACGCGCAGGCAGCATTGCCACCACGGCTGCCCCAGCGTGCGTGCCACGGTTTCGATTTCACCGTCCTGCTGGCGCAGCGCCGTGGTCAGCGCCAGGTGGCCGCTGGTGTAGTAGTGGGCCACCGTGGATGCCACCAGGATCGCCATGCCGCCCAACATGCCGCGCATCGGATTGCCAGGCGCGTTGAACCACAACACATAGCCCAGGCCCAGCACCAGTCCGGGCACCGCCATCGGCAGGCTCGCCACTGCCCGCAGCCAGGGAGCCGCCGGCGCAGCAGCCGGCTGCTTCTCGACCAGGTAGGCATTCAGGAATACCAGCGCGGTTCCTGCCAGCGCAGTGCCCAGCGCCAGCTGCAGGCTGTTGAAGAAGGCTTGCCAGCCGCCGCCGTCGTACTGGTCGAAGTCGAAATGCGCCAGTGTGAATTGCAGCTTGTAGGGCCATAGTTCGATGAAGGCCGCGACAATACCAACGCCAAGCAAGGCCAGCACCACCACTGCGATCAACGCGCAGCCAGCCATCAGCGGGATATCGCGCCATGCATTCGGCTGCGGACGGTACGGGATGGCGCGGCCATCGATCCCGGCCTTGCGACCTCGCGCTACGTGGCGTTCAAGCAGCACGCTCAGAACGGCGGGCAACAGCAGCATCAGGCCGATAACAGCACCATGATGGAAGTCCTGCTGCCCCAGCACCTGCTTGTACGCTTCCAGCGCGAGCATGTTGTACTGGCCGCCGATCACTTTCGGCACACCGAAGTCGGTCACCACCAGCGTCACCACCAGCGCCGCCGCCGATACCAGGCCATAACGCGCATTCGGCAGCGTGATGGTCAGGAAGCGCCGCAATGGGCTGGCGCCAAGAACCTTTGCGGCTTCATACAAGCGGGCATCAGCCGCCGACAATGCGGCCGTCATCACCAGAACCGCGTGCGGGAAGCAATTGAACGCTTCACCCAGCACGATGCCGATCGGGCCATAGATAGTTTGCTCGCCCATCCAGTGGCGCAGCATGCCCTGCGTGCCGAACAGATAGACCAGCGAGATCGCGGGCATCAGCGAAGGAGTCAGCAGCGGTACAAAGGCAATCAGCCGCAGCACCGGCATGCCTGCAATGCGCGAGCGCGTCAGAGCGAAGGCAAACAGGAATGCGGAAGGCAGGACCACCAGCGCAGTCGCCAGCGCCATCGTGATGCTGTGCATGGCAGCGTTGCCGGTACGCGCATCAGCAGCAACCTGCCAGATCGGCGCCAGGCCGGCAAATCTGCCGTCGCGCGCCAGCAGCGCCTTGACGAAAATGGCGCCCATCGGCAGCACGATAAAGGCCAGCATCAGCGCGAGGCTGCCCCAGGCCAGTACGGCGGCCAGCCGTTCGTCGCCATTGCGCGGCACGTCCATCTTCATGCGGCACCATCGGCAAAGAAGCGTACACGATGCTGCGGCACCGAGACCGGCACACGCTGGCCCGGCACCAGCATATCGTAGCCAGGGTCGCTGGCGCCAACATCCACTACCAGCTGCACATTGCGGTCGGCGCACAGCGAAAGGAAGCCGCGCCGCACCCCGCCCAGGAAGTCGATCCGATCAACGATGGTCATCGTCATGCCGCCGCCAGCGCTCCAGCATGGCTCGACCTTGAGATCCTCGGGGCGGCAGAACGCCAGCGCCGAACGCGTGCCGCCTGGCAGGTCATGACCGAAAGCCAGGTCGCCAACCGTAGCCTGTCCCGCTTCGTTCATGCGCACCGGCAGCCAGTTGGCGCAGCCGACGAAATCGGCCACAAAACGGGTGGCAGGTGCGCGGTACACCTGCTCCGGCGCGCCGATCTGCTCGATGCGCCCGTTCGCAACCACGGCGATGGTGTCGGCCATCGCCATTGCTTCCTCCTGGTCGTGCGTCACCATGATGGTGGTCACGCCCAATTTGCGCTGCAGCTTGCGCAATTCCAGGCGCAGGGTTTCGCGCACCTTGGCGTCCAACGCGGACAAGGGTTCATCCAGCAACAGCAGCTTGGGCGACGTGGCCAGCGCGCGCGCCAGCGCCACGCGCTGTTGCTGGCCGCCGGACAATTGCGAGGGGTAGCTGTCCTGCCGCCCATCCAGCCCCACCATGCGCAGCAATTGCGCTACGCGCTCTTCGCGTTCGCGGCGCGGCAAGCGCAGGGCGTAGGCCACATTGTCCGCCACCGTCAGGTTCGGAAAGAGCGCATAGGACTGGAACACCATGCCATAGCCGCGCTGCGCCGGCGGCAGACGGCCGATATCGCGTCCGCCCATCCACATCGTTCCGCCATCCTGCGCCTCCAGCCCGGCGATGATGCGCAACAGCGTGGTCTTGCCGCAACCGGAAGGCCCCAGCAGGCAAAGCAGTTCACCTTGCCGCACCTTGAGCGAAACATTATCGAGCACTGCAGTCGCGCCGAAGCGCTTGCTGACGCCGTCGACGTGCAGCCAGCAGGCATCCTGGCCGGCCGCTGCTTCGGCCAATTGAAAATCGTCTTGCTTCATGGCTTACTTGGGCTCCGCCTTGCCTTCGTAACGCTTGCTCCATTCGGCCAGGATACGGTCGCGCTCACGAGCCGACCATTTCAGGTCCTGCTTGATCAGCAGCTGCTCGTAGTTGGCAGGAATGGCAGGATGCGGCTTGACGATGCCCGGATAGGCCACCAGCGCGAAGTTCTTTGCATATAGCTCGTTGGCAGTGCGTGATGCCGACCAGTCGGCCAGTCGGCGCGCCGCTTCCAGCTTCCTGGTGCCTTTGACGATGGCAGTAGCTTCCACGTCCCAGCCCAAGCCTTCCTTCGGCAGGATCACGTCCAGTGGCGCACCGCCCTCTTTCAGCTTCGCCGCCCGGTATTCAAAGGCGATCCCGATCGGGAATTCGCCTGCCGCCGCCTGCTTGCATGGCTTGGAACCGGAGTGCGTGTACTGGGCGATGTTGTCGTGCAGCTTGTCCATAAAGGCCCAGCCTTCTCTTTCGCCAAACAGCGTAAGCCAGGCTGTCACGTCGAAGTAGCCGGTGCCGCTGGAAACAGGGTGCGGCATGCTGATGCGGCCTTTGTATTCAGGCTTGAGCAAATCCTTCCATGACTCGGGACGCTTGAGGCCCAGCCGCGCTGCTTCCACTGTGTTGAAGCAGATAGCAGCACCCCACACGTCCATGCCAACCCAGCTCGGCGGGCTGTCGTCATCCACGAAACGGGTCGCCAGGCGCTGGACATCCTTCGGCGCGTAGTTGTGCAGCATGCCCTCCTTCTCAAGCACCAGCAGCGAAGTCGCCGCCACGCCCATCACTACGTCCGCCTGCGGATTGGACTTCTCCGCCAGCAGCTTGGCCGTAATGATGCCGGTGGAATCGCGCACCCACTTGATCTTGATGTCCGGGTTATCGGCTTCAAAGCGGGTCTGATAGGACTTGAGCTGGTCCGCTTCGAGCGCGCTGTACACGGTCAGCGTGGTCTGGGCATGGGCTGCGGCTGCCAACAGCGTGCAGGCTGCGGCGGCGGTTTGGATGATGCGTTTGAACTGCATGGTTGGCTCCATTGTTGAACGGTATGGATGCATCTTAGGCGTCCAAGATGACAGGCCTATGACATCTAGACGTCACGACGTTGTAACAAAGCCCGCATAAGCTTCGGCGCTCAGGCAATTCCGCCTGCAAGCAATCTCCAGACAGGGAAGAAACAATGAAAAAATCGATGATCGCCGCCGCATGTCTTTGCTGCACCAATGCCGCTTTCGGCCAAAGCAATGTCAACGTCTACGGCGTAATGGACCTGAGCATCTCCAAAGTGAGCGGCTCCACGCCAGGCACGGCCACGCCCGCCTTTAACGGCGACGACCTCAAAGTGAATAGCGGCACGCTGCAGGGCAGCCGCCTGGGATTCAAAGGCAGTGAAGATATCGGCGGCGGCTGGTCCGCCCTGTTCACGCTGGAATCGGGCCTCCTGGCCGATACCGGCGCCTCCGACCAGGGCGGCCTGGCATTCGGCCGCCAGGCCTTCATCGGCATCCGCCATGCGCAATACGGCGCGCTGACCATGGGCCGCCAGTACGGCCCGGAATACCTGGCATGGAAAACCGTGGAACCGATGGACGACGGCTTTGCCGGCGCGGCCAGCAACCTGTTCTCTACCAACGGCAAGCGCAATAACAACACGGTCAAGTACACTACGCCGACGGTAGCGGGCGTAACTGCCGACATACTGTACGGCCTGGGTGAAGTCGGTGGCAACAGCAAGGCCGGGCGCAGTGTCGGCGGTTCGGTGGTGTACAACCAGGGACCGGTGTTGATCAAGACCGGCTTCCATCGCCTGAACAACGGTACCGGCACCGACCGCACGTCGACCTGGGTCTTTGGCGGCAGCTACGACTTCAAGGTTGTGAAGGCGATCGCCATCGTGGGCGGCCTGAAAGGCACTGGCACCGCCACGGCCAGCGACTTGCTGCTGGGCGCCTCGGTGCCGTTTGGCGCCAGCACCATCCTGGCCAGCTACATCACCAAGAACGACAAGTCTGCGGCCGACAAGGATGCCCGCCAGCTCGCACTGACCTACACCTACGACCTGTCGAAGCGCACGATTTTCTACGCATCGACCGCGCATGTGAGCAACGACAATGGCGCCAACTACCATACCTTCGACGCCACCCTGCCCTCGTCCAGCCAGACCGGCGCAGTTGCCGGCAACCGCGAATACAACGTCGGTCTGCGCCATGCATTCTGAGCTCAATGTGCGTTCGGCGTGCGTTGCGGACTTGCCACGGATCGCGGAGCTGTTCTGGCAGCTCGGTTATCCCAATTCCGCCGCCACGGTGGCGGAGCGTTGGCCGCAGTTCATCGAGCGCGATGGCGATTGCTGGATTGCCGAAAGCGAGGGAAGTCTGCTCGGTGTGCTCACTCAGAACTACGTCCTGCCATTGAGTACGACAGCGGAATATGCGGTGGTGACTGCCTTCGTTGTCGACGAAGGAGCAAGGAGGAGCGGCGCAGGTCGCGCACTGATGGCGTATGCCGAAGATGCAGCCAGGGCGCGCGGCTGCACGCATACCGAGCTATCAAGCAGCATGCGGCGCCAGGTTGCGCATCAGTTCTACACCAACTATGGCTTCAAGGAAGTGCCGAAACGTTTCGTCATCGACTACAGGCCGCGTTCCCGCGAAGGGAACGGGTAGACGTTGGAGCTCACGTCGGCGTCGTCCGGCAGTGCCAGTTCTCCGCGCTGGAAGGCGGCCAGTACTTCGAGTGCGGCCGCCAAGTCCGGCGACGGGACCAGCACTCGGGCGCCACCGATGGCCGGCGCCAGCAGCAGGTTCGTCAGCATCAGCTGGTCATCGGCCACGATGGCTTCGATCCCTGCCGCCCGCAAACAGCCGCATGCGATAAAGGCGTCGGCAGGAATCAGGTAACGGCCGACGAGTTCGAATTCGTTGTCCATAACCCCATCATAGCAAGCCTTCGTTCTCAATGGCAGTTCCGCCAGGTTCCGGCGTCCATTCGATGATGTCGCCAGGCTGGCATTGCAGCTTTTCGCAAATCCTCTCCAGCGTACCGAAACGGATGCCTTTCACCTTGCCGGATTTGAGCAGGCTGAGATTCTGCTCGGTGATGCCGACATAGGCGGCCAGTTCGCGCGATTTGATTTTGCGCCTGGCCAGCATGACGTCGAGATGGATCACGATGGCCATCAGACGAAGCCCTCGTTTTCTTCAGCCAGGCGGCGGCCTTCGTGCATGAGGCCTGCGATCAGGAAGAACAACAGGCAAACCAGCATTGCCAGCAGTTCTTCCGATGAGACGCCGATCTTGACGTGTCCTTCGATGCCGAAAAATGCGCGCCAGGCAAGGCCGCGCAACAGCGTGTCGAGCACCGACCACGCCATTGCGCCCAGCGCGGCGCCCGCGAAGGCACGCAGGTGGCCGATAGTCGCTGCTGCGAACAGTGCGCCTTGTTGCAGCGCGCGCAGCAAGGCGTTCAGGCGCCACGCCGCGTAAGCGGTCAACAGCACTACCGGCGCGTTGACGAGCATGGCCACCGCCAGCGGGCCGGCCGCCAGCACGGCTACGGCATCAGGCTCCAGCCATTTCGGCGTCATCACCATATGCACGCCGGCGATTGCCGCACCTTGCGGCACCAGCCAGGCCATCACGAAGTAAATCGCCTGCACCAGGACAAAGGCCAGCAGCGCCAGCCGAAGGATAGGAATCCATTTCATTATTGTTTTACGATAAGATTTTAATGTAATATAGTTATCATATCATTAAAAACGGAGCTTTCCATGCGTAGAATTGCCCTGCTGTTGCTGCTTGCCCTTGGCGGTTGCAAGACCGTCGAAATCCGGGAATCCATGATCATCCGGCCGGATGCGGTGACCAAGGCTAATCCTTTGCCCGAGCAGGTTTTTGAGAACGGCACGCCGCTTGAAGTCGCGCGCCCCGACGGCGCGGTGCTGCATGGCGTGCTGGTCACGCGTAATGGCGCCCAGCGCACCCTGCTCTACTTCGGTGGCAATGCCTTCCACCTCGACGAAAGCGGCAAGCACGTAGTAACCGCACTGGAAGGCTGCAAGGCGAATGTCGCCATCTTCGATTACCGTGGTTATGGGCGCAGCAGCGGCATGCCGACCGTCGCGAACATGACGGGCGATGGCTTGGCGATTTACGATTTGATCGATGCACGCTTTCCCGGCAACGTAGTCGTGCATGGACAATCGCTTGGCAGCTTTGTCGCCGCAGGCGTGGCACAGGAGCGGCCCGTCCGGGCGGTGGTGCTTGAAACCACGGCTACCACGGCGCTGGATTGGGCCAACCACTCGCTGCCCTGGTACTTCAAGCCCTTCATCACCTTCAAGGTGGATGATGCGCTGGCTGCCATCGATAACCTGAAGGTTGCGGGCAGCATCAAGTCGCCGCTGCTGGTGCTGGCCGGCGGCGAGGACAAGACCACGCCTGCGGCCATGTCGCAGCGCGTGTTCGATGCGGCGCCTGTCGAACGCAAACGGATCTTGATCCTGCCGGATGCAGGCCACAATAATGTGCTGTCGAATCCTGCGACTTCTGCAACCTTATGTCCGTTTATCGAAGGTTGATGGTCTTGCCGGCGAAGACGTTCAGCGCCTTGCCGGCGCCGTCAGGGCCGAGCTTCACTGTCAGCGCCAGTTCCGGAATGCCGTCGGCGAACTCGCTGCCGTCGTCATTGAGGATCGAGACCGGGACGGATTCACCACTGGCGTAATTCTCCGTCTCGACGTGGATGTTCAGGTCGACGTAGTGGCGCGAGAAAGTTTCAACCGGCGTTTCCTCCTCGCCGTAACTCCACCAGATTCGTTTGATGGACTTCTCGCCGCTGCCGTTGGCTTGGTCGCCGACTGCAGCCGCAGCACCTGCAGCCGCTGACGCTGCAGCGGCTGCAGGCTTAGCTGCCGCTGGCTGCTGCGATGATGCCCCAACAGGGGCCGAGCCGCCACTACCACCACCGCCTCCGCCGGGCACAATCACCGCCGTGAACTGGCTCGCAATCAGCGTGGCCCCGCATGAAGTCTTCATGCCCGCGAGCGCCACGCCTTTGCCATAAATCGTGGAGGTCTGTACGCCTTCCACAATCGTGGGAGTGCCACTGCATTTGGGGCACGACACTTTATGACCTATGAACGCGATTGGCTTGCCATGGCAGATATTTGTTTGCGAACCTTCCAGTACTTTTCCGCCATGACTCGTCGAGTCACCGAGGCGAATGATTTCTCCTGCCATTTTCTACCTTCTACCTTGTAAACCGTATGCGCTCATAACTCGAGTCCTGGCGCCGCATTACACTTCAGAAAAGGCGTAGGACCGTCCAGCTTTCTCACCTCCGCAACGCCTACCCGGCCACAAGCATTTTCCAACTCAGGCAAGGCGAATTGCCGCTGAAGCCGACCTTTGCCATCGAATACGAAGCCTTGCCCCCCCACCAAGGTGCTGTCCTGGCATGAGCCTGCAGTGCAATAGCGCGTGCAATCGCGGCACGCAAGCGCAGTGCCTTCGTGAAAAGGCAGGCACTCTTCGTAGGTGGGCGGTACGATCACCTCAAAGGAAGCTGTGCGGAAGTAACCACATTTGCCACCAGAAGAAAACCGGCCAATGCCAGCTTCCGCCGTAGGATAATCAAAGTCTCCGCTGGAACGGATGCCTGGTACCACGACAAGACCCTGACGATCAACCGCCAACACCTCGAATGGCCCCTCAACGACGATCACGGCTTTGCCGAACTTATTAGGCACAATGTTCTTGCGGTACGGCGGCTTCACGCGGCGCTTGCCACCGGTGATTTCGAAGCATTCCGCCGACCATTGATCATTCGATTGCGTTGAAGGGCATTTGGGTGCGGCCGCGGCTGCATAGCCGCTAGCCACAAAGAGCCCCAAGGCAAGAAACAGTTTGCGCATCACTTCAACTCCCAAAATTTGACCTTGACCGTTTGCACAAAGAATCGTCTGCCGGTTTTTGGGTCTTCACGTATGTCTGCAAACCAGAAATAGTAAAAGCGGTCTTCTGGCGAATCATTGTGGGGCGCATATGCCAACTTCTGATTGACGCCATCCCACAAGGTGAAGTGTCCCGTGGCATCGCCATACCCGCGAGTCTCGAACACGACAATTCCACGTTTTCCGGCTACTCGCGTATCAAGGAATTGCTGCGCAGTCGCGACGCGATCACGGAAGATTTTTTTCCGGCCTTCTTCGTCGTCGACCAGATTGTTCGGAATAGCATTGAGCACCAGCTCTTCATCGAAGCCCTTAAAGCGAGCCATCAGCTCTGCTTTCACGTCCTGTACCCGAATCCAATAATTGAACCCATCGCCCCCTACCACCGTACCGCCCCGATCAGCGGTCACGCCGAGTCTTATGCCGCAACGGTTTAAGGCATAGGACATACGCGTCGCACAGGTATTCTCATATGTCGGGTTTTTATCCTCGCCCACAAACTTACCGCGGATCATACTGTTGTACAGCTGATCAATTGATACCGACACCGCTGGGTAATGTTTCACCATATCGTCCCAGGAAGGACGACGCGCATGAATGGTCGCCGAAGCATTGCCGACGGACGCTGTGATTGCCAAAGATAACTCCAAGAAAGATTACTGGCGGCAATCCTAGCATTTTTAACAACAAGAGCGCGTCACGATTGGAGCAAGGGATGGTGGGCCGTGTAGTCGGCGAGATGTTCGAGCAAAGCCCGTACGCGGGCAGGAAGGTAGCGCTGCTGCGACCAAACGGCATAGACGCTGCGGGGCGTCGGCGGCATCCAATCCGGCAGCAGCCGAACCAGCACGCCGGATTCGAGGCTGGCGTGGCATTGCAGTTCGGGGGCCAGAACGATGCCAAGGCCAGCCTCCGCCATGATGACTGCCAGGCGGACCTCGTTAATGCGCAGGCGCGGGTCGGGGTGCAGCACGATCTGGGCGCCGGTGATCGGGTTTTGCAGACGCCACTCGCGCAGGGGCAAGGTGGCAAGCGTAGAGTGGCCTTCCAGTTCCGCCGCAGTGCGAGGCGTGCCGTTTTGCGCGAGGTAGGATGGCGACGCCGCCAGCACCAAGCGCACGTTGCCTAGCTTACGCTGCGTTAGCGTGGAATCGGGCATAGCGCCGATGCGGATCGCCAGGTCGGCGCCACTGCCGACCAGGTCCTGCACCTCGTTGGACAGTTCGAGCTCCAGCTTTACCTTAGGGTACTTCTCGAGGAAGCCAGCCCATGCCGGGGCCAGGATATCGCTGGCGAAGTTGACGGGGGCCAGCACGCGGATGGTGCCTTCGATTGCGCCCAGCGTGGCATCCAGCCGCATGGTCGCCTGGCGCAAGGCTTGCACCAAGGGACGGCATTGCTCGTAATACTGCATGCCTTCCGCCGTGGGCTGTGTACGGCGCGCGCTGCGGTGAAGAAGCCGATAGCCGAGCGAAGCCTCCAGCTTTTGCAGTCGGCGTGTCACGGTGGCGGTGGGGAGGCCTTCCTTCTCGGCGGCAGCATTCAGGCTGCCCGCTTCGACAATGGCGACAAACAGGGCGAGGTCGTCAAGCATGATTCCATTTTTGGAATTAGAGATTGAAATTTCAACTCTAGTCTACTCCAACGGAATTGACTACGCTTTAGCCATTGAACAACTTTAGCTGGAGAAGACCATGCCTGACCTGCGCACCCGGATGATTTTTGCGTTCCTCATGTCTTTCCTGATGACGGTGATCATGAGCGGCTGGATCACCTGGCTGAACATTGGCCTCCACCCCGAATACGTAACGCGCTGGGGCCACGCATTCCTGGCCGCATGGCCAGCCGCCTTTATCGCCGTAATGACCATCGCACCGATGGTCCAACGCCTGACCCAGCGCCTCGCCGCAGCCCTACGCTAGAGCCCGTGTCACACCTTGGGGTCACACCCCGACTGTGACACGAACTCTACTGCAGTCATGGTTGAGCCCGTGTCACGCTTGGGGTGTGACCCCATGGTGGGACACGGGCTCGGCTGTTGGCGTGGATTAGAAGCGTTCGTAGCCTTGGAGGTAGCGCCATTCGCCGGGCTGGAGGCCGGACATGGAGATGCGGCCGATGCGTTGGCGTTTTACGGCGGTGGCTTTCAAGCCTACGTCCTCGCAGAGTTTGACGATTAGGGCTGGCTTGGGTGGCTTGACGGCGAATCGCAGGCGGTGTTCGTTTTGCCAGCTGACTTTTCCGGCGCCTTGGTTGAGCAAGGTCAGGCCGTTGTCGACGATCGTGCCCTCGACGTCGACGATCAGTTCCTGTTCGACGGTTGCCCCTTCGTCCACCAGTTTGCGGGCGACGCGGAAGTCTTGCGTGAACACGAACAGGCCGCTGGCTTGTTTGTCCAGCGCGAGGCAGGCGGTCAGGTTTCGCAGGTGGCGTTTGAGGAAGCGAATGCGCTGGGCGTCTTTGCTGCGTGCGTCCGGCAACAGGCAGGCCAGTGCGTCGGCGCTGGCGGGCTTGTTCAGCAGGATGGTGACTGGGGCGATATCGAGCAGGGTTGCGTCGGGCGATAGCGTGACTTGCTGGCCGGGGGTTACGCGGGCGCCGGGTTCTTCGACGAGTTCTCCATCGACTGCGACGTAGGCGCCTTCGATGTAGTTTTCTGCTTCGCGGCGCGAGCATGGAACCATGTCCGCTACGCGCTTGGCGAGGCGGATGGTGTTGTCTTCGTTATTCATTATTGCTTGAAGTAGTGGGCGAATACGGCGGCGACGTGTTCCAGGTCGGCGCGCGATACGTCCAGGTGGGTCACGAGGCGCAGGGTCGGCGCCATCGAGACGCGGATGCGTTCTGCAGCCAGCGCGGCATTGAGGCCTTCGCAGGCGTCGCGTGGCATGGTGACGAACAGGATGTTCGTTTGCGGTACGCTGACTTGCAGCACGCCGATCTTGGTCAGTTCAGCTGCGAGCCAGGCGGCGTTGGCGTGGTCTTCGGCGAGGCGCAGGACGTTGTTTTGCAGGGCGTACAGGCCTGCGGCTGCAATGACGCCAGCCTGGCGCATGCCGCCGCCGAGCATTTTTCGCCAGCGTTTGCCTTGTTCGATCAATTCGCTGCTGCCGCACAGGACGGAGCCGACTGGGGCGCCGAGGCCTTTGCTCAGGCAGACGGAGACGCTGTCGAAGCCTTTCACTGCCTCTTTCAGCGAGATACCTTGTTTGACGGCGGCGTTGCAGATGCGGGCGCCGTCGAGGTGCGTGGCCAGGCCGCGTGCGTGCGCCAGGCTGGTGGCTTGTGCGACGTATTGCTGCGGCAGGACTTTGCCGCCGATAGTGTTTTCCAGCGCGAGCAGCTTGCTGCGGGCGTAGTGGAAGTCGTGCGGTTTGATGGCGGCTTCGATGTCTTGCAGGGCGATGCTGCCGTCTGGCTGGTTGGTGATCGGCTGCGGTTGGATGCTGCCGAGGACCGCGGCGCCGCCGCCTTCGTATTTGTAGGTGTGGGCGTCCTGGCCGACCAGGTATTCGTCTCCCCTGCCGCAGTGTGCCAGCAGGGCGATCAGGTTGGTCTGCGTGCCGCTCGGTGCGAACAGGGCTGCTTCGTAGCCAAAGAGTTCTGCGGCGTGGGCTTGCAAGGCATTGACTGTGGGGTCGTCGCCGTAGACGTCGTCGCCCACCTGGGCGGTGAACATTGCTTCGCGCATTGCGGCGCTGGGGCGGGTGACGGTGTCGCTGCGCAGGTCGATCCAGCGTTCGCCGTCGGCGGCCATCAGCGGGCTCGCGCCGGCGCCGGCGGGATAGCCGGTGCTCACGGCGCGACCTCGGCGTCGGCTGGCGTCGTGGCCGGGGCGCCGGTGTAGAAGCGCTCGCCCATTTCATCGAGGCCAATGGTGGACAGGACTTCCTTGAGGCGCTCGGCTGGTTTGCGGCGCGGCAGGTTTTTGTACGTGGCGACGATCAGCTCATTCTTCATCGAGTGCTCCCAGCCTACGAGCTCGGTGACGGTAACCTGGTAGCCGTGCGACTCCAGCTGCAGGCAGCGCAGCACGTTGGTGATCTGGCTGCCGAATTCACGCGTGTGAATCGGGTGGCGCCACAATTCGGTGAGCACGTTCTTGCCCAGCGAGGAGCCTTTATTCTTGCGCAGCACGGAGGCGACTTCGGCCTGGCAGCATGGCACCAGTACGATGTGCTTGGCCTTTTTCTTCAGGGCGAAGTCGATGGCGTCGTCGGTTGCGGTATTGCAGGCGTGCAGTGCGGTCACGATGTCGATCTGCTCCGGCAGCTTATCGGAGGTGGTCGATTCGGCTACGGACAGCGGCAGGAAACTCATGCCGGGGAAGCCGAATTTGCGCGCCAGTTCTTCGGAACGCGCCACCAGCTCTTCGCGGGTTTCGATGCCGTAGATGTGGGAGTCGTCGCCCAGGGCCTTGAAGAACAGGTCGTAGATGATGAAGCCTAGGTAGGACTTCCCTGCCCCGTGGTCGACCAGCGATACCGAGCCTTTGGCCGAACGGACGTCGTTCAGCAGCGGTTCGATGAACTGGTAGAGGTGGTAGACCTGTTTCAGCTTGCGGCGGCTGTCTTGATTCAGCTTGCCGTCGCGGGTGAGGATGTGCAGCTCCTGCAGCAGCGCGACCGATTGGCCGGGCTTCACTTCTGGGATGTCGGTGACAGTAGTAGGCAGCGGCGCCGGTGCCGACTTGGCGCCGCCTGCAGCTTTATTGCGCTTCATCGATCCACGCCTGCTGGATCGCTTCCAGCACTTTTTCGCCGCCGCGCTTATGGTCGTCGTCGAAGCCGTCCAGGTCGACGATCCAGTTGTGCAGGTCGACAAAGCGCACGGTGGTCGGGTCGACCTCCGGGAATTTGTCGTACAGGGCTTCGGCAATCGCCGTGACATCACTCCATTTCAGCATGGTGCACCTCGGCTCAGTGGCCGCCTTCGCTGGCGTGGTTGATCGTGTACTTCGGAATTTCGATGACCAGGTCTTCTTCGGCAACGATGGACTGGCAGGAAAGGCGCGAGCAGGCTTCCAGGCCCCAAGCTTTGTCCAGCAGGTCTTCTTCGGTGTCGGTCGCTTCGTTCAGCGAGTTGAAGCCTTCACGTACCAGCACGTGGCAAGTAGTGCAGGCGCAGGACTTCTCGCAGGCGTGTTCGATGTGGATGTCGTTTTCCAGCAGGACGTCGCAAACGGACTTCCCTGCTTCGGTTTCGATCACGGCGCCTTCAGGGCACAGCTTTGCATGCGGCAGGATGACGATTTGTGGCACTTCTATTCCTCGGTCAATTAAACAACCTGGTCCAGCGTCTTGCCGGCCAGTGCGCTGCGCACGCTGCGGTCCATGCGGCGCGATGCGAATTCTTCGGTGCCCTGGGCCAGGGCTTCGTAGGCGGCTTTCACCGCGTAGTGATCGGCTTCACCGGAGCCGGATTTCACCAGCATGTCCATGGTGGTCGCCATCAAGGCGTTGATGGCGGCGCGCTCTTCGTCGTTCAGCAAGGCGCTGTCTTCGTCCAGTGCGGACTGCGTCGCCAGCATGATGCGCTCGGCTTCCACCTGCTCTTCGCGCAGGGCACGGGCTTTCATGTCGGCTTCCGCTTCGGTGTGCGATTCGGACAGCATGCGCGCCACGTCGTCGTCGCCCAGGCCGTAGGATGGCTTGACGGTAATCGAGGCTTCCACGTTGGAGCGCAGTTCGCGTGCGGAGACGGACAGCAGGCCGTCGGCGTCCACCTGGTAGGTGATGCGGATACGGGCGGCGCCGGCAGCCATTGGCGGAATGCCGCGCAGCTCGAAGCGCGCCAGGGAGCGGCAGTCGCTCACCAATTCGCGCTCGCCTTGCAGCACGTGCACCGCCAGCGCGGTCTGGCCATCCTTGAAGGTGGTGAATTCCTGCGCGCGGGCGCATGGGATGGTGGAGTTGCGCGGGATGATCTTTTCGACCAGGCCGCCCATCGTTTCGATACCCAGCGACAGCGGGATCACGTCCAGCAGCAGCCAGTCGTCGCCTGCGGCGCGGTTACCGGCCAGCAGGTTGGCCTGGATCGCTGCGCCCAGCGCTACGACCTTGTCCGGGTCGATATTGGCGTGCGGAATGGTGTGGAAATACTCGCCTACCGCGCGCTGCACGTGCGGCATGCGGGTCGCGCCGCCGACCATGACCACGCCGTCGATGTCGTCGGCGTCGAGGTTGGCATCGCGCAGGGCCTTCTTCACCGCGTTCATGGTCTTGGCGACCAGGTGCTTGGTGATGTCGGCGAAAGTTTCAGGGGTGACGCGCTGGTGGACTTCTTCGCCCGAACGCAGCATGGCGTCGATGGTCACTTCGGACTTGGTCGACAGCAGCTCTTTCGCTTCGCGCGCTTTCACCATCAGGGTCGCGGTGTCTTCGTCGGACAGAGGCGCCAGTTTTTCCTGCTCGTGCACCCAGCAGAACAGGCGGTGGTCGAAGTCGTCGCCGCCCAGCGCGGAGTCGCCGCCGGTGGACAGCACTTCAAACACGCCTTTGGACAGCTTGAGGATCGAGATGTCGAAGGTGCCGCCGCCCAGGTCGTACACGGCGAAGATGCCTTCGGAGCCGTTATCGAGTCCGTAGGCGATTGCCGCGGCAGTCGGTTCGGACAGCAGGCGCAGCACGTTGATGCCGGCCAGTTGCGCGGCATCCTTGGTCGCCTGGCGCTGCGCTTCGTCGAAGTAGGCAGGAACGGTGATGACGGCGCCGACCAGGTCGTCGCCCAACGAATCTTCCGCCTGCTGGCGCAGGGTGGCCAGGATTTGCGCCGATACTTCCACCGGCGACTTCACGCCGGCGACAGTCTTCAGCTGCACCATGCCGGGCGCATCGACGAAGTCGTATGGCAGGTTTTCAGCGTAAGCGATGTCCTTCAGGCCGCGGCCCATGAAGCGCTTGACCGACACGATGGTGTTCTTTGGATCGGTGGTCTGATGCGCCTGGGCTTTGTAGCCGATATTGGCATGGCCGTTTGGCAGGTAACGCACCACGGAAGGCAGCAGCGGGTGGCCGTCTTCGTCGTTCAGCACTTCTGGAATGCTGCTGCGGACGGTCGCTACCAGCGAATTGGTGGTGCCGAGGTCGATACCCACTGCCAGGCGATGCTGGTGCGGGGCGGTCGACATGCCCGGTTCGGAAATCTGCAAAAGAGCCATGGTGAAACCTATTCTTTTTTTACGCCTCGATGGCGTCGTAAGCGAAGCGCACTTCTTCGCCAAACTTTTCGATGAACATCAGCGCGCGCACACCCTGCGCGACGGCGTGATAGTCACCGGCGTTGCAATGCTGTTCGATCTCGGTGAGCTGGCCCTTGCGCGCCGCGCGCAGCTGGCCATCCAGCTTGTCGAGCAAATCGCCATCCTTGCCGGCGCGGGCTTCGGACAGCTCTTCGCGCCATTCCATCTGCTGCATCAGGAATTCCATCGGCATGGCCGTGTTGGATTCCATCTTCAAATCGACGCCATTCAGCTCGCATAGGTATTGCGCGCGCTTTTGCGGATTCTTCAGGGTCTGGTAAGCCTCGTTGGAGCGGGTCGACCACTGCATGGCGACGCGCTTTTCGGCATCGGTGGCGTTGACGAATTTGTCCGGATGGACGCGGCTCTGGACTTCGCGGTAGGCGGAGTCCAAGGCCGCCGCGTCAACGGCGAACTGCTGGGGAAGCTGGAAAAGGTCGAAGTGGTTCTGCACGATGTTAGATGCGGAAGCTTTCGCCGCAGCCGCATGCGTCCTTCTCGTTCGGGTTGTTGAACTTGAAGCCTTCGTTCAGGCCTTCGCGGGCGAAGTCCAGCTCAGTGCCGTCGATGTACGGCAGGCTTTTCGGGTCAACGAAGACCTTCACGCCGAACGACTCGAAAACGGAATCTTCCGCAGTCACTTCGTCCACGTATTCCAGCTTGTAGGCCAGACCGGAGCAGCCGGTCGTGCGTACGCCAAAGCGCAGGCCAATGCCCTTGCCGCGACGCTCGATGTAGCGGTTGATATGCTTGGCTGCTTTTTCGGTCAGGGTGATTGCCATACTTCCTCCGTACGCTGATTAGGCGCCGTGTTTTGCCTTGTAGTCGTTCACAGCTGCTTTGATGGCGTCTTCCGCCAGGATGGAGCAGTGGATCTTCACTGGCGGCAGCGCCAGTTCTTCCGCGATCTGGGTGTTCTTGATGGCCAGCGCTTCGTCCAGCGACTTGCCCTTCACCCATTCGGTCACCAGCGAGCTGGAGGCGATTGCCGAACCGCAGCCGTAGGTCTTGAATTTCGCGTCTTCGATCTTGCCGTCCGCGCCGACCTTGATCTGCAGCTTCATCACGTCGCCGCAAGCAGGTGCGCCGACCATGCCGGTACCGACGGTCTCGTCGCCTTTTTCAAAGGAACCGACGTTGCGTGGGTTTTCGTAGTGGTCGAGGACTTTTTCCGAGTATGCCATTTTGATGCTCCTTAATTCTAAAAATTAGTGCGCTGCCCACTGGATGGTCGAGATGTCGATGCCATCCTTGTACATCTCCCACAGCGGGGACAGTTCGCGCAGCTTGCCCACTTTGCCTTTCAGCAGTTCGACGGCGAAGTCGACGTCTTTTTCAGTGGTGAAGCGGCCGATGGTGAAACGGATCGAGCTGTGCGCCAGTTCGTCGCTGCGGCCCAGGGCGCGCAGAACGTAGGATGGCTCCAGAGATGCCGAGGTGCAGGCGGAACCGGACGATACGGCCAGGTCTTTCACGGCCATGATCAGGGACTCGCCTTCCACGAAGTTGAAGCTCACGTTCAGGTTGTGCGGCACGCGGTGGTCCATGTCGCCGTTGACGTAGGTTTCTTCGATTTCTTGCAGGCCGTTCGCCAGGCGGTCGCGCAGTGCGCGGATGCGGGCGATTTCGGAATCCATTTCCACTTTCGCCAGGCGGAAGGCTTCGCCCATTGCCACGATCTGGTGGGTTGGCAGGGTGCCGGAGCGCAGGCCGCGCTCATGGCCGCCACCGTGCATCTGCGCTTCGATACGCACGCGCGGCTTGCGGCATACGTACAGGGCGCCAACGCCTTTTGGGCCGTAGGTCTTGTGGGCGGTGAAGGTCATCAGGTCAACCTTCAGGTCTTGCAGGTCAATCGCCACTTTGCCGGTCGCTTGCGCAGCGTCGCAGTGGAAAATGATGCCTTTTTTGCGGCAGAAGGCGGCGATTTCCTTGATCGGCTGGATCACGCCGATTTCGTTGTTGACCATCATGACCGAGATCAGGATGGTGTCCGGACGCACGGCGGCTTCCAGTTGTTCGATGGTGATCAGGCCGTTGTCCTGGGTGTCCAGGTAGGTGGCGTCGAAGCCCTGGCGCTCCAGTTCACGCACGGTGTCCAGCACGGATTTGTGCTCGGTTTTCACGGTGATGATGTGCTTGCCCTTGGACTTGTAGAAATTGGCCGCGCCTTTCAGGGCGAGGTTGTTCGACTCGGTGGCGCCGGAGGTCCAGATGATTTCGCGCGGGTCGGCGTTGACCAGGGCGGCCACGTGGCCGCGCGCTTCTTCCACCGCAGCTTCCGCGGTCCAGCCGTACATGTGGCTGCGGGATGCAGGGTTACCGAACTGTTCGCGCAGGTAAGGGATCATCTTGTCCGCAACGCGTGGATCGATCGGCGTGGTCGCCGAGTAGTCCATGTAAATCGGGAAATGCGGCGCGGTCTTGAATTCTACCGGGGCGATGTTCTTTTCAGGGGCGTTCATCTAAATAACTCCAATTCGGTTAACCGAGTGCTGCTTGGTTGCTGTTGCGGTGCACATGTACTGGCTGCTCTGCCGCGGCCTTGGCTTTTTGCTGGTCCACCAAGTCCTGCAGCGATACGGAATCCAGGTAGTCGACCATCTTTTCATTCAGGGTGGCCCACAGTTCGTGGGTCATGCAGCGGGCGCCATTCGCGTGGTCGGCGCCGTGGCAATTTTCCTTGCCGCCGCACTGGGTTGCATCGAGCGGTTCATCGACAGCGATAATGATGTCGGCGACGGTCACCTTGTCTGCCTTGCGGGCCAGGCTGTAGCCGCCGCCAGGGCCGCGGATCGATTCCACGATTTCGTGGCGACGCAGCTTACCGAACAATTGCTCCAGGTAAGACAGGGAGATAGCCTGACGCTGGCTGATTCCGGAAAGCGTCACTGGACCCTTGCCCTGGCGCATAGCCAGGTCAATCATCGCAGTCACTGCAAAACGGCCTTTGGTAGTCAGTCGCATCACAACCTCGGTTCAACTCAGTTAAAATATCGTTCTGTTCTCGCAAATCAAATCCTGATTACTTGAACGATTTAGTCAAGTATAACAGACTTGCGCAGACCTTGCCGGACGCGCCTCAAGCTGTCCGAGGGGCAACGCGCGCTAAACTTACGGCTTGAGCAATCCCATCGGGCCAAACAGCGCCTGCATTTCCTTATTGGCAATAAACGACAGGTTGTAGGGATGCTCCGCCACGATCTGCGGCAGCGCCTGAACACTTGGCAGCTTGTTGAGCTGCTCCGCGATCTTTCCCCAGAGAATCAATTTAGGCTGCTGTGTGGCCAGCGCCTCCATCACCGTCTCGAAGAATGGCAGCCAAGCCTTTGCGTCTTTCACCGGGGCAACGTGCGGCCGGAAGACAAGCGAAGCATTCAATAGCAGGAAGCCATGGCGATGCAGGCGCTCCTGCATTTCGGCCAGGGTGAGGATCGCGGCGCCGGCCTTGGCGCGGGTCGAGCAGGCTGCCAGCGCTTCGCCGGCGGTATTCGATTCATCTAACTGGCCATCGGCGACCAGCAGCATTTTCATGAAGTTGCGCAGCGAGGTGGCTTTGTTGACCGGCTTGGACAGGCCGCCGCCGTCCTCGTCCGACCACAGGCCTTTGACAGCACCGTCCATAAAACAGACGCCGGTGGCGCTCTCGGCACGCGGATATGGCCCTTCGCCCACCAGCACGTAGCGCACCTGGTCCAGCGGCTGCTGGAAGGCGGCGAACAAACGCAACTCGGTCGGCATGTAGTTGTCGACCGCGAGTTCCGCCAGGTAGGCAGGATTGGCGGCGACGATCGCCTCCAAGCCGCGCTCCAGCACCGGCTGCCACGAAGGGTGGGCGCGGTCGAGCGCTTGCAGGATGGGGTTGGGGATCGTCATGGCGGCTGTCGGCGATGGGCAAAGGCGAGATTGTATCGCCGCCGGCGGCCACGGTCTACGGTCTACGGCTTGGGTTTTTCCGCGCCGTAGACTTTGGTCAGGTAGTCCACCATCGCCGGGATGTCGTCGTCGGAGAACTGGGCGCCGAAGGGCTTCTTCATTTTCTTCACCGTGGCTTCCCAGTAGCCGCGCGGCGAGGACGTGGGCTGCATCTGGGCGTAATGCGCCGAGTGGCATAGCAGGCAGTTGTTCAGCACGAGCTGGTAGCCGGGCAGCGTGCTTTGCTTGTAGGCCGCGGTTTCATCGGGCAGCTTGATTTCGGCGGCGTGGGCTGCGCTGGCGCATAGCAGGAGCGCGATGGCGAAAGTCTTCATTTGCATCCCCTCAAGCCGCCGTCACGCGGGTGGTTTCCACGACATTGCGCATATAGCCAGCGGCGTTCCACAAAGCGGTTGAAGGCTGGCTTTGACCGATGCGGTTCACGGCGCGCACCATCAGCGCGTGCTCGCCCTTACCCGGCTTGAAGGATGCGCTCCACTCGCGGAAGGAGTACTTGCCCAGGTCCTTGCCCAGCGTAGCGGCCTGCCAGCTTTTGCCGCCATCGGAGGAGAACGCGACTTCGGTGATGCCGTAGCCGCCATCGAAGGCGATGCCTTTCACGACAACCGGCTTGCCGGCCTTGATCCGCGCGCCGTCCTGCAGGCTGGTGATAAAGGAGCGCACGTTGAAGCGGTTGATCGGCACCGTCCTGGCCGGCGCCGTGCCGGGCGCCACGCAGGCGCAGGCGTTGTCGGCGATGCGGTAGGCGGTGGCGACCCAGAAGCCGTCGAACGGTTTGTCGAGAACCGTGATGTCGGACAGGTGCTTCACCCAATAAGTACCGTAATAGCCCGGCACGACCAGGCGCAGCGGGTAGCCGTTCAGCATCGGCAGGTCTTCGCCGTTCATCTGCCAGGCCAGTATCACCTCACCGTCCAGCGCGTGGTCGATATTGAGCGATTTGACGAAGTCCGGACCGTCGCCGGCGGGCGGCGTATCGAGTCCGTTGAAGGAAACCTGCACCGCGCCCGCTTTGACTCCGGCGCGCTCGAGGACTTTTTTCAGCGGCACGCCGGTCCAGCGCGCATTGCCCATGGCGCCGTTGGACAGTTGGCCGCCATTAGCGCGCGGGGCAAAGTAGCCGCGGCTATTGCCCGAGCATTGGTTAACCGCGACGACTTCGATCGGCTCGGCGAGCTGTTTGAGTTCAGCCAGCGAGAGTTCCAGCGGCGTGTTCACGTGGCCGCCGATTTTCAGGCGGTAGCTTTGCGGATCGATCTCGGTTGGAATGGCGCTCCAGTGGTAGCGCACGAAGAAGGCGTCGTTCGGCGTCAGCACCCCTTCGCTGAAGACGCTGAAGGGGGTTTCCAGCTGCGGTGGGCGGCTGGTCAGCACGATCATCGGCCGTTTTTGCGGGAAGGCCACCAGTTCGCGCTCGCCGTTCTCGAAGGGCAGCGCCACCCTGCCCGGCCCTGCCAGCACCGTTAGCGCCGGGCCGCCGAGGGCGGTCGCCACGCCCGCCATGCCAGCCTGCTTCAGGAACTCACGTCTTGGAATGCTTTTCATGCTTGCCTCCCGGTGTGTGATGCGTGCCGAGATGCAAATTTAACATGCTATTCCGTCGCGGAATCGAATTTCTTCAGCTTGACGCGGGCGGCACGCAACTGGCGATACAAGAACGCCACCAGGAGCACGCCGAAGACGGCCAAGACAGCAGCGACCGTCCAGGCGCGCCGTAATTTCTGCTGGTTGCGCAGCTCCTTGGCTTCTTCATCCTTCTGGCGCAGGAGTTCTTCGTCTTCGCGGTTTTTCTTTTCGGCCTGGGTTTTGGCAGTGCCGGCGTCCAGCGACTTGCGGGTGGCGCTGGCGTAGACCTGCAAGGCCAGCTCTTTCAGTCCCACGTAATCAAGGGCGCGAGCGTATTCAGACAGCGCTTCCGCGTCGATCATTTCAATATTGACCGACTCGATGGTTTGGCGCCCGGCATCGGTCTGGCCCAGATAGATCAGGGCAATGCCTTCGTTGAATTGCGAGATGTCCGCGATCTCGGTATTGCCCGAGGCCAGCGCCGCTTTCTTCGACTCGCGGCTCAACTCCAGCGCTTGCTTGTAGTCCTGGCTTTTCAGGCTCATGTCCGCGAGGGTGGCCTGCAGCTCCGGCACATCCTCGCTCATACGATGCTTTTGCAGCCAGGCCACCACGTCGTTCAGCGCCTCGCGGGCGCGCGCGATCTGGCCCGCGCCTTCGGCAATCTCCCACTCCGCGTAGCGGGCACGAATGACCGGCCCATCGAGCGGGATAGTGGCGGCCTTGGCCTTCAGGACATCGATGGACTTCAGCGCTTCCTGGCTGCCGCCGGCCAGGCCGTTCAGGGCATATGCCTTGGCACGCAGGGCCATGAACTGGGTGATGGACTGGCCCGACTTGTCGGCCAAGGCTACGCCGCGCTCGATGTATTCAAGGCCCTTGCGGCCATTCCCCTGGCGGATTTCATTCTGGCCAGCAGCGAGGATCGCCTTGGCCTGCAGCGCCAGGTCGCTGGTCTGGTCGGCCAACTGGCGCGCCTGCTCCAGGTATCTGGTCGCGGTCTCCTTTTCGCCCTGCGTGGAATACACGAAAGAGCGGTCCAGCAGGCTGTTGGCGATGATGGCATCGTCGTCGAGCTGGTGGCCGATCATTTCTTCCGCCTCGGCCGCCTGTAGCGCCGTGGGACGGTCCGTCCTAAACACCACGTTGCTTAGTAAGGAGTAGTAAGCCGCCTGGTCGCGCTGCGACCATTGCGCCAGCTGGGGTTTGAGCTTACGCAATTCAGCAAGGGTGCTGTTGCTAGCCAAATAAGAAAACTCCCGCAACTGGGCAAGCCGGGCGCGCGGTGTCGGCGCTTCCTGTCCCTGGGCCGGCGACTGTGTCAGCCCGACGAGCAGGACAGACGCACCAAGCAAGCGCACAAGATTGCGGAACATTACGACTTTCGAATTGACAGGAAGTAAGCTATTTTACCTCTATGCAAACAAATCGTGGGCATTCAGGATGGCAAAAGCGATCTCGGGGTTGCGTTCCAGACACTTACGTATGGCTGCAGGTACCGACTGACGCGTCTTGCGGCACAGGCCCGGCCGCTCGCCCAGCACGATCTGGAAACCGCGCACCGTGCGGACTTCGTTCGGTCCCGGTGCAATGCTGACCGAAACACCCAGCTGTTCTTCCAGCCGCTGGCCTATGCGCATGAGCTCGGCATAGGTGGAGATTGCCTCGATGCGCTCGAGCAGGCGCTTTTCCTCTTCCTTGGTCAGGCGCAGGATGCGCAAGTCCGCTTGCGGGTCCTCCAGCAGCGACTCGCGCGCGCAATCGCAGGCGCCCGGCGGGCATTCCTTGCGTATGGGGAAAGGCGGCATTGTCATCGTCCCAGTATCCGTTGCTTGCATGCTGCTGTCAAACCGGGCGGCGGCTGGCACTTGTGTGCGCCGCGCAGTTTTCGTACAGTGCTAAATTGATAAAAATTTACAGATCGAGCTACGCGTGACTATCAAACAGGAAGGCTTGAATTTCCTTGCGTCCCCAGGCGCATTGGGACGGCAGATCGCCGAGTTCGATTGGTCCGCCACGCCGCTCGGACGCCTCGACGCGTGGCCGCAAAGCTTGCGCACCACGGTCAACCTGATGCTCAATTCCAGCCACCCGATCTGGATCGGCTGGGGCCCGCAGGCTACCTTCCTCTACAACGACGCCTATATCGACGTGCTGGGCGCGGCCAAGCACCCGTGGGCGCTGGGCCGCCCGGCGCAGGAAGTGTGGGCAGAGATCTGGCATTTCTGCGGTCCGCTGGCCGACAAGGTGTTCCAGCGCGCCGAACCTTCTTATGTCGATGCGGTACAGCTGTTCATGAATCGAGGCGACTGGGTGGAAGAAGTCTGGTACTCGTTCTCATACAGCCCGATCTTCAATGAAGCGGGCGCAGTGGGCGGCCTGTTCTGCCCTTCCACCGACACCACGGCCACGCGCCTGAACGCGCGCCGCTTGGCCGCACTGTCGGCGCTGTCGGCCAGCGCGCTGCGTGAGCAAGACGTGGCCAGTGCCTGCGCCACCGCCATGCACACCATCGGCGAGAACCCGGCCGACATTCCCTTCGCCCTGCTGTTCAAACGCGTGGGCGACAGCGTGCGACTGCAGCAGACGGCGCATGTGGAGGATGCCGCTTGCGACCTGGCGCACTGGCCGGTGGGCCAGGTGCTGACCAGCGGCCAGCCTGTGGCGATTGCCACCGCCGGCTTGCCTGGCTTGCCGCTTGGCCTGGCAGGACAACCGGTGCGGGTGGCGATGGCGCTGCCCGTGACGGACGGCGTGCTGGTACTGGGCATTAGCCCGGCGCGTCCGCTCGATGCCGAATACCGCACCTTCTGCGAGCTGGTGGCGGGTCAGGTATCGGCGGCGGTGCAGAACGCCAGCGCGGCAGCCGAGCAGCGGCAGCGCGCCGAGGCCCTGGCAGAACTGGACCGCGCGAAGACCGCCTTCTTCAGCAATGTGAGCCACGAATTCCGCACGCCGCTGACGCTGATGCTGGGTCCCATAGAGGAGGCGCTGGGCGACAGCGCCAACCGCCTGCCGGCGATTCACCACGAGCGCCTGCGGTTGGCCCAGCGTAACGCATTGCGCCTGCAAAAACTGGTCAATACCCTGCTCGATTTTTCGCGCGTACAGGCGGGGCGCATGCATGCCAGCTATTCCCGCGTTGACCTGGCCGCCCTCACTCGCGACCTGGCCAGCGGCTTCCGCTCGGTAGTGGAAAGCGCGGGGCTGCGGCTGACGGTCGATTGCAGCGAACTGAGTGCCTGCGCCTGGGTCGATATCGGCCTGTTCGAAAAGATCGTGCTGAACCTGCTGTCCAACGCCTTCAAGTTCACTTTCGACGGCGGCATCACAGTCAAGCTGCGCCAGCAAGGGCATATGGCGGTGCTATCGGTCAGCGATACAGGCGTCGGTATTTCGGAAGACCAGCAGCAGCGAATATTCGAGCGTTTCCGCCGCGTGGAAGGCACGCGCTCGCGCACCCACGAAGGCTCGGGCATCGGCCTGGCGCTGGTGCGCGACCTGGTGGAGCTGCTGCATGGGCATATTGAGTTGGACAGCACGCTGGGCGCGGGCAGTACCTTCATCATCACGCTGCCGCTTGGCCACGCGCACCTGCGCGATGAGCAGCTGGGCGTCGGGCACGGCGTTGGCAACGCCGGCGTACGTGAAGCCTTCCTGCTGGAGGCGCAGCGCTGGCTGCCTGAAGAAGACAACGAAGAGCCCTTCCTCGACCTGGCCGATGACGACAGCGTGCTGACATTGGGCGCGCAAGTGCTGGTGGTGGACGACAACGCCGACATGCGCGATTACCTGGCGCGCTTGCTGCGCCAGCGCTGGCACGTCAGCACGGCGGCCAACGGACGCGAGGCGATGCGGGCAATGGCGCATGCGGTGCCGGACCTGGTGGTGTCCGACGTGATGATGCCGGAGCTGGACGGCTTCGGCCTGATTGCGGCCATGCGCGCCGACCAGCACTTGCATGACCTGCCTGTGCTGCTGTTGTCGGCACGCGCAGGCGAAGAGGCACGCATTGAAGGCGTGAACGCGGGCGCCGACGATTACCTGGTCAAGCCTTTCTCCGCCCGGGAACTGGTGACACGCGTCGATTCGCAGCTGATGCGCTCACGTATCCGCCAGGCTGAACGCGCCCATATGGCGCGCATGGCGAACACTTTCCAGCAGGCGCCGGCCGCCATTGCTATCGTGCGCGGGACGGACCTGGACTTTGAACTGGCCAACGACCGTTTCGTGGAATTGAGCTGGCAGCGCCAGCTCATCGGCCTGCCGATGCGGCGCGCCTTCCCTGAGCTGGAGGGCCAGGGCATGGTGGAAGAACTGGAACAGGCGCTCGCCACCGGCCAGCCCGTCATCGGCAAAGCGCGCCGCGTGATGCTGAAGCGCGACGGCGGGCTGCAGGAGTGCTATTTCGATTACGTGCACCAGCCGGTGCGCAATGCGCGCGGCGAGGTGGACCGCGTGGCTATTGTGGCTTTCGAGGTGACGGAGCTGGTGCGCGCGCGGCGCGACGCGGAGCTGGCAAATCGCACCAAGGACGATTTCCTGGCGATGGTGGGGCATGAGCTGCGCAATCCGCTCTCCCCTATCCTGATTGCGCTGGAGCTGATGCGCCTAAAGGGACTGGGCGGGCTGGCGCGCGAGCACTCGGCCATCGAGCGCCAGGCGCATCACCTGGTGCGGCTGGTGGATGATTTGCTGGATGTGGCGCGCATCGCCCAAGGCAAGATAGCACTGCGGCTGGAGCGGATTGAGCTTTCCAAGCTGTTGGCACAGGCGCTGGAAACTGTCAGCGGCTTGCTGGAGGAACGCCAGCAGCGGCTGGAAGTGGATGTGCCGGTCGAGGGTCTGGCGATCAATGCCGATCCGATGCGCTTTGCGCAGGTGCTGGTCAACTTGCTGACCAATGCGGCCAAGTATTCCAACCTGGGCGGGCATATCCTGGTGCGGGCGTCTGCTGCCAAGGGACGCTTGGTGCTGAAAGTACGCGATACGGGGATTGGCATTGGCGCGGAGATGCTGCCGCAGTTGTTTGACAAGTTCGTGCAGGCGCCGCAGTCGCTGGATCGTTCGCGCGGCGGGTTGGGATTGGGCTTGTCGATTGCGCGCAGCCTGGTGCAGCTGCATGGTGGGGAGATTGAGGCGCATAGTGCGGGGCCTGGTGCGGGCAGTGAATTTACTATTCGTTTGCCGCTGGCGGGTGAGGCGGATATGGCTCCGGTGGCTGGTGCTGCGCCGGGGCAGTTGGCGGCTGTGTCGCCGCGGCGGGTGCTGCTGGTGGATGACAACCAGGACGTGCTGCAGGGCTTGCGCGCGCTGCTGGAGGTGGGCGGGCATGAGGTGCAGGCGGTGGCGGATCCAGCGAGTGCCTTGCGGGCGAGTGCGAGCTTTGTGCCGGACCTGGCGATTCTCGATATCGGGCTGCCGGGGATGGATGGGTATGAGCTGGCGATTGAGCTGAGGCGCAAGCCTGGGTTTGGGAATACGCGGCTGGTGGCGTTGTCGGGGTATGGGCAGCCGGCGGATCAGGCGAGGTCGCGGGCGGCGGGGTTTGCGGCGCATTTGGTGAAGCCGATTACGCCGGCGCAGCTTTATTCGTTGCTGGTGGATTAATCCTGGTGAACCGGTAAACCGGTGTCAGACCCATAGGGTCAGACACCGACATGCGGCGGCCGCTGGCCGAGGTGTCTGACCCTGCGGGTCAGACACCGGTTTGCCGGTTTTACTCGGTATCCGGCTGCGCGGAAGGATGCGCCGCCTTGAACGCCGGCAGGTCCGCGCAATTGGCGGCAATGCGGGCGATGTTCGGGTATGGCGTCAAATCAATTTCGAAACGCTGCGCGTTATACACCTGCGGCACCAGGCAGCAATCCGCAATGGTCGGCGTATCGCCGTAGCAGAAGCGCCCGGCGTCGCCGTCGCGCTCCAGGTGCGCCTCCAGCGCCTTCATGCCCTCGCCCATCCAATGGAAGTACCAATCCATTTTCTGCTCTTCGCTCAGCCCCATCGGGCCTTTGATGTGCTTGAGCACGCGAAGATTCATCAGCGGATGGGTATCGCAAGCAATGGTCTGCGCCAGCGCACGCACGCGCGCACGGCCCACCGCATCTTGCGGCAGCAGCGGCACCATCGGATGCACCTCTTCCAGGTACTCGATGATCGCCAGCGACTGCGTCAGCACAATGCCGTTATCCACCAGCGCAGGCACCAGCCCGGCCGGATTGACTTCGCGATACGCCGGCGCCAGCTGCTCGCCGCCGTCGCGCAGCAAGTGCACCGGCACGGCATCATAAGCCAGGCCTTTCAGGTTCAGCGCAATGCGGACGCGGTAGGCGGCCGAACTGCGAAAGTAGGTGTAGAGCTTCATGCACGTTCCCCGTAGTTGCGCACGGTCTGGTCGATGGCGCCGAAGATGGACTTGCCGGCGGCGTCGTGCATCTCAATGCGCACGGTGTCGCCAAATTGCAGGAAGCCGGTCTGCGGCTTGCCGCTTTCGATGGTCTCGTACATGCGCACTTCGGCCAGGCAGCAGTAGCCCACGCCGCCGTTGGCGATGCTGGAGCCGTGCAGGCTGCCTTGCTTATTCGAGACGGTACCGGAGCCGATAATGGTGCCGGCGCACAGTTCGCGCGTCTTGGCGGCGTGGGCCACCAGTTGGGCGAAGTTGAAGGTCATGTCCTCGCCGGCGTTCGGCTTGCCGAAAGGCTGGCGGTTGATCTGCACCAGCAATGGCAGGCGCAGCTTGCTGTCGTTCCAGGACTTGCCCAGTTCTTCCGGCGTAACGGCCACCGGCGAGAAGGCGCTGGCCGGCTTGGAGTTGAAGAAGCCGAAGCCCTTTGCCAGTTCGTTCGGGATCAGGTTGCGCAGGGAGACGTCGTTGACCAGCATGACCAAGCGGATCGCCTTGGCCGCCTCTTCGTCGCTGGCGCCCATTTTCACATCGCCGGTGATGACGGCAACTTCCGCTTCCAGGTCGATACCCCAGGCTTCGTCCAGCGCGAAGATGGCGTCGCGCGGGCCGACGAAGCTGTCGGAGCCGCCCTGGTACATCAGCGGGTCGGTATAGAACGATGCCGGCACTTCGGCATTGCGGGCCTTGCGCACCAGCTCCACGTGGTTGATATAGGCGGAACCGTCGGCCCACTGGAAGGCGCGCGGCAGCGGCGAGTGGCACATGCTTTCGTCGAAAGGCTTGGCGCCCGATGCGCTGCCCTGGTTCAGCAGGGCGTAGATCTGCTTCAGCTGCGGGGCGGCGTTGTCCCAGTTATCCAGTGCATCCTGCATGGTGGCGGCGATGGTCGGTACCGGCTGGCAGGATTTCAGGTCGCGGCTAACGACGACCAGGCGGCCGTCACGGCTGCCGTCTTTCAGGGAGGCGAGTTTCATGTAATTCCTTCGCTTTTAATCTTTATGCTTGTGGTGCGTGCATCCAGGCTGCGTGCTTGGGGGCTTTTTTCGTTTTAGACCATTCTTCCAGCATTTCCCACTTCACGTCGTCCAGCTTTTTCATCATTTCCGGGGTGCCGATGTTGGCTGCCAGTTCCAGGCGGTGGCCGTTCGGGTCGAAGAAGTAGATCGACTTGAAGATGGTGTGGTTGACGGGGCCCAGTACCTCGATGCCGGCGGCGACCAGGCGCTCTTTGGCGGCCAGAAGTTCGTCCATCGACGCCACTTCCAGCGCCAGGTGCTGTACCCAGGCAGGGGTGTTTTCGTCGCGGCCCATGTCTTTCTGGGTTGGCAGCTCGAAGAAAGCAAGGATGTTGCCCTGGCCGGCGTCCAGGAAGACGTGCATGTATGGATCGGGGGCCTTGGTCGAAGGCACTTCATCCTCCGCGATGGCCAGCACGAAGTTCATGTTCAGGTGCTTGACGTACCACTCAACGGTTTCCTTGGCGTCTTTGCAGCGGTAGGCAACGTGGTGGATTTGCTTGATTTTCATGACGGGCTCCTTTGTATCCCGCCATTAAACTCTTGTTTCAGCTATCATACAAACGATATTTTCACGTCCATTTATTAGTTTTTCTGATGAGTCCAACCGTCCGCCAAATGCGCGCCCTGGTCGCTGTTGCCCGCACCGGCAGCTTCACTTCCGCCGCCGACCTGCTCCATGTGACCCAGTCCGCCCTGTCGGGGCAGATCAAGGAGCTGGAGCAGCTGCTGGGGGTGAAGGTGGTCGAGCGCAATACGCGGCGCGTGCAGCTATCGGAGGTGGGGCGCGAGCTTTATCCGCTGTTCGACAAGATGCTGCAGGACCTGGATGGGGCGATGGTGGATATTGCCAATCGCAAGGCCCTGAAAAAAGGCATCGTGCGGGTGGCGGCGCCGCAGATGATGGCCTGCACCCTGCTGCCGCAGGTGATCGGGGCTTTCCGAGCTTCCTATCCGGACGTGCAGGTGCAACTGGTGGACTGCCCGGTCGATAACGTGGCGGCGCGCGTAGTGAGCGGCGAGGTTGATGTGGGCATTGGGCCGGAGCGCGATGTGACGGCGGAGGTGGATGCGCAGCTGCTGTTCGAAATGCCGTTCGTCGTGGTATTCCCCGCCGGGCATGCGCTGGCTGCGCGCCGCACGGTAGCCTGGTCGGAGGTCAACCAGCATCCCTTCATTGCGCTGCAGGGCCAGTTCACCGAACGCCTGCTGCGCGATATGACGACGCTGGCGCCGTATAACGAGGTGACCTTCATGACGACAGCGCTGGCGATGGTGGCGGCGGGGCTGGGCATCACCGCCTGCCTGCCCTATGCGGAGCCGATGGTGCGCCTGTATGGGCTGGAAATGCGGCCGCTGGTCGAGCCGGAGCTAAAGCGCAAATTCTTCATCTACACCAAGACCTCGCGCACACCTTCGCCCGCTGCGGAGCGCTTCATCAGCGTGCTTGGCGAGCATTCCCTATAATTGGCGCATGTCGCACAATACGATTGAAGCCAATAAGGCAATGGACAAATTCGACGGCCACCACCAGGTTTGGCTGTTCGGTTATGGCTCTCTGATTTACAAAGCGGACTTCCCCTTCATCGAGCGCCGGCCGGCGCACATTTTCGGCTGGTCGCGCCGCTTCTGGCAAGGTTCGCACGACCATCGCGGCACGCCTGATGCGCCGGGCCGCGTGGCTACCCTGATTCCGTTGGAAGGCGCCGTTTGCCACGGCATGGCCTACCTTGTTACGCCGGAAGAATTTGCCCATCTCGACCATCGCGAGAAAAATGGCTACCTGCGCGTTGCGATTCACATTCATTTCGAAGCGGGCGGCGTGGAGGAAGGCCTCATCTACATCGCCGCCGCCGACAACGCCGCCTGGCTGGGCGATGCGCCGGTGGAAGAAATCGCCCGCCACATCGCCGCTGCTTCCGGCCCAAGCGGCCCGAACATCGAATACTTGCTGCGCCTGGCGAGCGAGCTTCGCGCAATGGGACATCACGACGAGCATGTTCACGCAATCGAAGCCCAACTTGCTCGACTGCAGCACGATGGAAAGTGAGAGACGGCGTACCTGCATGATAACTCGGTCGCTGCTACTGAAAACTACTGAAATATTTGCGATTAGAGCGCTATCAGGGCCCCAAAAGCACAATTTCAGTAGTTTTCAGTAGTATTTTCAGTAGTTTTCAGTAGTAGGTCCCGACAAGTGTGCACAGAGCTCCCAAACCGAGAACTGGCGGCGGACTAATGCTTTTTTAAAACAGATCCATCTGACCGGCTTTCGCGGCGGCACGGGCGCGGGCGCCGGATGGGGGGATGTAGTCGGGGCGTTTGAATTGGGTGCAGTCAAGGGAGCGGAATTTGCTGTGGCGGCCGTGGAAGCCGAAGCGGGTGATGCCTTTTTCGATGCGCTGCTGGATCAGGTCTGCCCATACGCCTTCACCGCGCATGCGAGAGCCGAACTCTGCTTCATATTCTTTGCCGCCGCGCATATCGCGGACGCGGTTCATCACGCGTGCTGCGCGGTCGGGGAAATGGGCTTCCAGCCATTCCTTGAAAAGCGGGCTCACTTCCCATGGCAGGCGCAACACGACGTAAGTTGCCATCACCGCGCCGGCATCGCGCGCTGCGGCCATGATTTTTTCAATATCAGGCTCGGTGACGAAGGGGATGATCGGTGCGATGCTGACGCCGACCGGAATGCCGGCCTTGGCCAACGTTTCAATCGTACGCAGGCGGCGTGCCGGCGCGGCGGCGCGCGGCTCGAGCGTGCGGGAAATCTTGCTATCCAGGGTAGTCAGGGTGATCGAGGCGGCGGCAAGGTTGCGCGCAGCCATCGGCGCGAGGATGTCGATATCGCGCTCGATCAGTGAGGATTTGGTAATCAGCCCCACCGGGTGGTTGCACTCGGCCAGCACTTCCAGCACGCGCCGCGTAAGCTGGTATTCGCGCTCGCACGGCTGGTAGGCGTCGGTATTCACGCCCAACGCCAGCGATTCAACCAGGTAGCCGGGCTTGGACAATTCGGCGCGCAGCAGCTCCGCCGCGTTCACTTTGGCAAATAGCTTGGTCTCGAAATCGAGCCCCGGCGACAGGCCGAGATAACTATGCGATGGGCGCGCGAAGCAGTAAATGCAACCGTGCTCGCAGCCGCGATAGGGATTCAGCGAAACATTGAAGGGAATATCCGGCGACTGGTTATGCGTCAGGATCGTCTTGGCCATTTCTTCGGTGACGATGGTGCACGGCGGACGCATTTCAGCATCGGCATCGTCCGGATCGGGCGCCCAGCCGTCATCAAACGCCTCGCGCGCCTGCAATTCATACCTGCCTTGCATATTTGATACCGCTCCGCGCCCTTTTTGAGCCTTGCGCGATTGCGGCGGCAGCATCACCTGCCCCTCTAGTTCATCGTCCTGCATGCGTGCCTCGACGGCTAAATACTGGATATATATACAGTATTCTAAACCGCCCTGGCCGCGCCTGCAAGCCAAGCTGGTATCATGCGCACTTCTCCGGGATTTCCCCCGACATTCAAAGAGCAATAACATGAGCAAAACTTCCAATCTGCCCTCCTTTGGGAGCAGGATTTCCCTCGCCATTGGCGCCTTTTTCAAAACCCTGGGCGATGCCGAATTCGCTGCGCGCGTGCGCGACGATCAAGTCGGCCCGGTAGCCGCACCTGCCCCAACTCCAACGCCTGCCCCGGCTCCAGCCGCCGCGCCTTTGCGCGAAGCTACGCCTGACGCAGCCCTGCAACTGCTGTCGCTGTTCCAGCGCGAAGCACGCCTGATCGACTTCACCCAGGAAAACTTGTCCGCCTATTCCGACGCCGACATCGGCGCCGCAGCGCGCGTGGTGCATGAAGGCTGCGCCAAGGTGCTGCGCGAGCACTTCACCATTGAAGGCATCCGCAGCGAAGCGGAAGGCAGCCGCGTGACGCTGCCGGAAGGCTTCGACGCCGCTGCCGTGCGCCTGACCGGCAACGTGGTCGGCAAGGCGCCGTTCACCGGCACCCTGAGCCACCGCGGCTGGCGCGCCTCCAGCGTTCGCCTGCCCAAACTGGCGGAAGCGCATGACGCCAAAGTCCTGGCGCCGGCCGAGGTGGAGCTGTGAGCGATCCACGTTACGCCATCGGCATCGACCTTGGCACCACGCATAGCGCGCTGTCCTATGTGGAACTGGCCGGCAGCGACGGCGAGAAAACCGCGCACGGCGTACTGCGCGTGCCCCAGCTGACCGCACCGGGCACGGTGGAAGAACTGCCGCTGCTGCCAAGCTTCCTCTACCTGCCGCACCCGGACGAACTGGCCGCCGGCGAACTGGCCCTGCCCTGGGCCGCCGCCGACGCACAGCCCGCGGTGACGGGCGAAATGGCCCGCAGCCGCGGCGCCACCACGCCGATCCGCCTGGTCTCGAGCGCCAAGAGCTGGCTGTGCCACCCGGGCGTGGACCGCCGCGCCGCCATCCTGCCGCATGACGCGCCGGAAGAAGTTTCGCGCGTCTCGCCGCTGGAAGCTTCCACCCGCTACCTGAAACACTTGTGCGCCGCATGGGATAACGCCCATCCGGAAGCGCCGTTTGCGCAGCAGGCGGTAACCGTCACGATTCCTGCCTCCTTCGACCCGGCAGCGCGTGAACTGACCGCCGAAGCCGCGCGCGCAGCCGGCTACGACGCCATGACCCTGCTGGAAGAACCGCAGGCCGCGCTGTATAGCTGGATCCAGAACAGCGATGGCCGCTGGCGCAAGGAAGTCAAGCCGGGCGACATCATCCTGGTAATGGACGTGGGCGGCGGCACCAGCGACTTTTCGCTGATCGCCATCCTCGAACGCGACGGCAAGCTGGAACCGCATCGTGTGGCCGTAGGCGACCATATCCTGCTGGGCGGCGACAATATGGACCTCGCCCTGGCCCATCTGGTGGCGCGCAAGCTGGCCGCCAGCGGCACCCAGCTCGACGCGTGGCAAATGCGCGCACTGACCTACGGCTGCCGCAGCGCCAAGGAAAACCTGCTGGCCAACGCGCAGGCAGAAACCTGGCCGATCGTGGTGCCAAGCCGCGGCTCGAAGCTGATCGGCGGCTCGATCCGCACCGAGCTGACGCGCGCCGAAGTGACGACCTTCATCACCGACGGCTTCTTCCCGAAAGTGGAAGCGTCGGCACGCCCTGCCGTGCGCGCCCGCGCAGGCCTGACCCAGCTTGGCCTGCCTTACGCGCAGGACGCGGCGATCACCAAGCATCTGGCAGCTTTCCTGGCGCGCCAGGTGGGCGCTACCGGCGAACTGGAAGGCTTTACTGCCAACCCGGCCCACACCTTCCTGCATCCAAGCGCAGTGCTATTCAATGGCGGCGTATTCAAGTCCGAACTGCTGGCTGGCCGCGTGATGGAAACCATCAACGATTGGCTCTATATGGAAGGCGCCGAGCCGGCACGCATGCTGGGCGGCGCGGACCTGGACCTGGCGGTCGCACGCGGCGCCGCCTATTACAGCTATGTGCGTCGCGGCGCCGGTGTGCGCATTCGCGGCGGCACGGCGCGCTCTTACTACGTGGCCGTGGAGTCCTCGATGCCTGCCATCCCGGGCATGGAGCCGCCGATCCAGGCGCTGTGCGTGGCGCCGTTCGGCATGGAAGAAGGCAGCGAGCTGGAATTGCCAGGCCAGGAATTCGGCCTGGTGGTCGGCGAGCCGGTGCACTTCCGCTTCTTCGGTTCCTCAGTGCGGCGCCAGGACCAGATCGGCTCGGTGCTCGATTTCTGGGGTCCGGATGAACTGATTGAGCTGAATGAAATTCAGGCTACGCTGTCGCCCGAAGGCCGTTCCGCCGGCGAAGTTGTGCAGGTGCGCCTGCATGCATACGCCAGCGAAGCGGGCACGCTGGAGCTGCTGGCCGTGGCGCAGGATGGCCAACGCTGGAAGGTCGAATTCGACGTACGCGGCGCCGGCGAAGGCCAATGACGCAGTACCTGGTCAGCATCGACCTGGGCACCACCAATTCGGTGCTCGCTTATGCCGCTCCGGGCGGCGATGTCCAACTGCTCGAAGTCGAGCAGCTCACCGCTCCCGGCGAGGTTGGCAGCGCTGCCTTGCTGCCCTCCTCGCGCTACCACCCAGCTGCCGGCGAATTTGCGGTGGGCGAATTGCAGCTGCCCTGGCCTGAGCCGACGGTGGCGGACGCGCCTTCCGGCGCCGTCGTCGGCCGCCTGGCGCGCAAGCTTGGCGGACAAGTGCCCGGGCGCTTGGTCGCCAGCGCCAAAAGCTGGCTATCCCATACCGGCGTTGACCGCATGGCGCCCATCCTGCCCTGGGGCGCCGCGGATGACGTGGCGCGCGTGTCGCCGGTTGCCGCCAGCGCGAGCTATCTCGCGCACTTACGGGCGGCATGGAATACACGCTTCCCTTCCGCGCCGCTTGAACAGCAGCAAATCGTACTGACCATACCCGCATCCTTCGACGAAGGCGCTCGAGCACTTACGCTGGAAGCGGCGCGCATGGCCGGCTTGCCTTCGTTGCGCCTTCTTGAAGAACCGCAGGCCGCGCTCTACGACTGGCTGTACCGCCACCGCACAACGCTGGCGCAGGAGCTGGCTTCCGCACGCCTGGTGCTAGTGGCCGACGTCGGCGGCGGAACTACCGACTTCACGCTCGTCAAGGTAGAAATGGTGGACGGCGCGCCGCAGCTGACGCGCATCGGCGTCGGCAATCACTTGATCCTCGGCGGCGACAATATGGACCTGGCGCTGGCACACCTCGCCGAACAGCGCCTGTCCGCCAGCGCTGACGGGACGCCGAGCGCACAGCCCCCGCAACGCTTGTCGGCGGCGCGCCTGGCCCAGCTCACTGAACGCTGCCGCGCGGCGAAGGAAGCCTTGCTGGCGGAGGACGCGCCGGAGCAAATCAGCGTCACGCTTCTCGGTTCTGGCTCCAAGCTGATTGGCGGCAGCCGCTCCGTTACGCTGCAGCGGCAAGACATTGAGCGCATCGTACTGGACGGCTTCTTCCCCCTCAACGAAGCGCAGCAGCCCGCGCAACTCAAACGCGGCGGCATCGTCGAATTCGGCCTGCCCTACGCGAGCGACCCGGCCATCACGCGCCACCTGGCCAGCTTCCTGCGCCAGCATGCCTCCGCCGCGCGCGATGCCCTGGGCCAGCCGGATGACGGCAAGCTCCCCATCCCCGACACCCTGCTGTTGAACGGCGGCGTATTCCGCGCCGCCAAATTGGCCGAGCGCCTGGCCGCAACGTTATCGGCCTGGCGCGGACAGCCGCTGCGCGTCCTCCACAACGACAACCCCGACGTGGCGGTCGCCCGCGGCGGGGTCGCGTACGCACTTGGCAAACAGGGCATGGCCCCCACCATCGCCGGCGGCTCGCCGCGCAGCTACTGGCTGCTACTGGATAACGCCCGCGCCCCCGGCGTGACGCGCCGCGCCGTCTGCCTGCTCCCGCGCGGCGCGGCCAGCGGCCACGAAGTGCGCCTCGACGAACGCAGCTTCGCCTTGCGCCTGGGCCGCCCCGTACGCTTCCACATCGCCACCACGCTGGCCGACGCCACGCCGCCGCAAGCCGGCGAAGTGGCCGACCTCGCACCAGACGATCTCACCGCGCTGCCTGCCATTGCCACCATACTTCGCGACAACAACGATGCCAACGCGCGCAAGGAAATCACCGTGCAACTGGCTGCCTCGCTGACTGAAGTCGGCACGCTGGAAGTGCACTGCGACGGCAACGGCCAACGCTGGCAACTGGAATTCCAGCTGCGCGAAGTCGGCGCCGATCACGCCGCTGACAGCTGCGCCGGCGAAGACGGTGCAGCCGATGCCAGCGCCGAAGCGTCCCTGCCAGCGCGCCTGCCCGACGCGCTGGAAAAGATCGACCGCATCTTCGGCAGCCGCGCGCAGCAAGTCGACGTCAAGGAAGTGCGCCAGCTGCGCAGCCAGCTCGAACACTCGTTAGGTAGCCGTGAACGCTGGGCCACGCCCCTGCTGCGCCGCCTGTTCGACGCCCTGATAGAGCGCGCCAAAGGCCGCCGCCGCTCGCCCGAGCACGAACGCACCTGGCTCAACCTGGCCGGCTACTGCCTGCGGCCCGGCTTTGGCCACACGCTCGACGAATGGCGCATCGAACAGCTATGGGCAATGTTCGAAACTGGCGTGCAGCACCACAAGGACAGCCAGGTCTGCGCCGAATGGTGGACGCTATGGCGCCGCGTTGCAGGCGGCCTGCCTCCCGCTGCGCAACTGCGCCTGCTGGACGATTTCGCCTTCAACCTGCAGGCCGATGCCCGCGAACGCGGACGCCGTCCCGTCACCCTGGTCAACGGCAGCGAGGATGACATGCTGCGCCTGGGCGCATCGCTCGAACGCATCCCTTCCGCCTACAAGGCCGAGATCGGCAACTGGATGGTGGGCGAGATGCCCAAGGCGAAGGACCTCGCCAAGCAAACCCGCTACCTGTGGGCGCTGGGCCGCGTTGGGGCACGGCGCCCCTTCCACGGCAGCGCCCACGACGTAGCGCCGAGTGAAACGGTGGAAGCATGGCTGCAGGCCGTCATGCTGCTGGATTGGCGCAAAGTGGAGCCGGCGGGTTTCGCCGCCGCCCACCTGGCGCGCATGACTGGTGACCGTTCGCGCGACATCCGCGAAACATTACGCGCGGAAGTGGTGCGCCGGCTTACAGCTGCGGGGGCGCCGCCAGGATGGCCGGCCATGGTGCGCGAAGTTGTGCAACTCGACCAGGCCAGCGAACAGCGCATGCTGGGCGAAGCGCTCCCGCCTGGCCTGAAGCTTCTCAGCTGACGATGCTGCCGCGCTCGGCCTGCGCCTGCTGCTGCGCGACGAAGCCGTCGAAAGCCGCGATCACACGGTCATAGCGATGTTCGTCCCCTTCCAACTGCGCCAGCGCATAGCAAGTCGCCTCCAGCGTTGAGAGCTGGTCGGGCGCGTGCGCTTTGCGTATCAGATAGTGCGATGGCGGTGTATCGCGTAAAGGCAGGCGCGGCAAAGCTTGCAGGGCCGGGTTCAGGTACAGCATCTTGCGGCTCTTGCGCCAGGTCGCGTCCAGCACCACCAATTGCACCTGCTCGGGCGCCAGCGTCGCGCTGTAGGGTGGTGGCGGGGCGATTCCCAGTGAACGGTCGCCTGGCGTGCCCGGATACAAAAGCACCGGCTGTCGGCCACCCGCGCCGAGCATGGCGCGCAGCGCCGCTTCATCGAACTGTTCGCCAATTTCGATTCGGCTGCCTGGCAGGCAAAGATGCAGCAAGCGCGCGCTACCCTTGGCATTCGGCACTTCCATTGGATGCTGCAGGATCAGGACTTCGACCGCGCCCGCAAGCGGCGCCGCCAACTGGCAAATGCAGGTGGCGACGGGGCGCAGGCAGTTGGCGCACATCGGTCGCCGCGGCATGGTGTTCATGGCGCGGATCATACACTAGGATTGCTGGCTTGCCCCCAGCAGTTCCTCAAGTTGCGCGATCTGCGCCGGGTCTTTGACGACGGCGCGCAGCCATTCATGCAGCGGCAGCTCCCCCCATTTGGCAGCCTTTTCAGCGAGGTAGGCCACCGGGCTATGCGGTTCGGTGCGTCGGAAGTATTCCGCCACCAGCCGCAGTTGCGCAAGCGCGTGTGCGCGCGATTGCGGCATCGCAGGCCTGCCGCCTGCCGCGCCCTCCGCCACAGCCCACGAACCCGGGCCCCGCCCTGCATTCACCTCATCGTCGGCACCGGCATCAGCACCGACGGACCTGACTTCGAGCGCAGCATGTTCAACCGCCCGCCGCACCGCATCGCGCGCAGGCCCAAAGGCCGGGCCATCGGCGCCAAGCCGGGCATCGACGGCGGCCTGCAGCAATTGCAGGCCCGCCAGGCAATGCTGCGCATCGCGCAGGCAGGCCTCGGGATCGCCTTCCGCGCGAAAGTCCCGCACCAGCGCCGGCGTGCGCCCCAGCAGCCAGGCCAGGTTGCCGCTGCGCAGTTCATGCTCGCCGCCCTCCGGCAATGGATGCATGTGCTCCCAGAACCGTTCGCACAAGCTGGCCAGCAAGTGGAAGCCATCTCCCAGCCCCCGCAAGCGATGCGTATGCGCCCGCGCCTCGGCCAGCCAGACTGCCAGCCGCAAGTCCTTGCTGCGCGAGCGAAGCAAGTCGGCACAGCTGCTGGCCACCAGCGGCCAATCCGCAGTGTGAAGCGGCGTGGTCCACTCGCCCTGCTCCAGCGTCGGATCATCCTGGCGCCGCGCGGCAGCAATCGCGTCCATGCACTCATCGAACGAAACATCCTCGCCGCACGGCTGGTCAGCGCTGACCGGCACCAGCAAATCCTCGTTGCTGAACATATGGCCTCCTATTTGGTGGTGATCCGGAATTGCCCCTGGCGCGTTACGCCCACCTTTACTTTCGCCACCGGCATGCCGTCTGCGAATCGCGCAAGCAGGACGTCTGCAATCCCCGGTAACAAGCTGCCATGCAGGATGCTGTCAATATTGCGGGCACCGGAGTCAGTCTCGGTGCAGCGCGCGAGCACCGCCTGCACCAGCGCGTCGTCCCAACAGAATTCGGCGTGGTGGTTCTCGCTGATGCGCTGACCGATACGGCCCAGTTTCATCGCAATGACTTGTGCCAGCGCTTCATCCGAGATCGGGTAATACGGCACCACTTGCAGCCGCCCCAGGAAGGCAGGTTTAAAATACCGCACCAGGTGCGGCCGCAGCAGGGCATCAAGCTCCTCCGGCATTGGCAACGGCGCCTCGCCCCGGTTCAGGCAGGCCTGCATGATGGCGGCGGAGCCCAGGTTGGACGTGAGCACGATGACCGTGTTACTGAAGTCGACCATCTGCCCTTCCGAATCTTCCAGCATGCCGCGGTCGAACACCTGGTAGAACAGTTCCAGTACGTCGGGATGGGCCTTGTCCGCCTCGTCGAGCAACACCACGCAGTAAGGGCAGCGCCGCACCGCCTCCGTCAGCACGCCGCCCTCGCCGTAACCGACGTAGCCGGGCGGCGAACCTTTCAGGCCAGCCACGCTGTGCGGCTCCTGGTACTCGCTCATATTGATGGTAACCAGCTTGCGCTCGCCTCCGTACAGCAAATCGGCCAGGGCCAGCGCGGTTTCGGTCTTGCCCACTCCCGAAGGACCGGTCAGCAGGAATACGCCCTTCGGCTTGCGCGGATCGTCCAGTCCCGCACGCGCGGTGCGCATGCGCTGCACGATGGTTTCAACGGCATGCGGCTGGCCCAGCACACGCGACTCCAGCGCGGGGGTGAGCTGCTGCACGGTGCGGATTTCATCGCGCAGCATGCGGCCGACAGGAATACCAGTCCATGCCGCGACCACGCCAGCGACAACATGGCGGTCGACTTCCAGCGCTACCATCGGTGCTTCGCGCTGCAGGGCGTGCAGTTCTTGCTGGGCGCTGGCGGCGGCGCTGGCATCGCCGCCTTGCCGCAGCGCGACAACGCGCTTGCAAAGCTCGCGCTCACGTTCATGGCGCGCCGCCAGCTCCGCGTGCCAGGCTTGCAGGCTGCCTCGCTCGTCGCGCAGGGCGGCCACCGGGGATGGGCCGCCATCGCTGCTGCCGGCACCGGTCGCCGTATCGCGCTCCAACGCCGCGATGCGCGCAGATAGACGCTCGATCTGGCAGGCTGCGTCTTCCAGCAGCGCTGGCGATGCGCATTGGCTCAGTGCGACGCGGGCGCAAGCCGTGTCCAGCACGCCGACTGCCTTTTCGGGCAGCTGGCGGCTATTGATATAGCGGTGCGCCAGCCGCACCGCCGCCGTGACGGCATCGTCGCTCACGCGCACCCCGAAATGCCGCTCCATGAGGGGCACCATGGCACGCAGCATTGCCGCCGCCGTGTCCTCGTCCGGTGCTTCGACCTTGACGACCTGAAAACGTCGGGCCAGTGCCGCGTCCTTCTCGAAATATCGTTTGTATTCGCTCCAGGTCGTGGCGGCAATGGTGCGCAACTCGCCGCGCGCCAAGGCTGGCTTCAGCAAGTTGGCCGCGTCGCCCTGTCCGGCCGTACCTCCGGCGCCGATCATGGTGTGCGCTTCGTCGATGAACAGCACGATGGGACGCGGACTGCGGCGCACTTCGTCGATCACATTCTTCAGGCGCGCCTCGAATTCGCCGCGAACGCTGGCGCCGGCCTGCAGCAGCGCCAGGTCCAGGGCATGCAGTTCCACGTTGCGCAAGGGCGGCGGCACCTCGCCGGCGGCAATACGCAGGGCCAGGCCCTCCACCACGGCAGTTTTGCCGACGCCCGCCGCACCGGTCAGGATCGGGTTGTTCTGGCGGCGCCGCAGCAGAATGTCCATCAGCTGCCGTACATCCGCAGCGCGGCCGATTACCGGATCCAATTTTCCGTCGCGCGCAAGCTGGCACATGTTGACGGTGTATTGCGCCAGCGCCGGCATTTGCGGCGCCGCCGGCGACAGCTCTTGCGCTTCGGCCTCGCCCTCCGCGGAGCCGGCGACATACTTCTCCATGCGATGTTTCAGGCCATCGACCGGGAATCGCGCAAACAGCGAAGAGATGCGCGTCGCTTGTTGCGACAATTCCGATTCCGTCAGCAACGCAAGCAGCAAATGGCAGCTGCGTACCTGGTCCGGCTGCGGCAAGGCCAGCGAGGAAATCAGCCACGCATGCTCCAGCAGCAGTTGCAGCCGCCTCGCAAATACCGGAACACGCACCGTAGCAACGCACACCCCAGCCAGTTCGCGCCGCAAATCAAACTCCAGCGCGGTAGGGCTTACTTCGCAGCGGCCTGCGATCGCCAGCAAATCGCATTCCGGCTGCTCCAGCAACGCAAGCAGAAGATGCTCGACATCGACTTCGCCATGCCCCATGCCAATGGCGATATTTGCAGCGCGGGTTGCGGCGGCGCGGCAGGCGCCATTCAGTTTTCCGATCAGGGTTTTCAGTTGGATACTCATGCGATGGCTCCGCGCTTGATGGAATAATGCAGCGATGAGGGCTGAAGTGCGGCGCTGAAGCTCACCGCTTCGCTCCCGCCATGCGTGCGCAGCATGCCGACGATGACGATATCGATGCGGTTGACGCTTCCGTTGCGATCGGCCAGGGTGACCAGCACATTTCGCAGGCGCGGCTCATGCCGCTCCACCGCCTGGCGTATGCTGCTGCAGATTCGCGCCCGGTCTTCGCTGCTGCTATGGGACAGGCCGGCAAAATCCGCCAGCCCGAAGTTCAGGATCGAGCTTGCGCATTCCGGATAGGCTTGCAGCAGCTGTTGCGGCAACGCGGTGCGTGTGTTCAGCAGTACTTCCAGGTCGCGCGCCACGCTTTCCTTCAACTGTTCCTGCGACAGGAAGCGTCCACCGGAATGGCTTCCCAACAAACGGTCCAATAAGCCAAGGCGAAAGCCATCCATGCCGCATCTCCGAAAAAAACGGCTGCAGCGCATGTGCGCCGCAGCCGCAACTCCCTCCAGAATCAGGCAATGCGGTTGGAAGCCAGGTCCCATCCGCCGGATGTATTGCCGCCCATGCCGCCGGAAATGCGCTGCTGCGTGTACTTCCAGCGCACCTTGGAGAACTTGAAGCCCACCTCTTCAGTCAGGATGTCGCCTTCACTCACCGAGGGCGACACCGCGCCAATCAGCACGTTATCGAGTTCGATCTCGAAGTACTTGACCCGCTCGCCCTGCGCATCGGCGCGCATGAATTCAAGCTTGGCCCGAGGGATGGTGCGTCCGGCGGAACAGGTTTGCAGCAGGATGGGCGAGGCCAGGTCGGCCAGTTTGGTGATCACCACGTCGTGATGCTCGCAGCGTTCGGCCGTGTGGCCGCCACCGGTCGAGGACGTGGCGGAACGCGGCTGCTCCACGGCCCAGCTGACCGATTTGCATTCGATCCAGTCCTTGTGGCGCTCATCGGCCGATTCGCCCTTGATGCCGTCGATATGCAGGTATACGTCGATTGCCATTGCAATACTCCTTTTCAGTAGTTGGTGGTTTGCGGCAGTTCCGCCACGAGGCGGAGGGAAACGGTCAACTCGTCGAGCTGGAAATGGGGACGCAGGAAGCTGACGGCGCGAAACACGCCGGGCCGGCCCGGAACCTCGCTCACTTGCACCGAAGCTTCGCGCAAGGGGAATTGCGCTTTCTGTTCCTGGCTGGCGTTATCATCCAACAGGACGTATTTCATCAGCCAGCGATTCAGGAAATCTTCCACATTCGAGGCGGCTGCGAAGCTGCCGATTTTGTCGCGCATCATGGCCTTCATGTAATGCGCGATGCGGGATACGGCGAAGATGTATTGCAGCTGGGAGGACAGCACCGCGTTCGCGTTGGCCGCCTCCGAGCTGTAACGCATGGCCTTCTGCGCCGACTGGGCGCCGAAAAAGGCGGCATAGGCGGTGTTCTTGCAGTGGACCAGGGAGATGAATCCCAGATCGCTCAGCTCCTTCTCGCGGCGGTCGGTGATCGCCACCTCGGTCGGGCATTTCAGCGCGACTTCGCCCTCGTCGGTCTTGAAGGTGTGGGTCGGCAAGTCGTCCACCAGGCCGCCGCCCTCCACACCCCGAATGGCGGCGCACCAGCCGAATTCCTCGTGCGCCTTGGTTAGGCGGGCACCGAAGGCATAAGCGGCATTGCACCACAGGTATTTGTGGTGGTCGCGGCCATCCACGTCTTCCACGAAATTGAAGCCTTCGACGGTGGTGCCATCGACGGGATTGAACGGCAGGCGCCCCAGGAAACGCGGCAGCGTCAGGCCGACGTAGCGCGAGTCCTCGCATTCGCGGAAGGCCTTCCACTTGGCGTATTCCACGGTATCGAATACCTTGGCCAGGTCGCGCGGCTTGCCAAGGTCACCGTAGTTCTCCAAGCCGAAGAGCTCCGGCGAGGCGGCGCTGATGAAGGGCGCGTGGGCCGCGGCGGCAAGGTGCGACATCTGCTCGATGAAATAGACGTCTTCGGGTTGCCGCGAAATCTCGAAGTCGCCCAAAAGCGCGGCATATGGCGAGCCGCCGAAGGTGCCGAACTCCTCTTCGTAGACCTTCTTGAAAATGGTGCTCTGGTCAAATTCCAGTGCGCTCTGGAAGTCGCGCACCAGTTCACGCTTGCTCACGTTCAGCAGGCGGATTTTCAATGACGGGCCGGTAGCCGTGCTGCCAACCAGGTAATGCAAGCCGGTCCAGCTCTGCTCGAGCTTCTGGAATGCCGGGGTGTGCATGATGGCGCTCAACTGGTCCGAAATCATGCGGTCCAACTCCGCCACGCGTGCATCGATTGTGGCGGAGAGGTTATGCGACATCTGCACCGTGCCCTTCACCACTTGCCGCGCAAGCTCGCTGATGATGTCGCGCGCACGTTCATGCTCGCTGCTGGATTTGGCGACCTTGCTTTCCTCGACGATGCGGTCCAGCAGGTCGCCCTCTTCCAACGCGGTCTGCGCCGCTGCTTTCAGTTGCGCGCTCATCTCATTCCTCCTTGGGCACGATGGCCGCCAGGTCTTCCGTGTTTTTCAGCACATCGGTCAGCAAGTCTTCCAACCGGTCGTTGCCGGCCAGTTTGTTGCGCAGGTCCGCCAGCTTGCTGCGCGCCTCGAGCAGTTTGCTGAGGGGCTCGACCTGGCGCACGATGGCTTCCGGGCGAAAATCCTGCATGCCTTTGAAATGAAGCTCCACCGGGAATTCGCCCTCCCCGCCCAGCCGGTTCGGCACCTGAAAATTCAGCACCGGATTAACCCCAGCCAGCACTTCGTCGAAATTGCTGCTGTCGATGTTGACGAAATTTCGCTCCTTCAGCCGCTTTTGCGGAGCGGTCGGGTTGCCGCTGAAGTCCCCCATGACGCCGACCACAAAAGGCAGTTCCTTGTTTTCCATCGCATCGCCAACCTCCACGTCATAGGTCATCTGCACGCGCGGCGGACGCACTTTTGTCAAGCGCTTCTGCACACTGTCACGGTTTGTCATTTGCATGCTCCTATTTGAGGGCGCCGAAAGGATCGGCTGCGGTAGACGGGTTGGTGGTGCTGCGCGGCGACTGCAGCTTGATGGGCGCCGCGGCTTTCTTTGGTTGGCGCGGCGCCCCGGCTACCGGCACCAGCACGTCTTCGCCAAGCGCCGTACGCAGGGTGCGTGCCAGTTCCTGCGCTTCGCTTCGGACCGATCCACCGAGGTTGCTTTGCTGGCTCAGTTCCAGCAGCGAACGGGTGGACAGGCGCAGGCCGCTGACGGCGATGATGCTGTGTGCCTGCTTGTCGGTAGGGTCACGCTGCAATGCTTCCTGCGCGTTCACGATCGCTTCGCTGTAACTGCCTCGGTCAAATCGCGCTTGAGCCACTTGCAGCCAGGGAGCCTTATCGGCGGGGTAGCTTGTCGCCGCAGCTTTCAACGCCGCCTGGTATTTTTCGTGCTGGCCTGCGGCAGCGGCGCGGTCCGCATCGGCCAGCATGCTCTCAAGGGATCTCAGGGCTATTTTGTCGCTGCGTTGCAGCGGCTCTTCGGTGGCACAGCCTGCAAGCAAGGCCGCGACGACAAAAACTGCAGTGCATGATCTGCGCATCGTTCTCTCCTTCCGCAAAGTGAAGGCCATTATTGGATCGATGTGCGGGCTTGCCATTGCGCTGTCTCAAAGTCCCCCTACATCACTGCGCCGCTGTTTGAGCGCGCGCAAACGCAGCCTGCAAATGCGCAGCTTTAATGGAATCTTCAAACAAGGAGGCCGGCATGACATTACCAGCGAAGATCCTTTGGAGCGAAGGCCTTTTCCTGCGCCCGCAGCACTTCCAGCAGCAAGACCGCTATCACGAAGCGCGCGTGCACGCCACCGCGCTGGCCGCTCAGCCAATGCTGTGGGGCGTTCAGGCAATCGAATGGGACCAGGCGGCGCTGGCGAACGGCAAACTGCGCCTGCTTGCCTTGCGCGCCATCTTTCGCGAAGGCGAGTTGTTTGACGCGCCGGCCAGCGATCCGCTGCCTCCGGCCATTGACCTGGGTACCTTGCCTGCGGAAGTGCAAGAAATCTTCTTTCACGCCGCGATGCCGTCGCAGGAAAATGACCGCTTCCAGCAGGCGCAACGCGAGACAGAGGACTTGTTCAGCGATGCCTTGCCGGCCGGCCTGATATATTTGCGCAAGCAGGTGCGCCTGGTGTCCGACCTTGAGCCGCGCGGCGCTTACGACAGTTTTCCCTTATTGCGCCTGCGCCGCGTCGTTTCCGGCAGCTTCGAAATCGACGCGTCGTTCATGCCTCCCTCCATCAGCATAGCCGCCACGCCACGGCTCAAGCTACTCCTGGACCAGCTGATGGATGCGCTGCAAGCCAAGGCAAACGCACTGCAGGGCCATATGCGCGAACCAAGCCGCAACGTCATCGAGTTCCGTAGCGGCGATGTTTCTTCCTTCTGGCTGCTGCACACCGTCTCCACCTCGGCCGCCACGCTGCTGCACCTGCTGCGCCATCCCACCCTGCATCCCGAGCGCCTTTACCAGGCAATGCTCGGCCTGGCGGGTGGCCTGATGACTTATTCGCGCCTTGTCCACCTGGGTAACCGGCCGGCTTACGACCACGCTGCACCCGGGCCATCTTTCCTGCAACTGGATGGCATGATTCGCGAGCTGCTCGACACTGTCATCTCGGCGCGCTACTTCTCGATTGCCCTGCGCGAGGAAAAGCCCGGCTACCACATTGGCAAGCTCGATTCGGGCAAGATCGGCGCCGACGCCACGCTCTACCTGGCTATTGCGGCCGCCGTGCCGGCCCTGGAACTGGTCGATGCTGTACCGCTGCGTGTAAAAGCAGGTGCGCCGGACGATGTGGAACAATGCGTGCTGTCCGCCATGCCCGGCGTGACACTTGTCCATGCGCCTCAAGTGCCGTCTGCAATTCCCGTGCGTCCCGATACGTGCTATTTCGCGCTGGAGAACCGTGGCGTGCTGTATGAGCAGATGCTCAAGGCACAGTCCATTTCCATCTACGTGCCCGCAGGGATCAAGGAACTGCGGCTCGAACTCCTGGTGGTGACCAAATGAGCCAATTCATCGAACGGCGCGCCGCGCCACCCAAGCAGCGTACCCCGGACTTGGTGGACCTGATGCACGAAGGCTTCCATATGCTTTCACTTTTACGGCATGGCAGCGTCCCCCCTGGGGAAACCGAATTCGCGGCGGCCATCCACGGCTTCCTCGACGACTTCAGTAATGCCGCACGCGAACTGAAAATCGCGGCGGAAGATATCGAAGCCGCGAGATACGCCTTCTGCGCCGCTCTGGACGAGACCATCCTGGCATCAGCCTTTCCACTACGCGACGCCTGGGAACGCAGGCCGCTGCAATTGCTGCTGTTCGGAGATCAGTTGGCGGGGGAGCACTTCTTCGAAAAGCTTGAAAATCTGCGGCTGAGGGGCAGTGAAAGGCTGCAGGCGCTCGAGGTATTCCATATGTGCCTGCTGCTTGGCTTCAAAGGGCGCTATGCACTTGACGGCGCCGATCGCCTGGCCTATCTCGCCGCGCGGCTTGGCGACGAGATTGCGCACCTGCGTGGTCACGGTAAAGGTTTCGCTCCACGCGCAGCGCGGCCCGACAACGTCGCCCACAAGCTGCAAAGCAATGGCCCGATATGGATAGCCGGTGGTGTGTTCGTCCTGGCTGCGCTGGCATCGTTCGGCATCATGCGTTTTACCTTGGACAACTCGACCGGCGCCACCATGGCTGCCTACCAGGACGTCGTGAAACAGCCGCCGCGCCCAGCCACGCTCTCAGTAAGCTTGCCTTGACTCGTCTCAGTCGATGACGCGGAACTCGATACGGCGGTTGCGCGCGCGCCCTTCTGTGTTGGAGTTATCTGCGACCGGTTGATCCGGACCCGCTCCCGCCACCGCAACACTTGCAGCCGGGATGCCCTTGGCCGCCAGGTAGCTGCGCACCGCTGCGGCGCGCGCCAGGCTTAGCGCCAGGTTGGCTTCGCGCGCGCCGGTATTGTCGGTGTGGCCGATCACTTCCACCTTACGGCCGCCGATCTGCGCCATCGCCGCCGCCATTTCGTCGAGGATCTGCAAGCCCGATGGCCTGATCACGGCCTGTCCGCTTTCGAATTCGATGATGCGCCGCGCCAAAGCGGTATCCAGCAGCTTTTGCGCAGGGGCATTGACGCGCAGGCCGTTGCTGATGGTGAAGGTGGGATTGAGGCTGTTGGCCAGGTCGCTGGCCACTTGCTGCCGCTGTGCCTCGTTGGCTACGTCACCACGGATTCCAACGCGGTTGCCCTCCACCGTCAGGTGCCCCTGGCTGACCTGCTTCAGTGGCTCGGAGAGCAGCTTTTGCATATGCGCGCTCCAGTTGGGCGGCGCCACGACATTACCCACCGCGAGCTGATCCACCACGCGTGCGGCGCCGTACAGGGCGCGCGCCCGTTGCAGAATGGCGGACTTGGTCGCCTCGTCGGGCACGGTGCCCGCAACGGTGACCGGCGCCACCTGCGCCAGTGCGGGCGCCCCGGCGGCCAGGCAAAGGGTCAAAGCCAGTTTGCGCATGCCGGGCTCCTTGTCAGCAGAAGGTTTCCTGGAACAGTTGTATCGCGGCAGGCAGGCCAAGCTGCCCTTGCTCGAGGCATGCGGCAAGGCGCAGCAAGGGTGCGTCCCCTTGCAGTGCGCCCTCCACCCAGGCGCAGTCCGTGAGCTGCACCATGCCTTCCCTCCTGGCATCCGGATCAATGACGGCTCCCAGGCTGGCCGGGTTGGCGCCGTCCAGGCCAAGCACCAGCGAGGGCTGGCCGGCGACCGGCGCCAGGAATAAGGCTAACTCCAGATCCTGCCGCGCCAGCATTGGAGCGGCAAGCGTCATCCAAAATGCGGCGACCTGCGGGCGCAGCGCTGCATCATGCGGCAAAGGCAGGGCCAAGCAGCGCGATGGCACCGGTCCTTGCTGGCGCAGGGGCGACAAAAGCAAGCCCAATGCAAGAAGCAACTGCCGCATGGACATGGCGGCAGGGGGCGGCGCCAGCGCGGCTTCCAGGCCGGCCAGGCATGCGCCGACGAGATATTCATCAAAGCTCGCCTGCGCCAGCGCCACTTCCGTTACCGGCACCGGCTGGATGCCGTCGACCGGGCGCCCAGCCGCCGCCCAGGCGACGCCGGCGGCGATTGCCAGCCCCTCCCACGTCGGCGCCAACGCCATCGGACTGCAAGGCAGGAAGTCGCGCGGCTTTGCTACCTGGTGCACCGCCATGCAAACAAAAGGGAAGCGGCGTTTCGACTGGTCCCGGCTGGCCAACAGGCGGCCGCTGACCACCTGGCGCGAACGCGTTCCAGCAAAGGCGAAGTCCAGCGGCGGGCAGGCATCGTAATGCTGGCGCCAGCGCGGATTGGTCGAAAGACGCTGCATGACTGTCGCTAGCCATTGGTCCATCAACTCCACCAGCACCTGGTCGCCAGGCGAGCGCACAAAGTCGCCGCAGCCTGGCAGCTTGCCGAAATATGCAATGCGTGGCGCCGCGACAGTCATGGCGCTCCCCTCCTGCCAACTACAGTCTCAGGCAGCCGCATGCCGCGGAAGCCGTTATCTTCGGGCGTGCTGCCCGGCGTGCTGGTGATGCGCAATTCCACCGTCACCGATGCGCCGCCGCTACTCCAACGCAGTTCATGCACGCCCTCCTCCTTGCGCGTGCGGCTGGCGGAGTCGATCATCCGCCGCAAGCCAGTTGCGCCGGTTTCACTGAATAGCTCCACCACCTTGCCGTCCTCCGTGACACCGCTGATCCGCACGCCGCTGCTTCCCTGTGGCCCCGGGTAGACCATATTGCTCCATTGCGGCACGCCATTGCGGAAGCGTAGCAATTGTCCGTCTATCTCAATCGAATACTCCGCCAGCCCACTGCCTGCATGCGGCAGCAGCTGGAAAACAGTCTGCGTAGCCGACGCCACGCCGCCTGCCGCCACGGGAGCCATCCAGCCCGGGAAGCGTTGCAAGGTATGCGGCGTGAAGCTGATGCCCATCTCAGCCCAGGTGCGCGGCGCCATCACGTCACCGCGCCTCAGTACCAGGGCTCCCAGCGAGGCGCTGGCGAATTTTGCGATCGCCCCTTCCGGCCCGAAGACCTGAGCGATTTCCGCCTGGCTGGCCTCCGCGCTGCCAGCCGGCGCGAATGGGAATTTTGCGGCCAGCGTGCGCATGAACGGTTCGTAGACTTGTGCTTGCCAGGTCTTGTTGATCTCCGCTTCGGCTGGCGCCACCAGCCCCGCAAAGACCTGGATCAAGGGCCTGACCAGGAGCGGCCGAATCGCTTGCCTTTGGCGCTCCTCCAGTCCCGCCATCATCTGTTCATCCACATCGCGCAGCGCATCGGCCAGTTCGGAACCGCTGCCCTCGAGCGTCTGCTGCATAAGCTGGCGCGCACCGGGACCCGGGTCGCCCTGGTTTCGTATGCCGTTCAGGCGCGCGCGCAGCCGAGACAGATGTTCGAGGTAAGCCCGCATCATGGAACCATCCTTGTCGCGGCTCGCCAGCATAGCCGCCACAGGTGCAAACTCACGTCCCAACGCGCCTGCCTGCGGAGCCGGCAATGCGGCTGCGACTGCGCCCCCTGCCGGGGCGCGTTCAAACAGGCGGGCTTTAAGCCATTGCGCCAAACCGCTATCGGCATGCTGCACGCTGTCCGCTGCACGAGACGGAATATCCCAGCTGGTTTGCGCTGCCACGGCGCTCCAAACCTTCAGCAACGGAGAGGCGGCAGGGTCGCCAAGGCGATTCATCGCATCGACCGTGCGGGGGAAGTCCGACATGCTGGCGATGGCAACGCCTTGCAGGAAAGCCAGCCACTCCTTACTGCATTCGACTTTGTAGCTCTCGATCAGTGCCTTTTGCACCTGTTCCGGGCTGCCCTCCAGCGTCAAGTCGGTGCGTTCCGCCGTTTTCAGCACCCAGTCGCTCGATTGCAGCGAGCTGTTGGCCGCCTCGCGGATAGCGTCGCGCACATATCCTTCCCATGCCTCGCGCGTGAAGGCGCCCGAAACCGCATGGCTGCCCTGTACCAGCTCGCGGTCTTGTTCACCGACGATGCGCGCCACCGTCATCGCGGGATAACGCGTGCTTGCACGTGCCTTGATCTCGGCATAAACACGTTCGCGGGCCGTCATGCCGCGTACCACTTGCCGCAACTGCTCACGCGCCGCCTCGACCAGCGCGAGTTTTGGTTCAAGTCGAGGCCAGGCTGGATCCGAAAGCTGCAAAAGGTAGAAGGAAATCAATCCTTCCGCGCTACGCAGCAGCTCCTCGAGCGGCATGGCACCGCGATTGGCCTCCAGCCAGCCGCGCCAATGGCGGGTCAACTGGTCACCCAGGTGACCAGTTTCGGCGTGGGATTTATCGGCCAGCATCAGGTATGCCTTCAGCGCGTTATAGGAATCCTCGACATTGCCTGCTTCGCGACGGCCCAAGGCAAACAGCTGGTTTTCCAGGCTCGCGGCCACGGGCTTGAGCAGGATTTCAGACATGCCTTTGAAGTATTCGCTACGCAGCTTTCGTTCCAGCGCGCCGCGCTGGGAAAGTCCCATTCCCCAAAGCCATGGCGATTCTCGCTCCAGCTTGTCCATTTGCTCGATGCGGTCTTGCAGCAGTTGCAGTGCTTCCAGGCGCGATTGCAGGTCCGGGCGCTGCGCCTGCAGTTTGACGGCCTTTTCCAGATCCGCTGCGGCATTGGCGACCAGCTGCGCATTTCCCGAATAGGACCAGGTCCATGCTCCCAGCACCATGCCAAGCAGCACCACAGCCGTGGCAAGCGACCCGTTGCGCAGAAGGCGCTGCCTGCGGGTCGCATACTGCGAGACCAAATTCTTATCGGCGAAAATCACGTCACGAAAAAGCCGGGGCAAGAAATATCCGGTCTGGATGCGCGGACGCGTTGCCGCATCAGCCGGCCGCGCCAGGCCGAAACGCTGCGCCACCCGCAGCGATTGCGCGCATAGGGGTTGTCCCTCCTGGAGTGCGCTGGTGAAGTAGTAGCCCCGGAAAACAGGATGGAACTGGAAGGGATTGTCCTCGAACAGGGTGGCCAGGAAAGCCTTCAACGACGCACGCAGGGCCGCAAATTCAAGCGGAAAGGTATGCACGCCTGCCGGGACCAGTTCGCGGCGGCGCTGGGTCATGATGGCGACGGCCATTTCACGCAAGCCGTCGCATAGTTCATCGTAGCTTTGTTCGAAAAATGCCAGCATTTCGCGGCAACCGGCCTTTTGCCTGAACGGCATGGTCGCGCCCCAGGGCCGTTCGCGCTCCGCCAGTTCCGCATCGGCGAAGAAGTCTGCAAAGCCGGCTATCAGGTCCGCTTTGGTGAACATCACATACACGGGCGCGAAGACTTCCAGCTTTTCGATAAGGTCCTGAACGCGCTGGCGCAGGCTGCGTGCAAGCTGCAGCACGGCCTCCGGATCGTCGCCACGCAACTCGGCGATGCTGACTGCGATGATGATGCCGTTGACCGGCGCGCGCCGGCGGTGCTTCTTCAACAGTCCAAGGAAGCCATGCCATTCCTCGCGGTCGGCCGCTTGCACCGCATAGCGTCCGGCGGTGTCGAGCAGGATGCCTTCAGCCGTGAAGAACCAGTCGCATTGGCGCGTCCCGCCTACGCCCTGGATCGCGCGCGCGTCCGCGAACGGAAACTGGAGGCCGGATTGTGTAATGGCGCTGCTCTTGCCCGCCGCCGGGTTGCCGATCACCATATACCAGGGCAGTTCGTACAGCGCGCGAGCGCCCGTAGCGCGGCCAAGGCGCGAGTTTTTTATGGTGCCGACAGCGTCCAGCATCGCGCTGCGCACCGCTTCCAGGTCGGCCTGGGCGCACGTTTCGACTGGAGGCTCAGGCTCGTGTTCCCGCCGGTAGGCCAAGTAGCGCCGTGCACCCCGCACGGCCAGTGCCAGCACGGCAAGAGCCGCGATCGCAAGCAAGGCCCAGATCAGCGCCAGTTGCAGGAACTCGGCGCCCAGGAATAGCAGACCTGCCAGCAGGACAAAGGCCAGCACATTCAGGACGCGCCAATCGGTCAGCAGGTACCAGATTCTTTGCCACATGATGGACTGGAGGAGAGAGGCAGGTTGACTGATGTTGCCATCAAGCCGAACGACGTTTCTTGAGCCGCCTCAAGCCCTGGTATCGTGTGTGCGCAATTCTGTGTGGCCAAAATCCATCATGGTCCAGCGGCCGCCCCATACCATGCCGGCAGCTTCCGCCACTTCGCCATACAGCTGGTAGCCGCGCAAGGCCCAGGGATCCCGTTCGCTGATCACCAGCCGGCCCTCGCGAACAAAGGCGCAATCGGCGGCCAGTCCATATTGATGGAAGCTCTGGAAAGCCCGCGCGTTGCTGACATGGCTGCCGGCGGCAGCCAGCCGCTCCTGCCGCTCCGGGCTGCGGTACCCCTCCAGCAGCGCCATTTCGTAGCCGTGGCGTTCGCGCATCACATTGAATACCGCCAGCAGGCGCTGGGCAAAATCCTTATCCAATCTCTGCCAATCGCGGTCAGCTTGCGACAACATAGGCCGCAGCAGGTCCACATCTGCAGCGGAGAAAACCAGCGGCGGCAGTGGCGGCGGCGGCACAAGCTGTTCGCCTTGCAGCAAAGCTGTGATTTTCGGATCGGCGGGACGACCGCTGTCTTCGAACGCAGGCAGCGACCAGCGCGGACGCAGCAAGCGCACCAGCAGCGGCGGCGTTCCCGCCAGCAGCACCGCGCCGGAACCGAGCAAAAACAGGCGGCGCCGGCGCGGGTTTGGCGCCAGCTTTGGAGGGAATAGCAACAGCCAGCCACCTGCGCAGGCTGCGATAAAAATGCATGCCACGATAAATAACAACATGGTGCGTTCCGTCAATGCGAATGCGCATACGCTGCGCGACACTTGCATCCTATGCCGGCTCGGGATCAGACATGACGAGCCAAATCAAGCTTTGGGAGGACTTATGCAGCCCGACTTGTTTGCAGGCGGTGCGCAAAGGGACGATAGCCATCGGATCCTGACGCGGCTGGCCAATGGTGGGCATGTGCCAACAGTGGCGCGGCAGTGGCAAGGCTGGAATTCCGTGCAGCGGGCGCGCTTCGCGGCTGTCGCCTCGCTGTTTGCCATCATTGCCGCCGCGTGGGGGTGGCTGCAAGATGTTGGCGCGCCTGCATCGCATTCCGCGCTGGCGCCAGTTGCAATGGCCAGGGTCCACGCCGCCTCAGACTCGCAGGCGGCGACCATCGTCAACGAACCGGCGCATGCAACTCCATCCGTGCAGCAGCCGCCCGCGATAGCTGTGGCGCGACCCGAACCACGCGCCGTGCGCCCTCACCCGGCCAAGCCGGCTTTGCCGCCACCACGCCTGCCACGCAACAATGCGCCGGCCGAAGGCGACGAAGATGTCACCCTGCTGACGGCCATGCTCAAGCACGCCAACGGGCAGAAGCCGATGTCTACCCCGCCAAAGGATTGATGAAAGCCGCCATCGCCTGAAGGGTGGCTTCTGCTTGTTCAAGGTGAGGGCTGTGGCCGCAGTCAGGCAACAGCAATTGGCGCGCACCGGGCGTGGCGCATTCGATGGCGTCCAGCTGCGCGCCGGACCCAAAATGGTCGTCGCTGCCCTGCATTGCCAGCAATGGGCAGGCAATCGCCGGCAGCAGGTATTCGATATTCCACTGCCTGAACCAGGGTGCCAGCCAGGTATCGGCCCAGGATGAAAAAACCGTCGCCGCTTTGTCGCCGTGATGACGTGCAAGCGCACGCAGCATTTTTCCGGAGCCGTGTGCGGCCAGCACAGCGCGGATACCTTCGATCGTGATGTCTTCCACGAACACGTGCGCTGCCGCGCTGATGACACCGCGCAGTCCCTGTGGCCGTCCAGCCGCGTAAATCAGGGCGATGCTTCCGCCATCCGAATGGCCCACCACGATATGCTCGCGGCCTGGGGCCAGGCGCTCGATCAGGGCCGGTAGTTCCAGCATCGCCGATTGGTGCAGGTAATGAACGGTGCGCTGCGCCGGCTGCGGCGACGACAAACCGAAGCCCTGCCGGTCATATACGAGGCCAGGGCAGCCGGTTGCCGCGCACAGCCTCTCAGGGAATTCCTTCCACATGCCGATGCAACCCAGGCCCTCGTGCAAGAACACCAGTAAAGGCTTGCGCGAATCGCCCTCGATCAGCTGGTAATTCAGTTGCGCCTTACCCAAGTCCAGCAATGGCATGCGCGGCTCCTAGTGCAGCGAAAAATCGACGCGGCCCGCTGCGCCGGACTTCGGCGCGATCAGGAACACACGCTCCGGTGGCACCTGCCCCTGTCCTGTCAACCAATCTTTTGCAGCTTGCGCGCGGCGGTTGCCCAGCGCGATGAAATCATCCTGCTCGAACTTGATATTCGCCAGCATCAGCTTCTCCATTTCCTCGGTCGGCAGCGACTTGGTGAAGCCCAGCGCATTGCGCGGCTTGGTGAACGTCTCGTCCTTGTAGGCACGCGCCAGCAGGCCTGCGTATTCTTCCTTGCTAACCACCACGCCGCCTTCCGGCAGGGCCGCGCCTTTGGCCTGCAAGTCGCGCGTTTTGAGCTGTCGCAGCTTACGGTCAAGCGCCGCGCGCTTCATGGCTTCCAGTTCCGCGCTATCGTCGAAGCGGCCGGTGATATCCAGTTTCAGGCCTGGGCGCTCGGTCATCGCCTTGGACAGCGACTTCAATTTTGCTTCCGATGCCGGCAGCAGCGCCGCACGGCCCTGGTCAAATTCCAGGTTCGACAATTCTTCACCGCCACCGAACATGGAACTGATCAGCGCAAATGGCGAGGTGACGGTCTTCATGATGGCGTTGCCAATCACCTTTAGGATGATGCCGCCCAGCGAGAACTGCGGATCGTCCAGCGAGCCGCCAATCGGAACGTTGATGTCGATCACGCCATTGCGGTCGCTGAGCAAAGCAACCGCCAGGTTCACCGGCAGCTTGGTTGCTTCGGGATTGGTGCTCTCCTTGCCGAAGGTGAGTTGGTCGAGCACCAGTCGGTTCTCAGCCTTCAATGCACGATTCTCCAGCTGGTAAGCCACCTCGAAGGTCATCTTGCCCTTCTCGATACCGTAGCCGACGTACTTGTCAGCGTAGGCGGAAAGCTGCGACAGTTCCATGCCGCGCACTTCAGCGCGCAAGTCGAGCGACAGTTCCTGCTTCAGTGGATGCACCTGGCCGGCGATCAGCAGCGGCGCGCCGCTGACGTTCCCGCGCAGATCCACCTTGGCGTTGTGCGCAGGGTCGGACGACAAGCCGCTCACGGTACCGCCCAGGTCTTTCAGGTTGGCGGTGTAGTTAGGCTTGATGAAGTTATCGGTGAAACGTACCTTACCGCCCGACAGCAGCAATTTGCCGATGCGGATGGGCGGCAGCGGTTCCGACGGTTTCGCTGGTTTCGCCGGTGCGGCGGCCTCGGGCGATTCGACTGGCGGCGCAGCCTGTGCAACTTCTTTCGCTTTGGCCTTGGCATCCTTGACCGCTTGCGCACGCGCACCGGCTTCGGTCAGGCTCTTGCCCTCTTCGCCTTCCTTGCGCATAACGTCCTGCACGTTCAGTCGGCCGTTCGGGTCGATAATCACGCGGGCGAAGAAATCGTCCAGCGCCACGCGGTCGATATTCAGTGTGAACGGTTTGAAGTTGACGTCCATGCCGCCGAAGGCCAGCGACTTCCAGCTCAGGAAATCGTTTGAACTGGTTTTATCGACGGTCGACAGGCGGTTCACGCTAACGTCGCCTTTGAAGCCACCGGCAACCGAGCCGTCCTTGCCCGTATCGAGTTTCAGGCGCGCCTTGCTGGTAACGGCTGCCTGCAACAGGCGCAAGTTCACATAGTCGGTGACGTAAGGCTGCAGCGGCAGCAGGTCGAAGTTCCTCAGATCCAGCGCCAGGTCGGCCTTCAACGGCGACGGCGCCAATTGGCCCTTAATCTCCAGCTCGCCCTTGTTGATGGCTGTCTTCAGCGCCACTTCCGCGCTTGCGCCAGGCGTGTTGGAATAGCCCTCCACAGTCAGCGCCAGCGGCGACAACTTGAAGATGGTCGGTTCGGTGTGGAAGTCCTCGCGCAACTTGGCCGACCAGTCGCTGATATCCAGCTTGCCGACCTTGATTTGCATCGGCTCTTCGTCGGACGATTTGGCCTGCGCCTTTGCCGGTGCCGACGCAGAAGCCAGCTTGCCCTGGTGGACATCGATGTCTGCGCTGCTGGAAGTAACGGACGCGATATCCAGCATGTGCTTGGAGCTGTCGAACGCAATGTCCTGCACTGTCAGGCCGAACTTCGCCAGTTCCGCACGCAAGTTGCCTTGCGGCGTATCGTCGGCATAGTGCAGTGCCGCGCCGTTGATGGTCAATTCTTTCAGCAGGACCACTGGGCCGGTTCCGGCCGGAGCCGCCGCCGCAGGGGCCGCAGGCGAAGCTTCCGGCGCCGCGGCAGGCGCCAGCTGCGCCAGATTCAGCTTGCCATCCTTGCCGCGCTTGATATCCAGGTCCAGTCCATCAATACCCACTTGTGCGATTTCAAAGCGCTGCGCCAGCAGATCCAGCTTGCCCAGTTTGACTTTGAGTGCGTCCAGCTTCGCAACTTGCGTCCCATCCAGCTGTTGCAGCTGAACGCCCGACAAGCTAGCCTCGCCGCCCAGCACCAGCGATGCCGGTTTGTCCTTCGGCTGCACCACGGTCAGTTTCAGCTTGGTGTCCAGGTGCGCCGACGGCAGCTTGAAGCCCGGCTTGAACGGCAGGTAGCCCAGGTAGGTGGTCAGGTCCACCTTGTCCAGCTCCAGGTCCAGCGCATAGTCCTTCGGTTCCGCGAACGGACGCGCTTTGCCCTTCAGCGACAGCGGTGCACCGTTGATATTGGCGCTGAACAGCGGCTCCACAAAAATCGTCACGTCCGCAGGCAGCGAAGATACGAACGGAAGGCCCAGCTTCAGCTCCTGCACCTTGTGCGTCACGCCCGCAGGCTTATCCTCGAAGGACAGGCTGCCCTGCTCCAGCTGGATGTTATTGACAGAAAAGCGGGAAGGCTCCGGTGAAGGCGGCTGGCTCGCGATCAGTTGCAGGATGTCGTCGATGTTGTAGCGGTTGTCCGCGTTGCGCACCAGGTGCACATATGGCTTGGCCAGGCGGACTTCCTGCACCACCGGTGCCAGGCGCGTGACCGATTGCCAGGACAGGTCAAGACCCAGGCGGTCAAAGCTGGCAAAGACGGCGCCGCCATCCGGCTCCATCACTTTCAATCCCTGCACCGAAGCAGCCAGCGTAAACGGGTTGAACGAAACATCTTCAATGCTCAACTGGCGATGCAGTTTTTCCGATGCCTGCTTGGCCGCTTGCGACTTTACGATTGCCGGCACAGCGAGAAAGCCAATGCCCGTATAGGCAAGCAGCAACCCGGCCACAGTGCCGGGTATAAGGTATTTCAGTGGTGGGATTTTCATAATGCAGTATTGTAATCGCACACGCCCTGCGGGAAGATTCGTGCAAGCCAGGTTTTTTGTGCCTCGCTAAAGCGGACAGCAGGCCCGTACGTGCCGTCGGCGAGGGCCGTCGCCAGCGGTTTCAGTTCGCATTTAAAGGTGTCGCCACGGATCGATTCACCCGCCACCATGCGCGGGCTGCTGTGGATCGGGAAAGCCAGGGTGCAGGCGCCGGGTGTGCCGCCATCAAGGACACCGCCCCACGCACCTGGACCGGAGCCAATCACTGCGCCCGCTCCGTCCACGCAGCGGTCGGTAAATCCTGCCGGCGCGCGGCCGATCGCAAGGTACTGGTCCAACACCGCTACCGCCTGCATCACCTGCCCTGGCAAATCGGTTTCCGGCTTGGCGAACCAGATCACCTGCTGCTTCGCCTCGCCCGGATTGGCCGCTAATAGGCGCGCGCGCACCGAGAAAGCCTGGCGCGCATCGTGCATATCCAGGTCCGCTTCGCGATAAGGGCGCAAGTCGATCATCGGGATGCCAAGCTGCTTGCCGGTGAAGACATGCCCCGAGCTCCAGGCCGCGCGAATCGAACGCTGGTCGCCTTCGCGCCGCGGCGCCGGCATTCCACCAGGATCGCGGCACGTGGCGCTGCGATGCATATTGGCGGAATCAAATGGATCGCTATCCTGCTTGTATTGCACGAAGTCTCGCTGCTCCTTCCAGCTGCCGGCGCATGCGTTCAGGCGCAGGAATTCATCGGCATCGATCTTTCCGGCCGCCAACGCGGTGAGCCCGTACTGTACGCCCACATTATCGATAGGGATAGGCGCGAAACCCTCAGCATCGGTGCCGTAGAACTCTTCCAGGTCGTTCCAGTGCGTCCATTTCACTTTCGCGAAGGCTTCCGGCGCGTAGCCATAGTAAGCAATCGCCTTGTCGAAATTCGGGCTGCGGTAATGCGGATTGACCACCGTCGGCATGGCAAAGCGCCAGCCGTTGATGCATTCCGTCGAACCAGGCTTGCCGGTAAAGGGATTTTTTGCCGTGTCGCTGGCATTCATGCCCTGCACCAGCGACTGGCGGCTCCACGTCGCCCATGGCGATTTCGGGTCGCGCGCCACCTCGTCGAGGAAGTACTGTCCCAGCAAAGGGCAATCGGAAATCGGTATAGCCTGCGTCACCATGTCCGGATAAGATTGCACCGGGATGCCGGCATCGAACAAACCCGGATGGTTTTGCGCAAACATATACTGTTGCACCGCCCCGCCCGAGCCGCCAATACCTATCGTATAAAGCGGCTTGCCGTAATGCTCCGCGAAGTAAGCCTTGACCTGCGCCGCCGTTTCCTCGGCCAGCCGCATATTGTAGTGAACCCCGCTCTCGTTGCCCGACGAGTTGGCGATGGCGTAGCCCTGCGCCAGCAGCTTGGGCATCAGCTGCTTCTCGGAGCCATTCAGCGCATCGTTGAACCACATGGCCTGCCCTTGCTGGTGGCCGATGCCGACGCCGCCGCGCATCCAGTAAATCAGCTTATGATTCCAGGGCACGCTCTCCGGCATGGCGATGGTGTAAATGAATCGATTGATGGTGCCGGCCTCCACCCGTATGGTCGACATCGCGCCGGACACCGCCTCCCGCGGGTAAGGCTTATAGCCCGCACCGGTGTTATAGAAACGTTCAATGCGCGGCTTGATGGCGCACTGGCTGATATAGCCGACGATCTTGCCGGCATCGTCGCGCACCGGGTGGCCTATGCCCTTGTCGTTATCGACCAGGGGCTGGCCGAGGCCCGATTCCACCGTGCGGCAGATGAAGGGCTGCTGCTGGTGATGTTGCTGCTCCGGGGTGCTGCATCCTGCCAGGGTGGTAGCCGCTGGAACGGCCAGTATCCAAGCTCTCATGGCGCCTCCTCCTTGCCTCCCAGTGTAGCTGAACGCCGAGGGCAAGTCGATTTATGGCCGATACCACAAATCGCTGCGCCCCAGCGGCGTTTGCGGCGGCAGGCTGGGATTCGGGATACGGAAAAGACGGCGGTGCGCCAGGCCGGACCGCTTGATCAGAGGCCCTTTGTAGGTCATGAACAGAGCCTGCAGCGATCCATCGTGAATCATGATTTCCAGCCCCGCCTCCAGCCGTTGCGCCAGCGCCTCACCTTCCGCATCGCGGCGCGTGAAGAAATAGCGCGCCAACGGATAATACAAGGCGATATCCGGCTCCACATCGAAGCCGGCCTGCTCGTGCCGCTCATCGTATTCGCGCAAAGCCTCATCCACCGAGCGCGAAAACGCATCGAAGCGCTTCACTGCCAGCATGGAAAACAGGCCATCGTAATTATTCCCCTGCACTACTTTGAAACCAGCGGACTGCAGGATGTCGACATCGACCCAGCCCTGCCCCTGGCCCATCCTGAAACGTCGCAGCTGGTCGAGCGTGCGGACCTTGGCGAATTGCGACAAGTCGTCTTTACGTACCAGAAAAAGCCGGTATCCAATCAGGCCGCGGTCGACCGGGATGCGAATTGGCCGGAACTGCTGCTCCAGTTGTACCGAAGTGGCGCGGACAAACAGATTGATGGCACCCGGTCCGGTGGCTTCTGCCGTTACCCGCGCCGGCGACATGTACTGGCGTGACGGAAGCAGCTCGTATGGGCCAAACCTGGCCCGCGTCTTTTCCAGGGCTGTGCGCAGCACTTCCCAGTCATACAGGTACCGGCTGTCATGCTCGGACTCTGGGCGTGGATAAACGATCTGCTGCGGCAGTTTTGACGGTTTCGCAGCCGCCGGCCCCGCCGCCAGCAAGATCAGGACTAGCAGGCGAAAAATCATCCCGCAATCCTAGCAGGAAAGTACGCGATGCCTTAAGACCTTGCATAATAGATGTTTTTCAAGAGGCACCCATGCAATTACCAAACTTCACAGAAAAGTTCGCAGACAACCTGTCCCAGCTCCCGGCTGTGGACACCATCGCCGCAATTGACCTGGTCGACCAGGCAGGCAACCAGGCCGCCCGGATCGAAAACAAGCCAGGCCAGGCCGGCTCCCTGCGTGTCTACCACTGGCTGGCGCAAACCTTCGGCGCGATCACCCCGGAAGCCGCGGCCCTCGGCCAGAAAATCTACGCCGAACACACCCAGGACGCCATCGCCAACCCGGGCAAGCATCCCAACATCGACCGCCTGTTCGGCATCACTTCAACTGAACAAGCCCTACGCGTGGTCACCCAAAACTAATCTTGGCCCCGAATGCAAAAAGCCCAACCTGCGAAGGTTGGGCTTTTCTTTATTCTGGCTCCCCGACCTGGACTCGAACCAGGGACCTGCGGATTAACAGTCCGTCGCTCTACCGACTGAGCTATCAGGGAAAAGAGGCCGCATTATATCGACCCATTTGCAGTTTGCATAGTCCCCGCAAATTCTTTTTTACTTTTTCGCCATGCGGCGGTCGCAGACATCCACTTTCCAGGAATCCGGCCACTGCTCATCGATGACGTTGTCGCCCAATTCCTGCCGCAGCTTGGCGTATGTCGCGCGGTCATTGGCGCGGCAGGCATAGGATGCAAAACGGTTACGGTTGTGGACCTGGTCAGGATACCGCTGCAGCAAATCCTCGAAGCCGGCCTTCATCAATTTCCAGTCGGGATCGCCCGGGCGGCCGAAGCCAATGCCCTGCTGGCAATCGCAGTCTGCGAACCAGAACAGCCGTGCGTACATGGCACGTCCCTCGTCCTGCTGCGGCAGGTTGGCAACCCGGCGCGCAAAGCGTTCAAGCTCACCCGGTTGCCCGCCCCACAGCGGCTGCACGGAACGCGTCATCGCAAAATGGACCTGCTGCGATCCGGGGAATGCCTTGACCGCTGCAGCATAGGCGGCATCAAGCGTGGCGCGCGGCGCGCCGCTATCGATCAGGACTTCAAGTTTCATGCTGTGCCATAGCGGACAATTCCCCGCCGCCGCCTTGCTTTCCTCTAGGCGGACAGCAGCCTTGGCAAGGCGTTCGCGGAACAGCTCCCACGCTTCGGGAGGCACGGTGCTGGCATAGCCGCCACCGCGCCCATACCAGGCGAATCGCCGCCAGTACATCGTCTCTACAAGCGCCTGCGCCGCCGAATCGGGCGCCTTCTCGCGCCAGGATTGCATGACGGCCCCGTAGCGCGGCCAAGCCTTCCACGCATCAAAGAGCGTGATGAACGCAGACTGGAACACCATTAACTCAGGCTGACCATCCGGCAGCTTTGTACCGCCTGTGCACAAGTCTTGCAGGATTCTATCAAGCTCCTCATAACTCCCATCCTGCAGCATTCTCTGCAACGCAATCCCGCGCTGGGAGATGATGCGGCTCATCGAACAGCTTTTGGTCACCACGCCATCCTGGCAGGGCAAGCCGCTTGGCATATCGGGCAACGCCGAGCGTTGCTCCAAGGGGGCTGCGCTGCTGGCGAAGCTGGCGGCGCCCAACACGGTAATCGACAACAGGCGGGCGAGTACATTCATCAGACATCTCCTGGAAAAACGAGTCCCCGCATTATGCTGAATAATTCCACATGGAAATATATTAAATTGTCACGGAGCAATAAAAAAGCGGCCCGAAGGCCGCTTGGAAATGCTATCTGAACAAGGTTTAGAACGAACCCTTGAACTGCACGCCAAACTGACGTGGCTCGTTGACGAAGCCGGTCAGGTTGTTGAAGTCGATGCCGCCGGTGATGCGACGCTGGTCGGTGATATTGCGTGCGAAGGCTGCGACTTCGTACTTGCCGCCTTCCCAGTTGTAGCCCACGCGCAGGCCGCCTTCGGTCATTGCCTTGCCGGTGAATTCAACCGATTCATACAGGAAGAAGTTCACTTTCGAGCGGTACGACCAGTCGGTCACCACGAACAGGTTGCCTTCGGCCAGCGGGTAGTTGTAGCGGGCGTTCAGGTTGACGATCCACTTCGGCGCCTGTGGCAGCGGGTTGCCGTCGATGAGGGCGCGGCCGGCTGCGTTGACCGGGCTGGTCACGGTGCAGGTGCGGCAAACGTTCATGGACAGCGAAGGATCGCGGATCTCGGTGAAGTTGTACGAAACGCTGGAGCCGACCTTGAAGTCGTTGGTCACGAAGCCTTCGATTTCGGCTTCGATACCGCGGCCCTTGGTCTTGGCAGCGTTAATCAGCTTGGTGACGTTGGAGTTGCCGCCAACGACGGTCAGCTGCTGGTTCTTCACGTCGTAGTCATACACGCTCAGGGCAGCGCGTGCGCGGCGGTTCCACAGGTCGGCTTTCACGCCGGCTTCGAAGGAGGTGACGGTTTCAGCGTCAGCGATGGTGATCGGCACGGAGCTCGATGCAGCAGCGATCGAAGGTGCGCGGAAGCCGGTGGCGTAGCGGGCGTAGACACTGACGTCCTTGTCCAGCTTGTAGGTGCCGCTCAGGTCCCAATTAACCTTGTCCTTCGACTCGGATACCGACTGCGGGCCAACCAGCACGGCGTTGGTCGCTTCAAGGGTCGCGAAGTCCTTCTTGTCCTTGGTGTAGCGCAGGCCGCCGCGTACGGTGAAGGCTTCGTTCACAGCGTAGTTCACGGAACCGAACAGCGCCACGGCTTCGTTCTTCTGCTGCGAGGTCACGCGCGAGGTACGGGCGCCGGCAACGTTGAAGTTGTCCTGGCCGGCTTCTGCCTTCTCGTCGAAGTAGTACACGCCTGCTTGCCAGTTCATTGGACCAGCGTATTTGGACTCAACGCGGAACTCTTGCGAGTACTGCTTGATGCCAGGTACGAAGGATTCGGTTTCAACCTGGAACGGCACGGCTGGTGCGTCGCCTGGATTGCCGCCGTCGATGTCGCCGCGCGAGGTGTACTTGGCCACGGTCTCGTAACCGGTGATCGAGTACAGCTTGTGCGCGCCCAGGTCCCAGCTCAAACGCATATTGGCGCCGCGGGTTTTCAGCTGCTGGCCTTCCTGGCCGTTGATGGCGATCTTCTCAGAATCAAAGCCGTCGACGAAGTCGTTCGTGCCCTTCTTGATGATGTTGGCGCGGAACAGGCGCGAGCTGCCGGTGGTCGTGCGCTGGTGCACATTGAACAGGGCGTTGAAAGTACCGCTTGGCTGGTACAGCACCTGCACGCGTTCTGCGTGCTCGTTATAGCCTTCCAGCGCGTCTTTCTGGCCGGTGAAGCTGTTGTCGACGTAATCGTCGCGGTGCTGGCGCAGGGTCGATGCGCGCAGGGCCCACTCTTTCGACAGCGGCACGTTGGCGGCTGCTTCCAGGTTCACGGTGTTGTGGGAAGCGTAGGAAACGTTGTAGAAGCCTTCCACGCCGCGCAGGCTAGGCTTGGCCGATTCGAACTTGACCACGCCGGCCGGGGTGTTGCGGCCGAACAGGGTGCCTTGCGGGCCACGCAGCACTTCCACGTTGGCCAGGTCGTACATCGGGTAACCCTTGAGGATTGGGTTCTCTTGCACCACGTCGTCGTAAATCAGCGAGACAGGCTGCGAAGCGAACACGGTGAAGTCGGTGTTGCCGTAGCCGCGGATGTAGAAGCGCGGGAATACACGGCCGGTCGACGATTCAATGTTCAGCGACGGAGTCTTGCCCGCCAGGACGCGGATGTCCTGGCCAGCGGACAGCAGGATGTCCAGCTTCTCATTGTTAATCATCGAAACGGATACCGGCACTTCGCGGATATTTTCAGCGCGGCGCTGTGCGGTAACGGTAACAACTTCCAGCTGGCCGGCTGGAGCCTGGGCTGCTTCCTGAGCCAGGGCGGTCATCTGCACAGTGGCGAGGGTCACTGCCAAGTGCATTTTGGACAACTTCAACATGGTTTTCCTTGTGGGTGGATTGTTTTAGGTCCCCTATTCTCCCCACAGGCTGCGGTCTGCTGCCGCAAAAATAGCGCGCATTATATACCCACTATACGTTTGCGACACTATTCCTTGACCGTCAGTGTGCTACCGCTAGCGCCGGCATAGAACACCACAAGCTTGACCGGACCCTTGCCCACATTGCGGCCGTTATGCAGCGTGTTCACCACCTCCGCCAGTGCCTGGCCCGCAACCAGGTGCTTGACCGAACCGTCCTTCAGGTTCACATCCAGTTCACCTTCCAGGATGTAGCCGAACGATGCCACCGGATGCAAGTGCCAGCCAGTTTCCCCGCCGGGCGCGATTTCAATCATCAGGGCGGTGATTTCCGCCTGCCCACCCGGATAGGACAGCGCCGCGCCATTCCAGCTGGAAGTTGTCTGCATCAGCTTATTGACTTTGACTGCAGCGGATTGGTCCAGCGCGAAAGCAGGCTGAGCGGCAAAGATGGCGAAGGCGGCTACGACACTGGCAAAAGTTTTCATGGATGTCTCCGGTTAGTAAATGCCACATGATAGATGCAGGTCAAGGCCCGATCAAATAGGCCTCCTAGACTGGCTTGATCCCCGCTGCAAAGGGGATTCCCGAACCCGCTAGGAGACATCATGAAAAACTTTCCGCAAGAATTGAGCCACGCCTCGGGCGCCACGCTGGCGCTCGACAACACCCGCCTTCTGATTTCCCTCAAGCAGCCGAAAGAACGCAGCGCCGTCGAGCAGTTCCTGCACAGCGTGGACCTGTTCCTGGAAGATGAAACCGATGAAGGCATGGTGCCCGGTGAAAGGGTCAACCACACCAAGACCCGCTACTTCGTGCAATCGCGCCGCCCGCTCGATGATGGTCGGCTGGCGAAAATCGAAGAAGCCGGCGCCCAGCTTGGCCTTGACTGGATTGGCCCCGTGTACAGCCAGGCCGGCCAGCGCGGACGGCGCGCGCTGATGGCGCCCCTGCCCCACGTCGCCCTGATTAAACTGCGCCAGCGCGACGCAGGCTTCAAGCTGCCGGAAGGCCTGGGTACAAAAGGCGCAGCCGAACCGGCGATCCAGGAAATCGCCGAAAAATCGCGCTACCTGAACGGCCACCACTACCTCCAGATCGGCGACGTCAAGGAAATCAACGCCTTCCAGCTGCGCGAGCGCCTGGGCCGGATGACGAATAGCCCTATCGCCGATTTCCAGTTCGAGACTATGCCGCTGCTCACGCCTACCTCGGTCTCGCCCAACGACACACTATTCCCGCAGCAGTGGGACATGACACGCATCCAGGCTGGCGGTCCGGGCACCACGGGCTGGGACATCACTACCGGCACCGCCACCACCGTGATCTGCGTGCTCGATGAAGGCTGCGACCTGGCACACCCCGACCTGCGTTTTTCCGCCCCCGGCATCAACCTCGGCACCATGAGCGGCGACGGCTCACCCACCGGAAACCATGGCACCGCTTGCGCCGGCATCGTGGCTGCGACCTACAACAACGGAACCGGCGTAACCGGCGTGGCGGGCGACGCGCGCATCCTGCCGGTAGCCTTCGAATCCTGGACCGATGTCGAAGTGGCGAACGGCATCAACTACGCCTCCGCCCACGGCGCCAGCATCATCAGCATGAGCTTCGGCTTTAACGGCTGGAGCCACGCCATCATCGACCCGGCGATCCAGGCCGCCTTCAACAACGACCTGGTGATGTGCGTGGCCACGCACAACTACAACGGCCCCATCACCTACCCCGCCACCAATCCGCTCGTGATCGCAGTTGGCGCCTCGGACGAAATCGATAATCGCAAAACGCCAATGAGCCCGGACGGCGAACCCTGGGGCTCCAATTTCGGCCCGCAGATCTCGGTGGTCTCGCCCGGCGTGCACATTCCCACCACCGACATCCATGGCGCCGGCGGCTACAACGCAGGCGACTACGACCTGGTATTCAACGGCACCTCCTCCGCCACTCCGCACGTCGCCGGCCTGGCAGCCCTGATCCGCAGCGTCTACCCGGCCCTGGACAATGTGCAGGTACGCGCCCACATCGAACGCACCGCGCAGAAAGTCGGCGCGGTGGCCTACGCCGAAACCGCCGGCAAAGCCAACGGCAGCTGGAACCAGGAGATGGGCTATGGCCGCATCAACGTCTACCGCGCGCTGGACGAGGCGGACGTGATGATCAAGGACGCCCCGGCAGACAGCGGCGCCGAGCCCTTCACCGGCGGGAACTTCTGGGACTTCTCCGACATTGTGGTGCGCATCAACGACGACAACGTCTTCGTGCCCAGCGACCCGCTCAAATCGAAGAACGTGGAGCGCGGCCAGGCCAACTACATCTACGTGCGCGTCACCAACAAAGGCGCACGCACAGCCCGCAATGTCACTGTGAGCACGCGCATCACGCCCTTCGTCGGCCTGCAGTTCGTCTACCCGCCCGACTGGACGCATGTCGACGCCATGCACGTGAGCCCGACCGCCATCACCACCAGTTTTGCCAACGTGCCCGCCGGCGGCACCGTGATGGCCAAATTCCGCATCGAGGCGAGCCAGGTCGAAACCCTGTACGGCTGGGAGACCAGCCATCCGTGGCACCCCTGCCTGCTGGCGGTCGTCAAGTCGGACAACGACTATGCCTTCGCCAATGCGCCGTTGACAGGCAATCCAATCAGCGCACGCCTCAACAACCTCGCCCAGCGCAACCTGTCGGTCATCGACGTACTGGGAGGCGCCCACGCCACCTTCCCCTTCGTTTTGGCCAGCCGCTTCAACCGCGAAACGCGCATGACCCTGGTGATTGACCGCAGCCACCTGCCAAGCGCCATGCCGCTCACCCTGTCGCTGGACGAAGACGGCGCCGCCTTCCCCGCCATCGATTTCGCCAACCAGGTCGACCCGATGCCCACGCCTACCCAAGGCGAGAGCGATATGAAGAAGGATTGCGGCCTGGTCTTCTTGCAAGACACCAAGGTCATGACCCGCTTCGGCTGCTGCTGCGGCATCCTGACGCTGGGCAAGGGCTCGCACTTCGACTGCATTCCGACGCGCACCCTGGGCAATGTCACTGTGGATGGGGGTGATGTGGTGCTGCGTGACGGCAAACGCTATGTCGAAATCCGGCAGCCGGTGGTCAGAGTCACCATGGAAAAAGAGGCGGCCATGATGTACCCGCTGGCCCTGCAGACGGAGATCCCGGCCGGCGCCGAAGCTGGCGCCCAGTACCCCATCAACGTGGCCCAGCTGGATGCACAGGGCATACCGGTGGGCGGCGCCTCCATGGTCTACCACGTCGCCTAACGCGGTTTCGCGCCGCCCCAGCCCGGTTTCGTCGCACCGCGGTGGCGCCTGGGGCGCCTGCTCCGTAGTCTTGCAGCATCAACAACGACTACGGAGCACACCATGAAACAAACCATCCTCACCCTGGCCATCGCCATCGCATTCGGCAGCGCACTGGCTGCACCAGCCGTCGACAACGCAGCCTTCACCACCGCCCGCCAGCAATTCCAGGCCGCCTCCGGTGGCGATGCCTCGGCCCGCGACGCTGCCATCGAAGCTTTCGAAAAACTCAGCGCCAGCCAGCCCGGCAACCCCGTCTACCTGGCCTACCAGGGCGCAGGCATCGCCATGCGCGGCCGTGACGCCATGATGCCCTGGGAGAAAATGAAGTACGCCGAAAAAGGGGCGGACATGGTGCAGAAGGCCGTCACCCTGCTGGCGCCCGAGCATGACAGCCTGATGGTCGATGGCGCCCCGGCCAGCATCCTCACCCGCATGGTCGCCTCCAACACCCTGCTCGCCCTCCCCGAATTCATGCACCGCCGCGCCGACGGCAAGCGCGCACTGCAAGCGGCAGTGGATTCGCCGGTGCTGGCCCAGGCGCCGGCCCCGCTGCGCGCCAGCGTATTCTCGGCAGCAGCCCGCGTAGCCGGCGAAGAAAAACGCAACGCCGACGAAATCGGCTACCTGCAGCAAGTCGTCGCCACCCAGGCCAACACTCCGCACGTCGCCAAGGCCGCCGCCCGCCTGAAGGAGTTGGGCCAATGAACGCCGGCGAACCACTGCTGTCGCTGCACGGCGCCAGCAAGTCCTACACGCTGGGCAGCAACAAGATCCACGCCTTGCAATCGGTAGACCTGGCCCTGGCGCGCGGCGAAATCGCCGCCGTCACTGGCCCTTCCGGCAGCGGAAAGAGCACCCTGCTCAACCTGTGCGGCCTGCTGGACCAGGCCGACGGCGGCGAACTGCTGTTCGACGGCGAACCACTGCCCGCCAAGGACGAAGCGCGCCGCACGCAGTTGCGCCGCCAGGCCATCGGCTTCGTATTCCAGGGCTTCAACCTGGTGCCGGTGATGACGGCTCACGACAATATCGACTACCCGCTCTACCTGCTCGGCATAGGCGCCGCCGAGCGCCGCCAGCGGGTGCAGGAAGCGCTGCAGCGCGTCGGGCTGGCGGGACTGGGCGACCACAAGCCGGACCAGCTCTCCGGCGGCCAGCGCCAGCGCGTCGCCATTGCACGCGCCATCGTCAAGCGCCCTCGCCTCGTCATCGCCGACGAACCCACCGCCAACCTGGACGCGCATACCGCCTCGCAAATCATCAGCCTGATGCGCGCCCTGGCCCACAACGACGGCACCACCTTCCTGGTCGCCACCCACGACGACCGCATGCTGCCGCATTGCGACCGCGCGCTGATGCTTGACGACGGCGTATTAAAAGGAGCCTCCCATGCGCATTGATTTGAAATGGCTGTCGCTGGCCTGCCGCAACACCATGCGCAACCGCCGGCGCTCACTGGTCACGCTGGCCATTGCCGCCACGGGCACCGCCGCCGCCTTGCTGGGCGGCGGCTTCGCCTTGCACACCTATGAGTCGCTGGCCCAGGCCAGTGCGCGCGACACCGGCCATCTGGTGCTGGCCGCGCTGGGCCAGTTCGACGGCAACGACAATATGCCCCTGGAACACGGCCTGGCCGGCCGCGATGCGCTGACACGGGAATTGCTGGCCGACCCGCGCGTCACGCGGGTGCTGCCGCGGCTGCAGTTCTCCGGCCTGATCAGCAATGGCGACAAAAGCGAAATCTTCCTCGGCACCGGAGTCGATGCGCGCCAGGAGTTCCTGGTCAAGGGCCCTTTCATGAAGGTCGAAGAAGGCACATTGCTGGACGCCGAGGGCCCCGCAGCAAGCGCCGTGCCTTCCGGCCTTGGCATCGTCCTTGGCGAAGGTCTTGCGCACATCCTGAACGTCCACCCTGGCAGCTCGCTCACGCTGATGTCCACCACCACGACTGGCAGCCTGAACGCGATCGACGTCACGGTGACCGGCATCGTCAGCAGCGGCATCGCCGACATCGACAAGCGCCTTGCCATGGTTGAACTCACGACCGCGCAGCAGTTGCTGGTGTCCGACAAAGTCAGCTACCTGAGCGTCTACCTGGATGAACTGGAACACAGCGAGGCCGTAGCCGCGGGCTGGAAAACCAAGTACGCAAGCAAGCTGGAAGTGCGCACCTGGCTCGACCAGGCTCTCTTCTACCAAAGCGTGAAAGGCCTGTACGACCGCATCTTCGGCTTCCTCGGCCTGATCGTGCTGGTGATCGTGCTGTTCGCCATCAGCAATACCCTGTCGATGGCCGTCCTCGAACGCACCCGCGAAATCGGCACGCTGCGCGCCATGGGCACCACGCCCGGCGAAGTCACGCGCCTGTTCACGCTCGAAGGCTTCGTGCTCGGTGGCGGCGGTGCGCTGCTTGGCATGGTCCTGGCAGGCGGCGTGGCAATGGCCCTGCTGGTGTTCGGCATCCAGATGCCGCCTCCACCGGGGCGCACCAGCGGCTATCCGCTCGTGGTGGCCGTCTCGCCAGCCATGTACGCCTGCGCTGCTCTCGCCGTTACCCTTCTCGCCGCCCTGGCCTCGCTGTTCGTCAGTCGCAAGGCAGCCAATCAATCCGTTGTGGAGGCACTCTCCCATGTTTAAAACTCTGATCGCCGCCGCACTCGCGGTGGCATGCCGCAGCGCCGCAGCCCAGGAAGTCGACGCCATCTTGCGCAAAGCCGATTTGCATCGCCTGCCCAATGCATCCGCCCAGGTGGACACCCTGGTGCAAACCTTCAAGGACGGCAAGCAGGATAAGGAGAAGCGCTACCAGGTCCTGGTGCGCGCTGGCGGCAAGTCGCTGATCCTGTTCCGTTCCCCCGGCGAAGCGGGACAGAAAGTGCTGATGTCCGGCGACGACTTCTGGCTGCAGCTGCCGGGCAGCGCACGCCCGATCCGCATCACGCCTTTGCAAAAACTGCTGGGCGATGCCTCCACCGGCGATATCGCCACCATGACCTGGTCCGGCGACTACCACGGCAGCGTGGCGCGCGAAGTCGATATCGACGGCGTGCACTGCCTCGAGCTGGAACTGGCCGCCACGCGCAAGACCCTGAGCTACCAGCGCGTTGTGCTGCATGTCGCCAAAGCCGATTACCGGCCCGTGCATGCCGACCTGTACGCCACCTCCAACAAACGGCTCAAGCAAGCGCGCTATAGCCAGGACCGCATGGTGCTGGTGGACGAAATCGCCACCGGCCGCGAAACCGTCGTCACGATCACCGCCAGCAAGCCGCGCCAGTTCGGCGACGAGCTGTTCAACCCGATGTACCTGGGCCGCTCCGATGCCGCACCATAAGAGGCTCACCGCCGCTATGATGCTCGCACTGTCGGCAGCGGCGGCGCCGGGCGCGGCGCTGGCCGACGACCTGATTGCCAACGTCCGCGCGCAATTCGGTACCCAGTCCCTGCAAGCCGGCGAGCTGCGCTGGCATGACGGCCCATTGCGCAGCGTGCTGACTGCAACTCGCGTCGATGGCCACCACGCTCGCCTGCGCCTGAATGAACTCACATATGACGGTGCAGTGGCTGGCGGCTTCTTCACCGCAGGAAAAAAGGTCATGAGCTGGGATGTAGGCTATGCCTTCCGCCCGCTCGACGTCGTGCAGCGCGAAGACCGCCGCGCCCTGAATCCCCTGGCGCTCGAAGGCATCCCCATGCTCGCCTGGGAACACTTCACCGCCGACAGCGCCACAACAATCGTCTGGGCCAACCCAGCCCGCGGCCAGGCAAGTAGCCCCAGCGCGCAACGCGACGACGAGGCCATCGCCATCCGCCAATACCGCCAGCGCGGCGCGCGCGACGAATACACCGTGCTGCGCTTCTCGCGCCGCAACGGCATCGAAGCCGGCGCCTCGTTCTCGCAAGTAGCCAGCGACGGCATCGAACTGCACGCGTCAATACTCTGGCAGCAGCGCCCCGTCCACGGCGGCAAAGCACTGGCAGGCTTCACCTGGACCACGGAAAGCAAGTTCTCGTTAATGGGTGAAGCCTGGACCGACCGCAGCGCTATGCCGGGCCAGCGGCACAACCGCTTCCTGCGCGCCTCGCAATACTTCGATGACGTGGAAATTTCCGCCGACATGCTGTGGCAGCCCCGCAGCGGCCACCTGGAAGGCAGCCGCACCAGCACCGTTTCCGCCGGCTGGAAAACCGGACCCTGGGTGCTCTCCGCCAGCTATCGGCGCTTTGAAGGAACGGCCGCCCGCTACGCCCGGAACCAAGCCCTGGCCAGCATCCAGCGCGGCTTTTGAATCACATCTGACGGAACAGGTGCGCGTACAAAGGAGAAACCCGCAGTTTCTCCGAACGCCCGCGCAAGGCCAGCGACATCTTGCCGCCCTCCTCCCGCAAAGCGCTCAGCACACAAGCAGAATTGACGATGGTGCCGCGATGCACCTGCCAGAACAAATGCTCATCGAGCTGCGGCAGCAATTCCTTGAGGCTCATGCGGATCAACAACTCGCTCTCCGCCGTTACCACGTTCACATACTTATCGGCCGCCTCGAAATACACAACCTCCGACACCGGCACCATGCGCACCTGGTTGCCCACCGCCGCGCGGATCACGCTTAAACGCTGCACCGCCACCGGCACACCCAGCGCGCGCAACTGCGCCGCCAGCGCTTCCAGCCCGCCGGAAGGCTTGTCCTGCAAGCGAAGACGCAAGCGCGCCACTGTGCGCGCCAGGCGCTCATCGCTGACAGGCTTCAGCACATAATCAGCCGCCTCGCGCTCGAAAGCCTGAACCGCAAATTCATCGTAAGCAGTCACGAACACGATTTGCGGGAATGGCGCCGGCCCGGTCCAGGTATCGGCCAGTTCCTCCGCCACCTCCAGCCCGGACTTGCCCGGCATTTTGATATCGAGGAAAAGCACTTGCGGCTGCAAGTCCGCAGCCTGCGCAAACGCCTCGATGCCATTGGCGCAGGACGCCACAATGGAAAGTTCAGGCCATTGGCGCTGCAAGGCAGCCGCCAGAGTCGCGGCCAGGATTGGTTCGTCTTCAGCAATCAGCGCAGTAATCATGAGAGAAGAATTCGTGCAGTCGCGCCCTGCGGCGCTGCTTCAAGGGAAAAGGAAGCGCGCCCGCCGTACAAGGCTTGCAGGCGTTCGCGTACATTGGCCAGCCCCAGCCCGGTGCCCGGTTTACCAGGACCCGCATCGAGCCCGCGCCCGGTATCGGAAACGAGCAATTCCAGCCCGCCTTCCGCAGCGCGAGCCGACACCTGGATATGGCCGCCGGCCACGTTCGGCTCAACACCATGGGCAATCGCATTTTCAACCAGCGGTTGCAGCAGCATTGGCGGCAACTCGGTGCCGCGCAAATCCTCCGGCAAATCCAGTGCAAAGCTAAGCCGCGCGCCCATACGCACCGACATCAGCCCAAGGTAAGCATCCAGCAGAGCAAACTCCTGCGCCAGCGTCGTGCGCTCGGCACGCGCCGCGCTCAATGTCGCACGCAGGTAGACAATCAACTGGTCCAGCATGGATTGCGCACGCACAGAATCAATAGCGATCAGGCCCTGCAAATTGGCCAGGGTATTGAACAGCATATGCGGTTCGATCTGCGCCTGCAGCCTTTGCAATTGCGCTTGCAGCGCCTGGCGTTCGACCGCCTCGGCCCGCGCCTTCTCCAACGCCGCCTCGGCGCGCGCCTGCGACAGACGGTCACGGCCCGCAAAGAACAGCGTCGCCGCACCGGTCGCGAAAACAGTGAACAGCAAGGCGCTCACGCCGCGCTCACCACGCAGGTAGCGCAGGGTGTCGATCTCCATGTCCAACAGCCAGGACGCCTCTAGCATGCCAAGATAAACGCCGCCCAATACCGCCAGCGCCAGCACCGGCAAGAACTGCAGCCACCTGACTTTCTCCAGTCCCCACAGCAGGAAGCGCGCGACATCGACCAGCAACCAGGTACTGATACCGATGCACATGGAGACCAGCAAATTCGGCCCGAAATTGCGTCCGCCGCCAAACACATAGGTGATCATCAGCGCACACACGACATTGAAGGCCGCGACATACGTGCCATCGATGGCAAGGCGGCGGAATGGGAATGAGGACTTGCGGGGAGTTATCTGCATGGCAAGCATTTTCGCCCTACGGGCGCTTGCCATGCAACTATTTTGCGACGAAACCGCGCCAGGGCGGCGCGAAACCGTTTAGGCCAGTGCTTCCTTGGCCGCTTCTTCCGGCGTCAAGCCGTCATAGAACAAGTCGGTGAACCATTCGATCTGTTCTTCGATATGGTCCTGTGCTTCTTCAACCGTAGCGCCACCCTTGACCAGGAAGCCTTCCACCTCGATGCACCAATGGATCAATTCCAAGGTTTCCGGATCGAGTTCTTCTTTCTTTTTTGCCATCACAACCTCCTACTCAAAAGCGGCTGAAGCATACCCCCGGGGCAGCCATCCGTCCAGTAGCGAAAATTTTAATACACAATATGCTAACGTTAACGTATATTGTTTATACGATGAAGATCCTCCATGCATTCCGCAACACCTTTCTGGCCCTCGCCCTCGCGGCGGGCTGGCCCGCGAGTGCAAAGGATATAGCCATTATCGACCACGCTGAAAACAAAGACGATCAGCGCCGCGACTTCACCCGCATCGTCCTGCGCGCCGCGCTCGAACGCACCACGGGCGAATACGGCCCCTACCAGATCGACGAAGCGCCCGTTTTCATGGAGCGCGCGCGCCTGTTCAGCGCTTTAAAAGACGGCAAGCAGGTCAATATCGCGGCCATGCTGGCCGATACGGAATGGCAGCAGGGCCTGCCCTCCATCCCCATCCCGATTGACCTTGGCCTACAATCCTGGCGTTTGCTGTTGGCGGATAGCCACAGCCTGCCGCGCCTGCAGCAATTGGCGAAGAGCGGTCAACTGGCTCAGGCATCTGCAGGCGTCGGCGCCACCTGGGCGTTGCGCAACATCCTGGAAGAAAACAAGTACCGTATCGTGACCGGTAACAGCTACGAAGGCTTATTCCTCATGCTGCAGGCAGGACGATTCGATTACCTGCCGCGCAGCCTGGTCGATGTGTTCAATGAATATGATAAACACCGCGAAAAATACCCCGGGCTGGCGATCGAGGAAGGAGTCGTACTGCATGCGCGCATGCCCTGGCTATTTTTCTTTGCGCCACAGGAAAACAGGCTACGCCAACGCGTTTCCGCGGGACTGGAAGCAATGTTGAAAGATGGCTCGCTGGCCCAACTGATCCTGGCGCATTACCGGACCGACCTCAAACGTGCCCGCTTATGCGATCGCATTCATATCGACCTGCCCAACAGCCAGCTTGAGCCGGCGCTGCTGGCGCGGCGCGAGTTGTGGCTCGACCCTTTCGAACCGCGCCATGGGATCTGCCCACGCCATGCTAAAGCAGCGCGCGAACGCGCTCCGTAAGGCCACTAATTAGCCGCAACAGCTTTGTTGTCGTACGCGGTCAATTCCCACATATCGCGCTTGGCCACGCGGCCGTACCTATCGATGTCCACGTACTCTAGCTTGACGTAATTCTTGACGGCCGGCGCATACCAGACCGTCTCAGTCGCCTTGCTGGAACCGCGATTTCGGCCAATTTCATCATTTTGATAATAGGCCGTTACTTCAACTTTCATCGCCTCGAACTCTCCGGCCTGCACCTTGATTTTCTCCCAGCCTAGCGCCTTTCCTTCAATCTGGTAACGCCAGTGCTTACCCGCCGCCGGATTCTCCGCGGTAGTCTCACTGCTCCACACTTTGCCCGTCTCAAGCGGGAATGCGAATCGGGTGAATGCCGGCGCAAAATGAGCCTGGCCGCGGTCAAAGGGATTCATTTCGCGGCTGAAATGCTGGTGAGAGACCAGCGCTCCCGTATCCGCCCGCTTGAGGTCCGCCTCGATCCCGGCGTCGTTGACCGCCGTGACCTCCACCCGGTTCTGGTGGCCGGGCTCGTTTTTCCAGACGTCGGTGTACTGGTAGGTCCAACTATCCCCGACCGTGACCTGCGGCGCAGCGATGGGCGCGTGCTGGTCCGCCGCCGAAGCGAGGTTGTAAACAAACAGGCCTAGGACAAGCACTCGTCCGGTAATTGTGCGCATCTCCACTCTCCAGTTTTGTCAAAAATATCACACCGCAACAGGTTATCATTTTGAAAACTGAAAAGCAAAAAGCCCCACCAGGTGGGGCTTTCAAAAGCGGACTACGCTCGAATTAAGCGCGGCGGCGGGTGCGTGCCAGCGCCAGCAGGCCCAGGCCGAACAGCGCCATCGAAGCAGGCTCAGGTACTTGTACGTCGGCAGCAACGGCGCCGATATTATTCCATGCGTCGGAATCCCAGAAGAACAGGTTCAGCGCGCCGCTGGCGTTGGCGAAGCCATCAAAGCTGGTGCCGACGATGAAGAAATTGCCCACGTCCGCAGTGCCGGTACCGATCTGGCCAACCAGTTGGCCGATGTCGGCGGTAAAGCCGCTGCCATCAGGGTTGCTGACACCCATGCCCCAACCAGGAATGCCGTCAGCGTTGGTGGTGTAGTCAGCCACACCGCCGCCGAAATTCCAGGTCTGCGATGGGTCAACGGAGATCGTCAGGTGCTGGCCAGCGTCCAGGTGAATGCCGGTGTTGAGACCGGAACCGCCGAAAATGCTGTTTGCGTTCGAATCAACAGTGAACGTGTCTGCCTGGGCCAGGTTAGCCATGGCGAATGCAGCGACGAAACCAACAGTGCGAATTACGTTTTGAATTTTCATCAGGTATTACCTAGTTATATTTTTGGAATTTAGCATTACGCAAGTTCCATGCCACTTTCCCAATATTGCTAAAAGATGAAATAGATCAACAACTTATCCGTGGAGAAAAAAATATTACCTCAGCAACTGTAAAGTTTTCCGACATCAATATTGGCGGGTTTATTGACGGAGATCGCATGCGATAACGATAATGAGCGCCCTATCAAGAAAACAACAAACTCCATGCGCCAAATATTCCTTAGCGTATTACTCTGGGCGGCTGCCCTTACCCTGGCTGGTTGCGCCGGCACTGGCCCGGCCGTCGATCCTCGCAGCTCGAACTTTCCAGCGAACAATGGCCTTGCACTTGTCCGCATCGTTACCAATACTCCGACGATCAGTTCCCAATTGGGCCTCTCCAACCAGTGGGCCAATTTGTATGTCCGTGATTCAAACGGCAGCAAACACCAGTTGCAGCTGTCGCCGTCCGAGGGACGCAGAAGCACCCAGGTCTTCAGCGGCTTCCTGCCGGAGGGCAAATATGAACTCGCAGAGTTATTCTTCGCAATCAAAAGTGCAGACTTGAAGGGCCAAGGGCTCTCGTTTGAAGTGAAGGCGGGCCAGGTCACGAACCTGGGCAGCGTCATTTACCAATCCACAGGCAACAATGGCTACGCCGTGTTCCGCAGCGACAAGGATGATGGACTGACGCCTATGCTCAATGAGGAATTCCCACTGCTGAGCAAGAGTCAGTCGACCCAGCTCTCCTTCGACGGCTCCTCACTCGGCAAGGACAACGCGCTTAGCAGCACGTCCATGGGTGTGGCCAGCAACTCGCCTCTCGTGAGCGGCGTTGGCGGTGCCACCACCAGCATCATGCAGGCGATTGCCGATAACATGTCTGCGACAGAAGCGCTCGACGCATGGAAAAAGACAACCGACCCAGTAACGCGGCTCAACCTCGCTCGCGCCAGCACTTATGCCTTGAACAGCGCCCTCGAACTCCCGACCGGCGAACTCATTGCAGCCAGCAACCTCGGGCAATTGCTGATTCGTGAGCCTTCGGGCACATGGATTCGCATGAACGTTGGCGACGCACGTGAACTGATGGCAGTGCACGCACGCGACCGCCAGAACATCGTTGTTGGCGGCGAAGAAGGCGAGCTTTACATGACTGCCGACGGTGGCGCAAGCTGGAAACGCGCGCAGTTCCCAACGCGTACCGGGCTGGTGTTGAATATCCAGGAATACCGCGGCGAGTTCCTGGTATTGAGCCTGGAGAAAAACGAATTCATCGTACGGAGTACCCGCGACATCGCATCCGGATCGTGGACCGAATTGAAGCGCTTCGCGGTTGAAAACCCGTATCTTCTAACCGTCCACTCCAGCGTCCAGCACGTGGCAACGATCCATGGGAATAAGTACATTGTCGTCACTCCCGTGCGCACGGTGCAGGTCCTCGACCTGGACGCACGCACCTGGCAAACCGTTGCAACCGCGGGCTGGTATCGCGACGTCAAGGCGGTGGACAGCCAGACCTTGCTGTCCAGCGGCGGCCATCGCGTCACACCATTTACTTCGACTGACTTCGGCTCCAGCTGGAAGGAAGTACCAGGCAGCTGCGCCGGCACCTACTCGCGCGTCGTGTCCATCGACTTCACCACCGCGCTGAACGGCTACATGCTGTGCGCCGCAAACGGAATGATGGCAGGCTCTACCAGCCTGAAAAAGACCAGCGACGGCGGCGCAAGCTGGCAAACCGTCATCCCGGAAACGCCCGCGATGGCCAGCCAGATGATCGCCACCAAACAGTTCATCCTCTACGTTGACATCATCAATCGCATCTTCGTGAGCAAGGACGGCGGCGCCACCTGGTCGCCGGAACGCGTGGCAATGTAAGCCTATTGCCCAACGCAGATGATCTTGGTCGCGTACTCGTGGGCAGCGGACTTCTTCTTCGCCGCCCATGCCATCGCTTCCTGTGCTTGGGCCATCGTCATTACCGTCGCCTTGTCTTTATTCTTGATGAAGGAGACACCTTCGAACACGCCCTCTTTGCTGCGCATGACCCGCGCGAAGACCGGCGGTTTGCCTGGTTCGTTGATTTTGTTCTGCTGGACTAAATAGCGCTGGTCGTTGTTTTCCATGTGTAACTCCTGAAATGCAAAAAGCCCAACCTGGGAAGGTTGGGCTTTTCTTTGTTCTGGCTCCCCGACCTGGACTCGAACCAGGGACCTGCGGATTAACAGAACGGCGATCCTGCAAACCTATGGGCACCAAGTCGAAGAAACGTAACGGCTTTCTTGGCCACCGCTGCGGAGCCCATCAAAAGCCGACCTAATACCGAGACAGTATACCTGCTGCCGTGGCATCCCTGCCAGGAAGTTGAGTCAGGTCAAGGGCTTGTGGCTGCCGAACGCCGAACTGAAACCGAGACCTCGGCAAAACGTCAAACAAGCACGTGCCTTACATCGTCAACCCGATTTTTCAAGTCAACTAAACTCTCGTACAACACATCGTGCCCACCATCTGCGTCGTATTCATATTGCAACGCTTTAATATTATACGAATTCTCCATCGCTCGAAGTAGTGCTGGGTGCCTTCCTTCAGGCAGCACTGCATAGTGAGTATGATCCGAAGTCGCAGCAATATTCGTATTTTCCAATACCAGCTGTATATCTGGGTCCGTCATACTGCACCCGAGAAATACAACCGTATTAACTGTAAGTAAGCTATCCAGAACATTATAAAATTGCCAATGCTCCTTCTTGATCTTAAAATAATCTGACCGAGTCAAAACAAGGGCCTCAGTATTATTCATGCAACCATGCGCCTTGACAATCAGATTATCCTTAGAGCGGACATCATTTAGAATATTTCTGTCGTTATATTTCCTGACAGCATACCCTCGCCCTGCAACGAGTGCGCCGCACTGCTCCTCATACAGTTGATCATAATTGGTTGTTATTACAATCTTAGCATTGATACCTTGTATTGCAGCATGAAAGCGAGAGGCTTCAAACCTAGGAACTGCAAAAATTTTCTGAAAGAAGACACGACGATCAGCTTGGGGGACCCCATCAAAAACGACTTCGGCTGCATCAAGAAAGAGTTCCTTATCCAGAAGTTCACCGACATATTTAGCGTCTGCTTGCTTTACAAACTTCGCCACTGCATCTTCAAGAAGTTTTTTCCAAGATGGTGGCCGTTCACCTGCAGCATTAACAGAGCTAGAAGAAATTCCGGAGCCCAAAAATAAAATCGCGCGCTTCGATGCGATTTCCTCAACAAGTGATTCTGGCCAATTTATCACAATTAGCCCCCAGTATTCATGATCAAATTCTCAGACACTTGGTCAAAGATGTCGGAATAGACCTTTGCCTGAGAATAGTGTGCACCAAATATCCCATCACTCGCCTTAAGGCCCCTAATCGGCGCTGAATTCTTTTGTGCCAATGGTGCCAAGCTAAACATATTCGGTATTTCGCCCAATATTACCGAATCCTTCACTGCCTCCGGAATAAAGCCTCCCAAGTTGAGAACAAATTCCTCACCAAACTGATTTAAAATATTCTCAAACGCTTGCGTTGGGCGCCTTTCGCCATCCTTATTCTTTCGAGTCGCGTATGATTGGGTTGTATATCCGATACAGCCATTTCGTATCGGCAAATTCTCCCGAACAGGATATTTCTTAAGCAAATCGCCTTGATCATTGAGTATCAAATTCTCAACCCCCCGCTCATACCTCTTGATCCATTGCGTCAGCCAATCTGAGATATTACGCAATCCTATAATACTAAATATATCTATCGACATCGGCGTTACAAAATAATCGGAGGCGATCAACGCAGAGCGGTTCAACGAGCCAAGGCTAGGTCCTAAATCAATAAATATGTAGTCATAACTGTCGCGCAGCTCGGTCACTAAAGCATGGCACCAATTAGTCTTACGAAGTGCGCCAATTTCACCACCTGCCAATTTCACCCAAGCATCCCCCAACCGATCTTCGATTGCGGACAATTTCGGATGCCCCATAAGTACGTGGACACCGAATCTATTTGGCGTCACATTCACCATTTTTTTATCGAATGCAATTGTAGGCTCATCTTCAAGCAATGGTGCCACAACATTCAAGATGGTCTCAGTTGCACCAGGATTGATCCAATAACAATCAGTTACCTTATCCTCACCAGTAATGAGAAGAGTTGAATTGCATTGGGGGTCTAGGTCCAAGTACAGAACCTTTTTCCCAAACTTTTGGGCCAGGCCTGCCGCTACGTTTGTCGAAGTTGTCGTTTTACCGACACCACCTTTGTTGTTAAAAAAACTTACTACTTTTGCCATATTATTCTCACAAGTTTATCATTCTTAACAGCGGGGCAACCGCGTATACAAAAGAGTTCTCAACCAACATTAGGAGAAGCGAAACGGTTATAGACCTTCCAACGCCTCCATAATGGAGCTTCCAAGTTGCCGTATGTTCAACGGATTTCCATTTCCGTTCACGAGCTGAACTTTTAATTCGTTGGCAAGGTCACGCAAGGCCGGCATGACAGGAACGATTTGGGCCCCAGCTTTTTCAACTTCAATTGCGCCATTCGCACGACGACGTACGACGTAGTTGGAGTAAGGAATTTCAACAATCGTCTCAGAAGTAGGGAGGTAGGAGATTCCATCAGGTTGCGGTAAGCGGGCGACTAGATTGCCAACAGCCTCCAGAGTGCGGACACCCCATTGATTTGAGAATGCAAACGTCTTGCCTTTGATATGGAAAAGCTCGCCCTCTGAGGTGAAGTAGCGAATGTTCTTTCCCTGGAATGCTTTCAAAAAATCAGATTCATTCAATGTCCCCTCCACTGAGACGAACAAGTTCCCCCGCCAATCAGCACATGACTCAATTTCAGAGATGGGAACACCTTGTCGAATTGCTTCGGCAACGACACCAAATATTAACCTTCGCTTTGGAAGATTCGTCTGAGTGATCTCTCCGATGGTTAAGTCATATCGCGTCAGATCGCGGTTCTGCTTCCTTGCAGCGTCCTGCTCCATAGACTTCTCACGAACCGCGACTTGATATTGTTCCACTTGAGGAAGGGGGATAACTTGCTGAATATCAAGCAGGACACGGTCACCGATCTGGTGTGGACGCATTTGAACGCAGCGAAGATCGAGTCCCTGTTTATTAAGCCACAACACCGCCGTTGTAAGCTCTGGGGAAAACTCCGCCGACGCGAGGACTATTCGCACCTTATCGGTAAATGCAACAACCTCGTCCTCTTCCTTCTCCAGAAAATCTCGGATTGATTGCGCTGGATCGTCATCACATCCGATCGAGAGGAGATATTTGCGATGGGCTTCCACTGCTTGGTCGAAGCGCATAGTTGAAACCATAGCAGCATAACGTAGGGCTTGAAGCTCCATATTGGCGCTGTCATCCCGTTTGAGCTCTACTACGACGAGATTTGCTTGATCATCCAAACAGAGCAGGTCGATTCGTCGATTCGCGCCGACCCAGTCGCCGAACTCTTCCGCGAGGACCATGGTCTTAGCATTCGGAGTAATTGCATGAATGTTTGCACGTATAGCCTTCTGGATATTTTGCCGCTCTAAGATCCCCAATTGTGTAAAAGACGTTGGATCAATAGTGCTCAAACCGTTTCCGGTCATTTCATACAATGCCATATAGCTCTCACTTGTAAACTTGCCATCGTGCTTGCCTCACGCAACTATAGCCAGCCTTCTGCGCGAATGCGATTATTTACCTCTAGGATAACATCTTGCATCAAAGAAAAGAAACATTTCAATTAAATCAATAAACTAGAGCAAGAAACTTGAGGCGGCCAGTACATGCACCGCCCCGACCTTCCCTCACTACGCGGCCACCAACTCCTGCTGCACCGGCATCACCAGCACTCCCCGACCAGCCCCCATCAACACATTCGATGCGCTATTGGCCGCCCCTGCCAAAGTCTTTTGCGATAAGTGCGCGTATCGTTCAGTCACCTTAGTATCCGAGTGCCCAAGGATCTTTTGGACTTCGTAGATGGTATGGCCGGCATTGACCAAGAACGAAGCGAACTGATGCCGAAGATCGTGCAGCCTCAGGTGAGGAAGTCCAGCCTTGATTCGCAGCCTCCCCCAGACCTTATTCACCACCTTGAGCCTTTCCATAGTTTGCAGGTTGATGAACAGGTGTTCCGACTTCCCCTCAGTGCCCAGGCGATCCAATACTTCGATTGCATGATCATTCAAGGGAATCGAACGCAGCCGCTTGGACTTCGAGTTCGTCGCAGGAATAAGCCACACCCGAGACCTTCTATCGATGTGAGACCACTGAGCCTGCAACGCTTCCGACAACCTGGCTCCGGTGGACAGCAGGAACAAGGCAACCCGGCACACCATGGGTGGATCGTCGGCACGCAGCACAGACACCAGCCTTTCCAGTTCATCGTCATCAAGGTAATGCTCGACCTTGTTGTCCTCGTTAAACTGCTTGATGCCCGCCGCAGGGTTCTTGTCGAGCATTTCCCACTCAACCGCCAAGTTCAACGAATGGCGAATCAGCTTCAGGTGATGGTCTGCACTGGAGGGCGACAGACCTTCGACCTTGACCGACGAATGGAAGTCCTGAATTTGGTGCCGAGTGATCTCGTTCAGGCGCTTGCTGCCGAAGACGTCACGAACGCGGCGGAACAATTGCACATCACGAACCCACGATCGTTTGTGAGCCTTGGCATGCGGCAGGTACTTCTCGTCGAAGAACTCGGAGAAAGTAATGACGGCCTTCCGAGCCCGTTCTTCGGCGCGTGGGTCAGCCCCCAATGCAATTTCCGCCTTTTGCAGCTTGGCTCGTTTTCGGGCTTCGGCTAAGCTGATTTCGGTGGTTCGGCCCAACTTCTGGTGCGCGGTCTTGTTGAGGGCGTTCTTGTAGCGCAAATAGTACGTGCCTTGGCCGGGGCTTGTAGCGCGGACCTCGATGTATAGGCCAGGAAAGTCCAAGTCACAGTATTCAATACGGGACTCCTTTGGCGGGCAAACCAGATCTTTCGCAATGAATGTTTCGGTAAGTTTTTTTCTAGCCATGCATTCTCCTTTGACGGTGATTGGAAAAAAAAGTGGTCGGAACACTCAGAAAAATTTTTAACGATGTGCCGACCACGCCAAGATCAAACTATTTGAAATAACGGGTCGCCATTAGATTTCAACGTGAAAAACTTCAAGTTCGCCTCCCTAGTCACAGCAAGATGCATCGCGCAGTTTCGAGCCACCTGCCGTTGCTTTTTGTCGTACGAGTCCCAATAACAGGGCGAAAGCAACTCGCTTGTGCTACAGACTGTGCCACCAGAGAATTCAGGAATCGCCATCAACACCGCAGCCTTTAAATAGTTATAAAATTCAGCGTCTACATATTCGCCGTTGTACAACTGCACATGAACGCACATACCAGCCCCGAGTTGCGCATTAAGATTCATGATCAGAGCCGAAGCATTTTGATTAATCGAAGCTAACTCTTGCATAATTTTTTCCTTTTTAAGTGTGTTGCCCCTGTAATGGGCCGATAGTTGTTTAGTTAGGTTTAAGCTCACGACGCGACACAAGCGACGCTTCCGACGCTCCAGCGAGTCCCCTGTCAATGCCTCTGTCGTGGGCGTCGCTTCGTCAGGTGCGTCGCTTGCTAGCTGCCTTCGTTATCGTGATTGTTCGCTCTTTGCCCCGCCCAAGTTCCACGTGGATGCCCTGCGTCAGTAACGCTGCCTGCAAGCCCACAATGCGTTTGGAAAGCGCCGTAGCGTTATCTGGCCAGCTTCTTGAGCGCGTTCCCATCCCATCCTGATTGAAGGTAAGTTGCTGAAGAAGCTGAGTAGGTGTTCCGGTCCAACCTTCATCGCAAAGGTCTTCTCCGAAATTAACTAAGGCGGCTCCAAGCAAGTTGTCCATCAAAGCATCGCGCTGCCCTTGGTTGAGAATATCGCTGTAGGCGGCTTGATAGACCCCGGCCGGAAGGCCTTTCACGATCTCCATGGCACCCAGCCATTTGCAGAAATCAATCATGCGCTCCGGCGAAGTAAGCTTGACGTGCGGCAGTTGCATTTGGATCTTTGCTATCTCGTCAAAGAGCCCGCCCTGAATAATCGGCAAGTCCTTACTCAGATCCGCTTCCACGTCGATTTCAGACCTACGGCGTTCTGGTGGAATAGCCCTCAAAGACAGCGGCAAGCACCGCTGAGCAAGGTCCGACTCGCTGACGAAGGGATGAATGCCGTTTAACACCAACACACCATGCAACTCAATGACGTTCTGCTCATCATTCGTGAACAGTTGACGTCCCGTCTGGCTGCCGCCCGTGGCAACAGTGCACAATCGGTCTGACATCAGCTTGGAAATGACACGAAGATTATCGAAGCAAGCCACATGGGCCTGCTGCACTGCAATCCCGAGGTCCCTTTCGTTCGCGGGCATGGTCTGCACGTCAGTGATAGCTGGATCAAGCAGACGCTTAATCAGCTTCGTCAACATAGACTTACCGCTTCCTTGTCCACCCAGCAGTTGTAAGATGACGAACTTTGAGGTCGGCACTTTAGGCTTCGCTAATGTGTACGTCATCCAAGCTTTGAGCAGCATGCGTGACATCGGGTGCAGGTTCTCAAGGTACTTGTCGATCAAGTTGAAATCGCCCTGCCCTGGTGGCACAGGCATCGCCATTGGCTTGGAGTTCCTATATCGACGGAACAAAACCTCGGAGCCGCTCTTAATCAGGCGCACACTGCCATGGCTAATCCTGACACGCGTCTGGGCGTCATCGCCGATATCAATCTCTACACCGCCCTCGACTGGTGCCACACGATGGTGTGTTTCATAAGCGTGGCCGACCTCCTCCGCATCCTGCCTGAGTTCTTCGTTAATGTTCTCCAATGCTGACGGCTTGAGCAACTGTCCCGCTTCACGCATCTGTTTCCGAATAAGGGCATTCATTAGCTGACTTCCAATGGTCAGCGCGTATGCATTGCCTTTATCCCCGCCTTCACTTTCCCCTTCGGCACGGACGCACGCCCGCCCATTCTGGTCGACAAACACATCAAATCTCACTGTTGGCCCTACTCGGCTGCTTTTCGAAAGCCGTGAAGGGCCAGGAACTTCTGGCTCTGGTGGCAAAATCACTACTGGTTCTGCTACAACTGGCTCTGCGACTACTGGCTCTGCTACTTCTGAATCGGTATTGCATGTATTCTTCTGTGACATATCTATCATTCGGCAATTGGATTTTTGATTTCTCCAGCAAAGTGCCTGTCCACTTCACGAACCCAACGACCTGACGCCTGCAGGGTCGGTCTCACAGCACCAGATCAAAGGAACGACCAGATGCATTACTGATTCCTAAGCAGCACAAAATCGGCTGAGAAAGGGATAACGGATTCGTAAGTTGTACTGCGCTTGCTGAAACTTTTTTGCAACCAAAACAGAGCCGTGAGGCAGTGTCTAGGTTCGTCCATATTTGAGGTGGGCACTGCCCGAAGATATGTTCACCGCGATTTTTGATTCGCCCTGCATGGACACAAGGCTTCACTCGATCACTGAATTATTGCGCACGAAACAAAGGCTGCTTCCTGCTGCCCATCTGCATCTGGCTTGGTTGGATGGGCACCTAGTTCAAGCCTCCTTCGTCGTGAAGGGATGCGAAACTTTAACGCACGACACAGCCACGGTCAATAGCAATCCGAAGATTTTTTTCGATAGGATTCGATGAAGTAGACCATATAGATACTGGTGATATGAAAATTCCGCCCTCAATTGAATTCAACGGAATTCTTCCAACCAGATAAAGCAGACCGTTCTAGATTCCCAATCAAGATCGGTCCAGTACTAGCAAGAAGAAACACCTCATTATGCATAAGGCACACCGCATTTAATTGCCAAAGCCGATCTGTGTTGAATGCACTAGAGCGCTACTTAAACGACTTGTGCCACTCACGCATCGTTAAGCATCCGTGCCCTGAGGTGGGGAAATATAGAAGCACTCCACCCGACGCACCCGACGACCTGACGCTACCACCATGACTCATGGATGAAAGACCACCGGCACCTGACGTACATGACGACCTGGCACCATCACTTCCCCTTTGCCCGACGCGACGACGGCATGCTGCCCTACTGGATATTTAACCACCTGCCTCAAGCCGTCATCCGAGACTGTTCTTCGGTCAAAACCGCCTTTCATTCCAGCTTCACTACTGCGTTGTTTTGTATCGATATGGCCTACTAAATAATTCAGAAAAATGTGGAGCGTCGGCAGGTACTTCCCGCATATGACGCCCCGACACGAAGACCAAACCGTGCTCCTAATGAAGCCCGGTGGTCACAACTCCATTTGATCCAGGTGGTTCGAGTAGATCAATTCCGGATGCACCTTCGCCATCAGTGCTGCCTGATAGCACGCCACTCTTCCTACATCACCATCAGGGATCTCCCAGAACAGCACCTGTTCAACTGCATCAATCATGGCGTCACAAATAGACATAAAACACCCCTTAGTTAAGTTTGGAACCTGCACCAGCGAGAATTACGAAAATAAAAAAGGCCACGAGAATGGCCTTTGGACAGATGATTAGTAGGATCAGCAACCCAGACATAGCACCCTGCTGCGTGCTGGGGAAAGCTAAGCCGACTATGCAAATTGCGGCGATGGTCGTTGCGGATGCGAGCAATAGAAATCCTTTCTCTATGATGATTGGCCATCTATGAAATCCAGCAGCCGGTGTTGGTCGGTTATGGTTCGGAAATTCCCGAGGTCGAAGGCCAGTACGGAAGACTCCCTTTAACCTCAAGCGGTTCCGCACCACGCTTCGGACAGACCACCGGACTACAACTCCGTCACTACCATCTATCGCTTCTTGGACTTCCCAATGGACATAGGCTTGGACGTCGATGCTTCGGCATTAGCAATCGACATATCGGGCCCATCACCATTGGCTGCGCTGGACGAATCATTGGCCTCGACCGCAATCGTCATATCGACACCTTCGGAAAACGCCCCACATAGCTTCTTGATTTCGATGAAGAACTGCTCCGAACTGCTGCATTGGTAATAGCGCCGCTTCTCTGGCATGTGCACCACAAGGCCTTCCGCCTTCAGCACTGCCAAGATAAATCCGGCAGTGTTGACGGACGATCCAGCAAAGACGCTACTTAGCGATGACGATGTGACCGCATCTTCCGATTTCTCCTTATTGAATATGGGCTTCAGCGATTCGACCGACACCCATTGATTGCTGAATAGGCCGCTGCCTGTGTTGTGGTGAATGCGAAAGCTGATGCCTTCGTTGAACTCCAAACCTTCCTTGTCAAGAAGATCGCTGCGACAGCCAACGTGGTAGGTCAGATTTGAACGCCCTGACAGCGACGGACATACAGCCTCTTTCAGCACCTTCATTTCTGCATCGTGGTTGATTGGATCTTGCATATAGTTCTCCTGTGGTTAGAATGTAGAAAGCAAAACGTGCCTTCATATAAGATGGATAAAAAATCGCAAGGAGCCTTGCTGTTGGATGTCAGTACCAATATCCGTAATCGATAAGCTCGTTGCGCAGAAGCTCGATGTAGATCTGATCAGGGTCAGGTGAATACAAAATGTCAGACACCTTTAGGAATACTTGGTCGAAGTGCTGGCCTTGTGCGCCGTCCATCGAGTAGTCCTTATGCGAACGGAAGTCATCGAGCTCGACACCGACCATTGCTGGATCAATGGCGAACTTGACCTCGATATAGCAATCCGGGGACAAGCCTTGCAGCAGTTTCGATACGTTGGAGATCAAGACGACGATGCCTTCCGAGAGCAACCGATCATTGTCCACTGGGTCGCCAACAGGATCAGGCCCAAGGTTCACCATGTATTCGTTGAGGGGGCACTGGAAATAGGCTGCACCGGAAGTGCTCAGATTGATGCTTGCGCCGGACCAGTAAGCGACGATTTCTGCGAACTTATCAGGAAGGTTGGGAGCCCCAACAAAGATGCAGCCCCGAAGGTTGGCTGGAGCCGACATAGACAACGGATGCCCGATAGCAGCTGGGTCAATGACCTTGGCATCATCAGGCAGCATGGCCAGTTTGAGCACATTGGCGTTCTTCAGGTGATAGCCAGGCCGTTTGTCGAAGTCAGGTGTCTCGTCGCTCAGATTGAGTCGGTCGTAGTAGTCCAAATCCTTGATCGCCTGTGCCGTCTGATAGGCCTCGTTGGTGACGTAAATGGTTGCTTGCATAGGTACTCCTTCTGGTTAAATTTTTGATGGATGGATGCGACGCACCCGACGATGCGACGAGTGATATGCACGTGCGTCAGGTCGTCGGATACGACAGGTGCTATGGGAAGCGGAAATCCTGAAATGCTGCGATGCGAAAAAAATGCTGAACTGCTTCGGGGTTACTGCTGGAAGTAGGGGAAGGTGAAACCAGGAAGGGGCGACGCGAGGATTAGTGATGTGCTGCGGTTACTGCTACATATTGCTACTGCTGGTGGACGATCAAAAACCCTTTCTTGATTAACTTTGACTTGTGCCGCTGCTCGACCAACGACCGATCATGCTGAAATAAATCCATGCTGCGCTGGCCTGGTACTGTCTGAGCGACCTTGTTGTGGATGGCTTCGTGTATCGCATCTTCGCCAATCATGGGATCGAAGAAGAAGCCCTTGTTGAACCCGACACGATCAACGGCATACTGGGCGTTGAAGATGAACCGCTTGGCGTCGGCATCCGAGTCCATCAGGATCAGCTGAATCGACTTCCCTGCCCTCACCGACTTGCCCATGAAATACCGGGGGTAGGCACCGTCCGGCGACACCTCCTTGAACGTGAACCCGAACTGCTGGATCAAGGCATCCATCACACCAGTATTGAGCGCAATGACGTCGATATCGTTGTATTCAAGATGAACAACGGGGTCTACCAGGTGCTTGACGAAGCCGCCGAACAAGTAAGCATCGGGGTTCCCCATCAGGAAACCAGTCAGTGCAGCATTGTCCTGCACGATCTCATACCCTGTGCAGTCAATGGTCGAGAGATACCGGCTATTCAGGCACAACGACTTCGGCACGAACACGATTCCGCCGTGGCCGAATGACATACCTGCTGCGTCAACCGGGAAGATGCTGTTGAAGTTTTCACGCAGCACCAGCCGACGTCCAAGCCGCTTATGTAAAGCTGCATACTGAGGCTTTAGCTCCAGCAGATTCACCATTGGCAATGGCGGCAGCACCAAGGAGAATTCAACATCAAGCTGCTGGCTATCCCAAAGGCGCTGGTGATCATCAAGCAATTGCAGCACTTCGTCGTCCAAGGAGATCGAGACATGATCCGCAATGCCTTTCAGCTTCGCCACATGCTGCACTTCCCTGGCGATGATTCGGACGTTGTAGCCTTCCTCCTTGATGGTGTCCGACATAGACAGCAATGCAGGGAAGTTCTCCTCGAAGCGGTACAGAGGATCACCGCCGCCACTTATCGTTATAAACGATTTATCACATTTACGAATGAACTCCCTAACATCAGCCTCCGACTGCGCCCCTTGAGGCAACAATGGAGAACCGCGCCAGTTGCAGTATGCACATGCCTTTGAACATCCGAATCCCCTCTCCTTCCAGTTGACGATGATGGTGAAGTTGACGTGCTTGTTGTTGGCCATATTGATGACGCTCCTTTCTTTGATAAAAAAAAATGGCCCTCCCACTGGATAGTGAGAGGGCCAACTAGAACTTACTATTGATCAGCGTTTAAGAATTACTTTTCTTCTTCGGCTTTCCATTTCTTGACGTCACACGCTTCGTCCGCTTTCTTGGTGATCGCAATTAACTCTTGTGGATCATCCCTATACTCTGCAACATTGCGCGTCCTAATTCTTAGATCAACACACTCCCACGCAGCTTTTGTATAAAGTGATGGATCAATCGCAGTTGAACGCGGAGTGCATTTATTCTGGCTCTGCAACTGAACATTAAGTGCGATTACCGATAAGCGATTCGCGTTGTCTTGACCTCGCGCTGATTGCTGAACTGCACTCTTGTCACGCCTCGCCTCAACTTCCGAAAAGGCTATCGCCACAACGTTCCGATCAATGGCTGAGCTCAGCTGATCGCATAATTCCCTCGATGCCTGTGATTGTCGCGGCTCCTCGTTGGCCCGGCTCTTATCGCCGCCACATCCGGCAAGCCCCATAGCGCAACTGAACGCCAACAGAGTCCCGATTAATAGATTGCGCCTCATGCCCCTCTGCATACTGCTCCTTTCTGTTGAAATTACTGACTTGCTCCAGCCTTTGAAAATACTTCCGGCCTGATCATTCGTCCGACTCAAACGAGCTACTGCCGTCGCTCGACTTCACAGCCTCTTCCAAGGCATGCGATACCGCCGTTGCTGCCACTGCATTTGCCACGGTCTGCCCCACCGCAACACCAGCCGCCACACCCGCCGCAGTCTTCAAGGTGCTGCTCCCTGAACCTGGAGCAGAAGTAATGACTTGGGTGTGAGGTGCCGCAGTAGCACGCGCCAACATCAGAGCCTTGATGGCATCCTGATCACCGCTATTCATGATGTAGTCCTCGGCTTCCTTTCGTCGCTTCTCGGCCTCGTTTGCCGCCTCTTCGACAGCCTTTTTCTTTTTAGCTTCCTCGCTGCCACCTGCCATCGCAATGATGAAGAAGATCAGTAATGCCCACATCCACCAGCTCATATCAAAGCCCTTTCTTATCAATATTTGATTGGCAAAGGGACATCGCCCTTATCCAACAGGAAATTTTTTGAATCCTAGCACATGCTACTCAAACTCTGTAGACCTAAAGTCATCAAAAAAGCACCCTTTGGCCTGTGCAGACCAAAGCCCAATCACCAACAGCTTGCCCTACCGCCAAGATCAGATTTGGCGCACGGCTAAGGTTTGCTCGTGAGGAATTACAGCTATCACAGGAAGTTTTGGCCGAAAAAGCAGGACTGCACCGCACCTATATCGGGCAGGTTGAACGCGGGGAGCGGAATATCTCCATAGACAACATGGAACGACTCGCTGATGCAGTGGCCCAGCCATTATGGGAAATGCTGCGCCCTTGAAGTAATTGCATAGATTGCAAATTTCATCCCACCCTCGACTAATATCAACGTCAGGCCCGAAAAGCAGCGTACTGTCGCCAGTTGATCTGCTTTAGCTCAACGAAGTTCGCAAAAGCGAGTTACGCACGGGTTCACTCAAGTCTCGCATTGAAACGCTTCGCCCTCACTTCTGATGAAGTAGCTCGTCAATAAAGCTGCCAGGTGGGCTCGTGCTTAGCAATATCACTTCGACCGCCACCAATTCGACCACGGCCAAGCTAGCGACCGCAGATACCACGCGAAATTCGCCACACCCTAATGACGGATGGGCAGCGAGCGAACTTTGAGCCGATTAATCAGCCATTGCCGAGAAAAATCAGCCCTTTCGAAACTGGAGTCAGGACTCGCTTCAACCCCATCTCATTTGGTACACTTACCCATAGTTTCCAAAAAGAATGGCAACAGTACCCTTGAGGAAAATTTCAATTGACAGAAATCGTTAAAAATTTTCTCAATTGATGTTGCGAGTAAAAACATCGGCGAGCATATCACTACCAACAAATTCAGCGCCCTTATAAACAAATATGGCAAACGATAACGAAGTTCTTAACACACACCAGCTCACTGATGATGATGCGTACGATTTAATCAAATGGAGCGATTTGATCGACAATGCGATCTCAGAAGCAAATCAGGTGACGGACCATGTCCATCAAAAGAGTCTTAGGAAGTCGTTCCTTAGCATCAGCCACTATAAAGGGCGCGTCTTAGAACAAATAGGTGGAGGAAACTTCAACCTTACCTCCATGATGGACGTCTTTGAAAAACTTAAGCTGCGAGCCAATCAAATGGTCGATAAGGCGAAAGATGAATTGTTGCCGCTTAATGTCGTCGATTCTCTGCAACACATCGCGAATCTAATCGTTGACCGGCATGATTATTTATCGCAAAAATATGAGGTCACATCATCTGACCGATCTGAAGAAAAATCGATCAGGAAGATTTCTGCTGCCATTGACATCATTCGCGGTCAAATGGCGGCGCTCCAGAACGATAATAACCAGTCAAGACAGGCAATCCTCAAAACAAAAAAACAGGCTGAGAGCACCAATATTGAGTTATCAACTTATTCCAAACGCTTGGATGATGCGCTAGTTGACGTGAGTGAAAAGACGAATGAGGTATTAGAGAGTCTTAAAAAGAAGCAAGCAGAAGTAAACGAGCTTGTCGGACTAATTTCCGGCAATGTAGTCTCTGGGAGCTACACGAAATCGGCCACAACGGAAAAAAGCACCGCTGACTCGATGCGAAATGGTTCGGTGTTTTTGATGTTGCTCATTACATTCCTCCTCGCCCTTTCCCTATTTGAATCAGGCAGGCCTCATTTCGACTTAGAAACCGCAATTTTCCGGTTTGTCCTTACACTTGCACTTTCGGTGCCCGCAGCCTATTTGGCGCGAGAGTCGTCCAAACACCGCACCCAACAATATCTGCACCAACGAATTTCCTTGGACTTGCAAGCTATCACTCCTTATATTGCCTCGCTCCCAACAGACGAGCAGCATCGTTTGAAATCCGATATCGCCAGCCGCATCTTTGGGGCTACCGAACAAGGTCAATCTCAAACAGACTCATACCCGCTGAACTTGCAGGAATTACTAATGGCGGCCATTTCAAAACTAGATTCACCCAAGAGCGAAAAGAAGGAAAAATGAGGTATTTATTGCATGTGCAATAAGCCATCAATCACGCCACCACCATATTTGTTTCGCAATTTTTGGAGGAAAATTTTATCCGAGGCATTAACAAAGCTAATGTAGCCAACTAGCATTTGCTTACCCTTTTCAGCATCATCCCCAACCAACTCTAAGAATTTGAAGCTATTAGTGGAATAGAAATGCACCATTACTTCAATTTTTCTTTTTAACGCAATATCCAAGCTTACTGTACCATTGGGGAGAACAACCATTCCCAGAAGTTTTATTTTCCTACCCACCTTAACAAATTTACTTTTAGTTGAATTTTTTGAAAATATTTCCCCATGAAGATCCTTCATATACTCGTTTAACACGCCACTTGCCTCTTTGACGTCTTCAATGCGCTCACCAGAAACGATGATATCATCACTATATCTGGTATAAATCAGCCCCTTCTCCTGACAATAATCGAAGAACTTGTTATCAAACTCATATAAGCATGCATTACTTAACGCCGGCGATGTCGAAAAACCACGCGGAAGTCGGGATTCAAATGTTACGATAGCCGTAATTAACTTGATGTATTTCTTTGCTTCATCGAACGGAATTTTTTCTTCATTGATTGATAAAATGTATTCGACCAGAGCGCTATCAATCGATGCGTAAAAATCGGAAAAATCAGTTTGATAAAAACATTTGCTGCGAGAATGTTTCTTAAGTGCATCCGCTACATTTACGCCCTTCCGATATGAAAAGACAACATTAGAGTTAATCTTTAAATGCCGAATGACATACCTGAGTATAAACCGGTGGTAAGCCTTAAGCGTAGAATCCGCTATGAATATCGGCTTGCCATTGAGGTACCTTTTTTCGGTTCCTTGCTGAGATGTTGCATGCAAAAACGTTTCAAAATCCAACTCCCCCTGAAACATTTCATTGAAGAGAGTAGATAGCGATGTTGGTGACATAAGGCCTACCGATGGAAATTATTATTCCTCAGTATATATTGAATCTAATCGGGAAGGTAATATGAAGTGTTACGTATCGTGCAACCCCCGTAGGGGCTACACAACCGTAAATTAAGGAAACGCCGTAGAGGCCAGCTATGTGACTGGAGATGCTCCTAGTCGCCGGCATGAGATGAATTGTACAACATTTACCACCATTGTGCTGCCAAGAAATATTTGCCGAAGTGTGCGGCGGCATTATTCTCTTTTTTCCTAACTCAACACCCATGTTGACAGATCCAAGCGTCAACCTGCAGGTCATCTTCCATTTGTGCACGCACCGGCCCCACTCGCGACAAATCTGAGCCACGAGAAACTAGCCCCATGCACCATGCCCCCATCCCCGCCCGTCAAACGTCTCACCTTGGTCCACTATGCGCAAATAGACCGGCCCTGAAAAGCAAAAAACCAACCGGGTTAAGGCTGGGTGCTTTGTATGCGACTGAATTCAAGCTTTCCGGACCAGGTTGCAAATCGAGATGCAGCTCTGAGTTAATTCCCTATGAATAAGGTGATATCCTGCTTTTCGTAGGCGATTCATCGACATTCGGACATCCGTTTCTTGAATTGCATTTCAATCAACTGGAGTTGATATGGAAGACTATCGTCAAGCCTGTCAGCGGCAACATCAAGTTCTCGGCCACTTCCTTGCTGTTCAAGCATGGCTTCGGGGCGTTGATTGTTTGGTGCTTGAACGCTCGGATCTGAAAACTTTTTTTGATCTGAAGCGCATCAAGGAAGAACGGGTTCGTTGGCTCAGCGGAGATTTGTTACCGTGGTTTCCACACCAGTACATGCTTGAACAAGGCAACTCTGGTTTTTCCTTTCACTCTCTGTATCTCTCCCGAGTCCCCATAACAGATTGGATACCTGATGGAACGATGTCTACAACAGCTCGACTGCGTGCAATGGAAGAAGATGCCCCCAAGACTGAAGTGTTCGCAAAACCTCCTGCAGGACACCGTAGGTTGAAAGAAACAGATGTGGTTCGTTACCTGGCGCTTCTCGACAGCGGACTAGCGATTCCTGCTTCGCTTGTAAGCGTCCCGAAAAATGAGCATTAAATAAGACAAAGGCAACAAAAAAGAGAGCTAATATAGCTCACTCCTCAATGGACGCCCTCAAGTGAAAATACACGCTGAAATGCACGTAACCACGCCGCCAAGCAACTCTGCCTGGAGATGTCGACAGTTCATCCTAAACGCATTGCCTCACGCGAATCAACATGCTGATATTGCGTTTGCAAATGCAGCAGGCATTAAAGCGTACAACCCGCTAGATCCCGATCACCACGATTTGGTTCGTGCAGCATTAACCTCGCTTCGCAAACAGCAGCAGGCAATCCTTAAAGCGCTGAGTGAACATCCAAGCGTAACAGCGGAACTATTTGGGCCCATTGCGGAAGCAAATTCCGCCTTGGGATCGATGACAAACCTTCGTCAAGTACTCACGAATTTCCCTAAAGTTATTTCGCCCGAATATCCTTTGGCGCTTGGCTGGGCTGCAAACGTCTTACCATCATCCGAACAATCACCGAATGAAGTGGAGGTCGCGCAGGTCCTGAATGACATCATGGCCCTAAAGGCGCGTCTAATTGGAATGCACTTCCCACTCGCAGTACACGAGTTTCTCGAGCAGTTATTAAAAGACTTAGAGAATGGTGTGGTAGCCGCTAGTTTTGAAGGTACAACGTCCTTACAAAGAGCGTGCAGAAATGCGGTTTCAGAAATCTCAAGCGTAGGTGATACGCTTCGAGCCGCTGAGCCCAATTTGAATGAAGCTCAACGTAGCTATCTAACGGAAGCCGCTGACAAGGTTGGAAAAGTAGGCAAGATTGCAGGCGGCTTTTCGGCGGCGATCACCTTTGCTCAGCAACTAGCGCCTTTGATCGGGAACGCAGTTAAGGCCGCAACAGGCTCGTGACATCCCCTCCTACCAAAGTGTGCGCGGCAACCCAACTCCATGTGTCCGGAAGTCCCTCACGACTGCCCGAAGACTGAGTCTGCAAAGCTGCCCCGCTGCGCCACCGAAGCCCCGCCCCATGGCCTCCCCAATCCCCAACACCCAAAAGCCTCGCCACGGCCCACTATGCGTAAATTAACAGACCAAGAATCTTCGACGAGATCTACAGGCAAGTACGAGCCTACCAAGTTGATTGCGATGTTCCGCTTAGCGGCGGCGCTTCGCAAGCAGATGCTCGAGTCTGGCTTCACTGACAACGGGGGGACTATTCATAGCGCCGAGCGCATCCTCAATATTCTTGGCCTACGGCTCTGCTATCCAGGCTTGTCTCATATCAACAATCTGCGAGAACATCCCAACGCGGAGTTTTCCGTAAATGCGCGGGCTGCTCATGAAGTAGGCGAGAAGGTACTTATTGAACATGGCACCCCACATCGCGCACTCACGAGGTTGGCAATCGAGAGAATTGAGGCTGGCCTAAACGACGACGCCTTCACGGACTTTGTGAAGGAATATTTCCAACTTGCTCTACACACACAGGAAGAAACCCTTCATCTCAACAAGCTCAATCGATCGAAAATTGATCCTGATCGACTCAAGAATGCGGGAATCAAACTGGCCAAATCAACGTAATGGGCAAGAAGTAAGATCGAAGAGTCCGTCCCTCTCGGGTGCGCCAAAGACCGAATCCGCAAAGCTGCCCCGCTGCGCCCTCAAAGCCCAGCCCAATGGCCTACCCCATCCCAGCCCCGCAAGCGCCTCACCACGGCCCACTATGCGCAAATAAACGGCCCCTGAAACGCAAAAACCCAACCGGGTTAGGGCTGGGACTTTCTTGAAACAATCAGATCACGTTACATTTTTTTCGGCAACACGTCGTAATGAAACATCTTAAAGTCATCGTAAGTGCCGTGAGCTTTGTCTTGTCGCAAGCTACGGACGCGCACGTGAAGTTCCTTCATTTTGCCCATGATGTGCTCGGGCACACGCAGCGTAAATGCATTCGAATCTGTCCATTGCTCATCCCGCCCAGGGTGCCAATAGTATCCATACTGCATAGGCTGCCCCATTGGGTCAGTAGCTGTAACAACAAACTCGATCTCATCACCAACCCGAACAGTTGGCTTATTAATCGAGGAATTTTTCGAGGGCCATGAGTTACCTACAGAATCTCGGGCACTTTCAATCTTTGGAAAGTAATCATCAACGTTGTCCATCTTCTTCCTATAGCGAATAATCCGAGCTCTTATATCACCTGATATTCCAATTGCTAAGTGCCTCTGATAGGGAAGCAAATCACGATTGTGTGCGTTCGGATCCCGCAATCTTTCTAGCTCGGCCATCCAAACCTCTAGCGTTTTTTGATCACCGAAAACATCCTTGAAAACATCCCAGTTTTTCTTCAGAATTTGCCACAAATCGTAGAAGTCCGAGTAGTACAGCAGCCTCGGTTCGATTGGCGCGCCACGAGAGCGCTTTTCTTCTGCCTCTAGTCGAGCCTCCCAACGCTCTCGACGATCATCAGTTATGCCAATTTTCGATTCCCAGGTCAGACCATATTTCGCCTGCAAGAGGTCACTTATCAAATCACGAAGCGAATTTTCTGCGTCGCGAATTGCCTGTGAAATATCCATATATTTCGAATTGCCTCAAAATTAAAGCTGTATCATAGTACGGTGTTTGTGTGTTCTCAAGAGGCAACGAGCGCCTAGCTTAGGAGCGTCTGCAATTGACCAAAATCGACGACCGAAAATGCGATTGCAATGGCGTCGGCTTCGAAGTAAAGTACAGATGCTCAGGAACCGCAGCCCCTGACCGCATTAGGCTGAGCCAATGCACCGTCGATTGGTCTAACCTCGACGCCTGCATGATGCTTGAAGCATCTCCAGGGATTTTGCTTGTTTAAACAAGTGACTTCCTATGAGCGCAAAAAAATTACGTCAGCACGCATTCGAAAAGCAGAATCATCGCTGCTACTACTGCCAATATCCAATCTGGGATTCGGACTTTGAAGGCTTTTCACTCGCCCACAAAATGCCGCTCCGACTAGCGAAACACTTGAGATGCACGGCTGAACATCTCGTCGCTCGAAAGGATGGCGGAAAAAATATAGCCGACAACATAGTTGCTGCTTGTGTCTGGTGTAACTCGATGCGTCATCTTCACCGTCAAAATAAGGCACCGGACCACGCCACTTATAAACTGCGGGTCATAAAGCTCATTTCGTTAGGACGAGGCCATCCCTTGGCTATGAGCAAGAAGGTGACCCATTAAACTCCCGCCCCAACGTCAAAGATATTGCTTTCCCTAATTCGGGCGGTCACCATAGAGGGTTCTGCAAGTCACACCCACCAGTTGAGTCCTCCACCCCGCTGCGCCCACGAAGCCCAGCCCCATGGCCTCCCCCACCCCCACTAGCCAAGCGCCGCACCACGGGCCACTATGCCCAAATAAACGGACCCTGAAAAGCAAAAACCCAACCGGGTTAGGGCTGGGTTCTTGGCATACTGCTGAATTCTGGCTCCCCGACCTGGACTCGAACCAGGGACCTGCGGATTAACAGTCCGTCGCTCTACCGACTGAGCTATCAGGGAAAAGAGGCAATATTATAACTGCCGTTCAGGCGTTTGCAAAGCCCATTTTAAATCACATGCCCAGGGACTTCAAAAGTTCGTCTGCATCGTCGGAGGAAATCGCCGCGGCCGGTGCGGCATCCTTCTGGGCGGCTTGCTCGCGCTCCAGCAGAGTATCCGGGTCCTCGACTACGCTCTTCTCGAAATCATGCAATTTAATAAACTCGGTGCGGTCGATCGCCAGCTCGAGATAGAAGATGTTGTTACGCTCGGTGAAGAAGGACACGCGGCGCATTTCAGGGCGATCCAGCGGGGTATCGACGCTCAGGGTCACCTGTTTGTTCAGCACCAGCATCTTCGGCTGGTTCTGGGTGATATTGGTCTGCAGCTCGCTGCGCACCTTGCCGGTGAAGTCGCCGACGATCTGGTTCATCAATTCGCCCATGATGTTCGCCACTTCGTCTGAAGTGAAGGAACTGGCCAGCTCCGACTTCGGCATGCCCATGCTGAGCATATAGCGCTCATAGATTTCCATCGCCGCTTCAGCCGAGAAGTTCAGCACCACCAGGCCGGTAAAGCCGCCATCGAACAGCACGAAGCAGCCGATATCAGGCTTCAGGCCCACCTTGGTGATGCGCTGGACCATGGCCGAGTAGGTAATCCGGCTTTGCGACGCCACGTTCAGCACGCGGGTAACGGACGAGCAAAGAGTCGTCAGCAGGTCTTCGGTGCCGTACACCACCCGCTCTTCTTTTGTAATCATTCTTCAAATGCTCCGGATTGGATCTATTGGATATCTTGAAGAATAACTGATTCCACCTTAAAAGCATAATCTGCCACGATAGCCAGACACAGTTCGGCTATCGTGGCGCACTCAATCATTCAGAAGTAAATCAGCCGCCCTTCGACATTGGCTTGCGCCTTGGAGTAACTGACACGGTGCAAGAGCTTATTCTGACCGTCGAGCAAGCTGATTTCCCCGCCCTTGTTCGATAGCGCAAACGACCCCTTAGGCAAATTGATGGTCACACTTGCCCCGGCGGGTATCGTTTCCGCCCCAGCGGGAATCGCCAAGCGGTGTTTTCCAGCGTCACGCAGCACGCAGTTCGCCAGCGACACGTCAGTCAAGCCGCCGTTCGCAAGGATGATGCGTTCCTGCCCCTGGTCCTCTCCAACGGGATTCACCAGAGCAGCAAGGATTCGCACCTTGCCGCTGTCAACCTGCTCCACCGGGATGTTTGGCTGGGTATCGGTCTGCACATCCGCGCCAGGTCCAAGGTAGACGGGGTAGAAAGTACGGATATGCTGATTGTCATCGCTACGGAACAGCTTCAGGTCGTAGCGCGCGCCGTTGATGATGGCTTCCTTGGGAGCGCGTGCGCCGAGGTGGGCTCGCAAGGTTCCCAGTGCCATCAGGCCTTCCACGCTACAGCCGACAAAGAACCCACCGGTCGGCTTGGTCAGCGGACGCAGTTTCTTGCGATCATAATCCGGTGCCATCCATTTATAGGAGATCGTCACCGATTCAGGAAATTGTTCCTGGCCGTTGTTCTCCAGTCCACGCACATAGACAATGCGGTCGTTGCGGAAGCCGGGGAATGGCAAATCGGCGAGCGGCTCCATGCCGTCGTCCAGCCAGTACTTGTACCAGAAATGGTAGCCCTGTACTTTCGGCCCTTGCTGCTCACCGACGAACACATGTTCGAAGCCGGACAATGCCGGATCGCCGCCGCCGGCGAATGTCCGGAACCACATCTCCAGCAAGGTCGAATACCAGCGCGCATTGCTGATTGCCGTACCCGTCGCCTGCTCCACGTATTGGCGCGCCACCAGCATGGGCGGCGTGTCGACGACAGCTTGCAGTAGTTCGTGGACCTCTTCCCGCTCGCGAGGAGTCTCCGTTTCAAGGTCCTGCTCGTCGAGCGCATAGTTGTCGAACAGGGCGCGCGCCAGGTCATAGGTGTGCATCTTCTGCTGTGGAATGAATACGCTGGGCAGCAGTTTATGGTCCTCGACCGCACCACCCTCACCCAAATTTGTCTGTGCCACCACTTTGACAAAGCCTTGCACCTCGTCCAGCCTTTCATGCGCGTTCGCCAATACAGGCCTGACGCCGTTGCCTTTTTGGTCAGCGTCCCATATCGCCTGATAGATGTTCATGCCGTCCTCCTTTCGCCCTATTTGATTGCCATCTTCATGAATGCCTGCACCCGTTTGGCGCGCAGGCTGCCCGCCCTGTATTTCGTCAACCAGCTATCGTTTTCGCTCAACTCCAGCGACGCCTTCGCTTCCTGGTCTTGCGGATCTTGCGCCTCTTTGCGGGTCGAGCGGAAATAGTAGTGGTTGAACAGGCGATTGAATTCCGTGAAGTAGATGTCGGCCACACGCCTGTTGCCGCGGATGAACAGCATGTTTTCATCGTTCTCCCGTGTGGAGTTCGCCGAGAAATTTGCCGAGCCGGTGATGACGATCGGGTCGTCGCCCAAGGGGTCTTTCAACAGGAATTTGGAGTGAATGAAGCCGACGTTGACATTCAGCTTCAACTGTTTGGCGGAGACCTCCTGGGCCCACTGGTAAATCGGGTCTTCGATGACGGAGCCATAGGCCATATATGTATTGTTCTCCGGCTTTAGTCGTATAAAGCTTTCTTCCTTGCCCTTTGCAGCCGCATCCTTTTTCTCCAGCAGGAGGAACGTCAGCGCATTCGAACTGTCGTTATTCGCGAGACGGGTCTTGAACTCTTCGTTGACGCCGAAGGCGAGCGTAATGCAGGCTAGGTCTTGCGCGCTATCCAGCAAGTCGGCATACATCTGAAGAACGACCAGGCCAGGACGCGGGCTGAAGATCGGAGTGACACCTTGCGGATACTTGGTCCAATCGGCGCCGGCGCCATCGATCTCGGCGACGTAGCGACGCAGCGCATCGTTCTGCTTGCGCGCATCGGCGCCTGCATCCTCGGCTTTTGCTCCCGGATCGCGCGATAGCAGGTCCCAATAGTCCGCAAAGCGCTGCGCCACCGCAGAGTTACGCAGCCAATGCCCCACATTAGCTTGGCCATGGATCCCGCCATCGGACAGGTTGGTCGAACCAGTCCAGACTTCGAGGGGCTCTCCATCACGTACCAGCACCATGAACTTGTTGTGTTGAATCGCGCTTGGGCGTGCCTCTCGTGGGATCACCCCTTCCAGGCGGCTTTTCTCGATCGCGTCCAGATTGGCTGCGCGCGGCTCATCCTCCGCGTTTGCCTTTTCATCGACAATCAACTTGACGTCAACGTTCCGCTCATTCTGTGCGCGCCGCAGTGCCTGCAGCACCGGCATGTATTTAAATTCATAGAAGCAACCCAGTAAAGTGTCACCGGGTTGCGCCGCATCTATGAAGCGGATAATCGCCTCTTCCAGCGACCTGGCAAGCCATTTCAAGGCTTCGTCGGCGCGCTCGACTTCCCCCTTTGCACGCAATGCTTTCGGGCTCAGATTACCGAACTTGCGCTCATACGCCTGGCTCCCTGCGACACCGCGGTTGAAGAAGATATCGTGCTCATCTTCGGAGAATTCCAGTTCGGTCTCCACCTTCAAGTGGATCGGCTTCGCGGCAGGTTCCAGGCCAGCTGGAGTTCCTTTAAGTGGATGGAAAATGTATTCGTATTGATGGTCCGGCTTAGCGGTCAAGTCGTCATACACGAAGCTTTGCACGGGATGCTCGTCGGTGCGTACCGCCACACCAGGCGCTGGTGCCGTCGACCGGAAAGTCTTATAGCCATACAAGTAGTAACTCTCGTTTTCCGTCATGTCCCGCCGTTCGATTGCGAAACCGAGAAGTCCCTTTGTTTTAGCTTCGCTCGAATCGATCGCAAAACTGACAGCATCTGTGCCGGCCACGGCATACACTCGGTACCCGTCGACCAAATCTGACTTGAATCGCATAAAACGCTCCTGTTGACGGCAAACGAAATCCCCATCCCAGACCGCGAAGGGGGAACGATTGGAAACAACAGGACGGCGCCAGTCCCGGCAGTAAAAGTACGTTGGGCGCGAGCAACCCGTCAATGCCGGGCTGCGTCAAGTGCAAAAAATATACTTCTTGATAATTGTCAAACTTCGCATTTCCCCACTGAGTGCGACAGCCAGGGTTTCAAGGGCAAACTTAGCTGTGTGCTATTGTTGCCGCATGAAAAAAATTTATACCACCCTGGCACTGGCCTTTTTTGTAGCGGTTCCCGCCAAAGCCGACCGCACTGCGGACATTGACCGCATCGCCAAGCAATATCACGCACTCGGCCAGCTTGACGGCTCGGTCCTCGTCGCCGATCACGGCAAGGTGATTTACCACCGCGCTTTCGGCCTCGCGAATCGCGAATGGCAAATCCCCCACACCACGGACACCGTCTTCCGCGTCGCCTCGCTGACCAAGCAATTCACAGCCACGCTCGTCATGCAACTGGCCGAACAAGGCAAGCTGCGGCTCGACGACCCGATTGGCAAATACGTGCCGGAACTGAACGCGGAAACCGGCAAGCGCGTCACACTGCACCAATTGTTGAACCACACGTCCGGAATCGTCGATTACGCGAACTTCCCAGGCTTCTGGGCCAATCGCCTGGGCGAAAAAGTCCCGAAGGCCGACTTCCTCGCCATTATGAATCGCCCGCTGGAATTCGAGCCGGGAAGCCAGGCCCACTACAGCAGCTCGAACTACACGCTGCTTGGCTGGGTCATCGAAAAGCAAACCGGTAAGACCTATGGCGAAGCACTGGACAGCATGATCCTGCGCCCGCTCGGCATGCAGCGCTCGGCTTATGACGCGCCGGACCGCATCATCCCGCGCCGGGCTTCAGGCTATGTGCGCGTGCTGGGCGAATACCGTCCCGCCGATCCGCTCTGGATTCCCAACATCGGCGCCGGCGGCGGCGTAGCCAGCACCACGGGCGACTTCTTCAAGCTCGATCGTGCGCTGGCTGGCGACGCCCTGCTCAAGCCCGAATCAAAACGCCTGATGTTCACGCCCTACATCAAAGACGACGTGTGGGGAGATCTCGGTTACGGCTACGGCTGGATGATCGGCACGCGCACCATTGCGGGCAAACCGCGCCTGGTGCACGAGCACGGCGGCAACGGTAACGGCTTCCGCACGCTGGTTACGCGCTATCCAGAGGAAGGCAAGCTGGTGGTGATCTTCCTCAACGAAGGCAATGGCAATAAGGGCCCTGAGATCTACCGCATGCGCAGCGATTTCACCAACGCGATGTATGGCGTCCCTGTCGCGCCTCCCAAGCCCGTCTTGCACGAGCTGCTGGCGGCCGAAATCCGACGCGTTGGCGATGAGGCGGCATTCGCGCACTTCGATGCCATGCAGGCCCGCAGCGGCAAGCCTGAAAGCGGCGACGGGCTGAATCGCCTGGCCTATCAATATGCGGAGGCCAGCCGTGGAACAACCGGCATCGCCATCCTTAAGCGCGCCATCACCCTCTTTCCGCAGGACGGCAACCTGTACGACTCGCTGGGAGAGCTATACCTGATGGCGGGCGACAAGGCCAGCTCCGCGACCGCTTACAAGCGCGCCATTGAGCTGGATCCGAACAATACCAACGCAAAGGAAATGCTGATCAAAGCCCAGCAGCAGTAAGGCTCGGGGGCGTGTCATCCATCGCTTGCCACTCATTGCCCTCCAAGCTTCGGATCGCGCCGCCCCAACTTAGCCTTAAGTAGAGCCGCCCACTCTTGCTTCGCAGAGACCAGCCAGGCCGGAAGCTCGCCAAGGCGCCGCTCCAGTTGCGCCTCGTACAGCGATTCAGGCGCAACGTGGCGGCCCATGCTTTCAACACTACCCATATTTGCCATGCTCACTCCGGAATATGGCCCAACATAACCAACGAGCACGGGATTAACCGCCGTGTATGGACCGTACTGCTTCGTGTCCGAATCAGGCAGGTCCCAGAAATCAAACGTGCTGCTCTCGCCTGGAGCGAGCTGCCCGGTCTGGTGGAAGTTCCAGATTACCAAGCCAGCTAAGTGATTGGGCAAATCAGCATAGTTCCCGCCCTGGCCCCACATGCCGCGGCTCTCAATCGCATCAAACAGCGAATTGCGCACGAAGTTGGCATGCGAATCGATGCCGCGCGAGTTCGGCGCTACATCCCGCCAAAACACAGAACCTGTCGACTGATGTGAGGCGCCGACGCCATGCCACTGGCCTTCCGCCGTCGCATCGATGTTCAACCCGATCAAGCTATACGTGGAAAAGGTGGCGGCAAAACTAAGATGACCGCGATTGCCAGCGATCGTGTTCAGCATGATCGTATTGGCGGCTCCAGCATGGATCACGGCAGGCTGCGTGACATTCTCGAACTGGTTGCGAAGCACCCAGGAATGGACAGTCTGATCCAGTTCGACTCCGCAGAAACCGGAGTCGTGGTAAGCATTCTTATGATGGACAAACGGCTCATTGAAGCCACCTTCGACCCGAATGCCTTCAAAGCCCACATTGCGCAGCACCGGGACTTTGCGCACAGTCCACGGGAGCCGTAGGTCAATGGCCGTCGTCAACGGTGTCTTCAGGTACAGTATTGCGCCATCGACGCTGGCAACCTCATGCGTCTCCAATACTTTGACGCCCTGGCTGTTGATCTTGCTCCAGATCTTGCGCGTCGCCTTACCTTCGAGGTAGCTGGCGTTTGCGGCCATGCTCTGCATCTCGACACGCACGAAATCGCCCGGCTGGAGCGCGACGGCGGACGACAATACGAGTCGAGTGTCGCCAATGCGCGCCGGCGCCGCCAGCGTCCACGCCGGACCTAGCTGACCTTTGCCGGGAGTAAAAGTCACAAGGGCCGGCGCGGCCCACAACTGTTTTGGGTCGGCTGGAGCCAGCGCATTCACCATCTTGAAATGGGTCTGACCCGCGTTGGCCCCGCGCAGCACTACGTTGCTGGCAGAAACAATCAGGCGCTTGGGCGTATGTCCGCTATTGAGAAAATAGGTCCCAGGCTCGAACTGCACAATGCCGCCACCGGCCGCACTGGCCGCGTCGATGGCACGCTGGATCGCATCCGTATCGTCCAGCGCATCGCCCGCGACTGCGCCAAAGTCGGCCACCTTGAAGATCGTAGTATTGACCGGCGATATCCCCCGCTCGCCGTAATGGGCCCCAGCCCAGGAAAAATCGATGTAGGGTCGCTGCGCTTCCGGGCTAATCCCTTCAGCCCATACGAAAGGAGCACAAGTAAGCAACAGAAGACAAAGGAGAGATTTTTTCATGAGATAACGTTACCATACTTAGGCGGACCTGAAAAGCAAAAAGCCCATCAGCCTGTACGCGCTCAAGATCGCGTACAGGCTGATGGGCTTTTCTAGAGTCTGACTCCCCGACCTGGACTCGAACCAGGGACCTGCGGATGAACAGTTCGGTGGTCTATGCCTCCTGCGCGAGCGGTTCGATCTCTTTCGCGATTGCATTACCTGCCAATGTCTCGGCCACACGAAGGTCGTACGCACTTTGCAGGTTCATCCACCCTTGTGCCTCGCTGCCAAAATACCGTTCCAGACGCAAGGCCGTATCTGCCGTCACACCGCGCTGGCCCTTGGTAATTTCACTGAGGCGGGAATAGGGAACGCGCAACGCCAAGGCTACAGCGCGAACGCTGACACCCATAGGTTTAATGTAGTCCTCCATCAAAATTTCACCTGGATGGATTGGTCGCATTCCATTCTTGAACATGATGTACTACTCCATACTAATGAGGATCTTCGATCCGAACGTCACAAGGGCCATTTGCGCCCCACATGAAACTCAATCGCCACTGATCGTTGATACGCACGTGCCAAGCGCCGTTATATTCCTTCAAATCATTACCAGGTGGTACTTTCATAAAGTTCACCGATGGCGCCGCGTCGAGCTGGGCCAGCTTACGTTCGGCGACGCTCTTAATGTTGGCAAAGCGCCGGCTCTTGCCTGTTGTGAAGAGGGCCTCGGTGTCTGGACACGCAAAGGACTGGATTGACATGGATTCATGTTATCCGTTATCCGGATAACGGTCAACTTGGTTGCCTTGAGAATTGCGTGCCTGAAAAGCAAAAAGCCCAACCTGTGAAGGCTGGGCTTTTCTATATTCTGGCTCCCCGACCTGGACTCGAACCAGGGACCTGCGGATTAACAGTCCGTCGCTCTACCGACTGAGCTATCAGGGATCATTCTCTGACCGCGTTGCGATCAGAGAGCAGCATATTAAAGTACCTTGGCGATGGCGTCAACTACCACATCAATATTCTTCGAATTCAGCGCTGCGACGCAGATGCGGCCGGTATCCACAGCGTAGATCGACTGTTCGCGCAGTTTGCCTACCTGCTCCTTGCTCAGGCCGGAGTAGGAGAACATGCCAACCTGCTCACGCACGAAGTCGAAATCGTGGCCTGGGGCCTTGGCTTTCAGCTTCTGCACGAAGGCTTCGCGCATTTCCTTGATACGTACGCGCATGCCGGCCAGTTCGTCTTCCCACATCTGGCGCAGTTCCGGGGTTGCCAGGGCGGTTGCCACGACCTTGCCGCCGTGGACCGGTGGGTTGGAGTAGTTGGTGCGCACAACGCGCTTCAGCTGCGACAGCAGGCGTGCAGCTTCTTCGGAGGATGCAGCCACGACGCTCAGGGCGCCCACACGCTCGCCGTACAGCGAGAAGGACTTGGAGAAGGAGTTCGACACCAGCAGCGCCACGCCGGTAGCGGCGAAGCGGCGTACCACAGCGCCGTCTTCTGCGATGCCGGCGCCAAAGCCCTGGTAAGCCATGTCCAGGAACGGCACCAAGCCGCCCGCGACGACAGCGGCGATCACTTCATCCCATTGGCCCTGGGTCAGGTCGGCGCCGGTTGGGTTGTGGCAGCAAGCGTGCAGCAGCACGATGGAACCACGTGGCATAGCTTTGATTTCGGCCAGCATGGCGGCGAAGTTCACGCCATGGGTGGTCTCGTCGTAGTAAGCGTAGTTATTGACTTTGAAACCGGCGCTTTCGAACAGGGCGCGGTGGTTTTCCCAGCTTGGGTTGCTGATGTAAACCTCGGATTCCGGGGAGAAACGCTTCAGGAAGTCGGCGCCGATTTTCAGCGCGCCGGTGCCGCCCAGTGCCTGCACGGTCACGGCACGTTTCTCTTGAATTACGGCGCTGTCGGCACCAAATACCAGCTCTTGCACAGCCTTGTCGTAAGCTGCCAGGCCTTCGATCGGCAGGTAGGTACGCGGGGCGTGCTGCTCGATCAGGATTGCTTCCGCCTTTTCCACGCACTTCAGCAGCGGCACTTTGCCATTGTCGTCATAATAGACACCTACGCCCAGGTTAATTTTCGCTGGGTTAGTGTCTGCATTAAAGGCTTCGGTGATGCCGAGGATCGGGTCGCGCGGGGCCATCTCGATGGCGCTGAAAACGGAAGAGGTCGTCATGATTAAATTGGTAACGTTTTGGGGCGGAGCGTTGCAACAGCTAGCCGGCACCCGAAGAAAATCCGGTCAGGGCCGCCGACAATCGCATATTCTATCAAAGGTCAGCATTAATGTCTGAAACCCAAAACACAGCAACCCCGGCGGCGGAAGTTATCACTTTCCCCGATTCGCCGTACCGCCTGCACCAGCCCTTCCCTCCCGCAGGCGACCAGCCGACCGCGATTGATGCGCTGTGCGAGGGTATTGAGGACGGTTTATCGTTCCAGACCCTGCTCGGCGTGACGGGTTCGGGCAAGACCTACACCATGGCCAATGTGATCGCCCGTCTGGGCCGCCCGGCCATTGTGTTCGCGCCGAACAAGACTCTGGCGGCGCAGCTGTATTCCGAATTCCGTGAGTTCTTCCCGGAGAACGCGGTTGAATACTTCGTGTCGTACTACGATTACTACCAGCCGGAGGCCTACGTGCCGCAGCGCGACCTGTTCATTGAAAAGGACTCTTCCATCAATGAGCACATCGAGCAGATGCGCTTGTCCTGCACCAAGTCGCTGATGGAGCGCCGCGACGTGGTGATCGTGGCCACCGTGTCGGCGATTTACGGTATCGGTAACCCGAACGAATACCACCAGATGATCCTGACGCTGCGCGCCAAGGACCGCGTGGCGCAGCGCGACATCATCGCCCGCCTGATCCAGATGCAGTACACGCGCAATGAGATGGATTTCGGCCGCGGCACATTCCGCGTGCGCGGCGACACCATCGACATCTTCCCTGCTGAACACGCGGACCTGGCGGTGCGCCTTGAAATGTTCGATGACGAGCTGGAATCGATCCAGCTATTCGACCCGCTGACCGGCAAGGTCAAGCAGAAGATCCCTCGCTTTACCGTCTATCCTGGCTCGCACTACGTGACGCCGCGCGCCACCGTGCTGCGCGCCATCGAGACCATCAAGGAGGAATTGCGCGACCGCCTGGAGTTCTTCCGCAAAGAGACCAAGCTGGTGGAAGAACAGCGCCTGGAACAGCGCACGCGCTTCGACCTGGAGATGATGTCGGAGGTGGGCTTCACCAAGGGCATCGAGAACTACTCGCGCCACTTGTCCGGCGCCAAGGCCGGCGAGCCGCCGCCTACCCTGGTTGACTACCTGCCGCGCGATGCGCTGATGTTCCTTGACGAATCGCACGTACTGATCGGCCAGTTTTCGGCCATGTATAACGGCGACCGTTCGCGTAAGACCAACCTGGTGGACTACGGCTTCCGCCTGCCTTCCGCGCTGGATAACCGCCCGCTGAAGTTCGAAGAATTCGAGTCGAAGATGCGGCAGACGGTATTCGTCTCCGCGACACCGGCCGAGTACGAGAGGAAGAATGCAGGTGCGGTGGTCGAGCAGGTTGTTCGTCCGACTGGCCTGGTTGACCCGCAGGTGATCGTGCGCCCTGCCCGCACCCAGGTCGACGACCTGCTGGGCGAGATCAACGACCGCATCGAGAAGAATGAGCGCGTGCTGGTCACCACGCTGACCAAGCGCATGGCGGAGCAGCTGACCGAGTACCTGGGCGACCATGGCATCAAGGTGCGCTACCTGCACAGCGACGTCGACACCGTGGAGCGCGTGGAAATCCTGCGCGACCTGCGTATCGGTACTTTCGATGTGCTGGTGGGGATTAACCTGCTGCGCGAGGGCCTGGACTTGCCTGAGGTGTCGCTGGTGGCGATCCTGGATGCGGATAAGGAAGGCTTCTTGCGTTCGGAGCGTTCACTGATCCAGACCATTGGCCGTGCGGCGCGTAACCTGAATGGCGTGGCGATTCTGTACGCGGACAATATGACCGACTCGATGAAGCGCGCGATCGACGAAACCGAGCGGCGCCGGGCGAAGCAGATTGCTCATAACGAGAAGATGGGCATCGTGCCGCGCGGCGTGAAGAAGATCATCAAGGACATGATCGATGGCGTGTACAGCGCCGCGGCTCGCGAGCAGCTGGAGGTGGCTGAGGAAGCGGCGAAGTATGAGGCGATGAGCGAGAAACAGATCAGCAAGGAAATCAAGCGGCTGGAGAAGCTTATGCTTGATCATGCGAAGAACCTGGAGTTCGAGAAGGCCGCGCAGGTGCGGGATCAGTTGCACCATCTCAAAGAGCAGTTGTTTGGGGCGCCGGGGGCGGACGCGCTTTAAAACCGGTAAACCTGGGTCAGACCCGAGGGTCTGACCCAGTCAGCGCAACGGCCGCGGGTTTCGGTTGTGCGTCTTTGACCTTCGTCGAAAGTCAGAAGCCTTGCCCCCATACCCATGGCAGCAAGACCGTTGGGGGTCTGACCCTGCGGGTCAGACCCCGATTTACCGGGTTTAAGAAGGCTGCTTAACAATACGCAGATAAGGTTTCGGTGCCTTCCAGCCATTTGGATAAATCGACTTGGCTTCATCATCGCTGACCGAACCAGCAATGATCACATCTTCACCATCTTTCCAGTTCACCGGCGTAGCAACGCGATGCTTCGCGGTAAGCTGCATCGAATCCAGCACGCGCAGGATCTCGTCGAAATTACGGCCGGTGGTCATCGGATAAGTCAGCATCAGCTTGATCTTCTTGTCCGGGCCAATAATGAACACAGAACGCACGGTAGCATTGGTGGCAGCAGTACGGCCATCCGAAGTACCTGCCTCTTCAGCCGGCAGCATGTTGTACAGCTTCGCAACGTGCAGGTCGGTATCGCCGATCATCGGATATTTCACTGTAGCACCTTGAGTTTCCTCAATGTCAGCGGCCCACTTGGCGTGGTTCTCGACCGGGTCAATCGACAGGCCGATGATTTTGGTATTGCGCTTGGTGAACTCAGGCTCGATCTTGGCCATATAGCCGAGCTCGGTGGTGCAAACTGGGGTGAAGTCCTTCGGATGCGAGAACAGAACGGCCCACTGGTCGCCAATCCACTCGTGGAAATCGATTTGGCCCTTGGTGGTCTGGGCTTTGAAATTCGGCGCGGTATCGTTGATGCGCAGGGACATGGCAGCTCCTTTAATGATTGGCTTGGCGGGAACAATATCGTGCCACGCCGTCATTATCACCGCAACATGTTTTAGTCGCCCAGCGCCCCCAAACCATCGACAATGGTCTCGACCAAATCGGCTATGGCAGCAATACCGTCAACAAGGTCGCCTGCGCTTGCCTCGTGCTCCATCGGTTTGGGATTTGCCAAGCGCATCCTGGCCTCATCGCGCCGCGCAATTTCCCCTGCCGGCAGAAGCACGTCCGCAGGCAAGTTTGCACCGCAGTACAGGCAGCGCGGGAAGTCGCGGTTCAGAACACCACGGCCGCAGCCGGCACAACTAAAACGCGGCGCCGCTTCGGTCATGCACCCGCCGAGTCACGCACCAGCACCGCGCCAACCAGGTCGCCTTGCGAGACCAGCGAAGAGCGGCCCTGAGCGTCGAGCGCGAACATGCCGCGGCCATTGCTGTAGACGATGGTGCCGTTCGGCGTGATATCGAAAGAACTCACATTGCTGGCCACGACGGCCTCGCTGCCGCCGCGCGTGCGGCGCACCAGCTGCCACGACGACGGCACCAGAGAAGGAATGCCGCCGATACTGGCCTCGCGGCGCAGCGCGCGTTCAGCATCGATACGCTTACCCTGCAACATGATGTCCTTCATGTCCGCCTGCATCGGCGTGCCGTTCGCGCCGGTCAGCGGCTTGCGCGAGTACATCAGCGAGAAGAAGTTCAGGTAATGGAAAACTGCGCGCAGAAGGCGGAATGGGAAAAAGATCGTATCCAGCACCACGTTGCCCGCGTTGTATTGCGGCGGTTCGTAAGGACGGCGGATGAAGAACAGCACGCCATCCGCGGCCACGCGCGGCGACAGGAAATCGTAGCGCGTGTCTTCCAGCACCGGCGTCACGCGGCCAGTCGTCGTATTCAATTCCTGCAGAGTCACGTGGCCGATGCCCGCCCAGCCACCCTGCTGGTTACGCGCAATGCCCGCTGACTGGTAGATCACCACGCCCTCATCGCCCGGCACCGCCGTCGGCGCCGAATCGATGGTGTCGCCGCCGGTCAGTTCGCGCAGGCCGTCGCCGGAAACGCTCATCGACGCAATGTGACTGGCGCCACCCCGCGATTGCATGGTGCAGAAAATCATCTGGCCGGACGGCGACAGGTTCATGTCCTGCAATTGCAGCTGCTGGCGGTGCAGCAGGCGCTCTTCATGGCCGCTGGCGATATCGTAAGAGAACAGCCCGCCCATGCCGTGGTCGGCCTGGAAGTACAGCAGCTTGCCTTCGCTGGTGAAGCGTGCCGACGAAATCATGATTGGATCGGTGTCGCGTTCGAAGTCACGGTAATTGCCGTGCGCGGCAACGCCGAAAGCAGTGTCCTTTTTCCACGCATTCTTTTCGCGGCTGCGCTCAGCGCGGTCCATGGCCTGCTGCGCATAAGGGCTGGTGATTTCCTGCACCGCGCCATAGCCGCCCTGCACGAACAGCTTGCCGTTGGACACCCAGCCAATCTGGACCGGCGGCGCCGTGCCGCCCATCGTCGCGGCTGGCGCCGGCCCCTGCGAGCCGGCCGGCTGCACGTACTGGTTGGTCGACTTATAGAACAGCACGACCAGCAGCACAACGATTCCCAACACAATCAGGACATGCATGGATCACCCTCGTTCAGGCGCCGCCGGCGCGGCAAATACTGTCGATTATAGGGCTATTGCCAACCAGAAAAAGTCACAAAAAATCACAGGGTCTTGACGAACTCGCGCACGCCGCCCAGCAGCATTTCAATGGACATCGCGGCCAGGATCAGGCCCATCAAGCGTTCGAAGGCAGTCATGACCTGCGTGCCCAGCACCTTTTGCAGCCGTTCGGCGCCAAGGAATACGGCCAGCCATACCACCACCACGGCGGCCAGTGCAGCAACGTGCACGATCACTTCGCCCGTGCTCTCGCGCGAGAACAGCAGCACGGTCGCCAGCGCGGACGGGCCGGCCAGCGCGGGAATCGCGAGCGGCACGATGAATGGTTCGCCGCCCTCCTGCTTACCCAGCACGCCGTCCGGATGCGGGAACACCATGCGGATTGCGATCAGCAGCAGGATCACGCTGCCGGCGATGCGCAGCGATGCTTCCGACAGGCTCAGGGCCTTGAGGAAGTGGCTGCCGAAGAACATGAACACCAGCAGCACAACGAAGGCGATCAGGCATTCGCGCACCACGATTTTGGGGCGCCGCTTGGGCGGCACGGTCGCCAGCGCGGAGGCAAAAATAGGAACGTTACCGAACGGGTCGGTCACCAGCATCAAAAGGATGAAGGTTTGGAAGAAGTCTTGGGTCATGAATGCGAGTTTACACTACCGGCATGCGCCGGCGAAGCGGCAGCCGCACTCCCCTTGCCCAGCTTGCGGTCGCAGGCTTCAACGCTGGCCACGTCCGGCCACAGCTCCGGCATGACATGCTCGCCCAGTTCCTGGCGCAGCTTGACGTATGTTTCGCGGTCGTTGGCGCGGCAGGCGAAGGAGGCGAATTTGTTGCGGCCGCGCTGGTCCTGCGGGTGCCGCTGCAGCAAGTCTTCAAAGCCGGTCTTCACCATGCGCCATTCCGGCAGGCCGCGCTGTTCGCGGAACTGGATCGCTTCACTGCCATTGCCGTCCTCGCGCCAGTACAGGCGGGCATACATGCCGCTGCCCTCCGCCGACTTGGTGAAGTAGGCGGCGCGGCGGGCGAACTGGTCGAACTGCGCCGGACTGCCGCCCCAGCGCGGGCTGTAGGCGCGCGACATGGCGAAGTGGATCTGCAAGTCGTTCGGGAAAGCCTGGACGGCATCCAGGTAGGCGCTGGCAGCCGAACGGCGCGACCCGGCCCCCTCCAGCCGCAGGCTGATATTCAGGCTGTGCCACAGTGGGCAAGTATTGGACTGGCCCTTCACTTGCAGCAGGCGCGCGACGCCATGGGCCAACTGCTCCTGGTAGAAGGCCATGGCTTCCTTTTGCAGCTGTCCTACGGCCCCTAGACGCAGTTGCGAGGCATAGGCGCGCCAGTAGATGGCTTCTATAAGGGCGCCGGCCAGCGAATCGGGCTTCTCCTGGCGCCATTGGTCGAGCGCGGCATGGTCGGCCTCCCAGGCTTGCGTGGTGCGAAAATGACTGTCGAACTGGGATTCGAAACTTGCGGGATCGACCGTGCAGGACTCGCGCAGGCCGCGTTCGATGGCATCGAAGCGGCGCTCGGCCCATTGCTTCTGCAGCGTGCCGGCCTTGGTGGCGGGCGCACTGCTCCCTGCCGGGTCGGCAGGAGCGATAGCAAGCAGCAATGACATCAACAACGTTGGAAACATCACAATCCCGGCAACAGCAAAATGATGCCAAGAATTGTATAGTCATTTCTTTTCAGTAATGTCGCAAATATCCACGAATTGCTATTTTTTTAGCAGATTGTGGCGGATTCTGTACACTCGCTTCTTTTCCGTTTATTTGAATGAAAGAAGATGATGAAGCGACTGATATCCACCTGCCTGATTGGCGCGAGCCTGACCCTGGTCCTGGCAGGCTGCAACCGTAGCCAAGCGCCGGCGCAGGCCGAAGCTGCCGCAAGTGCCCTGCAAAAGATCGATACCGTTGAAGGCACTGGTAAGGAAGCCGCCTCCGGCGCGACCGTCGTCGTCAACTACACTGGCTGGATTTACGAACCGAATTCGCCGCAGCAGCACGGCGCGCAGTTCGATTCTTCTGTCGGACGCAGCCCATTTGTCTTCCCGCTCGGCGCGGGGCAAGTAATCCCGGGCTGGGACGAAGGCGTGAAGGGAATGAAAGTGGGCGGCAAGCGCACCCTGGTCGTGCCCGCAGCCATGGGCTACGGCAGCAATGGCGTGGGCCCGATCCCGCCTAACTCGAACCTGATCTTCGACGTCGAGTTGCTGGAAGTACGTTAAAAAAAAGCGGAAGGACATATCCTTCCGCTTTTTTTATCAGGCGCCGGCTTCGCCTTTTTTGATCCAGGCCGCCAACTGGTGCGGGCGCAGGCCATCGTAGTCTTCGAACGGCTGGTGGATCCATGGGTTGTGCGGCAGTTCTTCCATCTGGTAGTCCGGCTTGAAGGCGGAGCAGCCCTTGGTCCAGATCACGGCCGAACGCACTTCGGTCACGCCTTCGAAGTTCTCCTTCAGGTGCTTCATCACCTTGGTCAGGGTCACGCCGGAATCGGCCAGGTCGTCAACCAGCAGGATCTTGCCCGACAGCGGGCCCTTGGTCATGGTCATGTACTTGGCGATATCCAGGTCGCCGCGCACGGTGCCGGCTTCTTCACGGTAGGAGCTGGTCGACAGGATCGCCAGGGGCACGTCGAAGATACGCGAGAACACGTCGCCGGGACGCACGCCGCCGCGCGCCAGGCACAGCACCATGTCGAACTTCCAGCCCGATTCATGGACCTTCAGCGCCAGGCGCTCGATCAGGCGGTGATACTCGTCCCAGGAGACCCACAGGTGCTTTTGGTCGGATTGCGGAGTGCTCATTCTTGCTTTTCCTTCTCTCTGAAATTGGAAAGGCGGGTCAATGACCCGCCCTACTGTCTGATACTGGCGGGTCTTAATGGCCCGCCTTGCAATGCATTACTCGAATGGATGGCGCAGCACGATGGTTTCTTCGCGGTCAGGACCGGTGGAAACCATGTCGATCGGCACGCCGACCACTTCTTCGATGCGCTTGATGTAAGCGCGTGCAGCTGCCGGCAGTGCATCCATCGACTTGGCGCCGACGGTGCTTTCCGACCAGCCTGGCATTTCTTCGTAGATCGGCTGGCACAGCGCAGCGTCTTCGGCGCCGACCGGGAAGATGTCGGAGTGCTTGCCGTTGATGGTGTAGCCGGTGCAGATCTTCAGGGTTTCCAGGCCGTCCAGAACGTCCAGCTTGGTCAGGCACATGCCCGACACGCCGTTGATCTGCACGGAGCGGCGCAGCAGCGCTGCGTCGAACCAGCCGCAACGACGGGCACGGCCGGTCACGGTGCCGAACTCGTGGCCCACGGAGGAAAGGTGATGGCCAACGCCTGCATCGGTCGGCAGTTCGGAAGGGAACGGACCGGAACCAACGCGGGTGGTGTAGGCCTTGGTGATGCCCAGGATGTAGTGCAGCATGCCAGGACCGACGCCGGCGCCGGCAGCAGCATTGCCTGCCACGCAGTTCGACGAGGTGACGAACGGATAGGTACCGTGGTCGACGTCCAGCAGCGAGCCTTGCGCGCCTTCGAACAGCAGCGAGCCGCCGGCTTTATGGGTCGCGTACAAGGCGGACGAAACGTCGGTCACCATTGGGCGCAGGCGCGGCACGTAGGCCAGCGCGTCGTCCAGGGTCTTCTGGTAATCGATCTTCGGCGCTTTGAGGTAGTTTTCCAGGACGTAGTTATGGTAGTCCAGGTTCTCTTTCAGCTTTTCTGCAAAGCGCTCTGCATTCAGCAGGTCGGCCACGCGGATGGCGCGGCGGGCGACTTTGTCTTCGTATGCAGGGCCGATGCCTTTGCCGGTGGTGCCGATCTTGGCGGCGCCGCGGGCGGCTTCACGCGCTGCATCCAGTGCGGTGTGGTAAGGCAGGATGACCGGGCAAGCCTCGGAGATCTTCAGGCGGGAAGACACTTCCACGCCGGCCGCTTCCAGCTTGTCGATTTCGCGCAGCACGTCAGGCACGGACAGCACAACGCCGTTACCGATGTAGCAAGCCACGCCTGGGCGCATGATGCCCGAAGGGATCAGCTGCAGGGCGGTCTTTACGCCGCCGATCACGAGGGTGTGGCCCGCGTTGTGGCCGCCCTGGAAGCGCACCACGCCTTGAGCGTGTTCGGTCAGCCAGTCGACGATCTTGCCTTTGCCTTCATCGCCCCACTGGGTACCGATAACAACGACGTTCTTTGCAGTTTTGTTTGACATCACAATTAACCTAAGTTTTTGAGAATCCAGTTACTACCACTTTCGTCGAGCACCAGCGCGCGATCGCACTCGAACTCGTCCTGTTCATCGTTATGACCCGGCAGCGACTGGATCACAACTTCGCCGGACTTGCGCAGTTCGGCGATTTTTTCTTTCAGTTCCGGCGCATTGCCCCAAGGCGCGCGGATCGAATGCTTGCGTTCCGCGGTCGGCAGCAGGCGTGCCAGCTCGCGCAGGTCCAGCGAGAAGCCGGTGGCCGGACGCGCGCGGCCAAATGCCTCGCCCACATGGTCGTAGCGGCCGCCGCGTGCAACCGCGTTCGGCAGGCCCGGCACGTACAGCGCAAACATGGCGCCGCTCTCGTACTGGTAGCCGCGCAGGTCGGCCAGGTCGATCGCAACTTCGGCGCGGCCGATGGCCGATGCCGCCAGCGCCGCCAGTTCGGCCAGCGCGTGGGTGATGCCCGGCAGTGCCGGCAGGTTTTCGCGGGCGCGCTTCAGCACTTCCACGTCGCCGTACAGGTTAGGCAGCTCCAGCAAAGCGGCACGGGTGGTGTCGCTGTACTTGGCGCACTGCTGCTGCAAGCCGGGGACATCCTTGCCGCGCAACAGCGCGACGATGGCGTCGTAATCTTTTTTCGCAGCCGGATCCTGCTCCAGGATCGCGTGCAGCACGCCGACGTGGGTCAGGTCCAGGCGCATGTCGCTGAAACCGGCCAGGGACAGCGAACCGAGCGCCAGTTCCTGGATCTCGGCGTCCGCTTCCAGGCCGGCATGGCCGTAGATCTCGGCGCCGATCTGGAACGGCTCGCGGGTCGAATGCAGGCCGGACGGGCGGGTATGCAGCACGGAGCCGGCATAGCACAGGCGCGTCACGGTAGCGCGGTTCAGCAGGTGGGCGTCGATACGCGCCACTTGCGTCGTCATGTCCGCGCGCAGGCCCAGCATGCGGCCGGAAATCTGGTCCACCAGCTTGAAGGTGCGCAGGTCGGTGTCGGCGCCGGCGCCGGTCATCAGGGACTCGACGTATTCCAGCAGCGGCGGCATGACCAGCTCGTAGCCGTACAGCCGGAAATTATCCAGCATCAGACGGCGCAACTCCTCGATCTTGCGTGCTTCCGAAGGCAAGACGTCGGCAATATATTCAGGCAAAAGCCAATTCGGCATGGTTGGTGCTATTGAAATATAAACAATGCAGGCGCAAAGCTTCATCCGCAAAAGCGGATGACCAAACCGCGTATTTTACGCGAATTTGCGGCAGTGCGGGAAAATTCTAGACCGGTAAACCGGTGCCTGGCCCGCAGGGTCAGGCACCTGAAACGCGGCCGTCGCCATACTTGCAGTGAGGGACGGGAGCTGGACCTAGGGCCAGTTCCCGCCGAAGTACCGGCTTATTTACCGGAACCCGCGCTCTTGAAGTATTTGAAGAAGTCCGACTGCGGATCCACCAGCATCACGTCAGCCTTGTTCTTGAAGGAAGCACGATAAGCTTCCAGGGACCGGTAGAACTTGTAGAACTCCGGGTTGCGTCCAAATGCTTCGGCGTAAATCTGGGATGCTTTGGCATCGCCCTCGCCCTTGATCTTCTCCGCTTCGCGATAAGCCTCGGCCAGGATCACGGTGCGCTGCTTGTCAGCATCCGCACGGATCTGCTCCGACTCGGCCGAACCGGTGGAACGTGCTTCGTTGGCTACGCGCAGGCGCTCAGCCTTCATACGCTCGTACACCGAATTGTTGATCTGCTCAACATAGTCCACGCGCTTCAAGCGCACGTCCACGATCTGTACGCCGATCTGCTTGGCCTCGTCGACCACCTTGCTGCGGATCGATTCCATCACCTTGCCGCGCTGGCCGGAAATCACTTCGCGCACGGTGCGTTTGGTGATTTCATCGTTCAGCGCCGCTTTCACGATCTGCTGCATACGATCGCCTGCCCTGCCCTCGTCGCCGCCAAAGGAGACGAAATACAGGCGAGGATCGGTCACACGCCATTTGACGAAGGCATCCACCAGGATGTTCATCTTCTCGGCCGTGATGAAGCGGTCGGCTTCTTTCGGATCCAGGGTCTGGATGCGTTTGTCCAGGTACACCACGTTCTGGAACGGCGGCGGAAGCTTGAAGTGCAGGCCAGGCTCGGAAATCACCTGCTTCACTTCACCCAGCGCGAACACGATGGCGTACTTGCGCTGGTCCACTACGAACACGGTGGACGACAGCAGCATCAGGGCGATAAAGCCCGAAATCAGGATAGTTGCAAAGCGATTCATTAACGGCCCTCCCGGTCACGGGACGATTCACGCGAACGGCTATCACGGCGGTTCGTCTCAGGTGCAGCTTCCGGTGGCAGCAGGACAGCCGCCGGCGGCGGTGCGCTCACGTTGGCGGCGCGCGCTTCGGTGGCGGCCACTTGTGCGATCAGCTTGTCCAGCGGCAGGTACAGCAGGTTGCTGCCGGCCTTGGAGTCGACCATCACCTTGCTGGTGTTGGCGAAGATCTGCTGCATCGTGTCAATGTACATGCGGTCGCGCGTCACGCCCGGCGCCTTCTGGTACTCGGCCAGCACGGACTTGAAGCGGTCGGCATTACCGGTCGCGTTCTGCACGGTCATGGCGCGGTAAGCTTCGGCTTCCTGGATCAGGCGGAATGCCGCACCGCGCGCTTTCGGCACGATGTCGTTGGCATAGGCCTGGCCTTCATTCTTCTGGCGCTCCCGGTCCTGGCCCGCTTTCACGGCGTCGTCGAACGCGGTCTGCACCTGCTCCGGCGGCTGCACGCCCTGCATCGTGACGTTGGTCACCAGCGCGCCAGAGTCGTAGCGGTCGAGAATCAACTGCATCAACTGCTGGGTATCGGCCGCCACCTTCTCGCGGCCCTCGTACAGCACGAAGTCCATTTTGCTGCGGCCGACGATTTCGCGGATAGCCGTCTCGGCCACCTGGCGTACGGTGTCTTCCGCGTCGCGGTTCGAATACAGCCACTTCACCGCATCGCTCAGCTTGTACTGCACGGCGAACTGGATGTCGATAATGTTCTCGTCTTCCGTCAGCATCAGCGCTTCGGAAGCCATCTTGGATTTGGCGCTGCCGCGATAGCCCACTTCCACCGTGCGCACCTGGGACAGGTTGACGGTCTCATTGCCCTGGATCGGGTAAGGCCAGCGCCAGTTGAAGCCGGCACCGGTGGTGTGGCTGAATTTGCCGAATGTGGTGACCACGCCGGTCTGGCCTTCCTGGACGATGAAAGCGCCGGATGCGAGCCACACGAGCACCGCCACCGAAGCCACCGCGCCGAAGGTGAAGCCGGCGCCTTTCATGTCGCCGCCGCCATTGCCGCCGCCACCGCCGCCGGTATTGCTGCCGCGGTTTTTGCCGCCGCCAAACAGGCCATTCAGGCGCTGGTTAAAGTCGCGCCAAAGCTGATCGAGGTCCGGCGGTCCTTCGCCGGGCTTTTTGCCCTCCTGGGCAATGTAGTTGCCGAGCTTTTTCTTGAGAGAGGAAAAAGGCATATTTTTCTTTTAGTGAGATCCTACTTGGGTAAAGGTGAGAATACTGTCTGGCGCCACTTCCTCTTTTGGGTTGGCTAGCGCTTCCTGCTCATCCCGTGCAGCCTCGCAGATCGCCTCGCGCAGCAAGTCCAGGCCGGACCCTGTGCGTGCGCTGATGAATACGCGGGAAATCTTATCATACTCATTACGTTCCACCGCCGGCTCAAGGCCCGCCGCATCGATCTTGTTCCACACCAGGATCTGCGGGATATGGTCGGCGCCGATTTCGCGCAGCACCAGGTTGACCTGTTCGATCTGCTCCATGCGGCTCGGCGAGGCGCCGTCCACCACGTGCAGCAGCAAGTCGGCGTGAATCGTTTCTTCCAGCGTGGCGCGGAATGCGGCCACCAGCTGGTGCGGCAATTCACGCACGAAGCCGACCGTGTCCGACAGCACGACGTTGCCGACTTCCTCGCCCATGTAGACGCGGCGCGACGTGGTGTCCAGCGTTGCGAACAATTGGTCCGCCACGTAGACGCCGGCCTTGGTCAGCGTATTGAACAGGGTCGATTTGCCGGCATTGGTATAGCCGACCAGGGACACGGAGAACGTATGGCTGCGGCCGCGCGCACGGCGCTGGGTCTCATGCTGCTTGCGCAGCTTGGCCAGTTTGGCGCGCAGCATCTTGACGCGCTCGCCGAGCAATCGGCGGTCGGTTTCGAGCTGGGTTTCGCCAGGGCCGCGCAGGCCGATACCGCCCTTCTGACGTTCCAAGTGGGTCCAGCCGCGCACCAGGCGCGTGGCCAGGTGCTGCAACTGGGCCAGTTCGACCTGCACCTTGCCCTCGTGGCTTTGCGCGCGTTGGGCAAAGATATCGAGGATCAGGCTGGTGCGGTCGAGCACCCGGACGTGAAGGCGTTTTTCCAGATTGCGCTGCTGGGCTGGGGACAGCGCATGATTGAAGATGACGATTTCGAGCTTGTGGTCTTGCACTGCATGACCGATTTCGTCGGCCTTGCCGCTGCCGACGAAATACGCGGCATCAGGCGACGACCGCTTACCGGTGATGGTGGTGACCGGATCTGCGCCCGCGGAGCGGGCCAGCAGCATCAACTCCTCGATACTGGCAGCAAAGTCGCCCTGACCGAAATCTACCCCGACTAAAGCTGCACGCATACGAGGTGGTTTACTCCGCTGCCTCGGAGGAGTTATCCATGTTCAGGTTCACGGCGCGGGCAGGCACCACGGTGGAAATCGCATGCTTGTACACCATCTGGGTCACGGTGTTACGCAGCAGGACCACGTATTGGTCGAAAGACTCGATATGGCCTTGCAGCTTGATGCCGTTGACCAGGTAGATCGAGACTGGAACGTGCTCTTTGCGCAGCGCGTTCAGGAATGGGTCTTGTAACAATTGCCCTTTATTGCTCATAACAGCTCCGTTTTATGTTGTTGTGTACGAATTGGAGACGCTGCGCCTGTTTTTCAAGTGCTGGGGATGCTGCTCCAAAGACACTGTACCTTGTTTTTTCGAATCTTGCAGCGTGATAAGGCTTAAGCTTAGCTTATTTGCCTTCGCGCTTGTCGAATGGATTCTTGCCATTGCGCAACTCGATGCGCAGCGGCGTGCCGACCAGCTTGAAGCTATCGCGGAAATGCTTCTCCAGATAGCGCTTGTACGGCTCGGACACCGCATCCAGGGAATTGCCGTGGATGACGATGATAGGCGGGTTCTGGCCGCCCTGGTGCGCATAGCGCATCTTCGGACGCACGCCGGCCTTGCGCTTCGGTTCCTGCTTCTCGAGTGCTTCCTGCAAGGCGCGGGTCAGCTTAGGCGTCGGCAGGTCGGCCGTGGCAGCGGCATAAGCGCTGTTCACGGACTTCATCAGCGGGCCGATGCCGGAACCGCGCAGGGCCGAAATGAAATGGGTATTGGCGAAGGACAGGAAATCCAGCTTGCGGTCCATGTCCATCTTCACCTGGTCGCGGTCGTCCGATTGCAGGCCGTCCCACTTGTTGACCGCCACCACCAGGGCGCGGCCCGTTTCCAGGATGAAGCCGGCGATGTGGGCGTCCTGCTCGGAGATGTCCTGCTGCGCATCGAGCATCAGGATCACGACGTTCGCTTCCGAGATCGACTGCAGCGTCTTCACGACCGAGAACTTCTCGATCGCTTCGAACACCTTGCCGCGGCGGCGGATACCGGCCGTGTCGATCAGGGTGTACTGGCGGCCATCGCGCTCGAACGGGATCTCGATCGAGTCGCGGGTGGTGCCCGGCATGTCGAAGGCGATCACGCGCTCTTCACCGACCAGGGTGTTGATCAGGGTCGACTTGCCCACGTTCGGGCGGCCCACCAGGGCGATCTTCACGCCGCGTTCTTGCGGCAGCAGTTCTTCCTCGTCGGCCGGACGGGAGGCGAAAGCCTTGTCCAACGCTTCCGCCACGAGGTCGTGCACGCCGTCGCCGTGGGCGCCGGAAATCGCATACGGGTCGCCCAGGCCCAGCTCATAGAAGTCCGACACGGCGGCGGTGTAGCGCATGCCTTCGGCCTTGTTCACCACGAGCAGCACCGGACGGCCGGATTTGCGCAGGAAATCGGTAATCGTCTTGTCGTGCGGGGTCATGCCCTGGCGGCCATCCACCAGGAACACCACCACGTCGGCTTCCGCCACGGCCTGCTTGGTCTGCAGGGCCATCTGGAACATGATGCCTTCCTTGGCGACCGGCTCGAAACCGCCGGTATCGATGACCAGGAACGGGCGATTGCCCACGCGGCCCTCGCCGTAGTGACGATCGCGCGTCAGGCCAGGAAGGTCCGCCACCAGCGCATCGCGCGAGCGGGTCAGTCGATTGAAAAGGGTCGATTTCCCGACGTTCGGGCGACCCACAAGTGCAATTACCGGCTTCATATTGTTTTTATTCGACCGCGATAGCGGCCACAGTCCCATTCTGGGTTTGGAAAATCACATTCGGACCGGAGAGCAGAGGCGCCGATTTGATGGCGCTGCCGTCCGTCGCGATCCGACCTAATACCGTGCCGTCTTCCCGCGACAGGAAGTGCACATAGCCATCCAGGTCGCCCACGGCCACGAAGCGGCCATAGGAAACCGGTGCCGACAAGCGGCGGTATGCCAGCTTATCGTTCTTCCATACGGAAGCGCCGTTTTCACGGGTGAACGCCTGCACGGCGCCCTTCTCATCCGACACAAAGACGAAGCGCTGGTCCACGCCCAGGCCCACGTCGGACGAAGCCGGCTTGGTCCAGCGGGCCACGCCGGTGTTCACGTCCAGGCAGCCAACCTTGCCCTGGTAGCTCACCGCGCACAGGTCCTGCTCGAACACGGATGGCGTACCGCTGATATCGGATACGCGTTCCAGTTCGGTGGCGCCGCGCGGTTCGGACAGCGGGACTTCAAAGCGCGGCACGCCGTTCGTCAGCGCCATGGCCAGGATGCGGCCCGCAGGCTGCGCCGCGACCACATTGCCGTTGGCGATCACCAGGCCCGGCATATTGCGCAGGGTCAGCGGCGGCACTACGCGCTGGATGAACCACCGCTTCTTGCCGTCGGCCGCATCGTAGGCGGTAACCTTGTTGTCCACGGTACGCACGACGACGACGTCGGTGCCTACTGCCGGAGCAGACAGGATCTCGCTCGAAGCCTGCACTTTCCACAGCTGCTTGCCGCTGCCGTCGAAGGCGATCAGCGCGCCCTTTGCGCCGCCCACGGCCAGCAGCTTGCCGTCCGGGCTGACGCCAACACCGGCGGTCAGGTCGGTGCCGGCCTTGCTGCGCCATTGCACCTTGCCGCTGGCGGCTTCCAGGCGCTCGATATTGCCGTCGGAATCGGCGACGAACACGCTGTTGTCAGCCAGTGCAGGCGTGAACACATTGGCGCCGGCCTTGCCGGTGCTGTGTTTCCACACGATGCGGGCCGGCACGCCGGACTTCAGTTCTTCCAGCTTGGCCGGCGCGAACTTGTCTTCCTTGGCGAACGGATTCAGCTTGTTCATGGTGCTGCAGCCGGAAGCCAGCGCCAGTACGCCCAGCGCGATTACGGTACGAGTGGTCGCACGCATCAGATTAAGCCTTCACTTCCGGCACGGAGCCGCCAATGGATTCGAGCTTCAGCTGGATCAGCTGGCGGCCTGGGTTGTTCTTGTCTGCTGCTTCCAGCGCGGCCCTGTAGGCGGTGCGCGCTTCTTCCAGCTTGTTCTGTGCGGCCAGGATGTCGCCCTTGCGGTCTTCAACGTCGGCCTTGAACTGCGGCAGCGCAGCGCCAGCCAGCGCCTTCAGCGCTTCGTCGTAGGCTTTCTCGTCCAGCAGCACGCCTGCCAGGCGGATGGCGGCGATGTTTTTGTGTTCGTCGTTGCCATGTGCAACCACCCATTCCAGCTGCGCCTTGGCAGACTTCAGGTCATTGGCATCGAAGAAGGACTTGGCCGCGCTCAGGGCGCCCAGCGAGGCGTAGGCCGAGCGGCCGAACTTGGTCTCGATGTCGCCGGCCACGCGCGCCACCTTGGTGTTGTCCTTGGCGTTGACTGCGTTCTGCAGTTCATCGAACAGCACGGAGGCTTGCGCCGCCTGGGTGCGCTGGTAGTAATTCCAGCCGTTCCAGCCCGAATAAGCGGCCAGGCCTGCAATCACCACCCAGGTGGACAGGTTGCCGTACTTGGACCACCACTCTTTGAGGGTAGCAATCTGTTCTTGTTCTTCGAGATCGTATGCCATGTTTCAGTCTGCCTGTTTTCTTGATTAATGGTGGTGGTGATGGTCATGGTCGTGGTCACAATCGTCTCCGCATGTGATCTGGTCCACGACATAATCTACGACGCCTTCAAACGCGACGGTCTGCTGCTGGCCCTCGCCTTCTTCAGCGCGCATCGCCTTAACGACGGCGGTGTTGTTGGCCACTTCGTCTTCGCCGATGATGACTGCGAAGGTTGCGCCGGTGCCGTCGGCTTTTTTCATTTGCGACTTGAAGCTGCCGGCGCCGTTGGTGCCGCCGCAGTGCAGGATCACATCCAGGCCGGCGTCGCGCAGGCGCTCGCCGATGATGAAGGCTTGCATGCGCGCCGCTTCGCCCTGGTGCACCAGGTAGACGTCGCACTGGCGCGGGGCGGCGGTGTCGCCGGCGCCTTTCATCAGTTCGATCAGGCGTTCGATGCCCATGGCGAAACCGACCGCCGGGGTTGGCTTGCCGCCGAACATTTCGATCAGCGGGTCGTAACGGCCGCCGGCGCAGACGGTGCCCTGCGCGCCCAGTTCATCGGTTACCCATTCGAACACGGTGCGGTTGTAGTAGTCGATGCCGCGCACCAGGCGGGTGTTGACGGTGTACTGGATTGCGTTGGCGTCCAGGATCTTCTTCACGCCTTCGAAGTGGGCCAGCGATTCTTCGCCCAGGTAGTCCAGCAGCTTCGGCGCGCTGTTGACGATGCCTTGCAGGGCCGGATTCTTGGTGTCCAGGATGCGCAGGGGATTGGTGTGCAGGCGGCGCTTGGCGTCTGCATCCAGGTGCTCTTCGTGCTGTTCCAGGTAGGCGATCAGGTCGACGCGGTGGCGTGCGCGCTCCTCGGCGTCGCCGATGGAGTTGATTTCGAGGCGGATGTTTTCCAGGCCCAGGTCATCCCACAGGCGGCGGCACATCGCGATCATTTCGGCGTCCACGTCCGGGCCGGTGAAGCCCACGGCTTCGGCGCCGAACTGGTGGAACTGGCGGTAGCGGCCGCGCTGCGGCTTCTCATGACGGAACATCGGACCCTTGTACCACAGGCGCTTAGGGCCTTCGTACACCAGGTTATGCTCCAGCACGGCGCGCACCACGCCTGCGGTGCCTTCCGGGCGCAGGGTCAGCTTGTCGCCATTCATGGAGTCTTCAAAGGAGTACATTTCCTTCTCGACGATGTCGGTCACGGCGCCGATGGCGCGCGAGAACAGGCGGGTTTCTTCCACGATCGGGGTACGGATCTGCTGGAAGCCGTAGCTCTGCACCACGGACTGCGCGGTGTTCTCGAAGATCTCCCACAAGTGGGCGTCAGCCGGCAGGAGATCGTTCATCCCCTTGATGGCTGTGATTTTGTCTGCTTTATTGGACATATTCTTTATGCGGCTTTGCTATAGTTTTTCTGTACGTAGTCGAGCACAATCGCCTGGAATTCTTCAACGATATTATCGCCGCGCAGGGTCGCTACTTTCTGGCCGTCGACGAAGACCGGAGCGGCCGGCGATTCGCCAGTGCCCGGCAGGCTGATGCCGATATTGGCGTGCTTCGATTCACCCGGGCCGTTGACGATGCAGCCCATCACGGCCACGTTCATCGCCTCCACGCCCGGGAAGGTCTTTTTCCATTCCGGCATCTGCTCGCGCAGGTAGCTCTGGATATCGTCCGCCAGTTCCTGGAACACGGTGGACGTGGTGCGGCCGCAGCCCGGGCACGCAATCACCATCGGGGTGAACTTGCGCAAGCCCATGGTCTGCAGGATTTCCTGGCCCACCACCACTTCCTTGGTGCGGTCGCCGCCCGGTTCCGGGGTCAGCGAAATGCGGATGGTGTCGCCGATGCCTTCTTGCAGCAGCACCGACAGCGCGGCGGTCGAAGCCACGATGCCCTTGCTGCCCATGCCCGCCTCGGTCAAGCCCAAGTGCAGCGGATAGTCGCAGCGCTTGCCCAGTTCGCGGTACACCGCGATCAGGTCCTGCACGCCGGAGACTTTGCACGACAGGATGATCTTGTCGCGGGCCAGGCCCAGTTCTTCGGCGCGCACCGCGTTTTCAATCGCGGAGGTGATCAGCGCCTCATACATCACGGCTTGCGCGGTCCATGGATTTTCGCGTGCCGCGTTTTCATCCATGATGCGCGCCAGCAGCGCCTGGTCCAGCGAGCCCCAGTTGACGCCGATACGTACCGGCTTGTCGTACTTGGCCGCCACTTCGATCATTTGCGCGAACTGCGTGTCGCGCTTGGCGCCCTTGCCCACATTGCCCGGGTTGATGCGGTACTTCGACAGCGCAGCGGCGCAATCCGGGTACTCGGTCAGCAGGGTGTGGCCGTTGTAGTGGAAGTCGCCCACCAGCGGCACGTCGATGCCCATCTTGTCCAGCTGGTCGCGGATGTAAGGTACAGCGGCCGCCGACTCAGGACGGTCCACCGTCAGGCGTACCAGCTCGGAACCGGCGCGCGCCAGTTCCTTGATCTGGATAGCCGTCCCCACCGCATCGGCGGTGTCGGTATTGGTCATCGACTGCACTACCACCGGCGCGTCGCCGCCGACCCAGATCTTGCGCTCGCTGTGCTGCACCAGCACGCTGCGGCTGGCGCGGCGCGCCAGTGGTCCGGAAGGGATCGGGTTGTTCGAAGAAGACATGCTTGGCTACTCTTATTACTTGATGTTCACGAGGGCGTACGACTTGCCCGGACCTTGCGTCAGTTCCAGCTTGCCGCCGGCCAGGTTGGCGCTTACCCCGCTTGGCTTGCCGACGATCAGTACGTCATCCGCACGCACGTTGAAGGTTTCCGTGCCGCCGGCCCGCACCATGCGCGAAATCAGCTTTGGCTGACCGGCGCGGCGGATCTCGACCCAAGAATCTTCCTTCACGTTCAGCACCAGCTTACCGCCGGCATTGCCGACGGCTGGCGCCTGGCCTGCAACGGCGGCCGGTGCTGCTGGCGCAGGCGCTGGCGTTGCGGCCGGCGTGGCGCCTGGAGCGGCGCTGCTCGCCGGCTTGACCGGGATCAGGCCGGGCGAAGCCGGCGCAGTATTCGCTGGCACGGTCGCTACCGCCGGCGCGCCGCCCACGGTAGGCCCGGCGCGGTCAGCCGGCGCAACAACCGCCGCCGCGCCTGGCGCTGCGGCAGGAGCAGTGCCCTGCGCTGCGCCCGCGGCGGCAGCGCCGCCGGCTGGCTCGCCAGGCACACCCGCGCCCGGCACGGTAACCTGGGCGCCACTACCCGGTTGCGGAGGCACGGAAATCAGCGGCACATTTGGCGACTGGACCGGCGCCTCGACAGGCTGCCCCCCCGGCTGCGCAACCACCACGGGAGGCACAGCTTCAGGCGCGGATACAGGCGAACCAATGCCCACGCGCGACGGCAAGTTCAGCGACGACAACAAGCCGAACTGCCAAGCCGCAGCGCCGCCTGCCAGCGCCAGGACGGCCACGCCGGCAATGATGGCGCCCATCGGCTTGCCGCTATTCCGTTCAGTCAAAGTCGGGAAACGCGATTCCTGGAACGACGCCGTCACCCTGGTCGGACGCACGGTTGCATCCGCATGGCCTACAGCGCCCTCCACTTCCACCATGGCTACCAGCGGCGCCGGGTCCAGGCGCACAGCCTTGGCGTAGGCGCGGATAAAGCCGCGCGTCACCGCGCGGTTTGGCAACGCATCGAAATCACCGCGCTCAATCGCCAGCACCTGGCGCGAGGCCAGTTTCAGCTGGTCGGCAATCTGTTCAACCGACAAGCCCATGGCTTCGCGTGCCGCCGCCAATGCCACGCCGGGCGCGGTAGCATGCTGCTGGCTGGTCGGCTTGTCCTGCTCAGAATCCATTCGTTCCCCGTTCTCACTCATCAAACGCCCCACGTTGATACGCTGCGTACTCCGGCGAATCGGCGTGATGTCGCCGCAGCTGGGTCGCAAAACCCTGCTCCATGCCCTGGTCGCCCATCTTGTGCTGCACCTTGATCGACAGCCACAGCACGTCGGCCGGCAAGGCATCCAGTTTCGCTACCTTATGCAGTTGCTGGATGAAGAAGCTGGCGCGCGGATAATCGCGCTGCGCATAGTACACCTTGGCCAGGCCAATATTCGTTTCCGGCACTTCCGGCGCAATTTTCAGCGCCTGCAGCAGGTAACGTTCGGCCAGGTCATTGTTCTTGTCCTTCAGCGCGCAGGAGCCGGCATTGTTCAAGGCGCCCGCAGGCGACTGGTAATTGCGATTCGCCAGTGCTGCGTCAAAGTGCTTGAACGACTCTTTGACACGGCCGTTCTGGCACAGGAAGGAGCCGTAATTATTGTTCAGGTCTGGATCGTTCGGCGCCAGCTTCAGTGCTTGCAGGAAGTTGTCGTTCGCCCGCTCCTTCTCGCCCATCCGCATATAGATGATGGCGCGCAGACTGTAGCCGTTGGCGTTCTGCGGATCGGCGGCGATCGCCTTCTTCACTTCATCGAGCGCCACCGGATAATTGGCCTGCTCAAAATAGCCGCTCGCCAACTGCATGCGAATCTCGGCGCGTTTTTGCGCTGACGTCTGGTCGGAAGCGGTTTTCAGCTCTTCTTTGCCACTAGGGCCCTCGCCAGTCGCGCAGCCCGCCAAACAGCCGGCCAACGCAACCGCGGCCAGGCACTTGAAGCGGCGCTGGGCGAAATCGGTCATCAGGAACGAATCTCCACAATCTTGCCGAAATCGGCGCCGTACTTCTTTTGATACTCGGACATCTTCTCCATCCGTTCAGCCACGCGGGTGCGGTCTTTCACTTCGCCCGCCAGCTGGCCGCAAGCCGCGTCGATATCATCGCCGCGGGTCTTACGGATGGTGGTTACGATGCCCGCATTCATCAGAATTTCAGCAAAAGCCTTGATGCGCGGGTTCTTGGAGCGCAGCAGGCCCGATTCCGGGAAGGGGTTGAAAGGAATAAGGTTGAACTTGCAGTTGACGCCAACCACCGGGTCGTTCACCAGCGCGATCAGCTCGCGCGCGTGTTCGTCCGTGTCGTTGTAATTATCGAGCATGCAGTACTCGAATGTGATGAAGTCGCGCGGCGCGAACTCCAGATAGCGCTTGCACGCCGCCAGCAGTTCCTTCAGCGGGTACTTCTTGTTCAGCGGGACCAGTTCATCGCGCAGCTTGTCATTGGAGGCGTGCAGCGATACCGCCAGCGCCACCGGCACGTCTTGCGACAGCTTGTCGATATTCGGCACCACGCCCGAGGTGGACAGGGTCACGCGGCGGCGCGACAGGCCGTAAGCGTTATCGTCCAGCATCAGCTTGAGCGCGGTGGCGGTTGGCCCGTAATTCAGCAGCGGTTCGCCCATGCCCATCATCACCACGTTGGTGATCTGGCGCTCGCCTTTCGGGCCGGGTTCGATGCCTTTGGTTTGGCGCAGCGCGAATTCGGCCATCCACAGCTGGCCAATGATTTCGCCCACGGTCAGGTTGCGGTTGAAGCCTTGCTTGCCGGTCGAGCAGAAACGGCAATTCACGGCGCAACCGGCCTGGGTAGAGATGCACAGCGTGCCGCGGTTTTCTTCCGGGATAAACACGGTTTCCACGGCATTGCCATTACCAACGTCCACCAGCCATTTGCGGGTGCCGTCGGTGGAAGTGTGGTCGCTGATGACGGTCGGCGCCACGATGTGGGCGCGCGTCTTCAGCTTCTCGCGCAGGGACTTGGCCAGGTCGGTCATGCTGTCAAAGTCGGACGCACCGAATTGGTGGATCCAGCGCTGCAGCTGTTTGGCACGGAAAGGCTTCTCCCCCAGCTCGGCGCAGTAGGCGACTAGTTGTTCCGGATCGAAATCCAGCAGATTGGTGAGAGATGTTTCCATGCTTTTTTACTCAATTTCAAAAACGGCTTTGCCCCGGACCGAGGGACCGGGGCAAAAGCAATACTACTTTACTTCAATACTACCGCTAGGGGAAATTAACGGGAGTAAACGTTCAGTGCTGGGAAGTAGTAGGCAATTTCCACAGCAGCGGTTTCAGCGGCGTCGGAGCCGTGAACAGCGTTAGCGTCGATGGAGTCAGCGAAATCAGCACGGATGGTGCCTTTTTCTGCCTTCTTCGGGTCGGTAGCGCCCATCAGGTCGCGGTTTTTCAGGATCGCGCCTTCGCCTTCCAGAACCTGGATCATCACAGGACCGGAGATCATGAAGTCAACCAGATCCTTGAAGAAAGGACGAGCAGCGTGCACAGCGTAGAAGCCTTCGGCTTCAGCGCGGGACAGCTGGGTCATGCGGGCAGCGATCACTTTCAGGCCTGCGCCTTCGAAACGGCTGTAGATCTGGCCGATCACGTTCTTGGCTACTGCGTCAGGTTTGATGATCGACAGGGTGCGTTCGATTGCCATTATGAAAAACTCCAATAAAAAGAAAGGTTTAAAACAAGAAATTAGATTCCCGATCAACCCTAGATTTTAACATAGTTCACTCTATATGCCCATGGAAACGCTAGTACAGAACTTCTACGGGCATCCCTTACGTAAATTTAAGGGTTTCCTAAGGGAGAAAGTCCACATCCAGTCAGCGGCATGCTATGCTTTTTGGTAAAGGAGGCATTTAACTATGCAAAACGTACATCAATTCGGTAGTGCAGTCGCGACCGACAACGCGCTGATCCGCAACCGCGTGCTGCGCAACACTTACTGGCTGCTGGCACTGTCGATGATCCCGACCGTGCTGGGCGCCGCCATCGGCGTCATGTTCGGCGTGCCGATCCCGCGCGGCTTCATGGGCGCCCTGCTGTTCCTGGGTATCGCTTTCGGCTTCTTCTACGCCATTGAGAAGAACAAGAATTCCGGACTGGGCGTCGCCCTGCTGTTGGGCTTCACCTTCTTCATGGGCCTGATGCTGACGCCGCTTCTGCAGCGCACCCTGGGCTTCGCCAACGGCGGCAGCCTGATCATGACTGCCTTCGGCGGCACAGCGGCTGTGTTTGCAGGCCTGGCCAGTTACGCCACCGTGTCCAAGCGCGATTTCTCGATGATGGGCAAATGGCTGTTCGCCGCTGTGATCATCCTGATGCTGGCTTCGATCGCCAACATCTTCCTGGGCATGAGCGCGCTGTCGATCGTGATCTCGGTGCTGGTGATCGCCGTCTTCTCGGCCTACATCCTGTTCGACGTGCAGCAGATCGTGAACGGCGGCGAGACCAATTACGTCTCCGCCACCCTGGCCCTGTATCTGGACGTGTATAACATCTTCACCGCCCTGCTGAACCTGCTGGGCCTGGCCGGCGACCGCGAATAAGCGCTCACCGTGCCTCCCCCGAAAGCCGGCCTCAGCGCCGGCTTTTTTGTTACCATCGTTTCATGAAAGCCCTGCCCCTCGGCGCCATCGCCGCCATCGCCGCCGTGCTGCCTTGCGCCTTGCACGCAGCCACCATCACTTCCGCCGACATACAGCGCCCCAACGGCGCCCGCCACTATCTGCTGGCGGAACCGCAGCAGCCGGCAGCCGGCAAGCGACCGCTGGTGCTGGTGCTGCATGGGCACATGGGCTCGGCCAACCTGGTCTTTGGCCGCGAGCGCCTGCGGGATCCTTTACAGCAATGGCTGGCCATCGCCGACCGCGAGCAAGTGCTGGTCATCGCGCCGGACGGCGTCAAGGGCAGCGACCACAAGACCGGTTGGAACGATTGCCGCGCCGACGCCACGACCAGCCCCAAGACCGACGACGTTGGCTTCCTCTCCGCACTGATCGACAAGGCGATCGCCGACCATAACGCGGACCCTTCGCGCATTTATGTCATGGGCATGTCGAATGGCGGCGGCATGACTTACCGCCTTGGCGTGGAAATCGGGCAGCGCCTGGCAGGCATCGCCGCCATGGCCGCAGTTTGGCCCGCCAGGAGCCTATGCCCCGCGCCAAGTGCGCCATTGCCTGTTATGGTCATTCACGGCACGGCCGACAAGATCGTGCCTTACGGCGGCGGCGACATAGGCGGCCGCATGCTGCATGGCCGCGGCGTCTCGCTCTCCGTGGAACAGACCCTGGCCCTCTGGCGCAAGCTGGACCACCTGCCGGATGCCGTCACGCAGGATGCCGCCCTGCCCCATCGCAAGGAGTCAGGCGACACCTCCGCCCACCGCTACGTCTGGGGCAGCGATCCGCAAGGCATGCAAGTGGAATTGATCAAGGTCGACAAAGGCGGCCACAGCGAGCCGAGCATCCAGTTCCGCATGCAATGGATCGCTGACTTCCTGCTTGGCGCGCAGAATGCCGACTTTGAATCGGCCGAGGAAGCCTGGCGCTTCTTCCGCGACAAGCGCCGCCAATAATCACCTGTGGCGCACCTTTGCGCCACCTCGATCCGCATCCGCACGGTTGGCGAAACACTATGGCATTGCCACCCGCCGGAGCCTATCTTGGAAGCGGATTCCCCCGATCACGAAGAACGCATTCGAAAAATGGAACAGAAATTGCCTGACCTCGCTTGCGAAATCAGATTGCTTGGCGTCGAATTGCGCGCTGAAATTGCGGCCGCCATCGCAACTGCAATTTCGCAATCCGAAGAGCGCATGCGCGCCTATGTCGACACCCGCCTCGCGGAACTCGAGCAACGGCTCACGGCGCGCATTGTCGCGCTCGAGCAAGGCCAGCGCTGGATCATCGGGCTGCTGATCGCCATCTTGCTCGGCATGGTTGGCTTGGCAAGCAGCATGGCAACCCTGCTTTCCCGGCTTGCCTAGCTAAGATCAGCAGCGCGCTTGCATTGTTGCTAAACTGGCGATCCTTGCAACCCATTCATTGAAAACATGCGTCGCAAACTGATCGCCCTGATGTTCTGCCTCGCTGGCGCCGCGCGCGCGGCAGACACCCCAATCCTTGATGAAGACATGGCCACTTTCTTCTCTGGCCACTGGACCGGCGCTGGCGCCTTCAGCAATGGCAAGAAGATTGAAGCCGACACGGATTTCCAGCGCGAGCTGGATGGCCAATGGCTGTTGTACCGCCACACGGACAAGGCGCCCAACAGCTATAAGGCGCTCGGCATGTGGGGTGTGGAAAAGTCCTCGGGAAAGCTGATCATGACAGTCAGCGATAACTTCGGGGGCGCGCGCCGCTTCGAAAGCAGCGGCTGGAATGGCGGGAAAGTCGAATTCGTCAAAGTCGGCGCCCCCGTCGCTCCCGGTGCACGCCAGGAGCGTTTTATCTTCGAACGCAAAGCGCCGAACCGCTTCCGCATGACCTACGAGTGGAGCCCCGACGGCAGCAGCTGGAAGCTCGGCGACTATATCGACTTCGAACGCGCTTAAACGAGGTCGAAAACCGCCATCGATTCAACGTGGGAGGTGTGCGGGAACATATTCATCACACCCGCTTGCGACATGCGATAGCCGGCACGGTGCACCAGCACGCCGGCGTCGCGCGCCAGGGTCGACGGCGAGCAAGATACGTAGACAAGGCGCTTCGGCAGCATGTCCGGATTGCTCTCCTTCAGTTCCGCCAGCGCCAGCGACAGGGCCATCGCGCCATCGCGCGGCGGGTCGATCAGCATGCGGTCAAACTTGCCCAGGGCGATCAGGTCGTCCTTGGTGATCTCGAACAGGTTACGGCACTGGAAGGTGGTGTGGCCATCGACGCCGTTCACCTTGGCGTTGGCCAGCGCACGCTCGGTCAGCGCAGTCGAACCTTCAATACCCACCACTTCGCGCGCCATCGTCGCCAGCGGCAGCGTGAAGTTGCCCAGGCCGCAGAACAGGTCGGCCACGCGTTCATCCTTCTGCACGTCCAGCAGGCGCAGCGCCTTGTGCACCAGCACGCGGTTGATGTGGTGGTTCACCTGGGTGAAGTCGGTCGGCTTGAACGGCATCTTGATGCCGAATTCCGGCAGCGTGTAATACAGTTCCTTGTCGGCCGGGTAGAACGGATACGCGGTGTCCGGGCCCTTAGGCTGCAGCCACCACTGGATCTTGTATTTGTCGGCGAAGGCTTTCAGCTTGTCTTCGTCGCCCGCCCCCAGCGGCACCATATTGCGCATCACGAGCACGGTGTTGTCTTCGCCCACGGCCAGTTCAAGCTGCGGCACTTTATCGAAGATGGTCAGCGAGTGGATCAGGGCGCGCAGCGGCATCATCATGTCCGACACGTGCTTAGGCAGGATCTGGCAGCTCTGGATATCGGCAACGAAGACCGATTTCTTTTCGTGGAAGCCGACCAGCACGGTACCCTTCTTGGCAACGTAGCGCGAGGACAGGCGCGCGCGGTAGCGATAACCCCAGGTTGGGCCGTACATCGGGCGCATCATGGTGTCGGACTTGACCTTGGACAGGTGCCACAGGTTGTCTTCCAGTACGCGCTGCTTGATCGCCACCTGGGCCGAAGCGTCCAGGTGCTGCATGGAGCAGCCGCCGCAAATCTCGAAGTGCTCGCACTTCGGCTTGACGCGCATCGACGATTCCTTGTGCAGGGCGGTCATGCGGCCCTGCTCCCAGTTTTTCTTCTTGCGCAGCAGCTCGAAGCTGACCTGCTCACCCGGCAGCGCGCCTTCGATGAAAACGACCTTGCCCGGCGAGCCGTCTTCGTTCTCGATGTGGCCAACGCCACGGGCATCCATGTCCAGGGATTTGATTTCGACGATGTTGTCTTGCATAGCGATTAAGGTTGCAGCCGGCGCGTTGCGCGCCCAAAGCCCGCTATGATACCAAAACCCGGTAGGTCTGGGTCAGACCCGAGGGTCTGACCCAGACCTACCGGGTTCAGAGCAGCGAATCGCGGACCACGCCGCGTGCCGCCATGGCGCGTTTCAGCTTGACCAGCGCCTCCTGCTGGATCTGGCGTACCCGCTCCCGCGTCACGCCCATCTCCTCGGCCAGGGTCTCCAGCGTGGCCGGATCATCGTTGTCCAGCCCAAAGCGCCGCATGATCACAATGCGCTGCTTGTCCGGCAGCTTGGTCAGCCAGTCACGCACCAGCACTGTCATTTCGTGATGCTCCGCGCGGGCATCCGGCGAATCCTCCGAATCCCCCGGCAGCATATCCATCAGCGAAGACTGCGGATCGTTATCCAGCGGCGCATCGAGCGAGGTGGCATGTTCGGACAAGGCCAGGATATCCTGCACCTCCTCCACCGGCCGCCCCACCAGGTCGGCGATATCCTCCGCCGTGGCATCCTTGCCGTTGTGGTGCTGCGCCTCCAGGTGATATTTACCGCGCAGGATCTGGTTCAATTCGCGCACCATGTGCACAGGCAAGCGCACCGTGCGCGCCTGGTTCATGATTGCGCGCTCGATGCTCTGGCGGATCCACCATGTGGCATAAGTCGAAAAACGGAAACCGCGCTCGGGCTCGAACTTGTCGATGGCGCGCATCAGGCCGATATTGCCCTCCTCGATCATGTCGAGCAGGACCACGCCGCGGTTGATGTAATGCTTGGCGATCGACACCACCAGCCGAAGGTTATGCTCGATCATGGTCTGGCGGGCGGAGAAATCGCCCTGCTTGGCCAGTGTCGCGAAATGCACTTCCTGCGGCGCCGTCAGCAAGGGACGGGTGCCAATCTGGTTCAGGTAATGCTGGGTGGTGTCGGTGGAGAGTTCCGCCGCGAGCACTTTTTTCAGCTCGTCGACGGTTTCCAGGACGGCGCTGCTGCCTTCAACCGCAACCTCGCCGTCCGGTTCCATGGAATCGACCGCTACTTCATCGATCGGCTCGTCCGGGAATTCCTCAGGAATCGAGTCGTCTTCCAGTTGGTCATTCGGCGAGCGTGTCATGGGTGCTTATCTAGCGGTTAGGCAGGAATTTCGATGGATCCACCGGCTTGCCCTGCTGCCTTATCTCAAAGTGCAGCTTGACCGTGTCGGTATCGGAGTCCCCCATTTCAGCAATTGCCTGCCCCCTGCGCACCTCCTGGCCTTCCTTCACGAGGATGGCCCGGTTGTGGGCATAGGCCGACAACAGGCTGTTACTGTGCTTCACAATGACGAGATTACCATATCCGCGGATGCCGCTACCGGCATACATCACTTTTCCTCGTTCGGCAGCCAACACTTGTTGTCCGGCGCGGCCGGCGATGTCGATACCTTTGTTCTTACCCTCGTCGAATTGGGCCACTACACGCCCGTCGGACGGCCAGGTCCAGGCCAGGTCTCGGTCTTCGGCGCTCATGGACACTGCCGGCGCCGGCGCCGGTGCTGGGGCCAGGCTGGCCATCAGCGCTGGTTTTTCGGCGCGCTCGTCGGATTTCTGCAGCTCCGCCACGGCAGTCTCGGAATATGGGCGTTTTTCACCCTTCGGCGTAGTCTTGCGCGGCGGCGGCGGGGTCTTTTCGATCTGCGGCGGCATCGGCACGGCGGAGGTCTGCACGCCTTCCGGCGGCGACAGGCGCAGCACCTGGTCGACCTTGATGTCATCCGGGTTCGCGATATTGTTCCAGGCCGCCAGTTCGCGGTAGTTCAGGCCGCGGTCGAATGCGATGCGGATCAGGGTGTCGCCCTTGTGGACGGTGTATTGGCCTTCCTTGTCTTTCGGCTCCTCGGCCGGAGCGACCTTGACCGCCGCCGCAGGTTGCGGGACCGAGCGGTCTTCGATCGGGGCCTGGGTCGGCACGGACGGACATCCGGTCAGCAGGACCATCGAAGCCGCGATGAGTAATAGGGAATATTTCTTCGTCATTCTATAAGTCTGTGTGTTAAACGGTGCCAGGGCGAAGCGGCACAAAGTGGCAGTCTTCCAGCGTCTGGCGCACCCATTCGTTCTTGCTGACACGGGTCACCAGTTCGAGATGCTGGGTGCGAGCCCCGACCGGGGCGACCAGGCGGCCGCCGATATTCAATTGATCCAGCAAGGCCTGGGGTACTTCCAGGCCCGCAGCGGCAAGGATGATGCCATCGAAAGGCGCCGCCTGCGGCAAGCCTAGCATACCATCTCCGTAGTGCAAGCGCAGGTTCGGCACCCGCATCGGCCGCAGATTGGTCTTGGCCAGTTCGTGCAGGGGCTTGATGCGTTCGATCGAATACACCTCTTTTGCCACGCAGGCCAGCACCGCCGCCTGGTAGCCGCAGCCGGTGCCGATTTCCAGCACGCGGTGCAAATCCTGCCCGGCGCGCATCACCTCGATCATGCGCGCCACGATGTATGGTTGCGAGATGGTCTGGTGGTGGCCAATCGGCAGCGAGGCGTCGATATACGCCTGCGGCGCCAGGCCTTCGTCCATGAACATATGGCGAGGCACGGTATCCAGTGCACCCAGCACCACTGGATCGCTCACGCCCTGCTTGGCCACGCGCTGCACCATGGCGCGGCGCACGCCGTCCGATACAAGCGCGTGGGCGCGCGGCGGAATGACAGGAGCCATCTGCACCTGGGCGCGTTCCTGGGCATAGGAATGGGCGCGCGACGGGGAAGCTACTGGCTGCGGCGGACGCCAGCCGCCCGGAGTGGCCGCTGCCGTGCGCGCGGCGTTCTGGGTGGCGGTTTGTGGCGTGGCCACGGTGTTGTAGACCGGTTTTTTCGCCGGGCTCTTGTCGGTAATCGAAGACAGGGGCAACGGGAAAGTGCGGGTCTTGTCGCTCATGCGATGGCCTTTGCCAGGGAATCGAGTTGTTGACGATGGGTCAGGTCGATCTGCAAAGGCGTCACCGACACGCGGCCATTCGCCACGGCATGGAAGTCGGTACCCTCGCCTGCATCCTTGCCGGCGCCCGGCGGGCCAATCCAGTAAATTTCGCGGCCGCGCGGGTCGAGCGCCTTGACCACGGGCTCGGCCTGGTGGCGGCGGCCCAGGCGGGTCGGCGTCAGCGGGCCCAGTTGCTCGTATGGCAAGGCTGGGATGTTCACGTTGAGCAGATAGGGCCGCGCCAGCAGTTCCAGGTAGCGCTCGACCAGTTCGCGCGCCACACGGGCGGCGGCATCGATATTGGTCCAGCCGTAGGAACCTTGCGAAAAAGCCATGGCCGGAACGCCGAACAGATAGCCCTCCGTCGCGGCCGCCACGGTGCCGGAATACAGGGTGTCGTCGCCCATATTCGGGCCGTTGTTGATGCCGGAAACGACGAGGTCAGGCACATGGTCCAGCAAACCGGTTAAGGCGATGTGGACGCAGTCGGTCGGCGTTCCATTAACAAAATAGAAACCATTTGCCGCCTGATGCACTGACAAAGGGCGGTCCAGCGTGAGCGAATTGGAGGCGCCGGAGCGGTTGCTGTCAGGCGCCACAACCACGATATCGGCGATAGGCTGCAGGGCTTCCGCCAGCGCATTGATGCCAGGCGCCAGGTAGCCGTCGTCGTTACTGATAAGGATTCTCATACAGGGAATTTTACCTGAAGCAACGACGCCCGCGCCGCGCGGCGGCTGACAAATTTACATTGTTGCAGGCAGCGGCCAATAGCCCGTGCGTTCTTGCTGCAACGGCAAGCTGTGGTGGTTATTTGCCGCAGCCGGCGCGGCTGATGGCAGCTTTTGCCAGGGGCACAGGCCCTCGCGGAACCATTGCATGAAGGCGCCGTAGCCGTCCTGCAGTGCCTGGGCCGGAAGCGGCTCGCCACAGGCCAGGCTGGCGCAGTGCGGCAGTTGCACGGCGTTGAAATAGTCCTCCAGCGACAGCCAGGGCAAGCCATAGGCCTCGGCCAGCAGGCTTTCGAACAAGGGCTGGTAGCCGCCCTCGCCTCGCCGCCATTGCTCGCAGTGCTCCTCATTCGCCAGGTCGATGCGCGAGGGTAGCGGATAGACCAGGAGCTGGCGCTGCTCTTCCTCATGACATCTGCGGTAGCCGGTGGCGCGCGCCACCAGGTCCTGCAGGCCGTCGTAGTTCTGGCGGTTGGGCGCAAACACCAGCACCAGCCGCGTTGGCAACAGCGTGGTGCAAATGGCCGCGCAATCGGCGCGCCCGCTGCGCGCGTCAACCAGCACATGGCCGAAATGACGCGCCAGGCGCTTGGCAAAGGTGCGGAACAGCGCGGGGCAAGCGTCGAACAGGCCTTGCCAGTCCATCGTCGCCGCGCGTTCCGCATGGCTGCCATCGCACCGCCCAGCGCGCAGCAGCCAGAGTGGCCGGTCATCGCATGCCTTCACCAGGTATTGTTCCCAGCGCACGGCGTCGAGCACCGCTTCGGCCAGCGCCTGCTCGCTCGCGTAGAGGCCGGCGCGCTCGAGCAACTGGTCGCGGCAGGCTTCGAACAGATCCAGCACGCCAGGTGCTTCCGGCGCGCCGGGAAAGTAGTAATGCAGGCCGGGAGCCTCCAGGTCCCAGTCCACCAGCAGCACCGGAGCCGCGCGGTGCTGCGCCAGCATATGCCCAAGGTTGGCCAGCGCCATGGTGCGGCCTACGCCGCCCTTATAGGAATAGAAGGTGGTGACTTCGCCCGCTGCGGGCAGCAGCGGCAGGTGCAGGCGTAGGTGTTCCATGGCGCTCTTTCAGTGTATTTTCTAGCGAGGAAAATGCGGCGGCGCCGGCGGGCGCCATTCCGGCGGGGGCGGGGGCAGCACGAAATTCCTGCAATCGTGATCGGCTGGCATGCTCGCCTTCAGGCAGTGGTAATGCATCGTGATGCGGTCCACGATGCGCCGGATATCGGGCAGGTAATCGGGGTTGGTTTTCAACTCCCCGGTCGCCAGGGTGTAACGCGAAAAGTCCACATACATGCCCGGTTCGCTGATCTGGCGCGGCAGGCTCAGTGGGTGGCGGGTCATGATCACGGGGATGATCAAATGGCTTGGCAGCTCGTACCAGCCGCTGCGCTCGGCCTCGATCATCTGCATGGCGGCGAATTCGCGCCGGGTATATGGGTGGGCCTCGTATTTTGGCGTGTAGATCATGATCATCGACACGCTCTGGCACATGGCCAGGGCGAGCCGCCGATCGATATCATCACCGCCACCCAGTTGCTCGCTATCGACAAAGAGTTCGGTCTCGTTGTCGAAGTGGGGCTCAAGATAGCACTTCAAGGCATCGACCAGATCGTCCTTGAAGTGGCTCATATATGCGTGCTGGCCATGCGCGTAACTGAAAAAGCAGCCGTACCGGATACTCATGGCAATCGCCTCCCCTTGCCAGCCCAATGTATTCCCCTGCGGCGCGCTAGACTTTGTGGAGGCGCAAAGTGTTCTGGGGCATAATCGCACGATCGTTCGATTAAATAATGGAGACTGTATGAAGGCTATCGTTTGCAAGGAATGGGGCTTGCCCGACTCGCTGGTGCTGGAAGAATTGCCCGATCTGCAGCCTGGCCCGGGCCAGGTGGTTCTGCAGGTGAAGGCGGCCGCAGTCAACTTCCCCGATGTGCTGATCATCCAGGGCAAGTACCAGTACAAGCCCGCCCTGCCCTTCACGCCGGGGAATGAGGTGTCCGGCGTGGTCCTGTCGGTGGGCGAAGGCGTGCAAGGCTACAAAGCGGGCGACAAGGTGATTGCATTTTCCGCCCACGGCGGCTTTGCGGAGCAGTTGCTGGCGCCCGCCGCCGCGCTGATGCCCATGCCGCCTGGGATGGATTTCGATACCGCCGCCGCAATCACCCTCACGTACGGCACCTCGCACCATGCAGTGGTGGACCGCGCGCAACTGAAGGCCGGCGAAACCATGCTGGTACTGGGCGCCGCCGGCGGCGTGGGCCTGGCGGCCATCGAGATCGGCAAGGCTTTAGGTGCGCGCGTCATTGCCGCCGCTTCCAGCGAAGAAAAACTGGCCGTCTGCAAGGAGCACGGCGCCGATGTCCTGATCAACTACAGCAGCGGCGACCTGCGCGAGGCGATCAAGGCCGCCACCGACGGCAAGGGGCCGGACGTCATTTACGATCCAGTCGGCGGCGAGTATGCCGAACCAGCATTCCGTTCGATTGGCTGGCGTGGACGCTACTTGGTAGTGGGCTTCGCCAACGGCGAAATTCCGAAACTGCCTTTGAACCTGGCGCTGCTGAAAGGCGCTTCGCTGATGGGCGTGTTCTGGGGCGAGTTCGTCAAGCGCGAGCCGAAGGCCAACCTGGCCGGCATGATGCAGCTTCTGGGCTGGCTCGGCGAAGGCAAGATCCGCCCGCACATCTCGGCCCGTTATGCGCTGGCCGACACCCCGCGTGCGCTGGAGGCGATGGCCGCGCGCAAGGTCACGGGCAAGGTGATCATCAAGCCCTGACGTGGCTACTCTTTTTTCGCGCTGCGCACTTGCTCAAGCGCGGCCGATAAGGAGAGCGGCTTCCCCTTTGGCAGCGTCATGATCATCGCATCGCGCCGGTAGACGCGCCAGCCCTGCAAATCGCCCTCCAATGGGAGGTTCGGAAGCTGGCTCGCATAGTGCCAAGATCCCTGGATTTCCACGCCCGGGGCTTCCTCGATCGCATAGTCGACCATCATCCCATTCCTGCGTATCCATCCTTTCTGCGCAGGTGACTTTTTCTGGAGCACGTCACTCAGTTGCAAGGTCACCTTGTCTTTCAGTAGGCATGGCCCGGCGAGCTTGGGCTCCGTCCAGAATGGGCCATCTGCCAAAGCGCTGGCCTTCTGGACATGGGATGGGGTTTCGCTGTCGGCCGCCCAGAGGAAGCTGATCCCGTCATCGTCACCCTTCCCCTTCAAAATGATCATCGCCGTCGTTCCGGCCCGAACTTTGAGGGCCAAGGCGATCGCATTTGCATACTGCTTGACGACCACATGCCCCCGCTCGCCTTTCTCGATATCCGTCCGCTCGACATAGGTACCATCTTTCCAGCGCAGGCTTGCCGGACAGTCCGTGGCCTGTGCGGCAGGAAGTGCCGCCAGGAGAAGCAAGGTGCAAATCATACGCATGGTGTCGCGAGCCTTTTTGTTAAGAAAAAGGCAATATATGCGATGACGCCGTTTGCTGCAAGCATGAGCGCCAGGTGGATGCCCATCGCGCCCAGGACAAACAGCGCCGGTCCCACTGCACCGCGCCCGCAGATCGTCATCAAGGACGGCATCAGCACGAAGCCGGCGCCGTGGGCCGTGGACATGATGAAGGTCCACAGCGCCATGCCCGCCTGCCCCGCCAAGGCATGCCCTCGGCGCAAGCGGCAAACCAGTGCAACGAGGAGCAGGACGCCGGCCCCCCATTGCATTGCAGGCCGGTCCAGCGGCAGCCGGAAAGCCGCCGCCACTGCCACTGCCGCCATTGAAGCCAGATGGCCGCAGGCGATCGCGGACGCGGCCCGCCAGGGCCGAAAGCCAGACATGGCATCCCCGCTTCAGCCGTGGGAACAGCAGGACCCGGCAGCCGGCGCCTGCTGGTAGCTGTCGTGGTACTTCACCCACGCCATCGTGTAAGGCAAGTCTTCCTCGTGGCGCCCCAGCGGGGTGATATCGAGCAGGCGATAGGTTTGCATCATGACTTCGACGCCGCGGCCAAAGGTCGAATAGGTGTGATAGACCGTGCCCTTGTCATCCTTGTAGAAAACGCTGACGCCCGGTGCGTCTTCAAACGGGAAGGCCTGGCCCGAGTAGTTGTAATAGACCTCGCCTTTGGCCACGTCTTCCGCAGCGAAGCTGACGTGGAAGTCGTAATTGAAATCGCTTTCGCCGGACGACACCCATTTGAATTGCCAGCCCATTTGCTTGCGCATGCGCTCCAGGGTTGCGAGCGGTGCGCGCGATGCCACCACCAGGCTCACATCGCGCGCCGCCAAGTGGGGCAATGCGCCGTCGGTGTGGTCGGCCATGTAGGAGCAGTGCGCGCAGCCCCGCTCCTCCCCCGGCGCGAACATGAAGTGCTGCACGATCAGTTGGCTGCGGCCTTCGAACAAGTCGCCCAGCGAGCGCTTGCCCTGCGGCGTGTCGAACACGTATTGCTTGTCCACCCGTACCCACGGCAGTTCGCGGCGGGCGCGGGCCAATTGGTCCTGCTGGCGCATCAGCTCTTTTTCGCGCGCCAGAAGATCCAGGCGCTGCGCCAGCCACTGCTCTTGATTGACGATGGCATTCATGATCACTCTCCTCGTGGACGACGCACTGCACGCACTTTTCCGCTGCCTTCGCCGCCGGCGTAGAACAGGCCGGCGCCATCTGACTCCAGGCCGCTGACGTGCATGCCCGGCGGCATTTGCAGGAGCTCCAGCACTTCGCCGTTTTTTGGATCGATGTGGCGGATGTCGCTCTCGTCGCCTTCCCAGGTGCCGTGCCACAGTTCACCATCCACCCATGTCACGCCCGTCACGAAACGGTTCGATTCGATGGTGCGGATAACAGCGCCGGTTTCAGGATTGATCTGGTGAATCTTGCGGTCGCGGTATTGACCCACCCACAGGCTGCCTTCCGCCCATGCCAGGCCCGAGTCGCTGCCCTTTCCAGGCGCTGGAATCGAGGACACGATCTTGCCGCTGTTCGGGTCGATCTTATCGATGCGCTGTTCCGCGATCTGGTAGAGGAATTTGCCGTCGAACGCGGTGCCGGCATCGGCGGTAACGTCCAGCGCGCGGGCTTGCTTGCCACTGGCGGGATCGATGCCGATCAGGCGGGCGCCCGTGGCAGCCCAAACGGTCTGGCCGTCGAAGGTGACGCCTCCAACCTTGCTGACGCCTTCAAACGGACCGTACTCACGCACGATTTCGGCCGTGCTTACCTTGCTTGTATTGCGTGTCATTGTCTAGCTCCTTTTGTGTAGCGCCTGATCCGGCGCCGCAAGTGAACTTTATTCCAACGGCAGTGCAGCAGGGAGTAACAAGATTGTCGTGAATCCGGCCAGCGGCGGCGACAGCCAGCGGCGTGTGCGGGTGTTGCCGATGGCGCGTACGCGGCCGTCCGCTTCCAGCTCTGCGAGGGCGCGCTGGATGGTGCGCTGGCTTGCGTCCAGCGCCAGCGCCAAGGCCGAGGTAGACCAGGCGGCTCCGTCGGACAATAGCGCGAGCAGCGAAGCCTGTTCGCCATCAATCGGCGGCTCCAGCACGGCCAGCGGACGACCATCGAGCGGATGCAGGGCAAAGCCGCGCGGCGTGGCTTCAATGCTGGCAAGGCCTTTGAGCAGTGCTCGCAAACGGCCGATTTCGACACGCAGCCGCGCGCGGTGGGTTTCGTCGGGACGGCGGGTGTTGAAGGCTCGCTCGATCAGTACATCGCGCTCGGCATCGCCGGGCCAGGCCTCGGCCAGCGTGCGTGCAAGCGTGAACAGTACCGGCCTGCGGGCAAGCGCACGCCATGTCGTGCCGCAGCCCAGGCCGCGCCGGCAGGCGTCCAGCACCAACGTATCGGATGCCAGCAGCGCTGCCACTTCGTCGAGCGACATGGCTTGCCCTTCGCCTGCACCGTGGCGACGCGCTGCGGGGCGTTCCAGCGCAGCACTGGCGTCATTCACTTCCGCCAGCAACTCGGGCACGCGTGAGCGTTCGGCCGCCGCATGTGCGCGCGCCAGCGCGGCGCGCGCTGGCGCAGGGCGCAAGGAACGCATCGCCAGTTCCGCAGCCGCCAGTTCGGCCACGGCCGCCAGCGCAGAAGTCAGCGCGCGCACGTCCAGCCGGGATAGCTCCGCCGCCGCTGCATCCAAGCGGCCAAGCAGCAGGTATTTGCGGGCCGCGATCAGGCGCGCCTGTAAGGCGTTGCCGTAGTCGCCATGCAATTCCAATACCGCCAGCGCTGCAGCCAATGCACGCGGTGGACCGGCGAAATCGCGCATGGCCAGAGCCACCTCCGCCTCAGCGACCACGCAGCGGGCACGCGCCAGTTCCTCGTGCGAACCGAATCCGCGCGCTGCGCGCCGCAGCAGCTCTCGTGAACGCGGGAAGTCGCCCAAACGCGCCATGGCGATGCCGCGCAGCGCCAAGGCCGGCGGGTCCTCCCGCAAAGAGACGTGCTTTAACGCGCCAAGCACATCGCCGGTGGCGAGGCAACGTGCAGAAGCGGAAATCAGGGAATCCATCAAGCCCTGCGCAGGCGGGACACGGCAGCGCGCAGCAAGATGCGCGAGTAAAGCTTGTGGAAACCAAGCAGCGCACTGAAAACCCCGCCCTGGCTGGACCGCACCACAGCGGACCCGAAGAAGAGCCGCGTGCTGGCGCCGCCCTCGGCGCTTGGCGATGCCATCAGCCATGAGCGCGTGCTGCCCGCGAAATCGCACATCAGCAACTGCCCTGGCGCGCGCGCCTCGACCGACCACGCCGCGAACCGCTCGCGATCGCCGTCAGCCAGCTCACGCGCCTGCGCATCGTTCGAAGGACGCGAGACGAACAGCGCCAGCAGCAAACGTTCAAGCTTGAAGACTGAAGTCGTGTAGAAGGCTTCGACAAAGGCGGCATGCGGCACATGGCCCGGCACGTCGATGGCGAAACAATCCGTGTAGGCGCCCTGCTCGCGATAGCGCTGCAATAAAGCGTCCGCAGGCAAGTCGGCGATCATAGATATTCCCACGTATCGGCGCCATCGAAGCGACGCACTTCCAGCGCCGCCACTACGCCAGGCTCGAAATTCGCCATATTGACGCCCATGCGGGCGTTATCATTCGACTTTAACGATTTCCAATGCGTGATGCAGCCACAGGAACGGCAGCGCACCGTGCGCAGCGACTTTTCGCCCCAGACGTAATTCTCGGATTGCGACGGATCGCCCTCGATGCGCACCGCATCCTCGGCATAGAAAGCCCACAGTGCCCGCGTGCGGCGGCAGATCGAGCAATTACAGTCGATGATGTACGCCGGCAGTCCCGGCACCTCAATCGAGATTGCGCCGCAGTGGCAGGTTCCTTTGATCATTTGACAAGCATAACACCCCGCTCGCTGATTTGCAGCCGCTCGGGATCGGCGCCCAGGACGAGTTTCAAGTTCTCTCTTGCCGCATTGCGCATGTTTTCATACACGGCCGGTGGTTGCGGTTGTTGCTGATGCGATTTATAGGCCAATGCCATGAAGGCTCCGATCATCGCGCTCTGTTCGAACACGTCTTGCACTTTGTCCGCATCGTTGCGGCTATTGACGTCCTGAAGCTTGTTCTGGGCGCGCATCTGCCGGGCGACGGCATTGAATTCCTCGTCCGAGACTTCGGTATTTTTCAGCACCATGTAATTCCCGACCAGGAAAGCAGCCAGGCCGCCGGCCATGTCGCGCGGCGTCCAGCCCATCTTCTTTTCAACCTGGAGATAGACATCCATGCTTTGCACATAGATTTTTTCCATCTCCGCGCGCTTATTTGCGGGGAAGTGCTGCGCAAGCTTATGGGCATTGGCCTGAACGGCGGGCCTGGATTTCGGCAAGATCGGCGGCGCCTTTTTGGCTGTACTGGCCGGAGGCACCGGAATACGCAAATCCGGCTGCGGCCACACCACGACATTGTCGTAGCTCATACCATAGCCGCAGCACTGGCTATATGCCGCGGGTACGGCGCCAAGCATGAGCACCGCGAACAGAAAACTCGCCTTCATCTTCGCCTCCCAAAGTCCCCCAAGGTTGGCGAAGAATATAGAAAAAACAATATGCCGCCAATCGAATCAGGCAGCGTGAAAGTCACTCAAATAAGGACCCAGCCGATCCCCACCATGCTGGCCAGCACACCCAACGCAATGCACAGTGCGACGATTTCACGACGGCGACGGCTCATGCTGCTCTCCTTTCAACCAGTGTACGTACGGGTCCCGGCAACCACTCTCGCAGGCTGGCGCCGATGGCGGCTTCGCGGCGCTGCCAGGACACGCCGGCGGCGATGATGGCGATGCCGATGGCGGTCAGGGCGACCGGAAACATCAGGCTATCGCGGAATACGGTGTAGGACAAGTGGCCGAGGTAACCGGCCAGGCCAAAGCCGCCAAAAACAGCAAATACGCTGCCCGATGGCGGCGCCGAAGACGGCTGAAATGACCTTGCCTTCGCGGGAGAAGAAGCCTGCACCACCGCCAAGCAGCATGTCAGTGACGTCCATGCTCATGTACCACAGCGTGACCGCTACCGGCATCACAGTGAAGGGCATACGGTAGCGCCACAGCACGATCGCGCCGAAGGCGAGTGTGGCCAGCTCCATGTAGATCCAGCGCCAGTCGATGAAGTAGTGGTAGTTGCGGTATGACGAGCCGGGGCTGCCGTCCGCCCACAGGCCAAGCATATGCTGCAAGCCATGCACGGCCAGCGGAACCAGCACCACGGCGAAAGCTGCCAGCACGCCGGCCGGCAGTTCCATCCGGCGTGCGCGCAGCCATTCGATGATGAGGGACATGGCGCCGATGGCGATCATGCCGCCCAGGTAGTACAGGATGTGCGCGGGTTTGAAGCCGGGCGTATGCTGCTCGCGCTCCGCCAGAAACTGCCACAACCGCCCTGCCTGATCCCGATCCAGCAAGCCCTGGCTTGCCGCTTCGTCCAACATCGCGCGTGTCAGCTTCATTCGCTCTCCTGTTGTTTTAGTGCCCTTTGAAGAATTCTATGACTTCGGCCGCTTCGCGTGTGCGCTTAAACGGCGGCAGGCTTTGCCAGATGCGTCGGCCATAGGGCTTTGAGATCACGCGCGGGTCGCACAGCATCAGCACACCACGATCGCCTTCGTCGCGGATCAGGCGCCCGGCGCCCTGCTTCAGGTTGATGATAGCTTCCGGCAAGGTATGGCCCATGAAACCGTTCAAGCCCTGGCGCTCCATCACTTCGATGCGGGCGGCCAGCACAGGATCGTCCGGCGGCGCGAATGGCAGCTTGTCGATGATGACCAGCGACAGCGCGTCGCCGCGCACGTCCACGCCTTCCCAGAAGCTCTGGGAGCCAATCAGCACGCCGTTGCCGGCTTTGCGGAATTGGTCCAGCAGCTCGGTGCGGCCACGGTCGCCCTGCACGAACAAGGGGAATTTCAGGCCGCGCTTGTCGAATTCATCGCGCAGGCGGTCGGCGGCGCGCTTGACGGCGCGCAGCGTGGTGCAAAGCAGGAAGGTCCGGCCGCCGGCTGCTTCAATGACCGGCAACGCCGCGTCCAGCACGGCGTCGGTGTAGCCCATCGAATTCGGGTCCGGCAAGCCTTGCGGCACGTACAGGATACCCTGCTGCTCGTAGTTGAACGGGCTTGGCCAGTTGCGCGCGACTTCGTTCTCCAGCCCCAGTTGCTGGGCGAAGTGCGTGAAGTCGTTTTTCACCGCCAGCGTGGCGGAGGTAAAGATCCAGCTGCGCGGTACGCCTTCGCGCTGGCCGTTGAAGATCGGTGCGATCGAAAGCGGCGTTTTGTGCAGCTGCAGCGAGCTTTGGAAGGCTTCGACCCAGTACACGGCTTCTTCGCCGGGCTGCACCTTCGCTTTGGGATCGAATTTCCACGCTTCCAGGCGGGCGGAAAGCTCGTTGCCGCGCACGCGGCATTGTTCGATAGTCTCGGCGCGCTCGGCGTTCCTTTCCAGCACCGCAACCATGTCGACCAGTTCATCCTTCAGCGTCTGCAAGGCCGGGAAGAAATCGCTCGATGGCGCGATCTGCGGCAGCGACATGCGTACGATGTCTTGCGTGAAGGTCAGGCGCAGGTCGCGCGCAGCCTTTTCCACGGGAGTGACGACTTTGGCCCATTCTGCGCCGTCACGGGCGTGGGCCAGGCCCTCGGCCAGCACGTCGCGGCACAGTTCCAGGATCTGGGAGGTGGAGATGGTGTCGCCGAAGAACAGCGTGGCGGTGTCGGGCAGCTGGTGCGCCTCGTCGAAGATCACGGTATTCGCAGCTGGCAGCAATTCGGCCACGCCGGTATCTTTCAGCGCCACGTCGGCGAAGAACAGGTGGTGGTTGACCACGACCACGTCGGCCTGCTGCGCCTCGCGGCGCGCCTTCATGACGAAGCAGTCCTGGTAGTACTGGCACTCCTGCCCCATGCAATTCTCGCGGGTGGACGTCACCAGGTTCCACACCAGGGCATTTTCCGGCACGCGCGCCAGTTCGGCCTTGTCGCCGGTGTTGGTCATCTTCAGGAAACGCGAAATCTCGCGCAGGTAACCGACATCCTCGCGGGAGGTCATGCGGCCATTCTGCAGCGTGCGTTCCAGGTGGTAGTGGCACAGGTAGTTGGAGCGCCCCTTCAGCAGCGCCACCGACACCGGCGCCTGCAGCGCGGAGCGGATAGTCGGGATATCGCGCAGGAAGAGCTGGTCCTGCAGGTTCTTGGTACCGGTGGAGACGATCGTCTTGCCACCCCACAGCAGGGCCGGCACCAGGTAAGCAAAAGTCTTACCGGTACCGGTGCCCGCCTCGGCGATCAGGGTTTGCTGCTTGGAGATGGCGTCGGCAATCGCCTTGGCCATTTCGGTCTGCGATTTGCGCGGACGAAAACCGCCCACCGCCGGGCCCAAAGGGCCGCCGGGTCCAAACAAGCGCTCAATATCGGCGTCGTGCGCTCCCGGGGCAAAAACCGGTTCGTTCGGCGCGCCGGGATCGGCGGTCGGCTGTTGTGAATCTATCAAGTTCGTCGAGGAGGATAATGGCCTGTTCAGGCCGGTACGTCGGGCACCAATTGCATTTTCAGCAGGGTAATATAGTCTTTCAATTGCAACTTGCGCTTCTTGAGGCGGCGCAACTGAAGTTGATCGTGATGACCATCCAGGGTCAACATTTCAATGACTGCATCCAGGTCGCGGTGCTCGACGTCGAGCTCAACGATGCGGCGCTGGATTTCTTCTTTGTTGATCATAGGTTGAAAGTCACGATTACTATTAACGTTTGCTTACAGTTTCGTATGGACAACAGGCTATACTTGCTACAAAACTGCATACAGGTGCATAGTTTAACTCAGGTAGTCATTGGAAAGAAGCTGTCAACCCCCTATGAGCACGTACAAGATAGAGGCTGGAACCGCGCAACACATTGGTAGCCGGCCCCAGCAAAATGACCGTGTGGCGCTGTTTACCGCGCCCAAAGCACCCGGCTACGTGTTCGCCGTGCTTGCCGACGGCATTAGCGGCGGCGCTACCGGCGCCGAACAAGTGCTGCACACGGCCAAACAATTGTTTGACGAATACCGGGCGTCCGAGACGGTTAGCCTGCCGCGCGTGGAGGAATTCCTGCGCGAAATCGCGCACGATGTGCACCAGATCCTGGTGATGGATCCCCGCACTGGAGCTAGCGAACCGCAATCCAGTATGGTGCTGATGGTGCTGACGCCGGAGCGCCAGGCCGCCTGGGCCGTCGTCGGCGACTCGCGGCTGTATCGTTTTGACCACAAGGAATGCGTGGGCCGCACCGGTGATGCTGAATATGTGGCGCACCTGATGGAAACCGAGAATCTGCCGGAGGAATCGGCTCGCAAGCACCGCCAGGCGAAACTGCTGAATAACGCGCTGGGGAATAAGCACCGGGAGCCGTTTGTGGTGTTCGGACTGCAGGAGGATTTGAAGGCGGGCGACGCGTTCCTGCTTTGCTCGGATGGCTTGTGGTCTTACTTCGCGGATGTGGAGTTGGCTTCCGTGGTCGCGAAGAAGTCGCCGCGCGAGGCGGCTGAGATGCTGATTAATAAGGCGCGGGAACGGGCGCAGGGCAAGGGCGATAACTGCTCGATGGCGATTATCAAACTGGTGGCGCTGCCTAAGGAAGAGGTTAATTACACTGTGCAGAAGATGCGCAAGGCTGTCTAGGCGGCGCAGGCGGTGTCTGACCCTATGGGTCTGACACCGGTTTACCGGGTCGGAGCTTCAGCAGCCTTTTTCTTCTTCGCTTCCTTCTCCGCCAGCTTGGCCTTGACCTCGGCCTGGCGCTTCTCGGATTCCGCCTTCTTCTTCTCAAACGCTACGACATTTGCCGCGCGCTTCTGGGCATCGGCCGCTTCATGTTCTGCGCGTGCACGCTCCCTGGCATCGTGCTCCGCCTGACGCTGCGCCACTGACACCGTAGCGGGTTTCGGCAGCGGCTTGTTTTCAGGCGCCACCTTCGGCGGCTTCGGGTGCGCGGCGTTGTAAGCCGCCTCCGCCGCATCCTTCTGCGCACGGTCTTCCAGCTCACGGTCACGCGCTTCGACCAGGTTCTGGCGCTTGAAATGGCTTGCCTCCACCTCGACCGCGCGCAACTCGGCTAAGCGCAGGCGGCGCTGTTCCTTGGCTTCGTCGAGGCAGTTATTCACGAAAAACTTCTCGTAGCAAAGCGTTTCGCTGGCGCTGAATTCCGCCTCAACCACGTCGCGGTCCTTCTTCACCTGCGCCAGGCGTGCGTCGGCCTGCTCCACCGAGTGGGTCTCAGGAATGCGCGGGGCGCCAGTCGTTGCCGGACGGCCGATGTTTTGCTGCGCCAGTACGGCGCCAGGCAACACCAAGGCCAGCCAGATCCAGTTCTTCAAATTCTTCTCCTTGTCAGGACAGCTTTTCGGCGGCGCCGCGCTGTTCCTTTTCCATATACTCACGCGACTGCATCTCGACGATGCGCGACACGGTACGGTGGAATTCATTAGACAGTACACCGCTCGTGTACAGCTCTTCCGGCTCAACCTCGGCCGACATGATCAGCTTGACCTTCTGGTCGTAGAACACGTCGATCAGCCAGGTGAAGCGGCGCGCTTCGGACGATTGTCCGGCCGACATCATCGGAATACCGGACAATATCACGGTATGGAAGCGGCTGGCGATTTCCAGGTAATCATTCTGCGAGCGCGGACCGCCGCACAGCGTGGCAAAGTCGAACCAGATAATGGTACCGGCGCGGCGCAGTGCTTTCAGCTCGCGGCCTTCGACCTGGATGTGCGGGTCTTCGTCGGACGTCTCAGCGATGCGGGCGAAGGCTTCGCGCAGCTGGTGGTCGGTGTCGGCGTTGAGCGGTGTGTAGTAAGCATCCACCTGCTCCAGCGCACGGCCGCGGTAATCGACGCCGGCGTCCACGTTCAGCACATCCATCTTCTCCTTCAGCAGGGCGATGGTGGGCAGGATGCGGTCGCGGTGCAGGCCGTCCGGGTACAGGGTGGACGGCTCGTAGTTCGAGGTCATGATGAAAGACACGCCGTTGTCGTACAGGGCCTTCATCAGGTTGTACAGGATCATGGCGTCTGCCACGTCCGATACGTGGAATTCATCGAAGCAGATCAGACGGTATTTTTTCGCGATCCGTTTTGCTACTTCATCCAGCGGGTCTTCCACGCCGCGCAGTTCGTCGAGCTGCATGTGGACGTCGCGCATGAATTCGTGAAAGTGCAGGCGCGTCTTGCGCACCAGCGGGATCACCGAATAGAACGAATCCATCAGGAAGGACTTGCCGCGCCCTACCCCGCCCCACATGTAAACGCCGCGCGGAGGCGTCGGGCGGTTGATCAGGCGTTTGAAGGAATTGGAGCGCTGGGACTTGTACTCGCCCCACTCGTCGTAGCATTGCTGCAGGCGGTCGACGGCGCGCTTTTGGGCGGCGTCGGCTTTGAAGTCGCGCTGTTCCAGCGCGTGCTGGTAAAACTCTTGGACGTTCATTCGTTTTTAAACCGGTAAACCAGTGCCAGACCCGCAGGGTCTGGCACTTATGACGCGGCTGTCGCGGGCCTAGTGCCTGACCCTGCGGGTCAGACACTGCCTTACCGGTTTAGAAGTTCAGCGTACGCTTATCAACAGCCAGCGCTGCTTCCTTGGTCGCTTCGGACAGCGATGGGTGTGCGTGGCAGATGCGCGCGATGTCTTCGGCCGAAGCCTTGAACTCCATCGCCACCACCGCTTCGGAAATCAGCTCGGAAGCCATTGGGCCAACAATGTGCACGCCCAGGATCTCGTCGGTGGTTGCATCGGCCAGGAACTTCACCATGCCGTTGGTATCGCCCAGCGCACGTGCGCGGCCGTTTGCCAGGAATGGGAAGGTGCCGGCTTTGTACGCCACGCCTTCAGCCTTCAGCTGCTGCTCGGTCTTGCCCACGGAAGCGATTTCCGGATGGGTATAGATCACGGATGGCAGGGTATTGAAGTTGGTGTGACCGTGCTGGCCGGCGATGCGTTCAGCCACGGCAACCGCTTCTTCTTCCGCCTTGTGCGCCAGCATCGGGCCGCGAACCACGTCGCCGATCGCCCAGACGTTCGGCAGGTTGGTCTTGCAGTCTTCGTCCACGGTGATCATGCCGCGCTCGTCGACAGCCAGGCCCACTTTATCGGCGCCCAGGCCGATGGTGTTGGCGGTACGGCCGATCGACACGATCAGCTTGTCGAACACGGTCTTCTGCGCTTCGCCCTTGGCGTCGGTGTATTCAACGGTGACGTTGTTCTTGCCGGCTTCGACCTTGGTGATCTTGCAGGACAGGTTGATCGACAGGCCTTGCTTGGTCAGCAGCTTCTGCGCTTCCTTGGCGATCTGCTCGTCGACTGCGCCCAGGAAGGTCGGCAGGCCTTCCAGCACGGTGACCTTGGAGCCCAGGCGGCGCCATACGGAACCCAGTTCCAGGCCGATCACGCCTGCGCCGATCACGCCCAGGTTGGCTGGCACTTCTTCGATGTTCAGTGCACCGGTGTTCGACAGGATCAGTTTCTCGTCGAATGGTGCGCCTGGCAGTGCGCGCGGGTTGGAGCCGGTAGCGACGATGATCTGCTTGCCGGTGATGGTCTCGGTGGTCTGGCCCGAAATGGCGATCGGGTAGCCTTCAGCACCAGCGGCGCCGGCGAATGCGCCGCGACCGTGGAAGAAGGTGACCTTGTTCTTCTTGAACAGGAACAGAATGCCGTCGTTGTTTTGCTTAACAACGGTGTTCTTACGCTTCAGCATCTGGGCGACGTCGAAGGACAGGCCTTCCACGTTAATGCCGTGCTCTTTGAAGCCGTGCGATGCGTGGTCGAAGTGTTCCGACGATTGCAGCAGCGCTTTCGATGGGATGCAGCCTACGTTGGTGCAGGTGCCGCCAGGTGCTGGCTTGCCGGCGTCGTTGCTCCATTCGTCGATACAGGCTACGGAGAAGCCCAGTTGCGCTGCGCGGATGGCGGCGATGTAACCACCAGGACCGGCGCCGATAACTACTACGTCAAATTGTTTGTTGCTCATGTCTTTTCCCAATCATTGTTCGTCCGTGGGGACGAAGATCCACATAAGGATGTAAATCAGCCCGCCGAAGCCGAGGCATGATGCGACCAGAACGAAGATCAGGCGCCAGATCCAGGACTCGATGCCGGTTTGCTTGGCGATGCCGCCACAGACGCCGCCCAGCCAGCGGTCGCTGGTGGATCGGCGCAGCTTGCCGACTTCGGCGGCGAAATCGCCACCTGGTTGCTGGGTAGTGCCACTGCCTTGCAGCAGCTTTTCCTTGGCACGGGCGAATTCCTCATCGCTCAGGGCACCGGCTTGGTGCAGTTCGTGCAGACGCTTCAGTTCTTCGGAGACGCTCATGTAAACCCCTCTTCTTTAACTCTTAAACCGGCAACCCGATGTCTGACCCGCAGGGTCAGACACCTATGCAGATTACGCGGCAGTCGCAGGCCTAGTGTCTGACCCTGCGGGTCAGACACTGACTTACCGGTTTTTTTAAAGGTCCAGCAGCAGGCGTGCTGGATCTTCCAGGGCTTCCTTCATTGCCACCAGGCCCAGGACAGCTTCGCGGCCGTCGATGATACGGTGGTCGTAGGACATCGCCAGGTAGTTCATTGGGCGAATCACGATCTGGCCGTCAACGACAACAGCGCGGTCCTTGGTGGCGTGCACGCCCAGGATTGCGGATTGTGGTGGGTTGATGATCGGGGTCGACAGCATGGAGCCGAAGGTACCGCCGTTCGAGATGGAGAAGGTACCGCCGGTCAGGTCTTCCAGGGTCAGCTTGCCTTCCTTGGCTTTCTGGCCGAACTCGCCGATCTTCTTCTCGATCTCAGCGATGCTCATCTGGTCTGCGTTACGCAGGATAGGCACCACCAGGCCGCGTGGGGAACCCACAGCGATACCGATGTCGAAGTAGCCGTGGTACACGATGTCGTTGCCGTCAACCGAAGCGTTCAGGATCGGGTACTTCTTCAGTGCGTGCACTGCGGCCTTCACGAAGAAGGACATGAAGCCCAGCTTCACGCCGTGTTCTTTCTCGAATTTGTCCTTGTACTTGTTACGCAGGTCCATCACCGGCTTCATGTCCACTTCGTTGAAGGTGGTCAGGATGGCGTTGGTGGATTGCGATTCAACCAGGCGCTCGGCGATACGTGCGCGCAGGCGGCTCATTGGCACGCGCTCTTCTGGACGGTCGCCCAGGTTGGCGGCGGCTGGAGCAGCAACCTTCTGCAGTTGCGCCTTAGGAGCAGCAGGAGCCAGTGGTGCTGGAGCGGCTGGTTTCGGTGCAGCGGCGGCAGCCAGGGCGTCGCCCTTGGTCACGCGGCCGTCTTTGCCGGAACCGGCAACGTCGGAAGCGGCGATGCCGGCTTCGGACAGGATCTTGGCAGCAGCTGGCATCGCCACGCCGGACTTGTCGGCGGAAGCGGCAGCAGCTGGGGCGGCGGCTGGAGCAGCAGCGGCCGGTGCGGAAGGAGCAGCGCCTGCAGCGGCTTCGGTATCGATGATGGCGATCACTTCGCCGGCAACCACGGTGGCGCCGTCAGCCTTGATCACTTGCACAACCACGCCGGCGGCGGGTGCTGGCAGTTCCAGAACGACCTTATCGGTCTCGATGTCGATCATGTTTTCGTCGCGGGCCACTGCCTCGCCGACTTTCTTGTGCCAGGTCAGCAGGGTCGCTTCAGCGACGGATTCCGACAGTTGAGGAACTTTAACTTCGATTTGTGCCATTTTGTTTTTTACTCCGAATTTTGTGTTTTGTTTCGCCGCCTGCGCCAGGCACAGGCGGCTCACCCGCTAATGCGATGCGATTACTTGGTCAGGATGAAGCCCTTCAGCTTCGAGAACGCGGTTTCCAGCAGGTCTTTCTGCTGCGCGTAGTGCTTGTCGTAGTAACCCACGGCAGGCGAAGCGGAGGCTGGGCGGCCGGCGTATGCCAGCTTCTGGCCCGCGTCCATCGACTCGAAGATGTTGTGCTGGATCTGGAACCATGGACCCTGGTTCTGCGGCTCGTCCTGCGCCCACACCACTTCGGCCAGGCTTGGGAACTTCTTCAGTTCAGCAGCGAAGGCTTTGTGCGGGAACGGGTACAGCTGCTCGATACGCACGATGGCGGTATCGGTCACGCCACGGGTCTTGCGGGTGTTGACCAGGTCGTAGTACACCTTGCCGGAGCAGGCGATCACGCGCTTGACCTTCTTGGCGTCGATCGAAGCATCGACTTCGCCGATCACGGTCTGGAAGGCGCCCTTGGCCAGTTGCTCCAGCGGGGAACCTGCATCCTTGTTACGCAGCAGCGATTTCGGGGTCATGATGACCAGCGGCTTGCGGAACTGGCGCACCATCTGGCGGCGCAGCACGTGGAAGATCTGCGCCGCGGTGGTCGGCTGCACAACTTGCATATTGTTGTCAGCGCACAGCTGCAGGAAACGCTCTGGGCGGCACGACGAGTGCTCTGGGCCCTGGCCTTCGTAACCGTGCGGCAGCATCATGACCAGGCCGGAAGCGCGGCCCCACTTCACTTCGCCGGAGCTGATGAACTGGTCGATCACAACCTGGGCGCCGTTGACGAAGTCGCCGAACTGGGCTTCCCAGATGGTCAGGGTGTTAGGCTCGGCGGTCGAGTAGCCGTATTCGAAGCCCAGCACTGCCTCTTCGGACAGCACGGAGTCGATCACGGTGAACGGCGCCTGGCCTTCTGCGATGTTCTGCAGCGGGATGTAGGTGCCGGCGTCCCAACGTTCGCGGTTCTGGTCGTGCAGCACGGCGTGACGGTGGGTGAAGGTGCCGCGGCCGGCATCCTGGCCGGTCAGGCGCAGTGCGTAGCCGGAGGAAACCAGGGATGCGAAGGCCAGGTGCTCGCCCATGCCCCAATCCAGGTTCATCTCGCCCTTGCCCATGGTGGCGCGGTCGGCCAGCACTTTTTCAACCAGCGAGTGCACTTTGAAGCTCTCAGGCACGGTGGTGATGGCGGCCGACAGGCGCTTCAGTTCAGTCATCGGCACGGCGGTATCGGCCGCGTCGGTCCACTTGCGGTTCAGGAATGGCAGCCAATCGACAGCGAACTTGTTCTTGAAGTTCGAGATCACTGGATCGATGGTGTGCTTGCCCTGGTCCATGGCAGCGCGGTAAGCGGCCACCATGACGTCGCCGCCGTCGGCCGGGATCACGCCCTGGGTTGCCAGCTTGTCCGCGTACAGCTTGCGGGTGCCTGGGTGCTTGGCGATCTTCTTGTACATCAGCGGCTGGGTCAGCGCTGGGGTGTCTTGCTCGTTGTGGCCCAGTTTGCGGAAGCAGATGATGTCGACAACGATGTCTTTCTTGAACTGCAGGCGGTAGTCCAGGGCGATCTGGGAAGCCAGTACCACGGCTTCAGGATCGTCGGCGTTCACGTGCAGCACAGGCGCTTCGATCATCTTCACGACGTCGGAGCAGTAAATGGTGGAACGTGCATCGCGTGGATCGGAAGTGGTGAAGCCGATCTGGTTGTTGATCACGATGTGCACGGTGCCGCCGGTGCCGTAGCCGCGGGTCTGTGCCAGGTTCAGAGTTTCCATCACAACGCCCTGGCCCGCGAATGCCGCGTCGCCGTGCACCAGGATAGGCAGCACTTGCGCGCCATGGGTGTCGCCGCGGCGATCCATACGGGCTTTCACGGAACCTTCAACGACTGGGTTGACGATTTCCAGGTGGGACGGATTGAACGCCAGCGACAGGTGGACTGGGCCGCCTGCGGTGGAGATGTCGGACGAGAAGCCCTGGTGGTATTTCACGTCGCCGGCCGGCAGGTCGTCGGCGTGCTTGCCTTCGAATTCTTCGAACAGGTCCTTAGGCGCTTTGCCCAGGGTGTTCACCAGCACGTTCAGGCGACCACGGTGCGCCATGCCGATCACGATTTCCTGCACGCCTTTTTCACCGGCGCGCTGGATCACTTCGTCCAGCGAAGCGATGAAGGTCTCGCCACCTTCCAGCGAGAAGCGCTTCTGGCCGACGTACTTGGTGTGGAGGTAGCGTTCCAGGCCTTCAGCTGCGGTCAGGCGCTCGAGGATGTGCTTTTTCTTTTCAGCGGTGAATGCCGGGGTCGAACGGATCGACTCCAGGCGCTCCTGCAGCCAGCGCTTTTCGGCTGGATCGGAGATGTACATGTATTCCGCGCCGACGGAGCGGGTGTAGGTGTCTTTCAGCAGGTTGGTCAGGTCGCGCAGGGTCGCGGTCTCTGGGCCGAAGTAGGTGTTGCTGATGTTGAAGACGGTATCCTGGTCGGCATCGGTGAAGCCGTAGAAGGATGGCTCCAGTTCAGGGATGTTCGGACGTTCCTGGCGCTGCAGCGGATCCAGGTTGGCCCAGCGAGAGCCCAGGTAGCGGTAGGCTGCGATCAGCTGGGTAGCTGCCACGCGCTTGCGGCCCATTTCAGCGTCGGACGAAGCGACGATGGTGCGGATAGGACCAGCTTTCGCGCGTTCGGCGAAGGAGGCGATGACGGACGAGTGAACGACGTCTGGCTTGGCGCTGCCGTCAACGGCAGGCACGTTCTGCATGGCGTCGAAGTACTGGCGCCAGTTGTCTGGCACGGAGCCAGGATTCTCAAGGTACGCCTCGTACAGTTCTTCTACGTACGGCGCGTTCCCACCAAAGAGGTAGGAATTGGACGACTGCTGTTGCATCATTTCTTTGCTCACCTTTCTTCGCGCTTCGCGAGGAATTAGCGGGTTGTTCAAACCTTCCGCGACACGGCCTGACCGGTTAGCGGATTGCACATCAAGTTGTGGGGAAGGGCTCTGTTGTTTCCAGATTTTCCAAAAACGGTCGCCTAGCATAGCACTGTCATTGAACTGAAACAACTAAAAGGCGTCGGCGTACGTAGTCTCCCGCAGGCGAATTATCAATCAGTCAAGCCGAGCTCAGCCAGTCGGGATCGCTGGCGAACCAGTCGGCCAGGAAATCGAGCATGGCGCGCAGCACCGGCGGCATGTGCTGGCGGGAAGTGTAGATGGCGTGGATGCCGAGGGTTTGCGATTGCCATCCAGGCAAGACCTCGACCAGCTCGCCGGCATTGATAAGAGGCTGCGCGGCGAAGCGGGGCTGCATGGCGATGCCGGCGCCCTTCCCTGCTGCAGCCAGCAGGGCCATGGACTCGTTCGCGCTCAAGCTGCCGCTTACCGGCACTTCGACCGGTGCCCCGTCTTTTTGGGTGAATTGCCAGACGCTCTTACCGAAATAGCTATAAGTCAGGCAGTTGTGCCGCACCAGGTCTTGCGGGTCGGCGGGCTGGCCGTACTCGGCGATGTAGCCGGGCGAGGCGCACAGCAAGGAGCGGCACGCGCCAAGCTGGCGCGCAATCATCCCCGGCTCCAGCGCATTGGTGATGCGGATTGCCAGGTCAATCCGCTGTTCGACCAGGTTGACCGCGCGGTTATCGACTTGCAGGTCGAGGCGGGCCTGCGGGTAGCGGCGCAGGAAGCCGACCATGGCGGCGGCCAGCGCCGTCTGCGACAGGAACTGCGAGCACGCCACTCTTAAAAGACCGCGCGGCTCGCCGGCGCCCGGGTCACCCGCTGTGGCGACGTCCCCGGCCAAGGACAGCAGCTCCCGGCAGCGGCCAAGGGTCACCTCCCCCGCCGACGTCAGGCTGAGGCGACGCGTAGTCCGGTGCAGGAGACGGGCCCCCGCCCACTCCTCCATCTCGGCCAAATAGCGCGTCACCATGGCGCGGGACATATCGAGCGCCTCAGCCGCGCCCGCAAGGCTGCCACGTTCGGCGATGATGACAAATACGCTGGCAGAGGTAATGCGGTCCATATGATCGATTTATGCAATAAACCATTTCAATATACCCTATTTTTCGATCATGTCAGGACGCCTACACTGGCGTTATCCAATCAACGAAAGGAATTCAGCCATGATCAAACACACCCTCGCCGCAGCAGCACTCGCCACCGCAACCGCCGGCGCCACTGCCGCCCCGCTGACGCTGGAAGTCTTCAACCCAGGCGAAGCCGCCATCTTCCCGGTCGCATCGGTATTGGTGAAAGGCGAAAAAGATGCCGTGCTGGTCGACGCCCAATTCTCCCGCGGCGAAGCCGAAAAGCTGGCAGCCCAGATCAAAGCCAGCGGCAAACGCCTGACCACGATCTACGTCAGCCACGGCGACCCCGACTTCTACTTCGGCCTCGACGTACTGAAAGCCGCCTTCCCGCAAGCCCGAATCGTCGCCCGCGGCACCACCATCGCCGCCATGGAAAAGAAAGCGCAAGCCAAAGTCGCGTACTGGGGCCCAATCCTCGGCGCCAACGCCCCAAGCGGCGTGGTGATGCCCGAGCTGCTGCAAGGCGACATCGAACTGGAAGGCCAGAAGCTGCAAGTCAAAGGCCAGGGCGACCGCAGCTATGTGTGGATTCCATCGATCAAAGCGGTCGTGGGCGGCGTTGTACTGTTCAAAGGCCTGCACGTCTGGGTCGCAGACACCCAGACGCCCGAATCACGCGCCCAATGGCTGTCCGTGCTCGATGAAATGGCCAAGCTGAAGCCGTCCACCGTCGTCCCCGGCCACTTCGCCCCAGGCGTGAGCTACACGCCAGACGCCATTGAATACACTGCCGACTACCTGCGCCGCTTCGAAGCCGCCACCCCAGCCGCACCCGACAGCACCGCCCTGGTCGCCGCCATGAAATCCGCCTACCCCCAAGCCGGCCTGGAAAGCGCCCTGCAACTGAGCGCCAAAGTCGCCAAAGGCGAAATGAAGTGGTAACACCTCTACGGTCCAGCCCGTGTCACACCATGGGGTCACACCCCAGGTGTGACCCGGGCTCTACTACGCCACGGTCGCGCCCGTGTCACAGTTCGGGTGTGACCCCATGGTGTGACACGGGCTCTGCTTGTGTGCGGGTCTAGACTTTCGTGTCTAGATCATTTATTCTAGATCCATCGATGTCTATCTGGATCTATCATGTCTCTGCCAAAACCTACCCCTAGCGAACTGGAAATGCTGCGTCTCTTGTTTGCCCTGGGCCCGGCAACTGCGCGGCAGGTGCATGAGGCGGCGGTGGAAACGCGGCCGGATATGCAGTACGCGACCGTGCTGCGCCTGTTGCAGGTTATGCATACCAAGGGTCTGCTGAACCGCGATGAGAGCCAGCGCGCCCATGTCTATTCGCCTATCGAGCAGCAGGATTCGATCCAGACCTCCCTGTTGAAGGACTTGATCCACAAAGCCTTCGCCGGCTCCGGCAAGGCTCTGGTGCTGGCTGCGCTGAAAGGCGGCGCCGTCAGCGCCAAGGAGCGCGCCGAAATCCGTGCCCTGCTTGACGACGACGAGAAATAAGCCCGGATGCAAACCCTGGAACAATTGCGCGCCGGCGAACTGGCCGGCGCCGTGCGGCTTCAACTGCGCTGTGGCCTGACCGAATTCCCTCGCGAGATTTTCGAACTCGCCGATACACTGGAAATCCTCGACCTTTCCGGCAACCAGCTGATATCCCTGCCCGGCGATTTGCCGCGCCTGCATCGCTTGCGCATCATCTTCTGCTCGGACAATCCATTCACCGAACTGCCGGAAGTACTCGGCCGCTGCCCCTCGCTAACAATGATCGGCTTCAAGGCCTGCCAGATCGCGGCCGTCCCCGCAGCCGCCCTGCCCGCCCGCCTGCGCTGGCTGATCCTGACCGACAACCGCATCGAACAACTGCCCGCTGAAATCGGCCAATGCGCTGATATGCAGAAGCTCATGTTGTCCGGGAATCGCTTGCACAGTCTGCCGCCGGAGCTGGCCAGTTGCAGCAAGCTCGAATTACTGCGCATCGCATCCAACCGCCTGCCGAAACTGCCGGAATGGCTCCTGGCGATACCGCGCCTGACCTGGCTGGCCTGCGCAGGCAATCCGTTCAACGAAGCGCCTTCCGTCAGGTCGCCGCAGGTCCGCAACATCAGCTGGAACGAGCTGCAACTCCAGCACAAACTTGGGGAAGGCGCGTCAGGCATCATCCACCAGGCCATTTTGGACGGCGTCACCGTTGCGGTGAAGGTCTACAAAGGCACGATGACCAGCGACGGCTCGCCCGCTCACGAAATGGCCGCCTGCATAGGTGCCGGCCAGCATCCCAACCTAATCCCCGTGCTTGGCACCATCCCCGATCACCCCGAGCGCCTGCCGGCACTCGTCATGCCGCTCATGGACCCGAGCCTGCGTAACCTGGCCGGCCCACCGAGCTTCACCACCTGCACGCGCGACGTCTACGCGGACAACCAGCAATTCAGCGCCGCGACGCTGCTCAGAATCGCACGCGGCATCGCCTCCGCCGCCGCCCATCTGCACGCGCAAGGCATCATGCACGGTGACCTGTATGCCCACAACATCCTGAACTGCGACAAAGGTAATGCAGTATTGGGCGACTTCGGCGGCGCCTCGATGTTCGAGCCTGGCACCGATCTCGCAGCCGCTTTACAGCGCCTGGAAGTCAGGGCTTTCGGCTGCCTGCTGGAAGAATTGCTTGAGCGCTGCGACGATCACCTGCCACTACTGCAAGATCTGGCAATGGCCTGCCTGCAGCCTAAGCCAAACACACGCCCCACTTTCGCAGAGGCCGCAGCGCGGCTGAACCAAATCTAAATCTGTATATTTCAAAACGGCATCAACAGCGCGTCACGGCTCCCAAATTTGAAGCAAACTAGTCCCTTGCAGCAAACTCGCGGGCAGACATTCCGGCAGTCACCGCAAGTTACCAGGCCGGCACTAACAATACTTATAAATAAGTGGGGAAGGCATGGACGACACAGGCGAGGACCCGGCCAGGATGGTCGGGGCCGCCGCATTGGCCGATGTTATGCATTTGCTGGCGGGGCCCTTCTATCTCATCGATGAGGCTGGCCACTTCATTTTATGGAACCGGCAGCTTGAACAACTGACGGGACTGCCCGCCGCCGAGATACGCCGCATCCATATGCTGGAATTGGTGGCCCCGGCCGACCGGCCCAAAGTAGCCGAAGCATTTTGCAGCGCCATGCAGCAGGAAGGCCAGGTGCAGGTCGATGCATGCCTGCAACTGGACGGGGGCAGCGTGCCCTACCTGCTGTGGGGTACGCGCTTGCTGGCCCAAGGGCACAGCTACCTGTGCGGCATGGGTATGGACCTGACGAGCCAGGCGCGCCAGCGCAGCGATCTCGACTTGTGCAAGCGCGCGCTGGATGCAGCCAGCAACGGTATCGTGATCACCCGCTGCGAAGGACGCGAGAACCCGATCGAATACGTCAACCCTGCATTCGAACGCATTTCCGGTTATTCATCCGCCGAAGTGATCGGACGCGACTCGCGCTTCATGGCGGCGCCGGGGCTCGACGACACCCAGCGCGCCGAACTGCATGTGGCGATCCGCCAGCAACGTGCCGCCACAACGGTATTTCGCAATCGCCGCAAGAACGGCGAAAAGTTCTGGAACCAGCTGACGATTACCCCGGTGCGCGATGGCGCCAGCCAGGTCAGTCATTACATCGGAATTCTCGAAGACATTACCGCCCTCAAAGAACGGACCACACAACTGGAGTACCAGGTCACGCACGACCCCATGACTGGTCTTGCCAACCGCACCTTGCTGACGGATCGCCTGGACCAGGCATTGCACAGCGCGGAACGAGCGCAGCGCCAGGTCGCATTGGTGCTGCTGGACCTGAACAAATTCAAGCAGATCAACGACACCATGGGCCACGATGCCGGCGACGACGTGCTGCGCCAGGTGGCGGCCCGCCTGTGCTCCGCGGTGCGCGAAACCGATACGGTCGCCAGGCTGGGCGGCGACGAATTCGTCCTGGTCCTTGCCGGGCAGCCCTCTCTGCGCCATATCCTGCAATCGCTGGACCGGGTGCGGCGGGCCCTCGCCGGGCCGCTGACGGTCTGCGGCCGCAAAATGTCGGTCGGGGCAAGCATGGGGGTCGCTCTCTTCCCGCAGGACGGCCGGGACCAATCCGCACTGCTGAAGGCCGCGGACGCCGCCATGTATACCGGCAAATGCGGCGGTCCGGATGCCATCCATTTTTACTCGCAGGAGATCGCGGCCACCCAGCAAGCGCGCCAGAATTCCGAAGCAGCATTGAAAGCCGCCCTCGAATGCGACCAGATTTTCCTGATGTACCAGCCGAACGTTTGCGTCCGCACCGGCAAGCTGCAAGGCCTGGAAGCGCTGCTGCGCTGGCGCCATCCGGTGCGCGGCGAGCTGTTGCCGGCCGACTTCCTGCCGGAGGCCGAAGAAAATGGCTTGATCATTCCATTGGGACGGCGGGTCTTGGAAGATGTGCTGCAAACATTGACTCGGCTCGACGAAATCGGCTACGAGGACATCCCCATTTCCATCAATTCGTGCAGCCGCGAATTCAGCCAGCGCGAATACCTGCCGCATATTGCCCAGCGCCTGAAATTCCATGGCGCCGCGCCAGGCCGCCTCTCGCTGGAAGTGCGCGAGTCGCAATTCATGGGCAACCCCGACGAGGCCCGGCGCCTGGCGCGCGGCGCCGAGGAGCTGGGCATTGGCCTCGCCTTGGACGAATTCGGAGGGGGGCCGTCGAATTGGAATTGCCTGGCCGCGCTGCCTATCGCCCACCTCAAGATGCCGGCGCTGTCGATCCAGCCCAACGGCGCACTGGCGCGTTCGATCCTGGACCTGGGCCATCACCTCAAGATCGACGTGATCGCGACCGGCGTTGAAAATAATACCCAGCACCAGTTCCTCTCGTCCCATGGCTGCGCCGGCATGCAGGGCCGTTTCGTCAGCGCCCCGCTACCGCGCCCGGCGCTGGAAGAATGGCTGCATAAACCGCGCTGACAAAAAAAAAAGCGAGCCGAAGCTCGCTTTTGCCGGAAAGGCGGCAAGGATTACTTGCGGTCTTTCAGAGGAGGTACGTCGCGCACTGCGGAGCCGACGAACAGCTGGCGTGGGCGGCCGATCTTCTGCTCTGGGTCGGCGATCATTTCGTTCCACTGGGCGATCCAGCCGATGGTACGGGCCATGGCGAAGATACCGGTGAACAGGGACACTGGGATGCCCAGGGCCGACTGCACGATACCGGAGTAGAAGTCCACGTTCGGGTACAGCTTGCGGGAGACGAAGTATTCGTCGTTCAGCGCAATCTTTTCCAGTTCCATGGCCAGCTTGAACAGTGGGTCGTCTTGCAGGCCCAATTCGTTCAGCACTTCGTGGCAGGTTTCGCGCATCAGCTTCGCACGTGGGTCGAAGTTCTTGTACACGCGGTGACCGAAGCCCATCAGCTTGACGCCGGAGTTCTTGTCTTTCACCTGAGCGATGAATGCTGGAATCTTGTCGACGGAGCCGATTTCTTTCAGCATGTTCAATGCAGCTTCGTTCGCGCCGCCGTGGGCAGGGCCCCACAGGCAGGCGATACCGGCAGCGATACAGGCGAACGGGTTGGCGCCCGACGAACCGGCCAGACGGACGGTGGAGGTCGAAGCGTTCTGCTCGTGGTCTGCGTGCAGGATCAGGATGCGGTCCAGGGCGCGCACCAGCACGTCGTTGACTTTGTACTCTTCGCATGGATTGCCGAACATCATGCGCATGAAGTTGGCGGAGTACGACAGGTCGTTGCGTGGGTACACGAATGGCTGGCCAACCGAGTACTTGTATGCCATGGCGACCAGGGTCGGCAGCTTGGCGATCAGGCGGATGGCCGAGATTTCACGCTGCTTGGCATCGTTGATGTCCAGCGAGTCGTGGTAGAACGATGCCAGCGCGCCGACGGTACCAACCAGTACCGACATCGGGTGCGCATCGCGGCGGAAGCCGCGGAAGAAGAATTGCATCTGCTCGTGGACCATGGTGTGCTTGGTCACGGTATCGACGAACTGCTTCTTTTGCACTGCGTTCGGCAGGTCGCCGTTCAGCAGCAGGTAGCACGATTCCATGAAGTCGGCGTTCACGGCCAGTTGCTCGATCGGGTAGCCGCGGTATTGCAGCTCGCCCTTGTCACCGTCGATGTAGGTGATGGAGGAGTTGCACGACGCGGTCGACATGAAGCCTGGGTCGTAGGTGAATTTGCCGGTGGCGCCGTACAGCTTGCGGATGTCGATGACGTCCGGGCCTACGGTGCCCTTGTAGATCGGCATTTCTACCGATGCACTGCCGTCGGAAAACGATAGGGTAGCTTTGGTTTCAGAGATGTTCATGGGCTCTTCCTTTAGGAGAGATGCAGCAAATAAAAAAACTTTTAACTCAGGCTTGGCGCAGGCGAGCCAGCAACGCATGTACATGCGGCAGGTCTACTTCGCCTTCCGGCTCCTTACGGGCCAAGACCAGATCCATCAGTGCATTGTCCGACAAATCGAGGAGTCGCGTGAAAGCGTCCACTTCTTCGTCGGTCAATTCAGCCTCGTGCGCATCAAGGAAACGAGTCAGGATAATGTCGTTTTCCAGCAGGCCCCGTCGCGCGCGCCAGCGTAGGCGCGCACGGTTGGTCGGATCGGCCTGGTGCGCTCGTTTTTCGAGTTCCGCCATTTTTTAATTAAATCGCGCGGCGAACCATCAGTTCCTTGATCTTGCCGATGGCCTTGTTCGGATTCAGGCCTTTCGGGCACACATCGACGCAGTTCATGATCGAGTGGCAACGGAACAGTCGATATGGGTCTTCCAGGTTGTCCAGGCGCTCGCCGGTGGCTTCGTCGCGCGAGTCGGCGATGAAGCGGTAGGCTTGCAGCAGGCCGGCCGGGCCGACGAACTTGTCCGGGTTCCACCAGAACGATGGGCAGGAAGTCGAACAGCAGGCGCACAGGATGCACTCGTACAGGCCATCCAGTTCTTCGCGTTCCGCCGGCGACTGCAGGCGCTCTTTCTCTGGAGGGATAGAGTCGTTGATCAGGAACGGCTTGATCGAGTGGTATTGCTTGAAGAACTGGGTCATGTCGACGATCAGGTCGCGCACCACCGGCAGGCCTGGCAGCGGGCGCAGCACGATAGGCTCGCTCAGCTCGTTCAGGTTGGTGGTGCAGGCCAGGCCGTTCTTGCCGTTGATGTTCATGGCGTCGGAACCGCACACGCCTTCGCGGCAGGAGCGGCGCAGCGACAGCGAGTCATCCACGTCGGACTTGATGCGCTGCAGTGCGTCCAGCAGCATCTTGTCGGTATCTTTCAGCTCGACCGTCAGGTCTTGCATGTACGGCTTGGCGTCCTTGTCCGGATCGTAACGGTAAATCTTGAATTTGAGAGTGCGTGCCATGTTGTGAGGCCCTTGCTTAGAAAGTGCGTGGTTTCGGTTTGAAGGTATCAACCGTCAGCGGTTTGGTGACGACAGCCTTGTATTCCAGGCGGTTGCCTTCCGAGAACCACAGCGTGTGCTTCATCCAGTTTTCATCGTCGCGTTGCGGGTGGTCGTCCTGGGCGTGGGCGCCGCGGGATTCTTTACGCGCGTTGGCGGAGACGATGGTCGCTTTTGCGGTTTCGATCAGGTTGTCCAGTTCCAGCGCTTCGACGCGGGCGGTGTTGAACACCTTGGACTTATCGTTGTACGAAACGTGCTTGCGGCGCTCGTCCAACTTCAGGATCTCTTCCACACCCTTGGCCAGCATTTCGTCGGTACGGAACACGCCGCAGTACTTCTGCATAGTGGCGCGGATGTCGTTGGCGACGTCTTGTACGCGCTCGCCACCGGTGGAGGTTTCCAGGTGGTTCAGGCGGTTCATTGCGAAGTCGGAAGCATCCTTCGGCAGAGGCTTGTTTTCCTTCTGCTTCAAGTTCTGTGCCACCACGTGGTTGCCGGCTGCGCGGCCGAACACCACCAGGTCCAGCAGGGAGTTGGTGCCCAGGCGGTTTGCACCGTGCACGGAGACGCAGGCGCATTCGCCAATGGCGTACAGGCCGTTCACAATCTTCTGGCTGCCGTCGCCGTTAGGCACGACCACCTGGCCGTGGATATTGGTCGGGATACCGCCCATCTGGTAGTGGATGGTCGGCACGACTGGGATTGGTTCCTTGGTCGCGTCGACGTTGGCGAACTTGTGGCCGATTTCCAGGATGGATGGCAGGCGCTTCTGGATGGTCTCGGAGCCGATGTGGCGCAGGTCCAGCAGAACGTGGTCTTTATTAGGACCGCAGCCGCGGCCTTCCTTGATTTCCTGGTCCATGGAGCGGGACACGAAGTCGCGCGGCGCCAGGTCTTTCAGGGTCGGAGCATAGCGCTCCATGAAGCGTTCGCCGTTCGAGTTGATCAGGATGCCGCCTTCGCCGCGCACGCCTTCGGTGATCAGAACGCCCGCGCCGGACACGCCGGTCGGGTGGAACTGCCAGAATTCCATGTCTTGCAGCGGCAGGCCGGCACGTGCCGCCATACCCATGCCGTCACCGGTGTTGATGAAGGCGTTGGTCGATGCTGCGAAGATGCGGCCTGCGCCGCCGGTTGCGAAGATGGTGGTCTTGGCTTCCAGGATCATGCATTCGCCGGTTTCCATTTCCAGGGCCACCACGCCAACGACGTCGCCGTCGGCATCGCGCACCAGGTCCAGGGCCATCCACTCAACGAAGAAGTGGGTGCGGGCGCGCACGTTGCGCTGGTACAGGGTGTGCAGCAGTGCGTGGCCGGTACGGTCAGCCGCGGCGCAGGCGCGCTGCACTGGCTTCTCGCCCAGGTTCGCGGTGTGGCCGCCGAACGGACGCTGGTAAATGGTGCCGTCCGGGTTACGGTCGAAAGGCATGCCGAAGTGTTCCAGCTCGTAGACGACTTTCGGTGCTTCGCGGCACATGAATTCAATCGCATCCTGGTCGCCGAGATAGTCGCCACCTTTGACGGTGTCGAACATGTGCCAGTACCAGTTGTCTTCCGACATATTGCCCAGCGAGGCGCCGATGCCGCCCTGCGCTGCCACGGTGTGGGAGCGGGTTGGGAACACCTTGGACAGCACGGCCACGTTCAGGCCGGCTTCCGCCAGTTGCAGGGAGGCGCGCATGCCGGAACCGCCGGCGCCAACGATTACCGCGTCGAAGCGGCGGGTAGGGATTGCAGATTTAATAGCTGCCACGATTTACACACTCCACAGAATTTGCAGCGACCAGGCGGCGCAGGCGATCAGCCAGCCAATGGTTGCGATTTGCAGGAACAGGCGCAGGCCGACCGGCTTGATGTAGTCCATCCAGATGTCACGGATGCCGACCCAGGCGTGGTAGAACAACGCCAGCAGGGTCACTGCGCTGAACAGCTTGAACCACTGCTGCGCGAACAGGCCCGCCCAGCCTTCGTACGACGGGGTCGACGAAGTAAAGATCAGGAAGAACAGGACGGCGGTGTACACCACCATCAGCACGGCGGTCACACGCTGGACCAGCCAATCCTTGACGCCGTAGTGGGCGCCGACAACCAGGCGTTTTGGGCCGATGTTATTGTTAGCCATTTAGAACACTCCAAACAATTTCAGTGCGACCAGCGCGGTCACGACGACGGTGATCACAACCACGGTGGTGGCGGACTTGCGCGCGGAATCCTTGTCCAGGCCGACGTGGGTGTCCATGATCAGGTGGCGTACGCCAGCGCAGAAGTGCTGGGTGTAGCCCCAGACCAGGGCCAGCATGACCAGCTTGGCGATTGGGTGGGAGGCGATCTGCATGAAGTGCGCGAAGGTGTACTCGGAGCGCAGGGATTCCTGCAGCAGGTACAGCACGAACGGCAACAGCAGGAACATCAAGGCGCCGCTGATGCGGTGCAAGATGGAGACGATGCCGGCCATCGGCAGTCGGTAGTTCATCAGATCCGTAACGTGGATGTTACGGAATTCTGGCCGCTCTTTTTTTGGGGTTTCCCGCACGGCTTCAGTCATATACAACCTCCCTATGCTTTATTACAAATGAATTGCCAAACTTGGCGAAACTGCGATTTTCGCCGATTTTTGCTGTTCAGACCAATATGTATTCTTACATATCACCAAAATATTATTGCGCTGCACCTTAACTGAGATCATTTTGATAATGATGCCGTTCGGTCAAATACAAACCGCGGCGCAGCTCCACCGGCTTGTCGCCGTAAGTGAAGGAAACGCGCTCGGCGCACAGCAAAGGCGTACCTGCCGCAATTTTCAGCAGCCCGGCATCGCCCTCTTCTGCGCAGACGGCACGGATCTTTTCTTCCGCACGGATCATGCGGGTACCAAATTCAGATTCGAACAGGCCGTACATCGGGCCTTTGTATTCATTCAGGCGTTCCGCCGTCAGGCCTTTGAAGATCACGCCAGGCAGCCAGAGTTCTTCCACGATGGTCGGCACGGCGTCGAAACTTTGCACGCGCTTGATATAGACCACGGCGTCGCCCGATTTCAAATCGAGCAGGCGCGCCACTTCGGCCGGCGCGCGCAGGCGTTTGACTTCAATAAACCGGGATTCCGGATAGTGCGGCACACCTTCGTCCGGCACCAGGCGCAGGAAGCGGAAGTGGGCCCGGGCCTCATGGTGGGTGGACACGAAAGTGCCCTTGCCCTGCTTGCGCACCACCAGGTTTTCGGCAGCCAGTTCGTCGATCGCCTTGCGTACGGTGCCCTGGCTGACCTTGAAGCGGTTTGCCAGTTCGACTTCGCTGGGGATCATCTCACCGGGCTTCCATTCACCCGATTGCAGGCCCTGGGTAATCAGGCCTTTGATCTGCTGGTACAGGGGAGAAAAAGTCGGGGACGGAGCGCCGGCCGCACCTAAGGCGTCAGAAGTGGTCTGGTTGGGCGTGACGGGATTCATAGCCCGCTATTCCACCACATCCAACCCTCTACGTCCAGAAAAATCCTATAACTTATATGTCTTATATAAGACATAAGATAGGATTGACACGAAGCCAACGGAAGCCTAAACTCGCCGTCGAAGCTGGTCTGCCCCGACTTAAATTGTCGTATCATTACGAGCTTACACCGTTTTCACGTCCACTTTGGAGATTCACCATGGCTAAAACCCCAATGCGTGTTGCCGTAACCGGCGCCGCCGGCCAGATCGGCTATTCCCTGCTGTTCCGTATCGCCAACGGCGACATGCTGGGCAAAGACCAGCCAGTCATCCTGCAACTGCTGGAAATCCCTGACGAGAAGGCCCAGAAAGCGCTGAAAGGCGTGATGATGGAGATCGACGACTGCGCATTCCCGCTGGTCGCCGGCATGACTGCCCACTCTGACCCAATGACCGCTTTCAAGGACGCAGACGTTGCCCTGCTGGTTGGCGCACGTCCACGCGGCCCAGGCATGGAGCGTAAAGACCTGCTGGAAGCCAACGCACAGATCTTCACCGTGCAAGGCAAGGCGCTGGACGCTGTCGCTTCGCGCAACATCAAGGTTCTGGTTGTGGGCAACCCAGCCAACACCAACGCCTACATCGCAATGAAGTCTGCTCCTTCCCTGCCAGCGAAGAACTTCACCGCCATGCTGCGCCTGGACCACAACCGCGCCCTGTCCCAGGTCGCCGCCAAGACCGGCAAGGCCGTCAAGGACATCGAAAAGCTGTGCGTATGGGGCAACCACTCCCCAACCATGTACGCCGACTACCGTTTCGCGACCATCGCCGGCGCATCGGTCAAGGACATGATCAACGACCAGGAATGGAACGCCAACACCTTCCTGCCAACCGTGGGCAAGCGCGGCGCAGCGATCATCGAAGCACGCGGCCTGTCCTCGGCAGCTTCCGCAGCCTCGGCAGCGATCGACCACGTGCGTGACTGGGTACTGGGCACCAACGGCAAGTGGACCACCATGGGTATCCCTTCCGACGGCTCCTACGGCATCCCTGAAGGCACCATGTTCGGCTTCCCAGTGACCTGCGAAAACGGCGAATACAAAATCGTCCAGGGCCTGGAAATCGACGCATTCTCGCAAGAGCGCATCAACATCACGCTGAAGGAACTGACCGAAGAGCGTGAAGGCGTTAAGCACTTGCTGCCGTAATATCGTCTGACTACTGTGGACCCGGTAAAACCACCGATCCGCCGTACCCGCCGCGCTGCCGAGGGCAGCGCGGCTGCTGTTTCACCTAACGTACCAATGCATCCATCCGAGGTTTTATTCCAGGGCACACGCCAGCCGCTTCTGCTTCCTTCCTGCGACCACTATGCAGGCAATGAGAAGCTGATGCGCAAATCCATGGCCCTGCAACAAGAGCTTGGTCCCCTGTTCGACATCACTTTCGATTGCGAGGACGGCGCTGCCGCCGGCAACGAAGAATCGCACGCCAAGCTGGTCGCCCTGCTGCTGCTGGACGAATCCAACCAGTTCAACCGCATCGGCGCCCGTGTGCACGATGTCAACAGCCCATATTTCGAGCGCGACGTCGAAATCATCTGCACCGAAGCGGGCCACAAGCTGGCCTATATCGTGGTGCCAAAGCCGGAGAGCGTGCAGGAAGTCGCGCGCGCCATCGATGTTGTCAATAAATACTCGGCCAAGTCCGGCCGCAACAAGCCGGTGCCGGTGCATGTGCTGATCGAGACCCACGGCGCCCTGCGCGACGTGCACGATATCGCCGCCCTGCTCCAGGTTGAATGCCTGTCCTTCGGCATCATGGATTTCGTATCGGCCCACTACGGCGCCGTGCCGGGCAGCGCCATGCGCACACCGGGCCAGTTCACCCACCCGCTGGTGGTGCGCGCCAAGCTGGAAATCGCCGCCGCCTGCCATGCACACGGCAAGGTGCCCTCGCATAACGTGACCACTGACATCAAGGACTCCGCCGTCGTGGCCACCGATGCCCAGCGCGCCGCCGCGGAATTCGGTTTCACGCGCATGTGGAGCATCCATCCGAGCCAGATAAAACCTGTCATAAAAGCATTTACTCCGCGTGCATCCGAAGTCAATGAGGCCGCAACCATCCTGCATGAGGCAGAGAAGGTACAGTGGGGCCCGATTAGCCAGCACGGACGCTTGCATGACAGAGCTAGCTATCGCTATTATTGGACGGTTCTGCAGCGAGCCAAGCTCGCAGGCCTGCCGCTGCCGGACTCCGTTGCCGCCCTTGTCGGGGCGGTTGAATCCAAAGGAGACCAATAATGTCGTATTTGAAACTGATCACCGCCTGCGCTATGGCGCTTGCCATTGCCGCCCCATCCGCACAAGCCGCACCTAAAAAAGCTGCCGCCAAACCTGCTGCCACCGCAAACGCCAACGCCGGCGAACCGGAATCGAGCGTCAAGGGCCAGACCGGCACCAGCTATTCCTGCGAACTGGGCAACAAAATCACCATTTACAACAGCGCCGATGATGAAAACAGCATCGTCATGCGCTGGAAAAATCGCCTGCACCGCCTGACTCGCGAAGCCACCACCACTGGTGCGCAGCGCTTCGAGAACAAGATTGCAGGCCTGATCTGGATCGGCATCCCTGCCAAGGGCATGCTGCTGGATTCGAAAGTGAACCGCCAACTGGCGAACGAATGCAAGACATCTGATCAAGCGCTCGGACTTTAATCAATAAGGAGAGGACATGTCCCGCAACACACTGAATACGCTTAAGGATTTCCCGATCGGGGGCAAGAAGGGTAAGTTCTACTCCCTGCCAGCCCTGGAAAAGGAACTGGGCGCCAAGATTTCCCGCCTGCCAGTATCGATTCGCGTCGTGCTGGAATCCGTTCTGCGTAACTGCGACGGTAAGAAAGTGACCGAAGAGCACGTCAAGCAGTTGGCTAACTGGGGCGCTACCGCTGCCCGCACCGACGAGATCCCATTCGTCGTAGCCCGCGTTGTGCTGCAGGACTTCACCGGCGTTCCGCTGCTGGCCGACCTGGCTGCCATGCGTAACGTCGCCTCCAAAATGGGCGTCAACCCTAAGAAAATCGAACCTCTGGTCCCAGTGGACCTGGTGGTCGACCACTCGGTCACCATCGACCACTTCCGCGAGCCTAAGGCCCTGGACCTGAACATGAAGCTGGAATTCTCGCGCAACAACGAGCGTTACCAGTTCATGAAGTGGGGCATGCAAGCCTTCGATACCTTCGGCGTGGTTCCTCCAGGCTTCGGTATCGTTCACCAGGTGAACCTGGAATACCTGGCACGCGGCGTGCACAATGCATCCGGCGTGTACTACCCTGACTCGCTGGTGGGCACCGACTCCCACACCACCATGATCAACGGTATCGGCGTTGTGGGCTGGGGCGTGGGCGGCATCGAGGCGGAAGCCGGCATGCTGGGCCAGCCAGTGTACTTCCTGACCCCGGACGTGATCGGCGTCAACCTGACCGGCGCGCTGCGCGAAGGCTGCACCGCAACCGACCTGGTGCTGACCATCACCGAAATGCTGCGTAAAGAAAAAGTCGTGGGCAAGTTCGTCGAGTTCTTCGGCGAAGGCACCGAGTCCCTGTCCGTGACCGACCGCGCAACCATCGCCAACATGGCGCCCGAATACGGCGCGACCATGGGCTTCTTCCCAGTCGACGACGCGACCATCGAATACTTCGAAGGCACCGGCCGCACCAAGGAAGAAATCGCTGCATTCCAGTCCTACTTCAAGGCACAGGGCATGTACGGCGTGCCGAAGAAGGGCGAAATCGACTTTACCCGCGAACTGCACCTGGACCTGTCCACCGTTGCACCGTCGCTGGCCGGTCCTAAGCGTCCGCAAGACCGTATCGAAATCGGCAACGTGAAGTCCACCTTCACCGACCTGTTCTCGAAGCCAACCAGCGACAATGGCTTCAACAAGAAGGCCGACGAACTGACCAAGACCTACACCACCAGCAATGGCGTGAACGTGAAGAACGGCGACGTTCTGATCGCTGCAATCACCTCCTGCACCAACACCTCGAACCCGAGCGTGCTGCTGGCAGCCGGCCTGCTTGCCAAGAAAGCTGTGGAAGCCGGCCTGACCGTTGCTCCGCACATCAAGTCGTCCCTGGCTCCAGGCTCCCGCGTTGTGACCGAGTACCTGACCGCCGCCGGCCTGCTGCCTTACCTGGAAAAACTGGGCTTCGGCGTGACCGCGTACGGCTGCACCACCTGCATCGGTAACGCTGGCGACCTGACCCCTGAACTGAACGCCACCATCACCGGCAACGACATCGTTGCTGCTGCCGTGCTGTCCGGCAACCGTAACTTTGAAGCGCGTATTCACCCGAACATCCGCTCCAACTTCCTGGCATCGCCACCGCTGGTCGTCGCTTACGCGATCGCCGGCAACGTGACCCGCGACCTGATGACCGAACCAGTCGGCCAGGGCAAGGATGGCAAGGACGTGTACCTGGGCGACATCTGGCCGACCTCGAAAGAGATCGCTGCCCTGATGAAGTTCGCGATGAACTCCAAGGTCTTCAAGTCCAACTACGCCGACGTCAAAGGCAACCCAGGCAAGCTGTGGGAAGCCGTGTCGTCGACCGAAGGCCAAGTGTACAACTGGCCTGATTCGACCTACATCGCCGAGCCGCCATTCTTCGACGGCTTCGAGATGAAACCGAAGGCAGCGGAAGCCGGCATCAAAGGCGCACGCGCGCTGGGCGTGTTCGGCGACTCCATCACCACCGACCACATCTCGCCAGCAGGCTCGATCAAGGAAGACGGCCCGGCAGGCAAGTGGCTGAAGGAAAACGGCGTGATGAAGGCCGACTTCAACTCCTACGGCTCGCGCCGCGGCAACCACGAGATCATGATGCGCGGCACCTTCGCCAACGTGCGTATCAAGAACAAGATGATCCCTGCCAAGGCCGACGGTTCCGCAGTTGAAGGCGGCATCACCCTGCACCAGCCATCGGGCGAACAACTGTCGATCTACGACGCAGCAATGCGCTACGTTGAAGAAGGCACCCCGACCATGATCTTCGGCGGCGAAGAATACGGTACCGGCTCCTCCCGTGACTGGGCGGCCAAGGGCACCCAGCTGCTGGGCGTGAAGGCAGTGATCTGCCGTTCCTTCGAGCGTATCCACCGTTCCAACCTGGTGGGCATGGGCGTGCTGCCGCTGCAATTCATCGGCAACGATTCCGTGGAATCGCTGGGCATCACCGGCAAGGGCGAAACCTACGACCTGAAGGGCCTGGAAGGCGAAATCAAGCCTCAACAGCAAGCTACCCTGGTGATTCACCGCGCTGACGGCTCGAGCAAAGAAGTGCAAGTGCTTCTGCGCATCGATACCCCAATCGAAGTGGACTACTACAAGCACGGCGGCATCCTGCCATTCGTGCTGCGCCAGCTGCTGGCTGCTTAATTTTCAGTCTCACCGAAACCAAAAACGCCGGGTTCGCCCGGCGTTTTTTTATTGCACCGCCAACCTCGAGCGAATCCACTACAATAGGGGTAATAAGTTTCCTTTTTGACTAAGAAAAGCGCTATGCGTCGTCCATCCAAAGATTCAACCCACAAATTATCTGCCGACAGCCAGCGCCTTATCACCCTCGCCCAAGCCTTGGGCCAGTCCGCGAGCCGCATTGAAGAGCGTAACTGGGAACGGGTGCTGGACGCCCAGCTGCATAAGCTGCTGCGCACCGGCCACCAGGACACTGTCGACTCGGCCCTGAACTCCTTGTTCAGCGTGGATTTGCCCGCCTATGACATCCTGATGGACAGCGTGGAAGCGGTCAGCGAATCCGACTCCATCGTGGTGGAAGTCGAAGGCGAGTCGCGCGAGTTCGATATCCTGCTGGTGGCCGCTCCGGTGCTGGCATGGACGCGTTTCTCTATCGCTTCCGGCCAGATTCCGGCTGACATCCTGAACACGCTGTCGGCGCACTTCTCCGCCCACCTTCTGGCGGATGGCACGCATATGGCGATGTCGTCCACCCTGTACTCCATCGACCAGCTGCCGCGCACCCATGCCGAGGCTTACTCGAAGGTGCACAAGCTGGCGCAGGCTGCGTTGAAGGGCCAGGCGCTCAAGTCCGAAGCCAAAGTGGCTGAAACCGCGCCCTTCCTGGCCGACACCCGCTACCTGATGGTGGCTGTGGTGGCGCCGCATAACGGTCCGCTATTCCGCTGGCAGATGCCGGCCCATCACGCTGCACAGGCCGAAGCGCGCCGCGACGCGCTGGCCGCATGGACCACGCAAGCCACGCCGACCGTGGCGCGCTTGCTGCCTGGCTGCGGCATCGAGCTGTTGCTGCCGGAAGCCTATTACACCGGCTGCCGCGAAGCGGACAAGCTGATTCGCCCGGTGTCGATCCGCGCTGCCGTGCATTACCTGACACATTCGCTGGCTTGCGAGCCTTCTGATTTGCGCGCAGTCATTGCGGGCTTTGGCGATGAATCCGCGCCGGATGGCCAGATCGACGAATACCGCGTCGCCTTCACCCGCCGTTCCGACAGCGATGTGATGTATGGCGTGGTGTGGCCGCTGTATGGCCAGGAAGATGAGGAAGGCACGCCGGCCGAGGGCCTGTCCGGCACCACGCTGGCCGAGCTGCTTAAGCCCCGCACCCCGGTGGAAGAAATCGTCGAACACCTGAACGCCGCCGGCGTCTCGCAAGTGAAAAAACTCGGTGAGAAGTATGTCGCCGAATACTGCGACGATTGCGGCGCTCCCCTCTTCGCCGATCCATCAGGCGAGCTGGTCCACGCCGAAATGCCCGAAGACGCCGCCACCGGCACCGAGCACTTCCATTAAGCAGAAAAGCCCGCGGTCACCGCGGGCTTTTTTCATTGGGTATCGCCGATGGCCGTGCCGGACACAGCTGGCATACCGACGCTGGCGCAGGCGGCGGCGCTGGCGCAGCGGTTGGCGTTCGGGTCAGCGCAACGACCAAGCCTGAGAAACTGAGAAACAAGCCAACGACAGTTCCCAACATCCAACGCGTAAATTCTGCACGCATCGCCTCAAGGTCGGCTTTCGTTGCCAGAGTTGGCAAGATCGCTTCGACTCGCGCCTTGAATTCGATAAATTCGTTTTCGATGCCCATGTATCCAGCATACGCCGGACACAGATCACTTCCAAGTGGAATACGGCTGCTTAATCAGGCGGGAATTGAGGTAGCGCAAATCGTGGGTGACTTCGTCGCCAGCCCAGTCCGGCTTGTCGAACGTGGCGTCCTCAGCCGGTAATTCGATCTCGGCGACGACGAGTCCGGCATTCTCGCCGAGGAACTCGTCCACTTCCCACACAAAGCCGCCGAAGGGAATGCGGCGGCGGTATTTTTCGATGAGCGGCCGCTCGCATAAGCGGTCCAGCAGCTCGGCGGCTTCGGCGACGGGGATCGGATACTCCCACTCGCCGCGCGCCGCACCGACATTCTTACTCTTGATGGTCAGGACCGCCCGCTCGCCCTCGATCCGCACGCGTACGGTGCGCTCGGCATGTGAGGACAGATAACCCTGGCGCAACAGGACCGGCTCGCCTTGCGTGCGCCAGCCATCTCCCGCCACCAGGAATTTACGTTCGATCTCAACGCCCATCCGGATTACTCGTCCAGCGACAGCAGGATAGGCTGCAGGATCGCAGCGCCCAGCGCTGCACTGCGCGAGCCGTTCCAGCCGACGGTCGGTACCGGCAGGTCCGCGTTATCCTTGAACGGCATTTCCAGTGTCAGGGACAGCACCTGGAAGTGGTGACCGATGTACTTGGAGGCCAGCGTCAGCATGTCTTCCTTGTACTTGGAAGGCGCGTAACCTACCGCGTCCTGGAAGTCCGGCGACGCATTCTTGTAGCGGTCGATGAAGTTCTTCTGGCGCGCCATCTGCTCCGGCGTGAAGTTCTCCAGCATTTCGTTACCGGCCACGAAGTTGTAAGGCAGCGCTTCGTCACCGTGGATGTCGAAGAACATATCGACGCCGGTTTCGTGGATCTTCTGCTTTACGCACAGCACTTCCGGCGAGCGTTCCAGCGAAGGCGTCATCCATTCGCGGTTCAAATTCGCGCCGGCAGCGTTGGTGCGCAGGTTGCCACGGATCGAGCCGTCCGGGTTCATGTTCGGCACGATGTAGAAGCAGCAGCGCTGCAGCAGCTTGCGGGAGATCGGGTTGGCGTCGTCCAGCAGGGAATCGATCAGGCCTTCGATGAACCATTCGGCCATGGATTCGCCTGGGTGCTGGCGGGCGATGAACCAGATTTTCTTTTCAGCTTCCGGATCGCCGACGACTACCAGGTTCATGTCGCGGCCGTCGACGGAGGAGCCGATATCCAGCACGCGTGCAACCGGGTTCTCGGCCACTTCGCCCAGCAGGCGCAGGTGGCGCTCCCACGAATATGGTTCGAAATAGGCGTAGTACACGCTGTCGTTGTGTGGCGTGTGCTTGATGGTCATGACCTGGCCATCGAAGGATGTCGGGACGCGGAACCAGTTTTCGCCGTCGTAGCTGGCGGCGGCGTTGTAGTCTTCGAAGCCTTTGGCGTAGGTGGCGTCGCCGGCGTTCAGGAATTTCATGGTCAGCGCTTCGCCGCGTGCACCTTGCACGCGGAAGTGGAACCACTGGTGGATGTCGGCGGCGTTGTCCTTGCGGAGGTTCAGTTCGATGTTCGCGGCATTGTCAGCGCGGACTACTTCGATGGCGCCAGAGTCGAAATTCTGGCTGATTTTGATGGTCATTGCGATCCCGTTCAGAGGCTTGGGTTGATCGGAACCGATATTGTACACACCAAACCCGGTAAAGCTGGGTCAGACCCAAGGGTCTGACCCAGCTTTACCGGGTTTTAGTCGACGTTGCGCCCGCGCGCCTTCAACGCGGCCCGCACGCCAGCGCCGTAAGCGGAATCCGCCTTATCAAAATGCCCCAGCTGCCGCTGGATAATCTCGTCACTAACCTGGCTCAAAGGCCCCGCAATATTCTCGAACAGGTTCAATTTCTCCTGCTCAGGCAAGAGGCGGAACAAATTCCCCGCCTGGGTGTAATCATCCTCTTTACCCCGCCCGTCGTAGCGCCCTGCCCCGCCATTCAGCGCCAGCACCGGCTCCCCATGCCCCATGCCTTGTGGCGAGGAGCCCGCAGCCTCAGTCGGCGCATAGTTCTGCTCCGCGCCACCGACGCCCGACGCCATCGCCCCATCCCGCTGCTGGTGATGGAAAGGACAACGCGGCGCATTAACCGGCAGTTGCTGGTGATTAGTACCCACCCGGTACAACTGCGCATCGTGATAAGCAAACAAGCGCGCCTGCAACATCTTGTCCGGCGAATACCCCATGCCCGGCACGATATTGGCCGGCGACAGCGCCGCCTGCTCCACCTCCGCGTGATAGTTCACAGGATTGCGGTTCAACTCCAGCACACCGACAGGAATCAGCGGGAAGTCCGCGTGCGGCCACACCTTGGTCAGGTCAAACGGATTCCAGCCAGTACGCTGCTCCCACGCCGCCAACTGCTGTTCGGTCGCCACCTGCAGTTTCACCTCCCACTGTGGGAAATCGCCGTTGGCAATCGCGTTATACAGGTCGCGCTGCGCATGGTCCGGGTCCGAACCCGCCAGGCGCGTTGCATCGGCCGCGCTCAGGTTCTTGATGCCCTGTTTTGTCTTGAGGTGCCATTTCACGTAGACACGCTCGCCCGCCGCATTCACCAGGCTGAAAGTATGGCTGCCGAAACCGTCCATGTGCCGGTAGCCATCCGGCGTGCCACGGTCGCTGAACAGCATAGTGACCTGGTGCAGCGACTCGGGCGTCTTGCTCCAGAAGTCGAACATCATGGTCGGCGATTTGAGGTTGGTCTGCGGGTCGCGCTTCTGGGTGTGGATGAAGTCAGGGAATTTGATGCCGTCCTTGATGAAGAACATCGGCGTGTTATTACCCACCAGGTCCCAGTTGCCCTCCTCGGTGTAGAAACGCAACGCGAAGCCGCGCGGATCGCGCTCGGTATCGGCGCTGCCACGTTCGCCGCCGACGGTGGAGAAACGCACGAAGGTCTCGGTCTGCTTGCCCACGGCCGAGAACAGCTTGGCCTTGGAGTATTTGCTGATGTCGTGGGTGACGGTGAAGGAACCGTAGGCGCCCGAACCCTTGGCGTGAACCACACGCTCAGGAATGCGTTCGCGGTTGAAATGCTGGAGCTTTTCAATCAGGTGGAAGTCCTGCAGCAGGACGGGGCCGCGCGGACCGGCAGTCAGGGAGTTCTGGTTATCGACGACTGGAATGCCGGATGCGGTGGTGATGGGGGTCTGGCTCATTTACTGGCTCCTTCATGTGATCGGTGAAATCATTCTAAAGAGACACGAGCAATTAATAAATTTGATTAATTCTATGAAACCGATAGTCAAAGACGATACTTAGAATTTTTCATGGATGGCGATCCCCTCGAAAGTATCCGCTCCTGCGGTCCATGGCTTTGCCTTGAAAGCCCGCTGCGCATCCGCGTAGCCGGCCTGCCAGCGCTGGCTGATGCCGGCGCTCGAGAAGTCGATGTCCTTGGTGTGGTCCTCGCAACTCAGGTGGGGCGCCTTCAGCAGCACCACATGCATGGAGGTGCCGCAGCCCCACAGCGCCAGCTCGCGCACTTCCGGCGAGGTACGCACATCGTCCGGCAGCTTCATCGCCAGCTCGCGGATCACGCGACGCAGGCGGTGCAGCTTGCGCTGCTGCTCGATGTGGCTGGCGCGGCTGGCGTACTGGATTTCCTTGTGCTTCTCCAGCACATCGAGCACGCTTTGCGGCTCGCTGCCGTCCGGGTTCCACACCTGGACCGAGAAAATCACCGAATCGCGCCGGGGCTCGTCATCGAGCACCGCCTCGATCGGCGTATTGGAGTAAATGCCGCCGTCCCAATACGGCTCACTGCCGATGCGCACCGCCGGGAATGCAGGCGGAATCGCGCCGGACGCGATCACGTGCGATAGTTCCAGCGCTTCCTTGCGGGTGTCGAAGTAGCGCATCACGCCATTACGGGCGTTCACAGCGCCCACGGTCAGGCGGGTGTGGCGCTCGTTCAGGTAATTCATGTCCACCAGCCCGGCCAGCGTTTCACGCAAGGCGTTGGTGCGATAGAACGAGGCGTTTTCCACGCCAAGTGGCGCAGCGGGATTCCACCATGCGATGGGATTCGGGTCGAAGAAAGCAGGAATACCCTGAGCCAGCGTCAGCGCATTGGCGAAGGCTGGCGGCAGGCTGCCGAAGATATCGCGCCGCTCCATCGCATCCCAGAACGCCTTTAGCCGCGCAAGGCGTTGCTCGGGCGGATTGCCCGCGATGATGGCGCCGTTCAGTGCGCCGATTGAGGTGCCGATCACCCAGTCCGGCTCGACGCCCGCTTCATGCATTGCCTGGTAGACGCCCAGCTGGTAGGCGCCAAGCGCTCCGCCGCCTTGCAGCACCAGCACCACTTGCCCTGGCATCCCCTTCTTCACATCCGCACCGATAAGCCGACGGTGAACGCCAAGTCCGGCGTGCGGTGGTTCAGGCCGATCATGAAGCCTGCATCAAGGTGCAGGTCGTGCGTTGGCGAATAACCACCGCCAAAGTCGAAGCTGGCCTGGCTGCCGCCGTCGCGCGAACGGGCGATGCGCGGCGTCGATACTTCCAAAAAGGCATAGGCGCGGTCGCTCAAGCTTTTTGCCAGCGTGATGCCGAACATGCCGGTGTTGTAATGGCGGCCGTTGTCATCGCGGTCGCGGTAGACGCCGGGCATGACACCCAGGGTCAGGTCGTACGGCAGTTCCCACTCCATCGGCATGCGTATCGAAGGCCGCGTGCCATTGCCGCGGAAGTCGCGCGAGCCGCTCGCAAAGTCCAGCTGCGGAATCAGGCCGATGGTTGGTGTGCCGTCCTTGCCCTCGTTGATTTGCCACTTGATGCTCAAGCCCGTGTCGCCCCAGCCGCTCGAGCGGGCCGGGGCGCTGCGGTCGGTTACGCGGCCGTCGGTGTCGATGCGCAGCTCAAGGCGTTCCGATACCCCCACGCGCAGCAGCAGCGGCGTGGCGCGATCATCCTTCGATTGCAGGAATCCGGTTTCCAGCTGCAAGCGTCCCTTGCCGACCACCTCGGGCGAGTCCACAAAGTCGGGACGGTCAGTCGAGATCCAGTCATCCGGTTCCGCAGCCGCGCAGCACAAGGGCAGCGCCAGCACGCACAATACTAAATTCCGCATTCCGCCCTCCCAGCGATTTCTGGCTTAGGATAGGAATATGCCATTAATACCGGAGATCAACAATGAGGTTAAACCATATGGATTTACCCGTATCGGACCTGGAAGCGGCCGCGGACTATTTCCAGCGAGGGTTTGGCTTTGAACGGATACCGGCACGCGCCGAAGGAATGGCGATTTTGCGCGGCGAAGACGGCTTCGCCCTGATCCTGCAGCAGGCGGACCATGTCGACTATCCCCCCGGCTTCCACATCGGCTTCCTGCAACCGTCCGACGAAGCAGTGCATGCCGCTTATCGCCGCCTCGCCGACGCCGGGCTGCCGCAGCCCCCTGCCCCGTCGGTCAGCTACGGTTGCCTGGCCTTCTGGTGCCAGGCTCCCGGTGGCCTGCTCATTGAAGTCAGCCACCGTCCCGGTTAAGCCATGCGCCCCGTCCTGAGCGCGAACGCCCACTCAGGGCGGCCATGGCGCTGCGCCACTTCCGCCGCAGCATTCCAGTCGTAAGCGACCGCATACTGCTCGACCGCCCAACCGCTTGAAGTGCGCTCGACGATCGCGTAACGCGCATGCGGCGAACCGTTTTCAGCCTTATGCGGATAAGGCAGATCATCATCGTAAGCCTGCAAGCCGACGCTGCCCGGATTGACCACCAGGCGCCCGTCGTCCAGCAGCACGCAGCGCGGCACATGGGTATGCCCGCACAGGATCAGGGAGGCACGGGCGTCGCCGGCCCGCTCCAGCACTTCCTCGTAGGTAGCGGCGCGCTGGCCGGACGGATCGACCGTCTCCATCCAGTAGACCAGGTCCGAGCCCGGGGTGCCATGCACCATCAGCACGTCGTCTCGCATCCGCAAGGAAGCAGGCAGCGAGGCAATCCAATTGCGATGAGACGGTGAGATATGATCGTGCGCCCAGCGGTCGGACGCGCCCATGCGGGCAGGATCGTGCTCCAGCACTTGCCGCTCATGGTTGCCGCGAATGGCAGGCAGGTCCAACGCCATCAGGCGATCGGCCGTTTCGGCCGGCAGCAAGGGGCCGGACAGGATATCGCCCAGGTTGACTGTTACGTCCACCTTTCGCCGCGCGATATCGGCCAACACAGCATCGAGCGCCCACAGGTTTCCATGAATATCCGACATGACCGCGATGCGCATCGTGAACACTCCTCCTCCAGATAAGAGTATTCACTTTACACGCAGATGTGAAACTACGCAGCGAGCGACGCCACCTCCACTGCGCTTAGCGCGCCGCTGTAAATGCGGAAGTCGTCGATTTTGCCGTTGAAGTACGGGTCGGACGAATATTGCGAACGGCCGATCCAGTTCTGCGTCGTGCTGCGCATGCGGAACGGCGCATGGGTCATCTGCTTATTGGTGGCGACTGCACTGCCGTTCACATACATGGTGCCGGTGCTGCCGGACAAGGTTACCGCCACGTGCACCCACTGCCCGGTCGGCAAAGGCGTCGAGTCAAGTGCCTGCTCGCCCCAGCCGTTGGTCAGGCTGATAGCGAATCGCAGGCCGCCGCCGCCCGCTTGCGGCGTCAGGAACATGTACTGCGTGGTCCCCGAACCAAAATCGAAAATGCGCGTCCAGTTGCGGCCGCCCTGCCAGAATACCCAGGCGGCGATCGTGAAATCGGCCAGGCCGTCCACCAGGCCCGCCGGCAGCGCCAGGTAATCGTCAACGCCATCGAGCAGCACTGCATTTCCGCGCTTTCCGCTCGCCCATTGCGCGCCGTTCAGCAAGCTGGCGTGGCGGCCATTGCCGCTGCTGTCTTGTGCCGCCGTGCCTTGCGACTCGTCGAATGCCAGCAATGTATGCGCTACGACGCCGGCCGCGACGCGCGCTTCAGCGGAAGGGGCGCTGTCGCCGGACGGTGTCTGCGCCGTGACCACGTAATAAAAGGTAGTGGGTGCCGGCGCGCGGTCCGTGTACGTGAGCAAGCCGTTGATTGCGCTAGCCACAGGCTGGTAAGGTCCGCCACGAACCGTCGAACGCAGCACGGTGTAGCCGGTTGCATTGGCTGTGCCCCACCATGAAAGCTCGACATTGCCGCCCACCAGGCGCGCCGTCAGGCCGCTCGGCGCCACGTTTTTGGCCTGCGGATCGCGGCTGAACAAAAGCGTCCCGACGCCAAGCTGGTCGCCGTTGCCGCCATCGCCTTCGGCCCGCACCCTGGCCGCCATCTGCGCCACGAAAGGCGCGGCCAGTCCGCGCCGGTTGACGTAGTGGTTGTAGATCATTTCCCAAACCGGACGGATGCTGGGCAAGCCGCCCGTCGAAACGCCGTTGCCCGTACCTTGCCTGTTGGTGTAGGTATCGAACGGCATCGATGTGTAATAAGGGTTACCGTTGGCGTCGGACAGGTTGGACTTGGCCACGTATTCGGCCCCGGCCAGGAAGCGGTTGTTGTCGTAGCCGTAGAAATCATCACCCTGGTTCCAGGCCATCTCGCAGAATGCACCTGCCAAGCCGATGCCGAGCGTGCAATGGCCCTGATCGCGCGAGCTCTCCTGCCATTGGCCAAGGTAACCGGGATGGACAAATGGCACCGCCTGGCTGGAAGCGCCATTACCGCGGCCAGACTGGTAATAGCCCACTGCCTCGTTGTACAAGTCTTCGCGGTCGCAAAGCACGCCGATAGCCAGGATAGACGCCAGGTTGCACTGATCCCAGTTGGCCCAGTAGTTGGTGATGTCCGCCCCGTTATGCTGCGTCAGGAACTGGTGGTTCAGAGGATAGAAGACGTTCAGCATCATGGCCTGGAAACGCTGCAGGTCGGCCGGCGCCCAGCCCTGGTAGGTGCGCATGATTTCGGCGGCATTGGCGAACTGGTAGCCGTAGATGCCGGCAGCCAGGAAGCGGTCGGCGTTCCCGGTAATGGTCGTCAGCGTGGACGACCAGGCATTGAGGAATTGGACGGCTTTTTCGGCGTATGCTGGGTCGTCGGAGACCTTCCAGCGCAGCGCCAGTTGGTATGCGCGCGCCACATCGATATAGAACTGCGGGAAATTGCTGTCGGCGCCGCCGCGAATCACGGTCTGCAAAGGACGCGGACTGTTATTCAGGTGCGAACGGCCGGTGCCAAGCAGCGCATTCCAGCCGTCGCGCCAGGGTTGCACGCCCTCCTTCACCTTGGCACGCATGCGGGCAAAGTCTTCTTCAGTATGCAGCAGGCCGGGATGCACGAAAGTACGGGCTTGCGTGGTCGCGGCAGCCGGCGAGGTTGCGGCGGCCGGCGTGCTCGGGGCGGCAGGAGGGCTTTGCGTAACTGGCGCGGTTTGCGCACCTGGTCTGCTTTGTGCGGTGGACCCTCCGGCATTGCAGGCACTGAGCGCGAGCGGCCCAAGTGCCGCAATCCCAAGCGAGCGGGTACAGAAAGTCCTGCGGAGAAGAGAAATAGCGGGTGGTTTTATCATGGTCGCCTATCGAACGTTTCGCGGGCAGGACGCCGCGCGCGTCGATGGTAACTTACCATGAGGCAACTTTTTTATAAGCACTTGATGAAATTTGCGCGCTGGATTGCGCAATGCGATTCGGTCTTGGAATCAGTGGCCTTCCAAGGCGTCGGCGATCTTGTCCATCTGGGATGCCTTGGCCACTGCATTCGCCGGCTTCTTCACATTCGACTGGTTTTCCTTGGCCTGCTGTGGTGGCGACAACGGCAATATGGAGGCCACACGAACCGTATCCATAGCGTACATGGATGCAGTCAGCCCCACCGTTGCGATCAATAACCAGCGTACCCACCAGGTCAACACGATGACCTCCCGCGAACTTGTCTACTAATTAGTTTAGTTTCGAAATTTGCGGGAATTCTATTAAATTGTCACCGTTGACCAAGAGTTATCTTACTGCTGCGGCGCTTGGGCCATATAGACCAGTTCCCAGATATGGCCGTCCAGGTCTTCAAAGCCGTGGGCGTACATGAAGCCGTAGTCCTTTGGCTCGCGCGGGGTCTTGCCGCCGGCTGCCACCGCCTTGCGCACCAGATCATCGACTTCCTCGCGGCTTTCGCAGGACAGGCACACCAGCACCTCGGTCGCCTCTTTGGCGTTGACGATCGGCTTCCCGGTGAAGGTGCGGAAGAAGTCTTCGACCAGAAGCATCGCGTAGATGCTGCCGTCGTTGATGATCATGCTGGCTGCGTTCTCGTCGGTGAACTGCGGGTTGAAGGTATAGCCCATGGCGGCGAAGAAGGCCTTCGACTTTTCCAGGTTCTTGACGGACAGGTTGACGAAGATTTGCTTGTTCATTTTGGGCCTCATGTTGATTTAGTTGATGGCAGCACGCCTGCCATTATCCCTACGACGCGCCAGGAATGTTGAAATCGACAAGGAGATCAAAAACTATTTTGCCGTACGCACCAGAGCGCGGCCCTACTTGGCAGTAAGCCAGCGGCTGAACGGTTCTACGTTCACGCCTTGCGGAACGTACCATTTCTTGCGAGTGGAGTCCCATTTCGCGCCGAGCTTTTTCGCCTCGTCCTTCTCGGCATACGGCACGTTCAGAATGGTGGTTTTGGCTGATGCCGCCGGCGCTTCCATTGTTTGCAGCGGCCAGCTTGAGGGGGCCGCACACGGAATCTGCGTTCCGTCCTCGCGTACCTCAACCCAATGATCGCCCTCCTGGCCGTTAATCTTGATGACGTAAGGCGGGTCGAAAGGTACAGAGTCGTGCATATCTCTCCAGTTAAATGGCGGAAAAAAAGGGCTACAGTCCAAAACTGTAACCCTTTATTCGAATTAATTGGTCGGGGCGAGAAGATTCGAACTTCCGACCCCTTGCACCCCATGCAAGTACGCTACCAGGCTGCGCTACGCCCCGACTCGAGGAACCGATTATATCAGAGCAATTTGTGGTTTTGTCAAAGTTACCTCAAACTACAGAAATGGCTATTGATCGAGACTTGGCGGCGCGCGCTGCCGAACTTATTACGCAATCGGACGGGCTGGTGATTGCGGCCGGCGCGGGCATGGGCGTAGATTCGGGGCTGCCGGATTTCCGGGGAAATGAGGGATTCTGGAAGGCCTACCCTGCCCTCGGACGAGCGCGGATGGAATTCACCAGCATCGCTTCTCCGCGCACTTTTCATGATGATCCGGCTTTGGCCTGGGGGTTTTATGGGCATCGCCTGGCGCTGTACCGCGAGACTGTACCGCATGAGGGCTTTGCGCTGCTGCGTGAATGGGGTGCGGGGATGGAGCATGGGTGCTTTGTCTTTACCAGCAATGTGGATGGGCAGTTTCAGAAGGCGGGATTTGATGCTCGCTCCATTTATGAGTGCCACGGGTCGATACATCATCTGCAATGCCTGGGGCCTTGCTGCCGGAAGATATGGGCGGCGGATGGGTTTGCGCCGGATGTGGACGCGGCGGCTTGCCGGTTGCGTAATGAGGCGCCTCGGTGTCCTGAATGTGGCGGGTTGGCGCGGCCGAATATTTTGATGTTTGGGGATTGGGGGTGGGTTGAGCGGCGCAGCGAGATGCAGGCGGGGCGGTTGGAGGAGTGGTTGGCCAAGGTGCGGCGGCCGGTGGTCATTGAAATTGGGGCGGGGACGGCGGTTCCTTCGGTGAGGCGCTTTGGGCAGAGCGTGGTGCTGCGGGGTGGGAGGATGGTGAGGATTAATCCGCGGGAGTTTGCGGTGAGCGGCGCGGCGGATGTGGGGATTGCGGCGGGAGCGCTGGAGGGGTTACTTGCGATTGCTGCTGAACTGCAAACCCGGTAGACCGGGGTATGACCCAAGGGTCAGACCCCGTCATCTCTTCGTGTAGTGGGTTAGGTGAACTTTACGGAGAGGCTGGCCAGGCCTTCGATGCTGCCGGTGAGGGATTGGCCGCGGGTGACGGCGCCTACGCCTTCGGGAGTGCCGGTGAAAATCAGGTCGCCGGGTTCGAGGCGGAAGAGCGTCGACAAGTTGGCGATGGTTTCGGAGATGGACCAGATCATGTGGTCGGTGCTGCTGGATTGGCGCACTGCGCCGTCCAGGGCCAGCGCGATGGCGGCGTTTTCGACGGCTGGTGCTTCGGACGCGCGGCGCAATTCGCCTACGGGCGCGGAGTAGTCGAAGGCTTTGCCGATCTCCCATGGGCGGCCGGCGTCCTTCATTTTTCCTTGCAGGTCGCGGCGGGTCATGTCCAGGCCGACGGCATATCCGAAGATGTGTTTGGGTGCGTCGGCTACGGAGATGTCGCTGCCACCGGTACCGATTGCCACCACCAGTTCGCACTCGTAGTGGTAGTTGCTGGTCTGTGGTGGGTATGGCAGTTCGGCCACTGCGCCCGGTGCAACAGGCACCACGGCTGATGCGTCGCCCGGTTTGCAGAAGAAGAATGGCGGTTCGCGGTCTGGATCGGAGCCCATCTCGCGTGCGTGGCCGGCGTAGTTGCGGCCCACACAATAGACGCGGCGCACAGGAAAGCGTTCGTCCGTGCCGGCGATGTGCAATGCCGCGACCTGGTGTGGAGGGAAAACGAATTTGGTCATTTCTCTTATCCTTAAGTGAAAAGGAGCGCCCGCATGGCGATGCGGAAGGATTTAATGATCTCGGCCACCGGCAGCTCGGGATAATTCAGCAAGCGCAATTGCAGGCCCTGGTGCAGGCAAATCACGGCCTGCATACGCCCTTCCACAGTGACATCGTCGGCAGCCAGGCCATGCATTTCGCGGCCGGCCTTCAGCAACGCAAGCAGGCTTTCGCACATGCGGCGGTCGGCTTGCTGGGTCAAAGCGGCTATGGCGGGATTGCGCGCGCTTTCGGCGGCGATTTCCAGCGGCAGTGCCCAGTGGTCAGGGTCGAGGTTGTTCTGGACGCTCTGCTCGACGTCGTCGATGATCGCTTGCAGCGGGTCCGGCTGGCTGGCGATCTTGCTGATGATTTCATGTACCCGCGTTTCGTTTTCTTCCACGAAGGCGGCGATGATGGCGTCTTTGCTGGCGAAATAGTTATAAATGTGGCCGGCGCTCATGCCGGCCGCTTTGGAAATCTCGGACATGCTGGCGCCGTGGAATCCGCTGCGGCGGAAACAGGTGGCGGCGGCGTCCAGTACCTGGCGGCGGCGGCTGGCGGCGCGCTCTGGGTCGATGTGGCGTTTTTCAGTCATAAGGCGATACTCTGGCCAAGGGATTGAGCTTTGTCAAATTACAACGTGCTATGATTGAAAGGCAGTTACTTCATTCTTAAAGGAAAAAGTGATATGCCCTCCCGTACCTCTCGCTCGATTGAGATGCGTCCCGCCGAAGCGGGCGACCTGGCGTTCATGCAGCAGCTGTATTCCTGCACCCGCAGCGCCGATCTTCGAATGGGAGGTTGCGACCTCGCCACCGAGTCCTTACTTCACGGCGTGCAGTTCAAGGCGCAGCAGTCCTGGTTTGAGACCCATTACCCGCATGCCGATTTGGCCGTGATCATGGATCGCGAGCGTTCGATTGGGCGGCTGTTCGTTGATTACGGGCCGGGGGAACTGCGCATTCTCGATATCTGCTTGCTGCCTGAATACCGCAATCGCGGGATTGGGCTTGGCTTGTTGCGCAGCTTGCAGGCACAAGGAGAGCGCTTGCGTCTTCCGGTTCGAATGAACGTGGCGCTGGGCAGCCCTGCCCTGCGGCTGCTGCAGCGCTGTGGGTTTGAGATTCTGGCGGTCGACGGCATCTACAACCTGATGGAGTGGATGCCGCCAGCCGGTATCGATCCCGATTAAGCCCAGCCCCCAAGCACTTTGTACAGGGTTACCTGGTTGGCTGCCTTTGCCAGGCGGACGCTGATCAAGCCTTGCTGGGCCGCGTATAACGCTCGCTGCGAAACCAGGGCGTTCAGGTAGGACTCGGCGCCTTTCTGGTAGCGCGCTTCGTGGATGCGGTAGCTGCGGCTAGCGGCTTCCGTCAGGGCGGCTTGCGACTCTACGCGTTCATCCAATGTGCCTCGCTGCGCCAGTGCATCGGCTACTTCGCGGAAGGCTGACTGGATCGCTTTTTCGTAGCGCGCTACGGCGATGCCGTTGTCGGCTTTGGCGATGTCCAGCCTTGCGCTGTTGGCGCCGGCGTCAAACAGGGGCAGCGTCAGTTGCGGCAGGAAGGTCCAGGCGCCGGTGCCGGCCTTGAACAGGTTCCCCAGGCTATTACTTGCGCTGCCTGCGGTGCCGGTCAGCGTGATGCTCGGGAAGAAGGCTGCACGCGCCACGCCGATATTGGCGTTGGCGGCTTTCAGCGCATGCTCCGCTTCCAGCACGTCCGGGCGCTGCAGCAGCACAGAAGACGGCACGCCTTCCGGCAGTTCGGCCAGCGTGGTGACGGCGGTCGGCAAAGCCTGCGGCAGCAGGTCCGCCGGCACTTGGGTACCGACCAGCAGGGCCAGCGCGTTCTCGCCGGCCGCTACCTGGGCGGTGTACAGGGCCATGTCGTTGCGCGCGGCTTCGACACTGGTTTGTGCTTCATACATATCGAGGCCCGAGGTGGCGCCGGATTCGAAGCGGCGCTTGCTCAGCTCAAATGTGATTTGCTGGCTTTTCAGCGTGTCTTGCGCCAGGCGCAGGCGTTCCTTATCGGCTGCCAGGCCAAGCCAGGTGGTCGCTACTTCGGATACCAGGCTAAGGCGCTGGGCGCGTTGCGCTTCCTGCGTGCCAAGGTAGGACTGCAGGCCAGCTTCCGAGGAGTTGCGCAGTTTGCCGAACAGGTCCAGCTCATAGGCCGGCAGCGCCAGGCCGCCGGTGTACTGGCGGCTGATGTCGCCGCTCGGAGCGCGGGCTGCGCTCTGGCCAACTTGCGCATTCACCTTAGGCAGCTGGGCGGAACGGTCGATGCCATATTGCGCCCTCGCCTTCTCTATATTCAGCGCCGAGACGCGCAGGTCGCGGTTGTTCTTCAGCGCCAGCTCCACGACGTCGCGCAGCTGCTGGTCGCCGATAAAGTCCTGCCAGGCGATTTCGCCGGCAGGCTTGGCATCGGCCGCAGTTTGTGCGGGCTTGTAGGCATCGCCCTGCGGCCAGGCCGCAGCTACCGGCGATACCGGGCGCTCATAGGTCGGAGCCAGGCTGCAGCCGGCCAGCAAGGCCGCAGCTGCAAGGGTAAAGATCGTCTTTTTCATATCAATTCGCCTCCGAAGCGATGGCTGGTGCAGCTGGTGCGGCAGGTGCAGCCTTTCGGCCCACCCATGCACGCACCACCACGAAGAACACCGGCACGAAGAAGATGCCGAGGAAAGTTGCGGTCAGCATGCCGCCCAACACGCCGACGCCGATGGCGTTCTGGCTGCCGGAACCTGCGCCGCTTGCCATGGCCAGCGGCAGCACGCCAAGACCGAAGGCGATGGACGTCATCAGGATCGGACGCAGGCGCAGCTTGACTGCCTGCAGCGTGGCTTCACGCAGTTCTATGCCCTTCTCCTGCAGTTCCTTGGCGAATTCCACGATCAGGATCGCGTTCTTCGCCGACAGGCCGACCACGGTCAGCAAGCCAACCTGGAAGTACACGTCGTTCGCCAGGTGGAAGCCCCATGTGGCCAGCACGGTGCCGATCACGCCCAGAGGCACCACCAGCAGCACCGAGAACGGCACGGACCAGCTTTCATACAGCGCGGCCAGGCACAGGAACACGATCAGCACGGAGATGGTGTACAGGATGGTGGTCTGCGAACCGGAGTCGCGTTCCTCCAGCGACAGGCCGGTCCACTCGAAGCCAATGCCCGGCGGCAGTTGCGCCACCATCTTTTCCATTTCAGCCATGGCCACACCGGAACTCACGCCCGGCGCAGGCATACCCTGCACGTTCATCGATGGAATGCCGTTATAGCGTTCCAGTCGCGGCGAAGCGTAGATCCAGCGGCCGGAAGCGAAGGCGGAGAATGGCACCATTTCGCCCTGTGCATTACGCACGAACCACTTGTTCAGGTCTTCCGGCGCCATACGCGATTCCGGGGTGCCTTGCAGGTAGACGCGCTTGACACGGCCACGGTCGACGAAGTCGTTTACGTAGGACGAGCCCCAGCCAACGCTCAGCACGCGGTTCACGTCCGCGACGGACAGGCCCAGTGCGGTGGCTTTCTGCTGGTCGATATCGAGCTTGAACTGCGGCGTATCTTCCTGGCCGTTTGGACGCACGGCCATCAGCAGCGGATTCTTGGCGGCCATGCCGAGCAGCTGGTTACGCGCAGCCATCAGCGCATCGTGACCGACACCGCCCTGGTCTTGCAGCTGCATATCGAAACCGGTGGCGTTACCCAGCTCCATCACGGCTGGCGGCGCGAAAGCAAACACCATCGCTTCACGGATTTGCGAGAAGGCGCCCATGGCGCGGCCTGCGATCGCTTTCACTTTCTGGTCAGGGTTCGTACGTTCGGACCAGTCTTTCAGGCGCACGAAGGCCAGGCCGGCATTCTGGCCGTTACCGGCGAAGCTGAAGCCCGCCACCGTGAATACGGAAGCGACGTTGGCCTTTTCATCTTCCATGAAGTGGTGTTCCAGCTTTTCCAGCACTTTCAGGGTGCGTTGCTGGGTGGCGCCGGTTGGCAGCTGCACCATGGAGAACAGCACGCCCTGGTCTTCTTCCGGCAGGAAGGAAGTCGGGAGGCGCATGAAGGACACAGCCAATACGGCCAGCAGTGCGCCGTACACCAGCAGCGAGCGGCCGCTACGTGCCAGCATCTTGCCGACCCAGCCCTGGTACCTGGTGCTGCTGCGTTCAAAGGTTCGGTTGAACCAGCCGAAGAAGCCTTTTTCCGAAACGTGGGAACCAGGTTTCAGGAAGGTGGCGCACAGCGCAGGGGTGAACACCATCGCTACCAGCACGGACAGCACCATGGCGGATACGATCGTCACCGAGAACTGGCGGTAAATCACGCCGGTGGAACCGCCGAAGAAGGCCATCGGCACGAACACGGCGGACAGCACCATCGCAATACCGACAAGGGCGCCGGAGATCTGGCCCATGGACTTGATGGTCGCCTCCTTCGGCGACAAGCCCTCTTCCGTCATTACACGTTCGACGTTCTCCACCACGACGATGGCGTCGTCCACCAGCAGGCCGATTGCAAGCACCATGGCGAACATGGTCAGCGTGTTGATCGAGTAGCCCAGCGAGAACAGCACCCCGAAAGTACCGAGCAGCACGACAGGCACAGCAAAGGTCGGGATCAGGGTGGCGCGGAAGTTCTGCAGGAAGACGTACATCACGATGAAGACCAGGACCACCGCTTCCAGCAGGGTCTTGACCACTTCTTCAATCGACAGTTTGACGAATGGCGTGGTGTCGAAAGCCACAACAGCCTTCATCCCTTGCGGGAATTGCTTGCCCAGGACTTCGATCTTCTTCTTAACCAGGTCCGCGGTTTCCAGCGCGTTGGCGCCGGTGGCCAGCTTGATTGCTACGCCCACGGCAGGCGAGCCGTTGTAGCGCGCTACGGTGTTGTAGTTTTCGTTGCCCAGTTCAATGCGGGCCACGTCGCGCAGGTGCACGGTGGCGCCGTTGCCGGCAGTCTTCAGCAGGATGGCGCCGAATTGTTCCGGCGTCTGCAGGCGGCTTTGCGCGGTCACGGTCGCGTTCAGCTGCTGGTTCGGCACGGCAGGGGCGCCGCCCAGTTCACCGGCCGACACTTCGGCGTTCTGCGCCTGGATGGCGGCGGTGACGTCGGCGGGTGTGAGCTGGAAGCTTTGCAGCTTTTGTGGATCGAGCCAGATGCGCATCGCATACTGGGAACCGAACAGGGTGACGTCACCCACGCCTTGCACGCGGCTCAGCGGATCGATCACGTTGGCGGCCACATAGTCGCCCAGGTCGGACTGCTTCATCTTGCCGTCTTCGGAGATGAAGCCGAACACCATCAGGAAGTTGCGGGTCGCTTTCGACACCACCAGGCCTTGCTGGGTCACGGCGGCAGGCAGCAGCGGGGTCGCCAGCTGCAGCTTGTTCTGCACCTGCACCTGTGCGATGTCCGGATTGGTGCCGTTCTTGAAGTTCAGCGTGATGTTGATGCCGCCGACCGAGTCACTGGTCGAGGACATATAGCGCAGGCCGTCGATACCCTTCATCTTCTGTTCGATGATCTGGGTGACCGCGTCTTCCACCGTCTTGGCCGATGCACCCGGATAGGAACCGGTGATCGAGATCGATGGCGGCGCAATGCTTGGGTACTGCGCGATTGGCAGGCCCTTGATCGCCATTACACCCGCCAGCATCACAACGATGGCGAGCACCCAGGCGAAAATGGGGCGATTGATAAAGAAGCGGGACATGATTCAGGCTCCTTGCTTAGCGTGCAGTCGACTGGCGTTGCGCGTCACCGCCGGCGCCGCCGCTGGTGTTCTTCGCCACGACAGCAGGTGTGCCTGGCTTGACTTTCTGCAGGCCTTCCACGATCACGCGGTCGCCGGCTTCCAGGCCGGACTTCACAAGCCATTTGTCGCCGATGGTGCCGCCGGTTTGCAGCACGCGCTGTTCAACCTTACCTTCCTTGTTCAGCACCAGGGCCGTGGCCTCGCCTTTCGGGTTGCGGGTCACGCCCATTTGCGGCACTGCGATGGCTTGCTCGCTCACGCCGGTTTCCAGCACGGCGCGCACGAACATGCCCGGCAGCAGGTCATGCTTCGGGTTCGGGAACAGCGCGCGCAGGGTTACGTTGCCGGTGCCTGGATCGACGCTTACATCGGAGAACTGCAGTTTGCCTGGCAGCGCGTATTTGCTGCCGTCCGCCAGCAGCAGCGTTACTGCGGCCTGGCCGTTCACCTTCTTGATCGAACCGCTATCCATTTCGCGCTTCAGGCGCAGCAGCTCTTCGCTGGACTGGGTCACGTCGACGTAGATCGGGTCCAGTTGCTGCACGGTGGTCAGCGCAGTCGCCTGGCCGGCGGTCACCAGGGCGCCCGGGGTCACGTTGGAGCGGCTGATGCGGCCGGAAATTGGCGATGCCACTTTGGTGTAGTCCACATTGATGCGCGCCGAATCCAGCGCGGCTTGCGCGGCTTCCACTTCGGCCTTGGCCTGTTCGTGCGCGGCCACGGCATCGTCGTAATCCTGGCGGCTCACGCCTTCGATCGCGACCAGCTCTTTATAGCGGGCGACTTTAGGACCGGCGGCGGCCAGATTGGCTTTGGCCTTGGCCAGGTTGGCCTTGGCGGAATTGAACGCAGCCTGGTAGGTCGCGGAATCGATCTGGTACAGCTGCACGCCTGCTTTGATGTCGGAGCCTTCGGTGAACAGGCGCTTCTGGATCAGGCCACCGACTTGCGGGCGCACTTCGGCCACCTGGTAGGCGGCGGTGCGGCCCGGCAGTTCGGTGCTCATGGCCAGCGCTTGCGGCGTCACGGTGAAAACGGCAACTTCCGGCGCTTGCTTTGCGCCGCCTTGGGCTGGTGCAGCCTCTTTTCCGCCGCAAGCGGCGACCATTGCAGCCACCGCAGCAGCGGCGCCCAGCAGCATGAATTTCTTTTGCATGTTATTCATCTTTTTTCCAGAAAGACTTAGAATGAACGATCATTCTAACACGATTTATGAATCTGACCACGGAGTCAGTAATTCTACGTAGCGGGAAGTTGTCAGATTGATATAATTTCGATATGAACATCAAATGGCTTTTGCAGCTCATCTGCATCATTTCCTGCGCTACCAACGTCGGCGCGGAGAACCTTCTTGAACGCCAAAGCAAGGCTTGGCAAACCGCTGGCAAATCACTTCAAGTTCAACCTTGGCCGAAGGGCCCTCCTTCACCCTCTACGCTGAAAAAGGGCCAGGGGTCCTTTGGTTTCGGCATCAAGCAGATTGCGGGGCGACGATACACCGCGGTCGAATTCGTATCGCAGCCGAGCATGTCCATCTTCGCGATTGGCCTGCTGCATTTTCGGGCCAAGGAGATCGGTTTTTCCGCCGGTGGACATATGGTGGCGGATATCAGCAATCACTCGAAGCGCAGCTACAAAACCGTCGACGACGCCGACCAGCAAAGCGGCCGGCCGGATTTCGCGATGGCGCTCTATCCTGGCAACATCTGGAAAAAGCCTGGGCTGACACTGGAACCGTCGATCAGGATTGCAGCTGACTGCCCGCCAATGCTGATCATCGCGGCCAGCGATGACCCGCTTCAACAGGCCAAAGTTCCGGTGGAGATGCATATGTACGCGCAGGGCGGCCATGCCTTCGGAGTACGCAAGACGTCGGGCCCCGTCTCGCAATGGACGGACGTCGCAGAAAAATGGATGAAATCAATCGAAGTGTTGCGCGACTAGCCCGGTGACTGCCGTCTGCGCGCCAGCTCCCGGTCAAGCGCGTTGGCGAAGTTCTGGCGGTCAGCTTGATTGAAAGCGGACGGGCCGCCGGTGTCAACACCGGCGCCGCGCAGTTCTTCCATGAAGGCCCGCATCGTCAGTTGCTGCGCGATGGTGTCCTTGGTGTACCAATCACCGCGCGGATTAAGCGGCATTCCGCCCTTCTCCAGTACCAGCGAAGCCAATGGAATGTCGCCAGTTACGACGATGTCTCCTGCGCTGACTCGCTCCACGATTTCCGCATCGGCCGCATCAGCGCCAGCTGGAACCTGCAACGCTTTGATAAAGCGCGATCCCGGCACGCGGATCAACTGGTTGGCAACCAGCGTCACGTTGATTTGCGTGCGCTCAGCGACACGAAACAGAATGTCCTTGATAACAGCGGGACAAGCGTCCGCATCGACCCAGATATGCATTGATTAAATTGAGCGAAGGAAGAAAGAAGTCGCATTGTAAAGCACCACCGGGCACAGGGTCATGCTACATTGACAACTCACCAACCCGCAACTTTCCCGGAGAACCGAATGAAAAAGTGCAGCAAGCTTGTTGGAGCCTTGTTCTTTGCCGCCTCGCTGAACGTTTCCGCTGCGAGCACGGAAGCCCAAAGCGGGCCGTCAGCCGATCCATTGTTCAACACCATATCGGCCCTCGACGCCGCAGCCTTCGACGCCTTCAACAATTGCAGCACTCCAGGCCAGTTGCAAAAACATGCGAGCTATTTTGCACCGGATGTCGAGTTCTATCACGATACGGGTGGTGTCACCTGGTCACGGCAAGAGATGCTGGCCAACACCGCGAAATACGTTTGCGGGAATTTCCGCCGCGAGATTATTCCGGGCACGCTGAAGGTTTCGCCGATCAAAAACTTCGGCGCCATTGAAACGGGTTCGCACCGTTTCTGCCAGTTCGCGAGTGGCAAGTGCGAAGGCCTCGCTGACTTCGCAATCGTCTGGAGCAACCAGTCCGGCAACTGGGTTATCACCCGCGTCCTTAGCTACGGCCATCGCGCCAACAACTAGACTGCGTTAAGAAAAAGTCATGCAGGCTTCAGCAGGCTGCGGCAAGTGCGTAGAATGGCGCCTTTGAAAAGGATCTCAGTATGAAAAAGACAGACCTGGCAAAGAACGACGCCAAAAAGCTCATGAACAAAATGGCAGCGCAGGGCGCCTCGGCGTTCGGCAACGCAGCCAATCCTGCTGTCGATAAACGCGAACAGCGCAAGCGCGATCAGGCGCTTGGCCTGGTGCCGTTCGCGGTCAAGCTCAATAGTGATTTGGTGAAGCAGCTGAACGCACTGGCCGCCGAACGCGGTGTCGACATGAATACACTTGTTGCCGATGTGCTGGCCAAGGGCCTGGAGCAGCGTTAAATCGTAGCGGCCGGCGTTGCGTCGATCTGCACGGTTTGCAGCGTCACGGACGAATAAGCCTCGAAGCCCGAGTCGATACCCATGACGATCCACACCGAGCCATTTGCGTCCGTGGTCACCGGCTGCACCTTGTCGTTCTTCACAGTCTTGCTGACGTAGGCGGTGCTGCCGCACGCCAGGCCATTGGCGATATTGCCGATTACCTGGGCGTCCTTGCCTCCCGCCCCCTGGTTGCCGCGGTCGATGTTCATGCGGATCTCGCTATTGACGGTGACTGCTTTCGGTTCAGTGGGTGTAGCGCCGGCGTAGACCCACACTGCTTCGCCCGGCGCGCCGCCAACACCTACACAGCCGGATGGCGTGTTGGTCGCGAACTTGATCGCGAAATTAAGGTTGTAGATGGTATTTGGCTTGAGGCCCGGGAACTGCTTTTTCACGAACAGGAAAAGGTCGTCGCTGCGATTGGTGCCGCCAATGAAGTAGCCCTTGCCGTTCAAGGGCGCAGCCAGGGTGCGCTCTTCGAAAACGACATTGATTGGCGCGGTCTCCGGCGTGTAGTCGGAAGAGCTGCCGTTCCAGCCGGTCACACCGTCCCTGTTGAAATCGATCAGCATTGAAGCCGTTCTTGGACGGTTGTCGGCTTCAGTGCCGCCACCACCGCATGCCGCCAGCGCGGACAGCATCGAAATCGCGAGACCGGCTTTGAGGACTTTTTTCATCATCTACCCTTCTTACAAAAATTGTTAGAGAAACCAATTGTAAGAAGCAGAAAAGGCGCCACGAGGGCGCCTTTGTATGTAGAAGTATGTAGTCCGAAACTACACTTAATTACTTCCAGTCGCCGCGCAATTCTGCTACCTGGCGGTACAGCATTTCGGGGTTCACATCGGAAGGATCAACCGGCTGGCCGACCGCCAGCGACAGCTGCGAGCGGAAGCCTTTGCAGAAGGCGCGTTCCAGCAGGCTGTCCTTGCTGCGGCTGAACAGGTGGCCCCACAGGCCGCGCAGCGCCATCGGGATGACCGGCACTTTCGTGCGTTCGATGATCTTGCTGATGCCGCCTTTGAATTCATTCATTTCGCCGGTGCTGGTCAGCTTTCCTTCCGGGAAGATGCAAACCAGTTCGCCTTCGTGCAGTGCTTGCGCGATATCGACGAAGGCTTTCTCCATCAGCCACGGGTCTTCTTTGGCTGGCGCAATCGGGATCGCCTTGGCGGTGCGGAAGATCCAGCCGAAGAACGGGGTCTTGAATATGCGGTGGTCCATCACGAAGCGGATCGGGCGCGGGCTTGCTGCCACGATCACAATCGCATCGACGTAGCTCACGTGGTTGCAGACCAGGACTGCGCCGCCTTCGGCCGGAATACGGTCGGCGTCGACGGTCTTCACCTTGTGCACGGTGTGGATCAGGATCCATGCCAGGAAGCGCATCAGGAATTCCGGTACCAGCGAGAAGATGTACACCGCCACCAGGCCATTCAGGATCGCCGTGACCAGGAACAATTCCGGAATCGTGAAGCCTTCTTTCAGCAGCAGGATCGCCACGCCGGTAGCCACCACCATGAACAGCGCGTTCAGGATGTTCATGCCGGCGATGGTGCGCGACAGGTGCTTTGGATCGGCGCGCAGCTGGATCAGGGCGAACAGAGGAACGATGAAGAAACCGCCGAATACGCCGATCAGGATCACGTCCATGATGATGCGCCATGCGCCGGGCTGCATCGCCATGGCGTAGGCGTCAACTGTGCCGGAAGCGCTGTAGCCTTGGCTGGCAAGGTAAAGGTCGATGCCGAACAGGGACAGGCCGATGGAACCAAATGGCACGAGGCCGATTTCGACCTTGCGGCCGGAGAGCTTTTCGCACAGCAGCGAGCCGGCGCCGATCCCCAGCGAGAACATCGTCAGCAGCAATACGAAGACGCTGTTGTCGCCTTTCAGGTAATCCTTGGCGTAGACAGGGAACTGGGCCAGCACAATCGCGCCGTAGAACCAGAACCAGGAATTACCCAGCATCGACAGGAACACGGTGCGGTTGGAGGCGGAGAAGCGGATGTTGCGGATCGACTCGGTGAAGGGATTCAGGTTGACGTGCAGGTCCGGTTGCGGCGCCGGAGTGGTCGGGATGCTATGGGCGGCAACCAGGCCGAGTACCGCGAAGCCGACGGTGGCTGCGGCCAGCCAGGCAATGCCGTTCGGCTGGAAATTGACGATCACCGCGCCAAACACCTGGCCAAGCAGGATGCCGACGAAGGTGCCCATTTCGACGATGCCGTTGCCGCCGGTGAGTTCTTCCGGCTTCAGGTGCTGCGGCATGTAGGCGTATTTCACTGGGCCGAACAGCGTGGAGTGGCATCCCATGCCGAATACCGCGAGCAGCAGCAGCGGCAACGTGTGGGTGAACCAGCCGACGGCGGCCACGGACATGATGCCGATTTCCAGCCATTTAATAATGCGCGCCAGCCTGCCCTTCTCCACCTTTTCGGCGATCTGGCCGGAAGTCGCTGAGAACAGGACGTATGGAAGGATGAAGAGGCCCGGCACCAGGTTGGTGACCATGGAGGCCGGCAGCGTGGTCCAGCTGGCGGCGTCGAATGCCAACGCCACCACCAGGGCCGTTTTGAACAGGTTGTCGTTGAAGGCACCGAGGAATTGGGTCCAGAAGAACGGTGCAAAGCGACGCTGCTTCAGCAGGTCGAATTGGCTGGGATGGCTCATGTTGCGTCACAGGAAAGTGAAAGTGCTGACAACATACAGTACATCAGCCAGCGGCTCAACCCACCCTCTTAAAGTATCGATAATTGATACTTTTAAGCCACGGCATCACATCCGTACCAAGCGCCGGTAGGCGGGGCCAACGGCCAGCACCAGCACCACCATTCGGCAGACGTGGAAAGCTGTCACCACCGGGACTTCAACGTGCAGGGCGCGGGCTGTTAGCGCCATTTCCGCGATGCCGCCGGGCGATGTGGCCAGCATGGCGGTTGCCGGGTGCAGGCCGCCGAATTTGGCGAGCGCAATTCCGAATAGCGCGGCCAGTCCCAACGCAGTGGCCGTGCATGCGATGACGGAGGCCATGTAGCGTGGGGCGGTGTGCAGGAAACCGGGCGTGAAGCGCGTGCCTAGCGAGAGGCCGATGCATAGCTGGCCGGTGCGGACCATCCATTCAGGCACGCCGCCGACGGGGACTTGCGCCGCAGCCAGCATTCCCGCAGCGAGCAAGGGGCCTAGCACCCAAGCGTTCGGCACGCCGCGTCGCCACAGCAGCCAACCAGCTGTGCACGTGACGACGGCGAGGAGGCCGAATGCCAGCAAGGGGGCCGGCGCAAGCAGCTCCCCGAGCGGGAAGGACGCCGTCACCAGGCCAAGCGCCGCCTGCGCCCCCGCGCCGGCCGGCGCTGCGGGCAGCGGCGGCATGCCGTGGCTGCTCCAGTAGCGCAGCAGGAATGGCAGAAAGCTCACTACGAACATCAGCCGCACGCCCTGCGCCGCGGCGACGTGCTGCGATACCGCGCCATGCCTCTCCCCCTGCACCGCCATTTCGGATGCACCGCCAAGCGCCATGCCGAAGAACGCCGTGGCGATGCTGACATCGGCCAGCCGCTTCAACATCCACGCGCAAAGGCAGCCCAACGCCAATGCAAATGCCACCGCCCCCAAGATATAGCCTGCATGCGCCGCGACCACCGCCAGCACAGCGGGCGTGAAGTACAGCCCAAGCACCGTGCCGATGGCCCACTGCCCTGCCGCGCGCGCGGGAACGGGGCATCGCAGGTCTGCGCCGGCGATACGCAGCGCCGCGCTGGCGAACAAGGGCCCGATCAGCCAAGGCAGCGGCGTATCGATCCAGCGGCAAAAAAAAGCGGCCAGCAAGCCGGCCGCCAAAGCTTGGAGGAAGAAGCGTTGTTTTTTCAGAATACCCACAGTTTGTCGGCCGGCAGTTGCAGCCAGTACTGGCCATCCTGCAGACGGTATTTGGAATGGGCGCGCACGCTGATGTCGCCGCGCTTGAACAGGCATTCCCAGCGATCACCCAGGTACATGCAGGTGACCAACGCCAATTGCAGCGAATTGTCGACCTGCTCGCTGCTCACGCGCACCTCTTCAACGCGGATCAGCGGGGCAATCGTGTCGCTACCCTTGCCGCGCGCGGTGCCCTGCAGCTTGGTGCCGGCAACCTCGATCACCACCTGGTTGCCATCGCGCGAAATCAAAGTACCTGGCAGGCGGTTGTTACTGCCCATGAATTCAGCGGTGAACAGGGTCTCCGGCGTTTCGTACATGGACTGCGGCGTGCCTTGCTGCTCGATCTTGCCGTTATTGAGCAGGAGGATACGGTCGGAAATCGCCATCGCCTCATCCTGGTCGTGCGTCACCATCAGTGCCGACAAGCCAAGGCGCACGATCAGTTCACGCAGGAAGGCGCGCGCTTCCTCGCGCAGCTTGGCGTCGAGGTTGGACAGCGGCTCGTCCAGCAGGATGACCGGCGGGTTGTACACCAGCGCACGGGCAATCGCCACGCGCTGCTGCTGGCCGCCCGACAGCTGGTGCGGGAAACGCTCGCCCAGGTGGCCCAGGCCCAGCTGCTTCAGCACCTCGGTCACGCGGCGGCCGATTTCTTCCTTGTTCATCTTGCGCAGCTTCAGGCCATAGGCAACGTTGTCGGCCACGGTCTTGTGCGGCCACAGCGCGTAGGACTGGAACACCAGGCCCAGGTTACGCTGCTCCGCTGGCATTTCAAAGTTCTTGCTGCCGTCGAACACGCGGCGCTCGCCGATGTCGATGGAACCCTGGCGCGGGCTTTCCAGGCCGGCGACAGCGCGCAGCAGCGTGGTCTTGCCGCTGCCCGATGGGCCCAGGAGGGCCACCACTTCGCCTTTTTGCAGGTGCATCGAAACGCCCTTCAGGATCGGATTGGCGTGGGCGCCGGTGCCGTAATCCAGGTGCAGGTCTTCGACAGACAGTTCGTTCATTTTGAGGTCTCGTTTCATGATGTGTGTCTCAGTTATGCAGCTTGACGCCAAAGCGCAGCGCGATGCCCAGGCCAATGCCGACCAGGGTGATGTTGATGAAGGACAGTGCAGCTACCAGGTCGGTTGAACCACCCGCCCACAGCGACACGATCAGCGCGCCAATCACTTCGGTACCCGGCGACAGCAGGTACACGCCTGTCGAATATTCGCGTTCGAAGATCAGGAAAATCATCAGCCACGCACCCAGCAGACCGAATTTGATCAGCGGCAGGGTTACGTCACGGGTCACCTGGCCGCGGCGGGCGCCGACTGCGCGTGCCGCTTCTTCCAGCTCAGGGCCCACTTGCAGCAGCGCGGTGGAAATCAGGCGCATGCCGTAAGCCATCCACACCACCGAGTAGGCCAGCCACACCGCGAAGATGGTGGTGCGCAGGCTGCGCAGCGCAGGGATCACGTTCTCCGTCAGCCACACGGCCACGCCGCTTTCGGAACCTTTGAGCATGCCATCGAGCCAGCTAGGCACGAACAGGAACACCCACAGGAAGGCCAGGCCGGCCAGCAGGCCAGGAATGGCGCGCGGTACCAGCACGCTGTAGTCCAGGAGGCGGGTCAGCAAATCCGGCTTGCGGTGCATGGCCAGTGCGATAAAGCTGTAGCAGAAAATCGCCAGGCCGCCGCCGATTACGCCGATCAGCACCGTATTGATGATGCCGCGAATCAGCGAAGGCTGTTCGAAGATGTCGCGGAAGTGCTGCAGGGTCAGCACGTCGGCCAACTTCACGCCCTCGCCCCAGTACTGCACGAAAGAGCGCAGCGCGATGCCGGAAATCGGCATGAACACGGTCACCAGCAGCCAGGCGCCCAGCACGGCGAAGGCCAGCCACTTCCAGCGGCCCAGCGGCAGCGCCTTGCTGCGCGCGCCCTTGCCCTTGATCGACACATATTTGTTGGCCGACTTGAGCAACCAGCGTTGCAGCATCACCAGCGGCATGGTCACGGCTACCAGGCACACGGCCACTGCGGCCATCAGGTGGTAGGACGGGGTGCCAAGCTTGTTGGTCAGTTTATACAGGTAGGTAGGCAGCACCAGGTGGCCTTCCGGATCGCCCAGGACCAACACCAGGCCGAATACTTCGAAGCCGAGGAAGAACACCAGAACGCCTGCATACGCCAGCGCCGGCATGATCATCGGCAGCGACACGTTGAACATCACCTGCAGCGGCGAGGCGCCGGATACGCGGGCCGCTTCTTCCACGTCCGAGCCGAGACTCTTTAGCGCCGACGAAGCGTACAGGTAGACGTGTGGCACGTGGGTCAGGCCGGCGATCACCACGATACTGGTGAAGGAGTACACATTCCACGGGATGAAGCCGATCAGGTCTTTCACCCAGGTGGAGTAGAAGCCCACAGGCCCCATCGACACCACATAGCCGAAGCCCATCACCATTGGCGAAACGAAGATCGGCACCAGCAGCAGCGGGGAAATCCAGCCGCGACCCGGCAGGTCGGTACGCACCATCAGGAAAGCCAGCATGCCGCCCAAAGGCACGGCGATGGCAGCCAGGCCGGCAGCAAGCAGCAGGCCGTTCTTGAATGCCACGATAAAGTCCGGATCATCGAAGATGAAGCGGAAGGCATCCAATCCTACTTCCTTGCCGGGCATGAAGAACGGCGCCGACAGGAAGCTCTGGTAGAAGATCAGGAACAGCGGCAGGAAGATGGCAACGCATGTCAGCGTCGCCACGATCCAGCGCGGCCAGTTCAAACTGGCGCGGCCCGTTCCCTGCAAAGTCGCGGTGGTCATTTACAACTCCTTATTTCTTACCGGCGGTTTCTTTCCACTGCTTCAGGAAGGCCATGCGCTTTTGCGGGCCCAGGAACTGCAGCAGGATTGGGTGCACCGGCACCGGCTTGATCTTGTCCTGGCCGATCTGCTTGACCAGGTCGGACGAGGTGGTTTCGCCGGTCACGTCGGCACGGATCGCGTACAGCTTGGATTCGTTGGCGATGATGGTCTGGCCGCGGTGCGACAGGGTGTAGTCCAGCCACAGCTTGGCGGCGTTGACGTTCTTGGCGCCTTTGTTGATGAAGATCACGCGCGACAGGATCAGGGTGTAGTCCTTCGGCAGCTGCACGCCGATCGACGGGTCGGTCTTGGCGCGCACCAGGGCGTAGGAGCCCAGCACGTTGTAGCCGATCAGGTTTTCGCCGGAGGAAATGCGTTCCATCATGGTGCCGGTGGAGGACTGGACGCGCACCCTGGCTTCGCCGAAGGCGTTTTCCAGTTCCTGGAATTTCGGGTATTCCTTGGCATCCTGGGTCATGAACATGAAGCCCACGCCGGATTTTTCGATGTCGTAGGTGGTGACCTTGTCCTTGAACTTCGGCTGCTGGATCAGCTTCACGAAGTCGGCGTGGGTCTGCGGCACTTCTTTCGCATCGACCAGGCGCTTGTTGTAGACGATGGCGGCCGGCTCGAAGGTGGTGCCGTAGGCCTGGTCGTCCCAGATTGCCCAGCCAGGGATCTTGGAGGCTTCCACCGACTTGTATTTCAGCGCGTAGCCGTCGGAGGCAAGGCGCATTTGCAGGTCCATCGCGGAGGACCACATCACGTCGGCGGTATTGCCGCCTGCTGCCATCTCGGAGATGAAGCGGTTGTACACTTCGGTCGAATTCATGTCGTTGTATTCGACGGTAATGCCAGGATACAGCGCGTTGAAGTCGCGGATCAAAGGCTGTGCAGCCTTGCTGTCGGTGGCGCCGTACACCACCAGCTTGCCTTCCTTCTTGGCCGCGTCGATCACCTTCTGATAATCGGCAGGATAGCCGGCAGGCGATTGTGCAAATGCGGTGCACGCGAACAGGCCGGTAGCGGCGGCCACCAGGGTCGTCTTGATCATGTTTGTCTCCTAGATTTTTGAGGGATGTTTCAGCGCACCAGGCCTAGCTGGCTGGCGCGTTTTCCGTAGTCGTCTACGGCTTTATGCACATACTCGTTGAGTGCCTGACCTGTCAGGCTGAAGGGATAGAATCCTGCTTCCGTTCGCAGCTTGGCAAATTCGGGTGTGGCCATCAGGTGCTCGAAGGTCTTTACCCACTGCTTGTAGTCGGCATCGCTCACCTTGGGGCCCATCCACAAGCCGCGGATGACCGGCCAGACGATGTCGTAGCCCTGCTCGCGCGCAGTCGGCACCGAGGACAGTGCGCCAGGCAGGCGCTCTTCCGACATCACCGCCAGCACGCGGATCGATTCCCCGGCGAGGTGGACTTCCGAAGCATCGCCCGATACGACCTGCACGTAATTGGCCTGCATCGCAGTGAACGATTCGCCGCCGCCTTCCAGCGCCACGAAGCGCAGCACTTTCGGGTCCAGGCCGGCCATACGCACCAGCATGGCCACCTTCAGCCAGTCCTGGCTGCCGACGGTGCCGCTGACGCCAATCAGCACCTTGGATGGATCGCGCTTGAGTGCGGCCACCAGGTCGCCCAGCGACTTGTACGGCGAGTCGGAACGGACTGCAATCATGCCGTAGTCCGCACCAAGCGCCGCAACCCAGCGGACGTCGTCCGCTTTGACCTTGCCGAACTTGCCCTGGGCGAGGTTCAGCAGCGAGCCGCCGGAAAAAGCAACCAGGGTGTTCGGCGTGGCGCTGCGCTGGGACACCAGCGAATGCCAGGCGACAGCACCGATCCCGCCCGGGCGGTAGACCAGCTTCATGTGCTGGCCGCCCGGCACCGTCGCCAGGCCTTTTTGGGCCAGCTTGCACGTCAGGTCCATCGCGCCGCCCGGCTTGGACGGAACGATGCACTCTGCGGCGTGCACCTGCCCTGCCAGCAGCAGGACAATAGCGAAGATGGAGTTCAGGATCTTCATGGCTTCATTATTATCAGAAGCGGTGCTGCATGCCAACCATCAGGCCTTTTTGGCTATCGCCAAAGCCCGCATCGTCGCGCGACAGGCCAACCAACTGGTCGTTCTTGCCTTTGGTGTAACCGAAAGTGGCATAAAGGTCGGTGCGCTTGGAGGCGGCGTAGCGGTAACGCACCACGTACATGGTCGGGTCGGCGTCCTTGCCGGCGGCCAGGTTGCGCTGGTCGATATGGTACACAGCGCCGGTCAGGGTGACGTTAGGCTGCAGCTTGTATGCCACACCGGCCCACAAAGTGTTGCCTTTTACATCAGCCGTATTGGCTTTACCGGCCACCGTCTTGAAGGTGCGGCCGCCCAGCCAGAACTTGAAAGGACCGGTGGCGTAATAGCCGCCCAGGTGGTAAGCGGTTGTTTCGTCACGGTTGCCGGTGGCGACCACCACGTTGCCGTTGATGCGCTCCGCAGTGAACATGGCGCCCAGCGATTCGCTTTGGTAGCTGACCGCGCCGGCGTATTTGGCGCTGTCGGCCGAGCTGGCGCCGGCGCCCGCCTGTTCACCCAGGCCGTAGCTAAAGCCATATTTCCAGTCGCCGGTCTCGCCGGAGTACTTGATCAGGTTATCGAAACCAGTGGTCATGCCGTATTTGCTTGGCAAAGTTGCGCTGCCGCCGGTAGCCCAGGAATAGTAAGGCGCAAAGCCCATCGGGTCGAAGCGGATGACGGTGTCGTACACGCTGGTGAAGGAGCGGCCCAACACCAGGCGGCCGTATTTGCCTTCCAGGCCAACGTTGGCCTGGCGCTTGAACAGGTTGCCGTCCTGCGCACCGGTGTCCATCAGGATGCCGCTTTCCAGCTGGTACACGGCTTTCAGGCCGCCGCCCAGGTCTTCGGAACCTTTGATGCCCCAACGCGAGGTGTTCATGCCGCCGGAGCTGACGTGGGCCATGCTGCCGCCGCCTGGTTTTGCATCGGATGTCACGTCGACGCCCACGTCGAGCAGGCCATACAGCTGCACATTGGATTGGGCGTGGGCGGAAGTATAGGCGGCAAGCATCATCGCGACGGCCGCTGCCATCGAAGTTCTTTTCACAATCAGTCTCCTGGGTTTATAGTTATTTCAGTCATGCCTCGCTCTGGCACGGTTCAACTATAAAATCGCCAACCTTTCAAACGCCTTTCAGGCAACTGCCATGCGAATATTGTTAGTGGAAGACCACACCGAATTGCAACACTGGCTATCCAAAGCCCTTCGTGATGCGAACCTTTCTGTCGAATGCGCCGATAACGGCGCCGACGCCGACTCACTCTTGCTGACCCAGGAATACGCCCTGGTGATCCTGGACCTCACCCTGCCCCGCATGGACGGATTGGAAGTACTCAAGCGCCTGCGTGCGCGCGGCGGCAAGACGCCCGTATTGATCCTGACCGCGCGCGGCGGCCTGGAAGACCGCGTCCAAGGCCTGAACCTTGGCGCGGACGATTACCTCGCAAAACCTTTCGAGCTGGTGGAGCTGGAAGCGCGCGTCAAAGCGCTCCTTCGCCGCAGCGTCGGCAACGAGGCCGTCGTGTATGAATGCGGTTCGCTACGCTTTGATACCGTGAGCCGCATGTTTTCCTATTTCGGCGAGAACCTGCAACTGACGCCGCGCGAACATGCGGTGCTGGAAGCGCTGATCACCAAGGGTGGCAAGCCGCTGGCGAAAGAGAAGCTGTTCGACCAGGTATTCACGCTGGCCGACGACGCCAACCTCGACGCCATCGACCTTTACATCCATCGCGTGCGCAAAAAGCTTGACCGCAAGGAGCCTGGCGCCGCGGCCATCACCACTTTGCGCGGCATCGGCTACCTGCTGCAGCCGGCCGAAGCGAAAGCCTGATGAGAGCCATGCTCGCCATGGGCAGCCTGCGCGGCCAGTTGCTGCGCTGGCTGCTGCTGCCGCTGGTGCTGCTGGAAATCTTCAACACCATTTCGGTCTACTACAACGCGGTGGATGCGGCGGATATGGCTTATGACCGTTCGCTGCTGGCGTCCACGCGCGCGCTGGCGGAGCGGGTTTCGGTGGAAGACGGCAAGGTGGTAGCGGATGTGCCGTACGTTGCACTGGACAGCTTCGAGACGGACACCCTGGGCCGCATCTACTACAAGGTGACCGGCATCAATGGCGAGACCGTGTCCGGCTACGACGACCTGCCTGCGGTGCCGGCCAATGTGCCGCGCTCGGAAAACTACCCTGCCCTGGTGCGCTTCTATCACGCCAACTACAACGGGCAGCCGATCCGCATCGCCGCCCTGCTGCAGCCGGTGTTCGACGACAATATGCGCGGCATCGCCCTGATCCAGGTCGGCGAAACGCTTGATGCGCGCAAGGGACTGACGCGCAAGATCCTGTACGACACGATCGCCTGGCAGGCCAGCGTCGTGCTGATGGCAGGTTTCCTTGTGTGGTTCGCGGTGAAACTGGTTTTACGGCCGCTGATGCAATTGAAGCAGGAGGTCGAGGCTCGCGACGTGTCCGACCTGTCGGACCTCGATCCGGCGCTGGTGCACAAGGAAGTGCGGCCGCTGGTGCAGGCCATGAATGCTTCGACCACCCGCATTGCGGGGCTGATAGCCAGCCAGCGGCGCTTTATCGCCGATGCGTCGCACCAGCTGCGCACGCCGCTGACCGTTTTGAAAACGCAGGCCGAACTGGCGCAGCGCGAGCTGGAACGTTCGCTTGCGATAGCACCGGAATTGCGTGACGTCGTCGCCAGCATGGCAGCCACCACCGACTCCACGGTGCACCTGGCCAATCGCCTGCTGATGCTGGCGCGGATTGAGCATAGCGAGAACCGTGAGCTGGTGGCAGTGCCGCTGCGCGAAACGGTGCAGCAAGTGGCGCTGGAGCTGGCCTTGTCCGCCGTGGGGCGCGGCATCGACCTGGCGCTGGAAGGCGAAGGCGAGGCTGAAGTCAACGGACAGGCCTTGCTGCTGCACGAGCTGGTGTCCAACCTGGTTGACAATGCCCTGCACTACACGCCTCGCGGCGGCAGCGTTGTACTGCGAGTGCTGGCGGGCGAATCCGAGGTTGTGCTGGAGGTGGAGGACAGCGGGCCGGGTATTCCGCAGGAAGACCGCGAGCGCGTGTTCTCGCCCTTCTACCGTGCCGCAAGCACCATGCAGGCCAATCCGGGCGGCTCAGGCCTGGGGCTGGCCATCGTGCGCGATATCACCGCCATGCACCACGCCGCGCTGGAACTCGACCAAGGTGCGGGCGGACGTGGCTTGCTGGTGCGAGTCAGGTTCCCGCGCGCCACGCCTCCACCGGCAGCGTAATAGCGATGCGCGTGCCCGACGCGCAATCCATCTCAAAGCTGCCGCCCAGCGCCTGGACCCTTTCGCGCATGCCGGCCAAGCCGATGCCGGCTGCGGTGCGGGCCGGATCGAAGCCCACGCCGTCATCCGCCACCGAGATCTGCAAAGCTGCTTCTCGCCGCAGCACCTTCACACTGGCCGTGCCGGCGCGGGCATGCTTGACGATATTCGATAACGCTTCCTGCACGATGCGATAGGCCGAAATCGCGGCATCGCCATCCAGTCCCGCAAAATCACCCTCGGTGTGAAGGGAGAAGCGGCAGGCTGGATGGCTGCTGCCCACCTGGCGCACCATCTCCTCCAGCGCGCCTTGCAGGCCAAGCATATCCAGCATCTCCGGCCGCAAGCGGCGCACCAGCGTACGGCCGCTGTTATACAAGCCCAGCGCCAGCTTGACGATAGCCTGCGCCTTCTCGCGAATGGCCGAGCCCGTGTCAACCTTGGGGCGGTACGGCGACCCGGCAGGCTCTTTGGTTGACACGGGCTCGGCCATAGCAGCAATCTGCTGCGCTTCCAGGCGGATGGCGATCAGGGTCGCGTTCAGCTCATCGTGGATTTCCAGCGCGATCGCTTTGCGCTCGTCTTCCACCGCTGTCGTTACGCGCTGAAGGAGGCGGCGCTTTTCGGCATCGGCGGCGCGCACTGCTTGCATCGAGGCTTGCAACGAGTCGGCAAAGCCGCTGGTCATGCGCCATGCAACTCCAGCGCACACCAGCAAGCCCGCCAGCGCTACCGCCAGTTCGAGCTGGAAGCGGGAGCGGGCCTTGCGCAGCATGGCGGTCGGCGACATGCGCACCTGCACATAGCCCATGGTGCCGACGTTGCGGTTGCCGCCGCCGGTCACGTACAGCAGCCGCTTATGGATCGCCGCTTCGTAATAACGCGCTTCCGGCTGCGCATCGGCGCGCCCCGCCACATCGAGCAGCGCTTTGCGTGAATCGTCGAGCAGGGTTACGCGATGGACTGCGCTGTCGGTCTGCATCATGCCGTTGATGGTCGCGCGCAGTTCGTCGAACTGGCCTTGCACCAGGCTGATTTCGCTGCTCGCCACGAGCGCGGTAGCCAGCAATTGGCCGCGCTCTGCCAGCTCCGCCCGGACCTCCGACTGGCGCGACTGGTAGTTGTACCAGGTGAGCGTAACGAACAGAGCCAGCACCGGCAGCAGGGTAATGGCCAGCAGCCGGCCGCGCGTGCCGAGTCGCCAGGATGCGCGCATCAGGCTTGCAGCACGCCGTGGCGCACGGCCAGGCGCGTGATATCAGCGGCGCGGTCAACGCCCAGTTTGTCCTTGATCGCCTGGCTCGAATTGCTGATCGTCTTGCTGGACACCCCGAGACGATCGGCGATTTCCGCGTTGGTCAGCCCCTCCGCCATCAGTTTGAAGATCTCCAGCGAGCGTTCGTCGAGCAGCGCTTGCGGCGATTGCTCGCCCAGCACCGACAGGCTGGCCAGTCGTTCCGCGATGGCGGGCATGAAATACAGCTTGCCCTGCGCTGCGTGCTGCACTGCCGTGGCCAGCTCCGACGGGTCGCAATCCTTGGTCACCAGCGCGCGCGCGCCGATGCGGTAAGCCTCTTTGACCAGGGCGTCCTGGTCGAACTGGGTAAGGAAGATGATGTGGGCTTTCGGCGCTTTGGCGAGGATCTCGCGAGCCGCATCCATTCCAGTCAATTGCTCGCCGAAGCGTATGTCGAGGATAGCAACGTCCGGTGCCAGGGTCTGGTAAGCATCCACCGCTTCGGTCGGGGTACGGGCCTGGCCGACGACGTCGATACCGAAACCACCCAGCGCCATCGCAAAACCACCCATCACTACAGGGTGATCATCTGCCAGCAACACTTTGATCTTATTCATGGAATTCCCTATTTCTAGATGATGGAAGGATATCACGCTTAGCCATAGCAATAAAAATTGCTTGCACATTTCCATGAAATAGAAGAATATCTTGCCATGGCCTGGCAATTTAGCCTGCCAACAAGAAGAAAGGAGCATTACCATGAACTTCGACAACTCCCGCAAGAACTATTCTGGCCTGGCCTTCGTCGCTGTTTTGCACCTTGCTGTCGCTGGCTTCATCGTGACCCATTCCAAAATCTCGATCATCCGCGCCACCGAACCCGAACCGTTTAAAGTGACGCCGCTGCCGCCTGATGTGGTGGAGCCGCCGCCACCCGTCGAGCATTTCGAAGTCGAGTTCACGAAACCGACCGTGATCACACCGCCCCCGCCATTCGAGGAACGGTGGCCGGACGGTCCGACGATCACGACGGAGCGGGGCGACCCGCCTGTAATCAGCGATCCTGGTCCAACGGGGCGGGGCAAGGAGTCGGTCGTCAATGTCGACCCGCCACGCAAGGCGGCCCCGGTCAACATCGCTGCGGTGATCGACGCGGCCAGTTGCGCCAAGCCGGCCTACCCTGCCGCGGCGCTGCGCAACGGCGATGAAGGCACGGTCACCCTTGCTTTTCTGGTCGGTAAAGACGGCCATGTGGCCAGCGCCAAAGTCGAACGCACCAGCGGCCATCGCGACCTCGATCGCGCCGCCTTGCAAGGGCTCTCGAACTGCGCCTTCAAGCCCGGTACCATTGACGGGGTGGCGCAAGAGTCGTGGGCGCGGATGCAGTACGCCTGGCATTTGGACGAGTAAACAGGCATAGGCAAGCGAGCGCGGCAATACAGCCAAATCTCCTATCATGCGCCGGTTAACCACGTGGTTTCCGGCGCATGCCCTATGTTCATTAAGCTTTCTTTTCGCCAACTACTGCTGGGCGTCTTCCTGCTGATCGCCTTGCTGCTCAGCGCGACTTCGATCCAGGCCTTGCTCACTCTGGACCACCTGGCCGCCGAAAGCCGCGCCGTCGGCCAGCACGCCGTGGCGCTGACAGCCAGCGTCCAGCGACTGGCCGAACGCAGCGTGGCAATGGAGCGCAGCGCACGGCAATTCCTGGTGCTGGACGATCCCGCCTTCCGCGACCGCTACGCAGCCGCCTGGCACGATGGCGAAGACGCACTCTCTGCCCTGTCCTCCGGCCTGCCCTCAGTCCCAAAAGCCAGCTTCGCCGCCTGGCGCGACCAAGGCGAACAAGCGTGGAACGCACTGGAAGCTCCGCACGCCAAACGCGCCCAGCGCCAGCACATGCTGAACCTAGCGTTGGCCGGCCTGCCCGCCATCAACGAAGACCTGGCCGAAGAAGTAAAACGCGAAGTCGACCAGCGCAACCAGCGCATCCTGCTCGGACTCGAACACCGGCGCAGCGTGCTGGCCGGGCAACTGCTCGCCACCATCAGCCTGGCCGCCGCCCTCGCCATTGGCTGCGGCTTCTGGCTGTCGCGCCCACTGGCGCAGATTGAAGGCGCCATCGGCCGCCTGGGCGGCAACCGCTACGACCAGCCGATCGAAGTGGAAGGCCCGGACGACTTGCGCCGCCTCGGCCAGCAACTGAACTGGCTGCGCCAGCGACTGGCTAGCCTGGAGGCCGACAAGTCGCGCTTCCTGCGCCATATTTCGCACGAACTGAAAACACCGCTAGCGGCACTGGTGGAAGGCGTGGCCCTGCTGGAGGACGAAGTGGCCGGCACGCTGAACGCAAGCCAGCGCGAGGTGGCCGGCATCCTTCGCCAGAACACCGCTTCCCTGCAAAACCAGATTGAAGACCTGCTGCGCTATAACACCGCCACTTTCGCCGCCCAGCACCTGCAACGCCAGCCAACCGATATCGCCGCGCTGCTGCGCGATACTGTCGACGCGCAACGCCTGCAATGGCAAGCGCACCGCCTCGACATAACGGTGGATGGAAGTGCGCCGCCTATCGACATCGATCCCGGAAAATTAGCCATTGTCACCAGCAACCTGCTGTCCAACGCCCTGCGCTATAGCCCGGAAGGCGGGACGATACGCTTCATCATCGGCGAGCAAGCCGGCATGCTGGCCATCGACTGTGTAGACCAGGGCCCGGGCGTCGCACCTGAAGATGCAGCCCATATCTTTGAACCTTTCTACCAGGGGCAGCGCCAGCCGCCCGGCGCGCGGCGCGGCAACGGCGTCGGCTTGTCCATCGTGCTCGAATATGTCAACGCCCACGGCGGTTCCCTGCAATTACTGCCGGCGAGCGCCGGCGCCCATTTCCGGATCGAGCTGCCCTATGACTTCTAAGTCCCTGCCCTTGCTGCTGCTCTTGGCGCTTGGCGCCTGCGCGCAGCGCCAGCCGATCACGGCGCCTCTGCCGCCCCTTCCGCCACCGCCCCTACCCGCGCAACTGACGCTGGTGGTCGCACCGCAGGACGAGGTCGCGCCAATGCTGGCTTACCACCAGTCGCTGCGCCGCATGACGCAGGGTGAACTACTGAAGGAATTGAGCGGTCTCTCGCTCCAGCAAAAGACACCAAAGGTGCAACTGCAATCAGCCATGGTGCTCTCGCTCACGCGAGGCAACGGCGACCTGGCTCGCGCGCAAGCCCAGTTCGACATCGTCGCCACCATGCCGGAACCGGAGGCGCAAGGTTTGCGCCAGCTGGCGCAGCTGCTGTCTGCCCAATGCGCCGATACCCGCCGCCTGATGGATGACGGCGAGCGCCTGCGCGCGCAGCTGAAAGACAACCAGCGCAAGAACGAGCAATTGAATGAAACCCTGGAAGCGCTCAAGGAAATCGAGCGCGGCCTGCCTGCCAGAGCGAGCAAATAATGAGCGATATGCGACCACCCATTCCCCCGCGGCTGCTGCTGGTCGACGACGACCCGGACCTGCTGCGCCTGCTCTCCATGCGCCTGAGCGCCAACGGCTACCAGGTCACCGCCGTCGGCAGCGCGGAAGCGGCGCTTGCCAGCCTGTCGATCGCCCTGCCGGCAATGGTGATCAGCGACGTGCGGCTGCCCGAGCGCGACGGCATGTCGCTGTTCCAGCAAATCCGCAGCCAGCATCCTGCGCTGCCCGTGATCCTGCTGACCGCCCACGGCACCATCCCCGATGCGGTGGAAGCAACTTCACTCGGCGCCTACGCCTACCTGACCAAGCCTTTCGACGCACGCTTGCTGCTCGATCGTATCGCCATGGCCCTAAGCGTGTCGGCACCGGATGCCACACCGGAAGCCGGCAACGGCGCCTGGCGCGCCGACATCATCAGCCGCAGCCGCGCCATGGAAGAGCTACTGCATGATGCGCAACTGGTGGCGGCTTCCGACGCCAGCGTGCTGCTGCGCGGTGAAAGCGGCACCGGCAAGGAATTGCTGGCGCGCGCCATCCACCGCGCAAGCCGCCGTTCCGCCGCACCCTTCATCGCCGTCAACTGCGGTGCGATTCCGGAACAGTTGCTGGAGTCCGAATTGTTCGGCCACGTGAAAGGCGCCTTCACCGGCGCCGTCGCCAGCCGCGAAGGCCTGCTGCAGGCGGCCGACGGCGGCACGCTCTTCCTCGACGAGATCGGCGACATGCCATTGCTGCTGCAAGTGAAGCTGTTGCGCGTGCTGCAGGAACGCGTGGTACGCCAGGTTGGCTCCGACAGCGGACGTGCTATCGACGTGCGCGTGCTGTCGGCCACCCATCGCGACCTGGAAGCGGCCATGCTCGAAGGCCAGTTCCGTGAGGACTTGTACTACCGCCTGAATGTGATCACGCTCACCCTGCCCTCGCTTGCCGAGCGCCGTGAAGACATCGGCCTGCTGGCAACGCGCTTCCTGCAAATGCTGGCTGCCAAATACGGCAAGCCAGTGAATGGCTTCGCGCCCGATGCGCTGGAAGCCTTGTCGCGCGCCTCCTGGCCCGGCAATGTGCGCCAGCTGTATAACGTCGTCGAACATGCCTGCGCGCTTGCCACGGCGCCGCTGCTGCCGTTGTCCCTGGTGCAGCGAGCGCTGCGCGTGCCCTCGCTGGAAGTACTCAGCTACACGGAGGCCAAGCAGCGCTTCGAGCGCAATTACCTGGTGCAGCTGCTCAAGCTCACAGACGGCAATGTGGCCGACGCCTCGCGCCTGGCAGAGCGCAACCGCACCGAGTTTTACCGCCTGCTGCAAAAGCACGAACTCAATGCCGCGCAGTTCCGCAACGAGGCTGTCGCCGAGGAGCGACAGCCATAAACCCCGTCAAATCAGGCTCTTTGGGCCAAAGGTCCAAATCCTGTCGCTATGCGGCGACAAACTTCATGTTGCCGCATAGCTAAGTCGTTGATTTCTCTACATGGCACACACCTTGCAAAGATAAGGACAACGCACCAGCGTTGAATTTGCCAACTCAAAAATGGAGAGATAGACCATGAAGGATTCCAAACTGATCGCAGGCCTGTTCGCTGCCGCTGCATTCGCCCTCGCCTCGCTGTCCGCACACGCGCAGCAAGAAGCCGCCATGGCCGGTGCAGCCGTCGCCACCAACGATGCGACGCTGCTGGCCAAGGTCAAATCGGCCCTATCGGACCAGAAAGAGATCACCGTTTCGGCCAACCAGGGCGTGGTTATCCTGAGTGGATCGGTGTCAAGCTCCGATGCAGGCGCCAAAGCGATCCAGGCCGCATCCGCCGTGGCGGGAGTAAAGGAAGTGAAGAGTGAGCTGACTGTCGCCGGCAAGTAATGCCCTCGCTGCAGTAGTACCTCCCTTGGCGGGTGGTCCCTTGGGCCACCCGATTTTTTATGCCTGTCGCACCAGCAGCTCGAGTTCCGCGATGCTCGCAATAGCGATTGTCAGTTCGGCATGCCCGGGTTGCAGCCAATGCTGTGCGGGCTGTCCCAGCTTGAATTCGGCTTCCAGCCGGCACCACTCACGATAGAAGGCGGCGGCGCGTTCGGCTTCCGGCAAGCTGGCTAGCCGCTGTGCGATGGCGGCCTCGAAACTGTGTTCGGCAAGTGCGGCAAAATCGCGTTTGCGCCCATGCAGTTCGATGTCCAGGCCAAGCGGGGCTGCCGAGCTCACGGCGCAAGCGACCCATTGGCCCGCATGTGAAATACTGAAATATGGCGAAGCGCCGGGCATGCTGACCTGCGGTGCGGCACCTGGGCGTTCGGAGAAATGAATGTCTGTGCCGGGAACGTCCGGCCTGGCATCGGCCAGTGCGCGCCGAAGCAGGAGGCGGCCGGCGATAAACTGGCGTTGCCGTTCGGCCCGTCGAAAGCGGCGGTAGCGCTGCTGCACGCTGGCGCCAAGGCTTTCGAGGCCTTGTGCCAGCGTGGCTTCGTCGATCGCGGCCAGGTCAAGCAGCCAAAGGGTCGCTTGCGGCCGCATGGCGATTACTTTTTCAGGCGGACGAAATCAGCCTTCAGCTCGACGCGAGTGACAAAGGCGCCGTCGGTGCACTCATACTCGGTGGCCGAAGAAAATGGCTGGTTGTTGTGATTGCTCTGGATGTTGACGATGGCGTCGGCGCCCAGCGCGTTGGCGCGCTTCTTCAGTTGCAGCATGGCCGACAGGAAGGCCCAGTTGCAGGCAGTCTGAGGGGACTTGTTGAAGCCGTTGGTCTTCTGGCTGGTCCTGTCGCTGCCAAGTTTTTCAAGCTTGCCGGCTGGTTGTTGGTCGCCGAAGAAGAACTGCACGTCTTCGCCCAGGCGGCCCTTGGCATCGTTTTCAGCCATTGCGCCGGCGATCGGGAAGGTCAGTTTGTTGTCGCGCGCCTGCGCAGGGGCGACGGTGGAGATCAGGGCTGCTGCAGCGGCAGCGGCCGCGAACATCTTTTTCATTCTTATTTCTCCTTACGGTTTAGGGGATTACTGCTTCACTGCTTTACTGCCTTGCTATCGGCGCCGGTCGGGCCGCCACGCGCTTGTTCAAAATTGGCGATCAGGTAGTCGGTTGCCAGGTTTGATACACGGGTCAGCATCAAGCCATCGCCCACGCCCATAGTCCAACCGGCTGCCATCGCGTCGGCACGCTGGAAGAATTCAGGCGATGCGATCAGGTTGCCTTTGCTGTCGCGGATATTCATGCGCATCAGCACACCCGAGCTGCCGGCCAATGGGCCGAACATCACACGCGAGGCGCCGCCGGTCAGTTCCAGCTGCTCCACGACCGGCTCCACCACCAGGGTGCGGCCATTCTCAGGCCGGCTGTTCCATTCCGCCAATTTCTTCGCCAGGTCCTTCTTGATATTGGCGTCGATACGTTCGACACCTTTCTCCTTGCCCTTGGCGCCCGGGGCGAGGATCGCGGTTTTCACTTCGATGCGGCCAAAGTTCTTGAAAGCCTCGGCTGGCGGCGGGTTGGTCAACGCGGTGGAGCGGACATGCGTTGCGCAGCCTTGAACCAGGGTCAATGCAACCAGGCCGGCGCCCAGCAAAAGAGTACGGCGGGTGGTCTTCATTTGCTTCCTTTCTTAAAGATCAGGGAGGTATTGATACCGCCAAAGGCGAAGTTATTCGACATCACATAGTCACACTGCATATGACGCCCTTCTCCCGCAATATAGTCGAGGGGCGCGCATTCCGGGTCGATATCGGTCAAGCTTACGGTTGGTGCAAACCAGCCTTCGTTCATCATCTGGATGCTGATCCACGCTTCCAGCGCGCCGCAAGCGCCCAGGGTGTGGCCCATATAGCTCTTGAGCGAGCTGATTGGCATGCTGCTGCCGAAGATCGAATGAGTGGCATGCGATTCGGCGATATCGCCGTGCTGGGTCGCAGTGCCGTGTGCATTCACGTAGCCGATCGCCGATGCCGGCAGGTCCGCATCTTCCAGCGCCAGGCGCATGGCTTGCGCCATGGTGGTCGAATTGGGCTGGGTCACGTGGCAGCCGTCGCTATTGGTGCCGAAGCCCACGATCTCGGCGTAGATATTGGCGCCGCGCGCCTGCGCGTGCTCCATGTCTTCCAGGATCAGGCAGCCGGCGCCTTCGCCGATCACCAGGCCGTCGCGCGCCTTGTCGAACGGGCGCGGCGTGGTGTGCGGCGCATCGTTGCGGGTGCTGGTGGCGAACAGCGTGTCGAACACCGCCGCCTCTGTTGCGCATAGTTCTTCCGCGCCGCCCGCGATCATGGCGGTCTGCTTGCCGCTGCGGATCGCCTCGTAGGCGTAGCCGATGCCCTGGCTGCCCGAAGTGCAGGCACTGGACGTGGTGATCACGCGGCCGGTGGCGCCAAAGAACACGCCGATATTCACCGGCGCGGTGTGCGACATCATCTTGATATAAGTGGTGGCGTTGATACCGCGCGTGCTGCGCTCTTCCATCATGCGGCCGAAGTCGCCGATGGCGCTTGGCGTGCCGGCCGAGGAGCCGAAGGACACACCCATGCGGCCGCTCTTCAGCAGTTCGGAATCAAGCAGGCCGGCGTCTTCCAGCGCCAGTTCGGTGGCGCGGGTCGCCATCAGGGCTACGCGGCCCATGCTGCGCATGGTCTTGCGGTTGAAACGCGGGCTCAGTTCGAATTCCGCCGCCGGCGCGCCGAGGCGGGTATTCAGGCCCTCATAGTCTTCCCAATCCGCCATGCGTACGATGGCGTTGCGGTACTCGCCCAGGCGGCCACGGATGGTCGCCCAGTCGTTGCCCAGTGGGCTGATGCCGGCCATGCCGGTGACGACGACGCGGCGGTTCATGCCAGGCCTCCGTTCACGGAAATCACCTGGCGGGTGATGTAGCCCGATTCCTCGCCGACCAGGAAGCTGACGGCAGCGGCCACTTCATCCGCGGTGCCGACGCGGCGCGCAGGGATCATTTTCAGCACTTCATCCATCGGCAGGTCTTCGGTCATGTCGGTATCGATCAGGCCCGGCGCCACGCAGTTGACGGTGATATTGCGCTTGGCCAGTTCCAGCGCCAGCGCCTTGGTGGCGCCGATGATGCCGGCCTTGGCCGCGCTGTAATTGACCTGGCCCCGGTTGCCCACCAGGCCCGATACGGAAGCCATGGTGACGATGCGGCCCGGCTTGCGGCGCTGGACCATCGGCATGACCAGTGGATTGACCACGTTGTAGAAGCCATCCAGGTTGGTGCGCAATACGATGTCCCAATCCTCGCCGCTCATGGCGGGGAAAGCATTGTCGCGCGCCACGCCGGCGTTGCACACCACGCCGTAATAGCAGCCATGTTCGGCGATATCTGCTTCCAAAGCGGCTGCGGCAACAGCGCGGTCGCCGATATCGAACTGCAGTACGCGCGCAGTGCGGCCCATCTCCGCAATCTGCTGCGCCACCGCCTCCGCTTCGGCGCGCTGGCTGCGGCAATGCACCACCACGTCGAAGCCATCGCGAGCCAGGCGCAGCGCAACCGCTTTGCCGATGCCGCGCGACGATCCCGTCACCAAGACAGACTTATTCATTTCATACCCCATGCAAAAACTTATTGACATCATCGGGCTGGAACACGGTCAGCGTGGCGCTGGCCAGCTCCTGCCCTGGATTGCCTGTATCGGCAATTAAACACTCATATGCGCCGAGCCCATTATCCCCGCGCATTTCCATCTTTACCTTGACCTGCAGCACCTGTCCGTTGGCGAACAGCGGGCGTTGCGTGCTGTAGCGGCGCGAACCAAGCAGGAAGCCCGGCTTGACCGTACCGCCATCGCGCTTTGCCAACCAGCCGGCGTGCGCGGCCACAGCCTGCGCCATGTATTCGATGCCGACCCAGCTGCCCACCCCCTGTATGGCCTGCGTATAGAACAGGCTCGCCTCGTGGATCGCAACTTCCGCAACCAGCGTTTCGGCGTCGGAAGCGACGACACGATCGAGCAGGCACATTGGGCCGCCGTGCGGCACCAGGGTGCGGATATCGGGCATCGTCATGCCATCCTCCCGAGCAGCAAGGCGGCGTTCGAGCCGCCAAAGGCGAAGGAATTGCTCAAAGCATAGCGCAGCGGGCGGCCAAGCTTGGCGCCGGGGGCCGCGACCTGCAGCGCCGGCAGCGCCGGGTCGGCTGCGCCATCCCACAGTTGCGGCGGCAGGTAGCCTTCCGGATTATCGTCCTGCATCAGCAGCCAGCACAAGGCTGCTTCCAGCGCGGCCGCCGCGCCCAGCGCGTGGCCGGTGAATGCCTTGGTCGAACTGACCGGCACGTCGCTGCCGAAAAGCGACGCCACCACGCGCGACTCCATCGCATCGTTCTGGATCGTGGCCGTGCCGTGCAGGTTGATGTAATCGACTTGCTGCGGCGTGATGCCGGCGCGCTGCAGCGCCTGGCCAATCGCCAGCCGCGCCCCGCCGCCTTCCGGGTCGGGTGCAGAAATATGGTGGCCGTCAGACGATTCCCCCCAGCCGCATAGCGCCACGGCCGACGGTTCGCGGCTCATGAGGAACAGGCCGGCGCCTTCGCCGATATTGATGCCGTTGCGGTTGGCGCTCAATGGATTGCAGCGCACCGCACTGACCGATTCCAGCGCCGAGAAACCTGCCACGGTGAAGGCGCACAGCGTGTCCACGCCGCCTGCCACCACGGCATCGCAGGCGCCCATGGCGATCAGGCGCGCCGCGCTGGCCAGTGCCTTGGCGCCGGACGAGCAGGCGCTCGAATGCACGAGTGCCGGGCCACTGATGCCAAGTTCCCGCGCCAGCAGCAGTGCGGGCGCGCCCATCTCTTGCTGGCCGTAGTGGAAGCCGGCAGGCAATTCGCCGCTGGCCAAGCGGGCAGCCAACGCCGCTTCCGCTTCGCCGACACCGGAAGTACTCGTGCCAATCACCACGCCGACGCGATTCGCGCCGTGGCGCGCAATGGCCGCATCGACCGCCGGACGGATCTGCGCCAGTGCCGCCAGGGCAAACTGGTTGTTGCGGCTGCGCTGCGCCAGCGGCAAGTGCTCCACCGAAGGCAGCACGACGCCGGCAGCGAGGCCCAGCGGCAGCATGCGGCCCGGCGAACAGGCTTCAGTCGGCTGCACGCCGCTCTCGCCGCGCAGCAGCGCCTCGCGCACGGCTTGCTTGCCGTCGCCCATGGCGCACACGATGCCGCAGTCGTTCAGGTAAAAAGCCATTACTGCAACTCCGATTCAATGGTCAGGCGATATTTGTAACGCAGGTTATCGAGTACCAGCTTGCCGCTCCAGCGCGGCATGCCACTGTAATTGATCACCATGATGGTTTCGCCGTCCAGCGACAGCGTGCGGCGCAGGCCCTGCTCTTCCACCTGCCAGCCGGCCGGCAGCGCTGCACGCACGGCTTCAACCGGCCACAGGGTCAGCTGCATGTCTTCCAGCACGTCTTCCGCCTTCACTTGCGATGGCAGCATGGCGTGGCGCCACTCTTTCATTTCCTTGCCGTCGTAGCTCAAGGACAGCACGCGCTGGCCCAGGACCAGGCCGACCAGCTCCAGCCTTTGCGGTTCGACTTCCAATGCTACATCCAGTTCATCATTGCGGCCATTGCGCTCGACGCGCAAGTGCTGCTGCACGCTGATCGACTCGCCCAGCGCCTGCGGCGCCAGTTTCAGTCCCAGGCGCGCGGCAGGCGGCGGCGTGCTTGTCGCGCAGGCCGACAGCAGCAGCGCAGCAATCGCTATCGTCTTAAGCCGCTTCCACATTCTTCTTATCCTCGTTGATTACAAAGCATGGCACCAGCAGCCACACCAGCGCCGTGCCCACCAGCATGGTCAGGCCGAACGCCCGCAGCGCCGGCGTGCTGCTCAAGCCGAGCAGGCCAAAGCCCAGGATCGCGTTGGCCGCTGCCATGCCGACCGCCAGCCATGGGGCAACCGGGCCGCGGCTGGCACGTTCCGCCATGAAGACGCCATAGTCCACGCCCACGCCGAGCAGCAGCATCAGGCCAAGCACGTGGAACAGCTGCAGCGGCATGCCGAACCAGCCAAGCAGCGACAGCGATGCTGCACTGGCCAGCAAGGTCGGCGCCAGGACGCGCCAGGCGCCGCCACGGTAGCGCGGCAGCAAGAGCAGGAACACCAGCAAATATGCAGCAGCAAGCACCCAGCCCATCATCACACGGTAGCGTCCCAGCACAGCCGAAATCTCGCCCACTTTGTCGACCCACTGCACGCCATGCATTCCTTCGGCAGCCGCATGGAGTCGCGGCAAGCCGCTGTACTGCATGCCGCGCACGGCGACAATGCTGGCGAACTCCTTGCGATGCCGGCCAAGCCAGAGGTGGCGCCATGGCTCGCTTGAAGGAGCCGCCAGGAAGTCTTGCGGCAAAAGCGGTGCGGCGCCTTCGGCCGCCTTGGCGCGCGTTGCCGCGATCCAGGCTTTGTCTTCGCCAACCTGCTCCGCCACGGCGGCCAGTGGGCCGTTGTCCGCGAATAGCTTGTCATGTATCAGCGCCCGGCGTTGCGCTTGCTGCACCTGCGAAGGGACCCAGTTCGATATTGCCTGGTAGCCGCCGATCACGCCGGCCGCAATCAGCGGGTCCAGGCCGCGCTTCAATGCTTCCTCGCGCTGCAATACTTCCTCTTCGCTGCTGGCGCGCACCAGGAAGTACTGGACCGGGGAGGCGGAATCGAGCAGCTTGCCCAGGCGCTGCTGGCTGTCGACCAGCGCCTTCGGGGAATTCTGCAGCAGGCGGATGTCGTCATTTGCGCCAATGCGGGAGATGCCGACGCCGAGCGCCGAGCCGCCGAGCACTGTAGCCAGCACGAACAGCAGGCGGCCGGCCGGCGTTGCGGTCGCGCGCGGGAACGGCCAGCGCGGCCAATGCGCCAGCAGCCTGACGTACGGCGCCACCAAGGGGCCCTGGCGCAGCACGCCGCCGCGAACAAACAGCGGGAACCAGGCCATTACCGTCAGCCACGCAAAGACCAGGCCCAGGGCCGAAAACACCGCCATGGCGCGCAGGCCCGGGAACGGCGTGAAGGCCAGGCCGGCATATCCGATAACCGCCGCCAGCAACGTCAGCACCAGGGCCGGCAGCAGGCGGCGCAGCAGCGCGTGCGAATCAAGTTTCGGATCAGCCTCCATGCGGTTGCACAAGAAGTCGATGCCGTAGTCCTGCGCCACGCCGATCAGGCTGGCGCCGAACACCAACGTCATAAGGTGCACCTGGCCAAAGACCAGCCAGCAAACGGAAAAGGCACCGAGAACACCGACCGTAATCGAGAGCAGCACCATCACGATTGGCCGCACCGTGCGGAACACCAGCCAGGTAAGCAGCACGATGCCGAGCAGGGAGCCGGCGCCGATGGTGTGCATTTCACGCTGCGCCTGGGCGCTGGCTGCCGCCGCGTGCAGGATCACGCCAGCGGGGATCAGGTCCGCTTCGGGCTCCGCGGCCCGGGCGGCAGCGGCGGCGCGTTCCAGCAGCGGCAGCACCTTGTCCTGCGCCGTGATCGAGAATGCCGGCACTTTCAGTTCGAAGGGCAGCAGTACGTACTGCACCTTGTCGTCGCCGACGAAGAGGTAGCCATCGCGCGGACGCACCGGGGTTTCTTGCGCGCGCTCCTGCACCCAGCCTGCGAACAGGCCGAAGGGATCTTCCTGCCAGCTGCCCACTTTGGGGCCGCCGAAGGTGTTATACAGTCCGCCCAGCGCGGTTTCCGACCAGGCTTGTGCGCCCTGCTCTTTCAGCTGGCTCTCCTGCTGTCCGGTCATCAGCACGCTGCGGTGCTTGCGGAACAATTGCAGCCAGTCGTCCTGCGTTTTCTCGTTCAGCGCCGTCGCCGCTACCACGCCCGGCTGCTCGCCGATTACCTTGCGGTAGGCGTCCGCCGCCTGCTTCGCCTTGTTCCAGTCCGCCGCGCCCACCAGCACGACAAGGCGCTGCTGCGCCGAGTCGACCATATGCTGGAAGGATTGCTGCAGCACCGGGTCGCGCTCCTGCACTGGCAACAGGGCCAGGATGTCGGTATCCGGCACCACGCGCTGCACAAACCACAGCCACGCGTTATGCCCGACCACCAGGGTCGCGACGAGGAGCCACAACAGGGCGAAGCGGTTTGCCTTCATATCAGAATTGCGTCGCCTCTTCCGCTGTCATCGCGCCTTCCCCGGTCTGCATGGCGGAGAACACGATCGTGGTCTTGTCACCGGAAGCCTCGTTCATTTCGATGCGCTTCACGTATGCGGCGCCTTCCAGGTTGATGGCGCCGATGGCCTTGGCCAGCGCCGGCTCGCGCGCCTTCAGCGCTACCTGCCAGCTGTCCTTGTCGGCGGTGCCATCCACTTCGAACATCTTGTCCAGCTGCGCCAGGTCGCCGCCCAGCAGCGAGAACAGCACGCTGTTAATCATGCGTACCACCGGCTCGGTCTTGGCATCCATGCGCATGGCGACGCGGTCGCCCTGCAGGTGGACGATTTCGTCGCGCGTCAGGCGCAGGGTGTTGGGGAAAGGCTTCAGGGTTCGCCACAGCACGCCCTTGCCTTTGACCACGCAGAAGCGGCCATTCGACAGTAATGGCTTCTTCATGCCGGCCAGGTTCTTGGTCTGGTCAAAGCGGCCGCACAGCACGTCCGGCTTTGCCAGCAACGCCTGGATTTTCGCCACCGGTGCGGCGGCCTGGGCGCATGCGCCCGCGGCGATCAATACGGCTCCTGCCATCAGTTGCTTCAGCATGGCAATGGTACTCCCAGTTTCTCAAACAGGATGGCCGGCGACACGAAGCACATTTCCTTGCTCGCCATATCGACGGCCACCTGGATGGTGCTTGCCTTGTTCAGGCGGCGTCCGGTGGCGGCATCGCTGATCAGGTAATCGATCTTCAGGCGGTTTTCCCACTCGACGATCTCGGCGCGCAGATTGATCACCTGGCCGAAGGTTGCCGGGGCCGCGTAACGCAGGTGCATATCGATGATCGGCCAGGCATAGCCGGATGCCTTCATCTCGACGTAGTTGTAGCCGATCTTGTCGAGCAGCGCGCAGCGCACCACTTCAAGGTACTTGACGTAGTTGCCGTGCCAGACGATCTCCATCGGATCCAGGTCGAAGAACTGGACCTGCATCTCGACTTCAGCGAACCAGCGCGATTCCGCCTTCTTACGCATACAGGTCCCAGGCCTTGTTGCGGATGCGCTGAACCAGCATGCGCAGTTCCGGGTCGAGGCGGCGATCTTCCGCCACGACAGCGATATCGTCGGCCAGCAGCTGCTGCATTTGCGCCAGCGCAGCTTGCGGCGCCATGTCCGCGTTCTCGCGGCAGCGCAGGTGCACGCCCTGGCGCACGGTCACCAGCAACGCTGCGGCACACTGCTCCACCAGTTCGAGCACGCGCAGGCAATCGCGCGCGGCGATGGTGCCCATGCTTACCTTGTCCTGGTTATGGCATTCGGTCGAACGCGAGAACACGGAAGCCGGCATGGTCAGCTTCAGCGCTTCGGCGGTCCATGCCGACACGCTGATCTGCAGCGCCTTCAGGCCGTGGTTGATTGCTGCGCGCGGGCCGGTGGCGCCGGACAGGTTGCTTGGCAGGCCGTGGTTGTAGCGGGTATCGACCATCAGCGCCATCTGGCGGTCCATCAGGTCGGCCAGGTTGGCTACCGCATTCTTCATGCCGTCCATGGCAAAGGCGATATGGCCGCCGTAGAAATGGCCGCCGTGCAGCACGGTTTCGCCGTCCGGATCAATGATCGGGTTGTCGTTGGCGCTATTCAGCTCGTTCTCGATCGAGGTGCGGAAGAACGGCAGGGCATCGGCCAGCACGCCGATTACGTGCGGGGCGCAGCGGATCGAGTAGCGGTCTTGCAGGCGCTTGCCGTTACGTTCCAGCAGCTCGGTCGGCAGGTCGCTACGCAGCCAGGCCGCAATCTGCTGCATGCCGCCGTGCGGCTTGACCGAGAACAGCACTTCGTTGAAGTGGTGGGCGTTGCCGTCCAGCGTGAAGGATGCCATGGCCGTGATGCGGGTGCAGAGCCGCATCAGGTATTCGGCGCGGTCGTAAGCCAGGCAAGCCAGAGCGGTCATGACGGCGGTGCCGTTCATGATGGCCAGGCCCTCTTTCGGGCGCAGTCGCAGCGGCGTGATGCCGGCTTCGGCCAGCGCCTGTGCGGCCGGCACGGTCTCGCCGTCGCGCCACACCTCACGCTCGCCGCACAGCACTGCGGCCAGGTAGGACAGCGGGGTCAGGTCGCCGCTCGCGCCGACCGAGCCTTCGCTTGGGATCAACGGCAGCAGGCCGGCGTCCAGCAGGCGCGCGATCTGTTCCAGCAAGTCCAGGCTGACGCCGGAAAAGCCTTTGGACAGCGACGCCAGACGCGAAGCCAGGATGGCGCGGGTCTGCGCCGGCGAAAAGTGCTCGCCCAGGCCGCAGCCGTGGTAGGTGTACAGGTGGTGCGGCAATTCGGCTACCAGCTCCGCCGGCACGTTCACTGTGCAGGAATCGCCGTAGCCGGTGGTCACGCCGTAGATATTGCCGTCCTCGCGCAGCAGGCGGTCGAGGAAGTCGGCGCCGCGTTGAATCATGGCGCGGTAAGCAGGATCGTCGGACAGCACGGCTTGCGCGCGGCCTGCGGCGATATCGACGATGTCTTCGATCGTCAGTCGGTTGCGGTCAAAGCGCACTTCGCGCTTCGCATTGGTCAGGTCAGCCAGGTGCATCGCTAGTATCCAGTTTCGGTAAATGCCAGAAGTCGTAAAAATTGAACCATTGCAGCGGGGCTTGCAGGCAGTAGTGCTGCAAGCGAGCGCTGTAGCGCTGCACGCAGTCCTGCAACGCCGCTTCGCGCGCTTTACGCGGCAGGCGCAGTCCTTCGCTGAATAGTTCGAAATGCAGTTCGCTGCGGCCATCGCGCTGCAGCGGGAAAATCAGGTAAACGGGACATTGCAGCACGCCGGCCAGCACGTAGGGGCCCACCGGGAACGGCGCCGGGGCGCCCAGGAAGTCGGCCATCGCTACGCGCGGCTGGTCGGTCACCGGCACGCGGTCGCCGGCAATAACCACCAATTCGCCGCGCGAAACACGCTCGGACAGCTGCGTCGCCATCGCCGCATCCATATCCGTCACCTGCATCAGGTTCAGGGCGCTGGCCGGATTCAGGCGCGCCAGCATACGGTTGAAGGCTTGCGCGTGGCGGGTGTGAACCAGCACCGTGATCCTCACGTCCGGGCGGTCCAGCGACAGCACGCGCGACAGCTCCATATTGCCAAGGTGCGAGCACACCAGCAGGCCGCCCTGCCCGCGCGCCAGCATGGCATTGATCGAATCGACGCCGTGCATCGCGACGCTGCGGGTGTCGAACAGGCCGCCCCACAGCAGCATCTTGTCGAGGATGCTCTCGGCGAAGGCGGCGAAGTGGCGCAGCACGCCCAGGCGCGGCACCGTCGTAAAGGCGGCAACGCGGCGCAGGTAAGCGCCCGACACGCGGCGCGCGCGCGGCGCAGCCAGCAGGTACCAGCACAGCACCGGGTACAGCATGACGCGGAAAGGCCAGCGGCCCAGCACGCGGAAAATCCAGAACAGCAGGCGCATGCCCGCCACGAAGCTCACTTCGTTGATAGCAGCCCAGTGGCGTGGTGCGGCCTGGCTCATGCACCGCTCCAGCGGCGCGCCAGCAGGCGCGGTGCGCGCCACAGCATGCCGAAGAACAGGCGTGCGTGCATGCGCGAGATAAGCACGTTGTCGCGCCAGACCTGGAAGTGTGACACGCCATCGGCCGGGTAGCGGACGCGGGTGGCGCGGTTCACCATCGGCACGCCTTCCCAGAACAGGCGAACCAGGATTTCGGTGTCAAAGTTCATGCGCAGGCCGAGGCGCTGGCGCGCCATCAGGGCCAAGACAGGCTGCAGCGGATAGACGCGGAAGCCGCACATGGAATCCTTGATCTGCAGCGACAAGGTATTGATCCAGACCCAGATATGGGTGGCGTAGCGGCCGTAAAGCCGGCCCTTCGGCACCGACTGATCGTAGATTGGATAGCCCACGACCAGCACGTCGGGGCGTTCAGCGGCGCTGGCTAAAAAGGCTGCCACGTCGTCCAGGTTGTGCTGGCCGTCGGCGTCCACTTGCAGCGCGTGCGTATAGCCCAGGCGAGCGGCGGACTTGAAGCCGGTCATGACGGCGCCGCCCTTGCCCTGGTTGACTTCATGCGTGACCAGCGTCACCTGCGTCGGATGCGCCGCCGCCAGGCGCGCCAGTTCGGCAGCGCACTCATGGCGGCTGCCGTCATCGACCAGCACGCAGTGCAGGCCGTGCGGCAACAGTCCCGCCACCACGCCCGCGATGGCGTGCTCGTGGTTATAGACGGGAACGACGAAACAGGGTTTAAACACCAGCGTCTCCGGCGCGGGTAAAGCGCAACAGCGAATGGCAGTAGCCGATGTTGTCGCGCGTGGTCAGCAGGCGCAGGCCGGCCGCTTCCGCCAGGCGCACGTAGTCGGCAGCCTGGTAGATCTTCGAGTTACCGCTCGCCATGGCGGTGAAGTATGGCGAGGTGTTGATCAGGCAATAGGAAGCGATGTCGTACTGCTGGCGGTCCCAGAAGGTATCCATGATGATCAGCTGACCGCGCTCCGACAGCGCTTCCGCTGTGCGGCGCAGGATGCTGGCGATGGCCGGCTCGCTGAAGCAGCTGAGGAATTGGCTCATCCAGATCACGTCCATACCGGCCGGCAGCGGGTGCGCGTCGTCCAGCAGGTCGATCGGGTGCAGGTTGGCGCGTTCGCGTACGCCGGCGGCCTTCAGGTTCTGCTCCGCCACGTGCAGCTGGCGCGGCAGGTCGACCAGGTGCATCTGCACGTCGGCGTTGTAGGCCAGGGTCGCCAGGCTGAATTTGCCAGTGTTGGCGCCGATGTCCATCACCTTGCGCGGTGCGGTTGCGAAGACGTCCGGCATGATGTCGGGGAAGGAAGTGTCCGAGTAATAGTGGTCGAACGCGAACCAGCTGGTCTTGGCAGGCTCGGACAACTGCGACAGGCCCTGGTACAGGGTTGGCCATTCACCCAGCGCCTTCAGGCCGATCGGCTTCTCTTCGTCCAGCGAGCGATCCAGGTCGAACAAGCCCTGGTAGCAGACGTCATGGTTGAAATCGATATTGATCTGGGTGATCTTGTCGGTCAGGATGCAGAAACCTGCTTTATCGAGCACGTAGGCGCCATTCTCGATCGACACCACGCCGGCGGACAGGCAGGTTTCCAGCACGACCTTCAACGCGTATTCGGTCCATTTGCCGCCGGCAGCCAGTTGCTCGATGCTCAGGCCAGCACCGCCGGCATCGGACAGCGCCTGCAACATGCCGCGCTTCCAGGCGTAGCGAACGCATTGGAACACAACTGGACCGAAGGCGATCTTCTGCGCTTCGTAACGGGCTGCGAAAGCGGACTGGCGCGGCGGGGAAAACGATTTGTCTTGCATGGGCACTCGATCATGGGTTGAAGGTCAGGCGGCAGCGAAGATGACGCGGCCGCTGGCATGTTGTCCTGCTTGTGACAGGTATTTGAATTGCAGGCTGGATTTGGCACAGTCCCAGGCCAGCTCCAGCTCCACGGTCGCACCGGGCGAAATAACTTGCTGGAATTTGAGCATGGCGATGTCGCGGAATACCGGCGGCATGGCGAAGTAATGGCGGCCGCGCGCGATGGCCCAGTCAAGCTGCACGACGCCGGGCAAGATCGGGCTGCCAGGGAAGTGGCCGTCGAAATACAGCAAGTCTTTCGGCACGGTCAGCGAAAGCTTGACGCCGGTCTCGCCGCGCTCAAGCTCCCGCCATTCGGGCTCGATCGGACGCTCGTCTGCTGCCTGGGCTATGGGTGCCGGATTCGGCTCCGCCAACAGCGCTGCAAGCGCGGCGTGCGTGGTCTTGCCCTGGGCGTTGACCGGGAATTGTTCGAGGTAGCGCCAGCGGCGCGGCAAAGCGACGGTTTCGGCGTTGGCGGCGAGCAGCGCGCGCAAGGCGCGGTTCAGGGCGAGCTTGCCTTCTGCTTGCAATTGCGCGCGGCCTTCCGGGGAGAGCACGAGGAAGGCGGCCAAGCAGGCGCGCGCGGCACTTTCATCCAGCAGCAGGCGGGCTTCTCCCACCAGAGGGCTGGCGCGCAAGGCGGCTTCCAGCGCGTCGAGCGAGATGCGTTTTTCTTCCAGCTTGACGATACGGTCTGCGCGGCCGCGCAGCTCGAAGCGGCCATCATCGGCCGCCTCGGCGCGGTCGGCCAGTTGCAGCCACGCGTCATCCGCCAGGTGCGCCGAGCGGACGGCGAGAACGCCCTCCTCTTCCAGGCGCCATTCAACATTCGGGAAGGAAGTCCATGCCGCACCGCTTACGCGGGTGCGTTGGCGCCATGCCACGCCGCCGGTTTCCGAACTACCATAGACTTCAATTGGGGCCTTGCCGAGCAAGTCGAAGCAGGCATAGGCCGCTTCTTCCGGCAGCGGCCCGCCGGACGAGAACACCGCGCGCAACTGGGCACGTGCGTCCTGCCAGCCGGCCAGTTCCGGCAAGCGTTTCAGGTGGGCCGGGCTGCTGACCAGCAGGGATGGGCGTTGCGCCAGCAGCGCCGCCAGTTCTTCAGGGTAGACTGCGCTCTCCGCCAGCACAGTGCGGCCAGCGCACAATGGCCAGAGTACTTTGAACAGCAGGCCGTAAATATGCTGGTGCGAGACCGTGGCGATCACCGCCGCATCCGCGCCGAGCATGCCGCCGAACATCGACTCCAGCACGTCCACCTCGCTGGACATCTGCGACAAGCGCTTCGGGATCGCCTGCGGCGCGCCCGTGCTGCCGGAGGTATGCACGACGAGCGCCTCGAACGCGCCATCCAGCGCATGCATCGCCTGCGGCGCACCCGACGCGGAGCCGCGCGGCGCCACCAGTGGCGAGCAGTCGCCAGGGAATTCGCCGAGGAAGCCGTCCACGCGCGCGCGCAGGGCGGCGCACGAAGCAGGCAGCGCATCGGCCGTCAGCCAGACCGTCTTGCCAGACTGCCAGGCGCCCAGCAGAGCCGCCGAAAATTCAAGGCTGTCCTCGATATACAGCGCAAAATGACGTCCAGGCGACGCCGCAAGCATCGCGCGCCAATCCTGCACGCGCCCTACAAGCGCCGCACAGCTGACAGCTTCCGAGCCGCGCCAACCTGCAATGGCATGGGCCGGCCGCGCAGCCAGCGACGCAGCAAGATCAAGCAATGCATCACGCATGCGACACCGCCTTGCGCATGCGCCGGCGCAGCAGGAATTCGCCGCCGAACATCAGCCCCATCAAACCATAGGCGATCACGCCGTTATACAGCGACCAGACAGCCTCGCTCGCAAACAGCGCCGTCGCCAGCGCGATCGAACCGTTCAAGACGAAAAATACGCACCAGGCCTGCGTCACACGGCGCGTGTAGGCCACGCCCTCCGGCGGCAGGTCCGGCTCGCGCAAGCGCGCCAAACGTTCGATCATCGAAACAGGCGTCGTCAGGCTATAGCTAAACGCCACCAGGAAAGCCATGTTGACCAGCACCGGATAGAGCTTCAACGGCAGCAGCACGTTGCTCCACACTGCCAGCGCGACAAGCACCAGCGCGCCCGCCACCGACCAGCGCGCAGCAGCGCTGATGCGCAGCGCAGGCAGGCGGGATCCAGCAGCAAGCAGCAGCACACACGCTAGCCAGCGCGGCTCCAGCTGACCGTGGCCAAGCCAGATCGCCAGCGGGTAAAGCAGCGTCAATGCCGCGGTCAACACGGTCCAGAACATCAGGCCGCCTCTTCGGTCGCCAATCCTTGCAATGCCGACACCACGTCATCGATGGTACGGATTGTCTTGAACGTTTCAGGGCCCATGCGCTTGCCGGTCAGCTGCTTCAGCTTAACGGCCAGGTCGACGGCATCGATGCTGTCGATGTCGAGGTCTTCATACAGGTTGGTGGTCGGAGTCACTTCCGACACATCCAGTTCGAACATTTCCGCCAGCAGGGTCACCACCCACTGGTACAGTTCTTCCTTGCTCATTGCATTCAGATCAACCACGCTGCTCTCCTTATTGCTTGCGTTGGGTTTCAACCAGGGCAGCCAGGGCACGCACGGAAGCGAAGTGGCGGCGAGTATCTTCCGAGTCGGCCGACAGCGAAATGCCGTAACGCTTTTGCAGCGCCACGCCCAGTTCCAGCGCGTCGATCGAATCCAGGCCCAGGCCTTCGACGAACAGCGGCTCTTCCGCGTTGATGTCGTCCGGGCTAATGTCCTCCAGCTGGAGCACATCGATGATCATTTCTTTGACTTCCTGCTCAAACATGATGTTGGTATTTCCCTGCAAAGTAGTGTTGTAAATAATCTGTCAGGCGGCGCGCAGCCAGCACTTCGCTCGCGCCCTCGCCCGTAAAGCGGCTGATCGCCACGTCATCCTGCACCGTGATGCTGAACTGCACACGGCGCGGCGGCACGCGCCACCACTTCTCCCCTTTGCCAAGGGTGGCTGGCGCGCATTGGATTACGACCGGCGTGATATCGCGTTCGCCACGCACGGCGATATTTGCGGCGCCGCGTTTCAGCGCGATCACGCCGTCGGCACCGGTACGCGTCCCCTCAGGGAACACGATCAGGTTGTTGCCCCGCTTAAGCGAAGCAATGCAATCGTCCACCAGGCCCGCACCGCCGCTGTTGGCGATGTACGAAGCCGCCCGCACCGGGCCGCGCGTGAAGGGGTTGTCGCGCAGGCTGGCCTTGACAATGCAGTCGGCCTGCTTGACGAACGCCATCAGGAACACGGTGTCGATCAGGGTTGGATGGTTGGCCAGGATCAGCAGCCCGCCACGCTCCAGCTTTTTCAGGCCGCGCACGTCGTAGCGCAGCACGCCCAAGACGCGCATCATCTCGATGTACACGCGGAAGCTGTGGCGAATCAGGTCGCGCGACAGGCGCACCCGATTTGCCTCGTCGCGCACCAGCAGGTGCAGCAACGGGAAGACGACAACGCGCAGCAGCACGCCGCCAATGCCGAACAATGCGAAACTCAGGCCGGTGGCAAGCACCCGCCAATACATGAAAGCCTTCTCAAACATGGCGTTGCCATTGCCATTGTCGCTGGTCCGCCGCGCGCACCAATTGCTGTTCGCCGGAGAGAAAGAAACGCAGCACCTGCAGCGCGCCCGGCATGGCATCCAGCGGCGCATCGGCGCCGGCCTGCCAGCCAAGCGACAGCTGCGCACCCGGCTGCAGCAGCCATGCGAAGGCAAATGCCTGCTCTTCGCAATCTTCAAAACGGGAATAAGGTTCCGGCAAGGCGGTTTCCGCCATGACCAGCAGTACTTGCGGCGCGCCGTCGGCCAGCAGGCCGCAGGCTTCGATCACCGCATGTTCCAGCGAGCTGGGACCAGCCGCCAGTGCGATATGGTTCGCCTGTTCTTTGCGGGCGATGGTGAACAGGCCGGGATTGGCGTTGTGGACCGACATGCCGAAAGCCGTCGGCGACAAAGCTTCGCCGCGCGCCATGGCATCGAGCAGCTCCACAGAGCGGCCCACTTCACCGTGGCGCGAACAATAAACGATAGGGATGCCGGATTCGCCGCCCAGGCATTCATAGGCCACTTCCAGCGCCATCTTGCCCAGTTGGCCGGCGCGGCGACGCAGCATCGGCGGCATGGCCTTGACGCCGGGTTCGCCCTCGGTGCCAAGCAGATAAGGCGCGCGCGACCACTCCAGCCACGCTTCAGGCGCGGCCAAAGACGGCGCCCACGCCGCGTGCCTGACGATAGAAAAACTGACCCCGCTCATTTACTTTTTCTCGTGCAACTTGCTTTTTTATATACCCTTTTTAGGGAAGCACGAATTATAAACGAAGGGATTTACATCGATGCCCAAATATTAATCAATGTACAAAAATAAATTTCTATCGGGCATCAAATCTATCGAATTATCACGAAATACGTGTGAATTGACAACAGATATGGAAGTCGGGGTCAGGTCGAGCAAACGGACAAATGATGCCCGAGGGCATCATTTGTCCGTTTGCTCGACCTGACCCCGACTTTTATTACGCCAGGTTCTCGAGGCGGATCTTGGTGACGTTGCCGACCACGCTGGCCAGTTTTTCGATCTTGTCGATCGCTGCGACGACGTTCTTTTCCTGCGCCTGGTGCGTCAGCAGGATGATGTCGGCCTGGGTCTCGCCTTCCGCCGGTTCCTTCTGCATCATGGCGTCGATGGAGATGGTGGCGTCGGCCAGGATGCGGGTCAGTTCGGCCAGCACGCCCGGGCGGTCAACCACCGTCATGCGCAGGTAGTAGCTGGTGGTGATCTCGGACATCGGCATGATCTTGATGTCGGTCATCGCGTTCGGCTGGAAGGCCAGGTGCGGCACGCGGTGCTCGGGATCGGCGGTTGCCAGGCGGGTGATGTCGACCAGGTCCGCAATCACGGCGGAAGCGGTCGGCTCAGGACCTGCGCCTTTGCCGTAATACATGGTGGCGCCGATGGCGTCGCCCTGCACCAGCACCGCATTCATCGCACCTTCCACATTAGCGATCAGGCGCTTGGCCGGGATCAGGGTCGGGTGCACGCGCAGCTCGATGCCTTCGCCGCCGTCCACTTGCGCGCGGCGCGCGATGCCCAGCAGCTTGATGCGGTAGCCCAGTTGTTCGGCGTATTTGATGTCGATGCCCTGCAGCTTGGTGATGCCTTCGATATGCGCCTTGTCAAACTGCACCGGGATGCCGAAAGCAATCGCGGACAGGATGGTCGCTTTGTGCGCCGCGTCCACGCCTTCGATGTCGAAGGTCGGATCGGCTTCGGCGTAACCCAGGCGCTGCGCTTCTTTCAGCACGGTGTCGAAGTCCAGGCCCTTGTCGCGCATTTCGGACAGGATGAAGTTGGTGGTGCCGTTGATGATGCCGGCGATCCATTCGATGCGGTTGGCAGTCAGGCCTTCGCGCAACGCTTTGATGATCGGGATGCCGCCCGCAACGGCCGCCTCGAAGGCCACCATCACGCCCTTGGCCTGGGCCGCGGCGAAGATTTCGGTGCCATGCATGGCCAGCAGCGCCTTGTTGGCGGTGACCACGTGCTTGCCGTTGGCGATGGCCTGCATCACCAGTTCCTTGGCGGTGTCATAGCCGCCAATCAGCTCCACGACGATATCGATTTCCGGATCGTTGACGATCGCGAACGGGTCTGCCACGACTCTGCATTGGCCTTCGGTGCGCTCTTTTGCGCGCTCCAGGTTGCGGGCCGATACGGCCACGATCTCAATACCGCGGCCGGCGCGGCGGCGGATCTCTTCCTGGTTGCGTCGCAATACGCTGAACGTGCCGGCGCCTACATTGCCTACGCCCAGCAAACCTACTTTAATCGATTTCATCTTTCAAATTCCCTGGTGTTGTTAGCTGTGCCCGTGCCGTTTTCGGTAGCCTTCCATGAAGCGCGCGATACGGCCGAATGCATCTTCCATGTCGTCCGAGTTCGGCAGGAAGACCACGCGGAAGTGATCGGGGCTATGCCAGTTGAAGCCCGTGCCCTGCACGATAAGGACCTTGGTTTCTTCCAGCAGTTCGTAAGCGAATTGCTGGTCGTCCGCGATCGGGTAGATCTTCGGATCGAGGCGGGGGAACATATACAGTGCAGCTTTTGGCTTGACCACGCTGACACCCGGAATTTCGGACAGCAGCTTGTATGCAAGGTCGCGTTGCTTGAGCAAGCGCCCGCCGGGAGCCACCAGGTCATTGATGCTCTGGTAGCCGCCGAGCGCAGTCTGGATCGCAAACTGGCCCGGCGCATTGGCGCAAAGGCGCATCGAGGCGAGCATATTCAGGCCCCAGATGTAATCCTTCGCATATTTCTTGTTTTCGCCCGAAAGCACCATCCAGCCGGAACGGTAGCCGCAGGAACGGTAGCTCTTGGACAGGCCGTTGAAGGTCACGCAGAACACGTCGTCGCACAGCGCGGCGATCGAGGTGTGGGTGACGCCGTCGTACAGCACTTTGTCGTAAATTTCGTCGGCGTAGATGATCAGCTGGTGCTGGCGCGCCAGTTCGATAATCTGCAGCAGCACTTCGTCCGGATACAGCGCACCGGTCGGGTTGTTCGGGTTGATGACGACGATCGCCTTGGTGTTAGGCGTGATCTTCTTGCGCATATCGTCGATGTCCGGGTACCAGTCCTGCTGCTCGTCGCAGACATAGTGCACCGGCTTGCCGCCGGACAGGCTGACGGCCGCAGTCCACAGCGGATAATCCGGCGCCGGCACCAGCACCTCGTCGCCGTTGTTCAACAGCGCGTTCATCGACATCACGATCAGTTCCGATGCCCCGTTACCCAGGTAGATGTCGTCCATAGTGACATTGGCGACCTTCTTTTGCTGGGTGTAGTGCATGACCGCCTTGCGCGGCGCGAACAAGCCTTTGGAATCGGTGTAGCCCGCCGCATTCGGCAGGTTGACGATCATGTCGTGGACAATCTCGTCAGGCGGATCAAAGCCGAACGGCTGCATATTGCCGATATTCAGCTTGATGATCTTATGGCCCTCTTCTTCCATCAGTCGGGCCTTCTCCGGCACCGGACCGCGGATTTCATAACAAATCTCGTTAAGCTTGTTGGATTTCTGAACCGGACGCAAAATCAATCCCTTAGGTGTAAATGCTGCAATGCGAAAATATCCATTCTGCCGAATTAAATTGGTTTAATCAACCATCGATATGCGCAAAACGTTACAATAAGATCTCTATTGTATTTAAATATAGCGAAAAGTTATGAAGCTCCACTCCAGCACCACTGGCCAATACCAGACCGTCTCCGGCTATTTCGACGGTGGAGTCGAGATCAACGGCCAGCCTTTCGCTTACAGCCTGCTGGTTTTACCTGAAAGCGCGCCGCGCGCCTGGCCGGTATCCAGGTTCGAGGATCTGACCGTCGAACACTTCGAACAGCTGCTGGCCGAAAGCCCGGACGTGGTCATCCTCGGTACCGGCGAACGCCAGCGCTTCGTCCATCCGCGCCTGACCGCGCCCCTGATCGGCAAGCAGGTCGGCGTCGAATGCATGGACACCAACGCCGCCTGCCGCACCTACAACATCCTGATGGGCGAAGGCCGCAAAGCCCTGCTGGCACTGATCATTGAAAAATAAACACTCTGCCCCCAACTAAACGCGCATGAGCCAAACCATCCCCGATTTCAGCGCCGCCATGACCAGCGGCCAGACCTTCCAGCTCTCCGGCCGCCCGGCCAAAGCCACCGTGCTGTTCTTCTACCCGAAAGACAACACACCTGGCTGCACCACCGAGAACATGGCCTTCCGCGACCTGCACGAACAATTCACCGCCGCCGGTGCTGAAATTTATGGCATCAGCCGCGACTCGCTGCGCTCGCATGAGAACTTCAAGACCAAACTTGGCCTGCCCTTCGAACTGATCTCCGACCCGGACGAAGCGGTGTGCCTGGCCTTCAATGTCATGAAGATGAAAAAAATGTACGGTAAAGATGTACGCGGCATCGAGCGCAGCACGTTTGTGATTGACGCAAAAGGCCGATTGGTGAAAGAATGGAGAGGCGTGAAAGTACCAGGTCACGTCGATGAAGTGCTGGAATTCGTGGCAACCCTGGGCTGATGGCAAGGCCCTCGCTGCGAATGTGTTAGCTCAACGGGAGCTTGTCATTTGAACGTGTCAGCCAGATTTTGAGTCGAGTAAGTCCTTCCACCCACTGTCCCCGGTGGCATGCCCACCGGCATTCGGGCGACGCAGACGCCCGCCAGGCATCCTTTAGTTTTTCCGATTCACCCACGCATTCGTCCATGCCAGGCATTCGCCTTCGCGTGGGCGCATCCTTTTTGAGAATGAGATCCTGATGCCACTGCCAAAACTGCCTAGTAAGCCAGCCACCCTGCTGCTGGCTAAAGACTATCCGAAGGCGAGCGGAGCAAACCCGGTTCCCTTCCCTACCGAAGAAAAGGCAGCACCAGCGTCGAAGAAAGCGGCGCCAAAAACTGCTGCCAAAGCAGTGAAAGAACCAGCCGTCGTAGCAAAAAAAGCTGCTGCGAAGAAGGCGCCCGCGCTGAAGTCCGTCAAATTGCCGGACGACGTGCCAGCCCCGCCGCGCACCAAAGCTGCGCCGCAGGCTCGCGCCAAAGTCACACCGATCAAGGCCGACGCGCCACACCCGGCCAAGCACAAGGCCCACGAGGTGGTGCTCAAGTCCGCCATCAGCCGCAAGGCCGACGTATTGGGCAGCACCAAGCTGTTCGTACTCGACACCAATGTGCTGATGCACGACCCGTCTTCGCTGTTCCGCTTTGAGGAACACGATGTCTTCCTGCCGATGATGACGCTGGAAGAATTGGACAACCACAAGAAGGGCATGACCGAAGTCGCCCGTAATGCGCGCCAGGTATCGCGTACGCTCGATGCCCTGATCAGCAACACCGACGACGACGACATGGAAAACGGCATCCCGCTGAACAAGCTGGGTAACAAGGATGCCAAGGGCCACCTGTTCTTCCAGACCAAGGTGCAGGTAGCAGACCTGCCGGAAGGCCTGCCGCAAGGTAAGGCCGACAACCAGATCCTGGCCGTGGTGCGTTCGCTGGAGGCGGAGCAGCCTGGCCGCGCCGTGGTGCTGGTGTCGAAAGACATCAATATGCGCATCAAGGCGCGCGCACTGGGCCTGCCCGCGGAAGACTACTTCAACGACCATGTGCTGGAAGATACCGACCTGCTGTACTCGGGCATCGTCCAGCTGCCGGACGATTTCTGGAACAAGCATGGCAAGGACATGGAGTCCTGGCAGGAGAACAAGCACGGCCAGTCGAGCACTTTCTACCGCGTGACCGGTCCGTTCATTCCGTCACTGCTGGTGAACCAGTTCGTGTTCCTGGAGCCGAACAACGGCGAATCGCCGCTCTATGCGCAAGTGAAGCAGATCAACGGCAAGACCGCCGTCCTGCAAACCCTGCGCGACTACTCGCACAACAAGAACAGCGTATGGGGTGTCACTGCCCGCAACCGCGAGCAGAACTTCGCGCTGAACCTGTTGATGAACCCAGAGTGCGACTTCATCACCCTGCTGGGCCAGGCCGGTACCGGCAAGACCCTGCTCGCCCTGGCCGCCGGCCTGGCACAGGTGCTGGAGACCAAGCTGTATAACGAGATCATCGTCACCCGCGTCACGGTGCCGGTGGGCGAAGATATCGGCTTCCTGCCGGGTACCGAGGAAGAGAAGATGGGGCCTTGGATGGGCGCCTTCGACGACAACCTGGAAGTACTGAACAAGTCCGACGGTGAAGGCGGAGAATGGGGCCGTGCGGCGACGCAGGACCTGATCCGCTCGCGCATCAAGATCAAGTCGTTGAACTTCATGCGCGGCCGCACCTTCGTCAACAAGTTCCTCATCATCGACGAGGCGCAGAACCTGACGCCGAAGCAGATGAAGACCCTGGTGACGCGCGCAGGTCCTGGCACCAAGATTCTGTGCCTGGGTAATATCGCCCAGATCGACACGCCATACCTGACCGAAGGCTCGTCCGGCCTGACCTATGTGGTCGACCGTTTCAAGGGTTGGGCGCACAGCGGCCACGTAACCCTGGCCCGCGGCGAACGTTCCCGCCTGGCGGACCACGCAAGCGACGTGCTTTAATTACACACCGATCAGCAGTTAAGCCCCGCCAAGTGCGGGGCTTTTTTTTATCCTCGGCGTGCTATCGGGTGCTCGGTATTCAGCTGCAGCAGGTCCCACAGGTTACCGTACAAGTCCGCAAAGACGGCGACCATGCCGTAGTCCTGCTGCTTGGGTTCGCGCACGATGCGCACGCCTTGTGCTTTCAGACGCTCGTAATCGCGCCAGAAGTCGTCCGTGTTCAGGAACAGGAATACCCGGCCGCCGGCCTGGTTACCGATGAACGGCTCCTGCTCTTGTTTGGACGCGCGCGCCAGCAGAATGGTGGTGCCGCTGCCGCCCGGCGGCGCTACCACCACCCAGCGCTTGTCCTGCTCCGGCTGATAGGTATCATCCAGCAGCTCGAAACCAAGCGTGTTGACGTAAAAATCGATCGCCTCGTCGTAGTCGCGTACGACGAGGGCAATGTGGACGATGGACTGCTTCATTTGCGACGCACCTTTCGCCAGATTTTGCGTACGATGGCGCCAACGACGAAGAGGATCAGCGCCCATGGCAGCAGATACGCGGCGCCGGTGATTGCGCTGGCGATACCTTCCGACAGGTTGCTGCTGAAATCGCGCGTTGCACGCTTCACCGGCGACCAGAAGCCACGCTGGGCGTGCGATTGGATTGAAATGTTCAGCAAGTCCATATTGACGCGCTCCATCAGCCGCGCTTCGACGCCGGTCGCGGATTCGAGCTCGCTTTGCACGGTCGCCAGTTCCTGCGATAGCTTGATCAGCGCTTCGGCGTTGTTGCCGGCCTTGGCCTCCAGCGCCAACAGCTTCTCGCGGTAGGCGCGCAGCATGTCGAGGCGCTTGGCGTTGTCGCGGATCGGGCCTTCCAGGTCTTCCGCTTCCGTGTTGCGCGACGCGACTTCGCCACCGGTTGCCGCCAGTGCGACCAGCGGCTCCACGCCGGCCTTCTTGATGCGGACGCGGATGTGGGCGCGCGATTCGCGGCCGCCTTCGACACCGGAGGCGAGCAGAGTGCATTGGTTCGCCACGTCGGCCTGGCAAGCAGCAACCAGCTTGTCGAGCAGCGGCTTGATGTCCGGCTCTGCCGCGTCGACGGTCACCGAATGTTCGTAGGCCAGGTATTTGCTGCGCTGTGAGTCCCGAGCCGTCGCCGCGCCTCCGCGTCCCGGCTCCACCATGTGCGCGGCGCCCTCGGGTCCAGAATATTGCTGCGAGCATCCCTGCAGCGATAGCAGCAGAAACAGCGAAAGCACGCTTGACCTTACAATGGTGGCAAGGACTAAAGTACGTTTACCCATAAGACGAAAGGATCTCCAAATGTACGAACTCACTGTAGAAAACATGACTTGCGGCCATTGCATCTCGGCCGTGACGGAAGCCGTGCACACCGTTGACCCGGCAGCCTTTGTCGAGGTGGACCTGAAGGGCCGGCACGTCAAGGTCAACTCGACCGCAGCGCTGGAGCCGATCAAGGCTGCCATCGTGGACGCCGGCTACCCGGTTACCCGCGCGTCGGCTTAACGCGCACGCCCTGCTCCAGTTCCGGGTAATGCCGGAACACGTCGTCCTCGTTGTTGGCGAGGCGACGTTTTGATTCCAGGTAGGCCGTGATATTCGGGCGCGCCGCCACTTTGAGCGCCAGCCGCTCCAGGCCTGGCCAACGCCCTTCGTAAGCCGCCATGGCTTTCGGGAATGCGTAGCGCAATCCATCCAGCAGCTGGAACAACGACAGGTCGACGTAACTGAGGCGCGAGCCCACCATCCAGCCGCCACGCCCAGGATTGGCCTGTAAAACCGACTCAAAATAGTCCAGGTATTTCGGAATACGCTCGGTCACGAAGTCGCGCGATTTCGCTTTCGCCTCGCGCGCCTGCTCCTCGTAATATTGGTTGACCGAAATCGGATGGTGGGTGTCGTGCGCCTCGCCCACCACGTCCGCAATGGTCTGCTGCAGTTGGTTGCACCACAGCCGCCCCGCTTCCGAACGCGGCGCCAGTTTATGCCGGGAACCCAGGAACATCAGGATATTGGCAGTCTGCCCCACCAGCAGTTCCCCCGCCCGCAGCACCGGCGGCGCAAACGCCGCACGCTCATCGCTGCCGCCCGCGATCGCCGCGTTCATCGCCTTCATGCCGCCTTTGCCGCGCGCCACGTCGACATAGGGAACGCCCGCCTCCTCCAGCGCCAGCCGGACGAATTCGCCGCGGCCCTGGATTGTCGGCCAATAGTAAAGCATGTAAGGCTCCATTATTGCTTCTCCTGTGCCAGAAGCCATTCTTCGACAGCGCGAACTTCCTCGCGCGGATCGTCGCCTTCGGGCCGCACAACATAAAAATCAAATCCGCCCAGCACCGGCCCAACCGGCGCTTCCAGCAGTCCCATTCCGATTTCCTCGCGCACCAGGGGCAAGGCAGTGAGCACCACGCCCTGCCCGGCAATGGCTGCCTGCACCGCGTGCGATTCTTCTGAAAAGCGTACGCCGCAAGACGCGTCCAGCGACACGCCTGCAGCCTTGGCCCACTTTTCCCAGGTCAGTGCACCGCGGTATCCACGCTGCCAGTCGAAATGGATCAAAGGATGGCGCGTAACGTCGTTTGCCTTGCGCAGCTTCAGGCGCGGACTGGCAACCGGGGCGAAGCCGGCTTGCATCAACCGCCGCGAACGCAGGCCGGCAAAATGTCCCGTGCCACCGCGCACTGCCAGGTCGGCCGCTCCGCCGGCCAGGTCGACCGGCTTGTTGCTGGCCTGGACGTTCAGGGCGATATCGGGATGATCGGCGTTGAAGGCTGCCAGGCGCGGCACCAGCCAGCGCGCAGCGAAAGCCGGCGTGGTCGACAGTGTGACGGTGCGGCGATGCTCGCGGCGAAGCCTTTCGACGCCGGCCGCAATGGCATCGAAACCGTTGCCAGTCGCCTGCAACAGGATGCGGCCCTCCGGCGTCAATTCAACCGCACGCGTCTTGCGCAGGAACAGCCGCACTTCCAGCGACTCCTCCAGCGCACGCACCTGGTGGCTGATCGAGGTTGCGCTCACCGACAACTCTTCGGCCGCAAGCTTGAAGCTTTGCAGCCGCGCGGCGGCCTCGAAGCTGCGCAGTGCGGAGAGGGATGGCAGGCGACGTCTCATGTTATTTACTATACATGAATCCAGTTCATCCATCTGCTGAGAATTGATCGTTTGTCGCCAGTCGTTTGCTGGCGCACAGTGCGTCCATCGCAAACACTTTTGGAGAGAACAAATGACCACCATCCTGCATATTGATTCAAGCGCGCGGCCGGGTCGTTCCGACGCACAGGCACACGGTTCCCACACGCGTCGCCTGACCGCGCGTTTCATCGAACGATACCTTGAACTTGATAGCGGAACAGAAGTCATCTATCGCGACGTTGGCGCGGAGCCGCCATCGCCCGTCACCGGCGCCTGGGTGCACGCAGCCTTCACGCCGCCGGCAGCACGCGAACCGTGGATGGTGGAAGCGCTCGCCCAAAGCGATGCCCTTGTCGACGATCTGCTGCGGGCAGACATTATCGTTGCCGGTGTACCGATGTATAACTTTGGACCGCCGGCGCAGTTCAAGGCCTGGCTCGATAACATCGTTCGCGTTGGACGGACTTTCGGCTTTGATCGCTCACGCCCGGGCGAGCCGTATTGGCCGCTGCTGTCGGCTGCTGGCAAACAGCTGGTGATTCTCTCTTCTCGTGGCGACTTTGGCTACGATCCCGGCCAGCGGCTGGAAGGCATTAATCACGTTGAAGGATCGGTGCGCAGCGTGTTCCGCTACCTGGGTGTGACCGACAGCTACGGCGCAGCCATCGAATACGACGAATTTGGCGACGAGCGCCTGACCCAGTCCATCGCCGATGCCGAACGCGCCACCGCCCAGATTGCAGAAACCATCGCCGCAGGACGCGCCTCGGCTGCGAGACGCGTGGCCTGATCGTCCGGGGCGGCCGCCGGCAAGATCCGAAAGGCTTGGCTATAATGGTCCGATGCCTGAACTCCACACCATCTTACTGCTTGCCGCAGCAGGACTGTTTGCCGGCACGCAGAATGCGTTGGCTGGCGGCGGTTCCTTCATCACCTTCCCTGCCCTGCTGCTGGCGGGCCTGAACCCGGTTGCCGCCAACATGACGTCGACGGTCGCCATGTTCCCGAGCCAGACCACCTCCGCCATCGCCGGCCGCAAATTCGCGGAAGGCGTGAGCGGCTTATCGTTCACGCAACTCTTCACAATCAGTATTGTTGGCGGCATTTTCGGCGCCATCCTGCTTTGGATCACGCCACCGACCTTCTTCGCCAGGCTCGTGCCATGGCTGGTGCTGTTCGCGACCTCGATGTTTGCCTGGGGCGCCTTCCGCCGCCAGCCAATCCACGCGGCATCCAGCATGCCGAAACCGGTACTGGCCACGATCCAGTTCTGCATTGCGGTCTATGGCGGCTACTTCGGCGGCGGCATCGGCTTCCTGATGCTGGCCGCGCTGACCATCGCCGGCCAGCAGATCCGCGCAGCAACCGCCACTAAAAATATGCTGGCAATGGCGATGAACGCCTCCGCCACGCTGATCTTCGCCTTCTCGGGCATGATCAGCTGGGCCGCTGCCCTGGCCTTATGCGCCGGTGGTATTGCGGGCGGGCTTCTGGGTTCGTGGCTGATCTACCGACTTCCCCCGCAGCTGATGCGTATCTTTGTCGTGATGGTGGGCGCAGTGCTCACCGTGTACATGTTCCTGCGCTGATCCCAGCGTTTGCAGGATCGGGCAATCGGGACGGTCGTCGCCGTGACAGGTTTTCGCCAGGCTCGCCAGCGTGTCGCGCATTTCGGTCAGCTCCACGATGCGCTGGTTCAGTTCATTCACATGGCTCATGGCGATAGTTTTCACGTCCGCACTGGCGCGGCCCGTGTCCTGCCATAGCGACAGCAGGTCGCCGATCTGCTCCAGCGAGAAGCCAAGGTTGCGCGCGCGCTTGATGAAACGCAGCGAGTGCAGGTCCTTCTCGCCATAGATGCGATAGCCACTGTCGGTGCGTGCAGTTTCCTTCACCAGGCCGATGCTCTCGTAGTAGCGGATCATCTTGGCGCTTACGCCGGATGCGGCGGCGGCTTGTCCGATATTCATTGCTTACTCCTTCGAAGGTTGCCAGCGGCGCAGCAGCAGTGCATTGCTGATTACACTGACCGAGCTGAATGCCATCGCGGCGCCGGCCAGCAGTGGATTCAGCATGCCGAGTGCTGCCAGCGGAATCCCCGCCACATTGTAGATGAAGGCCCAGAACAGGTTCTGGCGGATCTTGCTGAAGGTGCGATTGGAAATGTCAATAGCGTCGGCCACCAGCAGCGGTTCGCCGCGCATCAAGGTGATGCCGGCTGCGTTCATGGCGACGTCCGCGCCGGTAGCCATGGCGATGCCGACGTGGGCCGCCGCCAGTGCTGGGGCGTCGTTGATGCCATCGCCGACCATGGCGACACGCTTGCCTTCAGCCTTCAGTCTTGCGATAACGGCGGTTTTATCTGCGGGCAGGAGGTTGGCCTCAACCTGGCCGATGCCGATCGCCTGCGCTACGGCTTGCGCACTGCCCTGGTTGTCGCCGGTCAGCATGACGGTGGCGATGCCGCGCGCATGCAGGCGTTCAACCGCGGCGCGGGCATGGGGCTTGGGCTGGTCGGCGAAGGCCAGCAGGCCAAGCAGCTTCGCCCCGCCTGCGCCTGCGCTGGCGGCGGCCAGCCAGGAGATCGTGTGGCCCTGCGCCTCCAGTTCTGCCGCGCGCTGCTGCAGCGGCGCCAGGTCGACGCCGCGTTCCGCCATCAATCGCCCGCTGCCCAGCAGCAGATCCAGGCCGTCGACTTGCGCCGCCAGCCCCCGCCCCGCCAGCGTCGTCACAGCGCTCGCCGTCAGCGGCGGCAAGCCGCCAGCGGCAGCAGCCTCCGCGTCGAGAACTGCACGGGCCAGCGAGTGTTCGCTGCCGCGCTGGATAGCGGCAGCCAGTTGCAAGGCACGCTCGCGCCCTACGCCGTTCGGCAACAAGTGCGCCAGCACCGGTTTGCCCTGCGTAAGCGTGCCCGTCTTATCGAACACCACCGTATCCACCTGACGCGCCATTTCCAGCGCCTCGGCGTCCTTAATGAGGATCCCATGCCGCGCCGCCACGCCGGTACCCGCCATGATCGCGGCCGGCGTCGCCAGCCCCAGCGCACACGGACAGGCAATCACCATCACCACCACGGCATTGATCAAGGCTTGCTCGGCGTCGCCCGACGCCATCCACCAGCCGACGAAGGTCAGCGCCGCGATCACGAGAACCAGCGGCACGAACACCGCCGCCACCTTATCGACCAATTTCTGCACCGGCGCCTTGGCCGATTGAGCATCTTCCACCAGGCGGATAATCCGCGACAGCATGGTCTCCGCCCCGGTCGCACTGGTGCGCACCAGCAGCAAGCCCTCGCCATTGATTGCACCGCCGGTCACGCGGTCGCCCTCATGCTTGGCGACCGGCAGGCTCTCACCGGTAATCAGGGATTCATCGACGTGGCTGGCGCCATCAACCACCTCGCCATCTACCGCCACACGCTCACCGGCGCGGATCACCACGATATCGCCCACCCGCACCTGCTCGATCGGCAGGTCGGCATCCGATTCGCCCTCACGCCGTACGCGCGCCGTCGCCGGCCGCAAGTCCTGCAAGGCGCGGATGGCGGATGCCGTCTGCCGCTTGGCGCGCGCCTCCAGCCACTTGCCCAGCAACACAAGCGTCAATACGACAGCCGACGCCTCGAAATACAGATGCGCCATGCCGTGCGAAGGCGACAGCGCCAGATAAACGCTCAAGCCGTAGGCCGCCGAAGTCCCCAGCGCCACCAGCAAATCCATATTGCCCGCGCGCGCCTTCACAGCCTTCCAGCCGGCGCGATAGAAGCGCGCACCAAAGACAAATTGCACCGGCGTCGCCAGCAGCCATTGCAGCCACGCCGGGATCATCAAGTGCACGCCGAACCACTCCGCCACCATCGGCATTACCAGCGGCGCCGACAACATGGCGGACAAGATTACGGCCAGTCCCTCCGGAATGCGGCGCTCCGCATCGACTGCAGGAGCGGCCAGTTCGCTGGCGGCATAACCGGCCTTGCCAATGGCCTGCTGCAAGGCGGCAAACGCCACCGGCGAATCAGAGTCGACGCGCGCTGTTTCGGTCGCCAGGTTGACGGCGGCATGGGCCACGCCCGGAACGGTGGCCAGCGCCTTTTCGACACGGCGCACGCAGGACGCGCAGCTCATGCCTTCAATACGGACGGTTTGCTGGAACTGACTCATGGAATACTCCTCGCCTATGCTCTGGCGACCAGTATCAAGTATCCCATGATGGGAAGGTCAAGCAGTATTTTTAGAAGCGTTTTACCAGGTATAGCCCATGCGCAGGGTCAGGCGGCTGCGGTCGTCCTCCGGCATCTGCTCGGAACGCACCACCCGTCCATAATCAAGCTGCATGCTGGAGCGCTTGCCCGTCAATATCCTCATCCCTATACCCATGCTGCCAATGCGGCCGCTGCGCAGCTGCCCGGCATAGTTGCGGTTGTAGCGGATGTAATTGCGGTCGTAGAACATCAGGGCGCGGCAATTGCGCAGCAGGGTCGCGCACATATTCGGCGAATACAGCTCGAGATTGCTGCCTATGCCGCCGTCGCGCAGCACATCGCGGTCACGCATCATATTGAGGGAAGTAAACACCGTCGGCGCCAGGGTATCCTGCAAGGTCAGGTCGCCGGAGTTGTACTGGGTATTCAGGCTGGCCCGCACCTGCCAGTCGCGTGGCAATGACTGCGTCATGGTCGCAGCCATGCGTAAGGTGACGTTATTGCTGTTGGGGTTGCCCGGCCAATCGGAGAGTTTCATCTGGCTCGCGCTGAGGTCGAAAACAGCGGCTGGCGCTCGCTCACGCTCCCGTTCCGCTCGCAGGGGATCGGCTGCAAGGTTTCCACAGGCGATGGCCAATGCGGCCATGCCAACCAGACGAGGCGCGGGGCTTTTCATTTTCGTTCTCCCGGCAATCATCCTGCTTGTTTAAGGCGAGATGGCCAAAGTGACAGCTATATTTTACTCCCGCCAGGGCCCGCACGGTTGAGTGTTGCTTATTTGGCGCTATCATTGACAAACTTGGAAAAACGACAAGATAAGGGATGTGCTGTGAGTGATACAGAGCAATTGCAGCTATACCGTAAGCTGCAGGAAGTCAGCACGCGCGTACACGCCGCGCGTGGGCTCGACGGTTTAATGTCCAGCGTGCCGGCCGACTTATGCCATCTGTTCGAATGCGAGCGCTGCCAGTTGTTCGTGATGGACCAGGAGAAGGATTACCTGGTGTCGCGCGAATTGCGCGTCGCTGTCACGCCCGGCAGCATTCCCGGCTATGTCGCGTTGACCCAGCAAGTGCTGGACATCGGCGATGTGTACGATGAAGCGCAGCTGCGCGACATCTCTCCCGACTTGCAATTCCAGCGCGGCCTTGACCAGCGCACCGGCTATCGCACCCGCCAGGTGCTGGCCGCGCCCATCGCTGACGCGCAAGGCAAGGAGCTGCTGGGCGTGATCCAGCTGGTGAACCCGCGCAGCGACCTGCCCTTCAGCGCGCTGCAACGCGAATGCCTGCAAGCCCTGTGCGAAACGCTGGCCGTCGCACTGGCCGCGCGCCAGTCGCCGCGTTTCGCAGCCAGCGCCGGCGTCGGCGCCGCCAAGCCTGCCCGCACGCACAACGCCGCCGATGCCGATGCCGCAGCCGCCCTGGCAGACAAGATCATCACCGAGGCATGCCGCCTCGATGCATCCGACATCCACATCGAACCCCACACCGCGCGCGGCGTCTCGGTACTGCGCCTGCGCCGCGATGGCGCCCTCCTGCCCTACGCCGACGCAGCACTTGACCTGCATGCCGCCCTGGTGGCGCGCCTGAAAACCATGTGCGGCCTGCCTGCCACGCCAGCCGGGCATCCGGTCGAAGGCAAACTGCTGTTCCGCGAATTCAGCCAGCTCGATGTGGAGCTGCGCGCCACTTTCATCCCTTCCGCCGGCGGCATGGAGGACGTGGTGCTGCACCTGCTTAGCAGCGGTGCGCCGATCCCGCTGGATCGCCTGGGTATGGTGCCCGCCTTGCAGGACAAGCTGCGCGCCGCCATCGACACCACGCACGGCCTGTTCCTGCTATGCGGTCCCGCAGGTTCCGGCCGCACCACGGCCCTGCATTCGCTGCTGCTGCAGCTGGAGCGCCCAGACGCCAAGGTATGGACCATCGAGGAGCCGGTCGAGATCCTGCAGCCCGGCGCCCGCCAGGTGCCGGTGCAGCGCGAAGCTGGCACCGGCTTCGCCGCCGCCCTGCGCGCTGTGCTGCACGCTGATCCCGACCAGGTAGCGATTGGGGATATGCGCGACAGCGAGACTGCCGCACTAGCCATCGAAGCTGCGATGAACGGCCGCATGGTGCTTGGCTGCCTGCCCACCGGCAGCAGCACCGATAGCATCAGCCGCCTGCACGAAATGGGCAGCGAGCGATTCGCCATGGCCGATGCCCTGCTTGGCGTGCTGGCCTTGCGCCTGGCCAAGCGCCTGTGCGAGCACTGCAAACTCGCCTACCAGCCCGGCGAGGCTGAGCTTGAACTTCTGCTGGCAGAATACAGCGAGGAGTTACAGAAGTCCGAAGCCTGGCGCGCCGATCCGCGAGCGGCCAAGCTGCGCATCGTCAACGGCTGGCGCGAGCGCCACGGCGAGGCGCGCGGCGGCTTTACGCTGTACCGCGCCGTCGGATGCAAGGAATGCAGCAAAGGTTATAAGGGCCGCATCGGCCTGCATGAATTGCTGGTGCCGGGCGAGCACACGCGCCAGCTGGTACGCGAACGCGCCAGCCCGCCGCAACTGCGCAATGCCGCGCTGGCCGAGGGCATCCGGACGTTGAAGATGGATGGCATCGAGAAGATACTCGCCGGGCTGACAGACGTGAAAGCTGTAAGGGGCGCTTTATGATTTCGCACGTATTCATCGGCATCAGCGATTTCGCCGCCGCCTACCGCTTTCATGCGGCCGTGATGGCGGCGCTCGGCCATGCCCAGCGCTTCTGCGACGAAAGCAAGCCCTGGGCGGCCTGGCAGCCGGCCGGCGGCGGACGTCCGCTGTTGATCATCGGCCGCCCTTACGACGGCTCTCCCGCCGACCCTGGCAATGGCCCGATGACTGCCTTGCTGGCGCCATCGCGCGCGGCAGTTGATGCCGCGCACGCTACGGCGCTGGCCAACGGCGGAAGCTGTGAAGGCGCGCCAGGCCTGCGTCCGCACTATCACGCCAACTATTACGGCGCTTACTTCCGCGACCCCGATGGCAACAAGATCGGCGTCTGCTGCCACGATCCTGTTTAAAGCGTTTTCTCGAAACAGGCGGCAGCGGGATTGCCGGCGTAGCGGCCGAAGTTCTCGATTCGCTGGTATCCGTGCGCCAGGTAGAACTGCACGGCGCGTGTGTTGACCAGCCGCGTCTCCAGACGCAGCGCGCGGTATCCGATGCGGCGCGCCTCCGCCTCCAGCCAGACCAGCACTGCGCTGCCTATACCCTTGCTGCCGGGCCGAGCGTACATGCGCTTGATTTCCGCGACGTTCTCGCCCATGGGCCGCAAAGCTCCGCAACCAAGCGCTTTTCCATGCGGGTCGCGCGCTACCGCAAAACGACCGGCCTCGCCGCGGGCATCGGCGACGCTGAACTGGGTGCGGCGGCTGTCGCCTGTAATCGCCTGCAGCGTCGCATCCAGCTCCGACATCAGCGCCACCGAATCCGGTTCACCCGGATCGGCCGCCGCCACGTGCGGCAGCAGCTTGTACATGAAAGTCGTCGCGCCCAGGCGGCCATCGGGCATGGTGGCGTACTGCGGAATCTCGCCGCATCGCTCGTAGCCAAGCTTGAGATACATGCTTTCTGCCGGCTCGCCGCTGCAGGTGTCGAGCACAATCAGCGTACGGCCCAGCGCGCGTGCATGTGCCTCGGCGCTCAGCACCAGCGCCTGCGCCAGCCCCCGGCGGCGCGCACGCGGATGCACCAGCATCTTGGACAGCTCGGCGCGGTGGCAGCCATTCGGCATCCCCGCCAGCACCAGCTGCAAGGTGCCGTCAACGCGCCCATCATCGCCGCGCACCACGAACAGGCGCCGCTCACCGCGCTCCACTGCGCCGTGCAGGCCAAGCCAGAAGGCGCGCGACTCCTCATGCGGGAAAGGCAGCTCGAAGCCGACGCTCGCCCCGGCCAGCACGCAAGCGCGCAGCACCTCGGCCAATTCATCGGCATGCGCCAGCAAGCCGGCGCCATCCAGTTCGTTTATGGTTCGCATATCGCAATCAGGTAATGGGCCTCGCCAGGGCCAGGACAGGAAAAGCGCGTCGCGCCATACAAGTGAAAGCGCAGGCAATCGCCAGGCTGCAGCCGATGCGTTACGCCGTCGATGGTGTAGTCGAGCACCCCTGACAGCATCCACATATGCTGCTCCAACCCCCGCATCGGCGGCTGGGCGTAATCGATCAAAGCGCCCGCTGGCAGGCGCCCTTCGATCATCTCCGCCGCAAAGCCGCGCGCCGGCGGCGACACCATGCGTCGCACGAAGCCGGTGGACGGATCATGCCACTCCGCTTGCTCGGCGCGCCGGATCAGCTGCACCGGCGCCTGCTCCACTTCCGCGATCAGGCGCGACATCGGCATGCCATACACGGAGCACAGCTTGCCCAGCATCTCCGCCGTCGGACTGGTTTCAGCGCGCTCCAGGCGCGACAAGGTAGCGCGGCTGATGCCGCTCTGCGTGGCCAGTTCTTCCAGCGACAGTGCGCGCTCCTCGCGCAACAGCGCCAGACGCCTGACCAGCCGGTCTTCAAATGAATTTCCCATATGAGAGACAATATCTCAAATATGAGACGAGCACAACGAAAAAAGGGAGGCCGCAGCCTCCCCTTTTTTAAAATCATTTACATGATCTTGGTACCGAGCCACCAGAAAATCGCACCGACGAAGGCCGATGCAGGGATGGTGAATATCCACGCCCAGACGATATTGCCAGCCACACCCCAACGCACAGCCGACATTTTCTGCGACGAGCCCACGCCGACGATAGCGCCGGTGATGGTGTGGGTGGTCGACACAGGCACGCCCAGGAAGGACGCCATCAGCAGGGTGATCGCACCGCCGGTCTCGGCGCAGAAGCCGCCCACCGGTTTCAGCTTGGTGATTTTCTGGCCCATGGTCTTGACGATACGCCAGCCGCCGAACAGGGTGCCGAACGAAATCGCGCCGTAGCAAGCGATGATGACCCAGACCGGTGGCGATGCATCCGTCGCCGCCACGTGGCCCGAAGCGATCAGCAGCATCCAGATGATACCCATGGTCTTTTGCGCGTCATTGCCGCCGTGGCCCAGCGAATAGCCGGCCGCGGAGACCAGCTGCAGGCGACGGAACCAGGTGTCGACCTTGCGCGGCGTCGATTTAACGAACACCCACGACACGATCAGCATGATCAGGGAACCGAGCACAAAGCCGAGCAGCGGCGCCAGCACGATGAATTCCACGATGGTAATCAGGCCTTTGCCGATCAGCGCGCCGGTACCGGCTTTGGCTACCGCTGCGCCCACCAGGCCGCCGATCAGCGCGTGCGAGGACGACGATGGAATGCCGTAGTACCAGGTGATCACGTTCCAGATCACGGCGCCGCACAGGGCGCCAAAGATCACATAGTGGTCCACCACATGCGGATCGATCGTGCCTTTACCGATGGTTTGCGCCACCTTCAGGCCGACGACGAAAATCGCCACGAAGTTGAAAAACGCCGCCATGGCTACCGCGGTCTGCGGCTTCAGCACGCCGGTGGAGACCACCGTGGCGATCGCATTCGCGGCATCATGGAAGCCGTTCATGAAGTCGAACACCAGCGCCAGGAAGACCAAAGCCGACAGCGCGTAGATGCCAATTTCCAGGTTGTTCATGGAAGTAGTCTTTTCTTATGCGTTTTCGACGATGATGCCTTCGATGATGTTGGCAACATCTTCGCAGCGGTCGGTCACGGTTTCCAGGATCTCGTAGATTGCCTTCATCTTGATCAGGTTACGCACGTCCGGTTCGTCGCGGAACAGCTTGGACATTGCAGCGCGCATCACGTGGTCGGCGTCCGATTCCAGGCGGTCGATCTCTTCGCAGATGCCGACGATCTTGGAAGCGTTGTTCATGTTCGACAGCAGGGCCACGGCTTCTTTCACTTTTTCGCAGCATGCCAGGACCAGTTCGGCCAGGCGCTTGGCTTCCGGAGTCACGGAGTGCAGGTCGTACAGGGACACGGTCTGTGCGGCGTCTTCCATCAGGTCCAGGATGTCGTCCATCTTGGTGATCAGCTTGTGGATGTCGTCGCGGTCCAGTGGGGTGATGAAGGTCTTGTGCAGCAGGTCCACCGCCTGGTAGGTGATCTTGTCAGCCTGCTTTTCGAGACTTTCAATAGCGTGCACGCGATTTTCGAGGTCGTCGAAGTTAGCCATCAGGCCCAGCATCTCTTTGGCGCCCTTCACGCACAGATCGGCGTGCTGGTTAAACATGTCAAAGAATTTGCCCTCCGAGGGCATCAAGCGTCCAAACATTTTTGTTCTCCGTTGGTTGATTCGTTGGTACTGCAGCATAGCCACCCAGCGTGGCCAGCCTGGTAATCAATCGCCTTGGTAGATCGACAGGTTACCGGTGTAATTGCCAAACTTGGTGTACGCACCGATCCAGGTCAGGCGGATCGCCCCGATTGGACCGTTACGCTGCTTGCCGATAATGATCTCGGCGGTGCCTTTATCCGGCGAGTCTGGGTTATAGACTTCGTCGCGATACAGGAAAATGATCACGTCCGCATCCTGCTCGATAGCGCCGGATTCGCGCAGGTCGGACATGACGGGACGTTTATTGGGACGTTGTTCCAGCGATCGGTTCAGCTGGGAGAGTGCAATGACGGGGCAATGCAGCTCTTTGGCCAGGCCCTTGAGGGAACGCGAGATCTCGGAGATCTCGGCCGAGCGGTTGTCGCCCGGCTGGCTGCCCTGCATCAGCTGCAGGTAGTCGACCACGATCAGGCCCAGCTTCCCGCATTGGCGGGCCAGGCGGCGCGCACGGGCGCGCATCTCGATCGGGTTCAGTGCCGGGGTCTCGTCGATGTAGACCTGGGCATCATTCATTTTCTGGATGGCGTGCGTCAGGCGCGGCCAATCCTCGTCGATCAGTTTACCGGTACGCAGGCGGTGCTGGTCCAGCAGGCCGACGGAACCCAGCATACGCATCGCCAGCTGCACGCCGCCCATCTCCATCGAGAACACGGCGACCGGCAGGCCCGCTTCCACCGCCACGTTTTCGGCGATATTCATCGAGAATGCGGTCTTGCCCATGGAAGGACGGCCGGCCACAACAACCATGTCGCCCGGCTGCAGGCCCGATGTCATCTTATCCAGATCGGTCCAGCCGGTCGGCACGCCGGTGATTTCGGAGCCTGAATCGCGCGAATACAGTTCGTCGATACGCTCCACCACCTGAGTCAGCAGGGGCTGCACCGGCAGCCAGCCAGCTGCGCCGCGAGAGCCGGCTTCGGCGATGGCGAAGATCTTCGCTTCCGCCTCGTCCAGGATCTGCTTGACGTCCTTGCCTTGCGGGCTGAAGGCGTTGCCCGACACTTCATCGGCCACGGTGATCAGCTTGCGCAGCACGCCGCGGTCACGCACGATTTCCGCATACCGGCGGATATTCGCGGCCGACGGCGTATTCTGCGCCATGGCGTTCAGGTAGGCCATGCCGCCCACCTCGTCCGCTTTGCCCAGCATGCTCAGGGCCTCGAACACGGTCACCACGTCGGCCGGCTTGCCCGAGTTAATCAGGCGGACCATCTGCTCGAAGATAATGCGGTGGTCGTAGCGGTAGAAGTCTTCCGCATTCATGAAGTCCGCAATACGGTCCCACGCCGCGTTGTCACGCAACAAACCACCGATGACAGATTGCTCTGCCTCGATCGAGTGCGGCGGAATGCGGAGGGAATCGACTTGTGGGTCGGACTGGGGTGCGGCGTTCATGGCGCGCATTATACCTGCTTCGGCAAGCCGGGAATAATCCCTGAAAATAAAAAAAGCCGGGCGAACCCGGCTTTTTTGATGTAGATACGACGCTGATTAAGCAGCTTCGCCAACTACGGCAACGGTGACTTCCACCACGACGTCGGTGTGCAGTGCCACGGCAACTGGGAACTCGCCGGTGGTCTTCAGAGGACCGGTTGGCAGGCGCACAGCAGCTTTTTCCACGGTGAAGCCAGCTTTCGACAGGGCTTCAGCGATATCGAAGTTGGTCACAGAACCGAACAGACGGCCGTCAACGCCGGCTTTCTGCGATACGGTTACGGTCATGCCGTTCAGCTTTTCGCCTTGGGCTTGAGCAGCAGCCAGCTTAGCAGCAGCAGCTTTTTCCAGTTCAGCGCGCTTGGCTTCGAATTCAGCAACAGCAGCAGCGGTAGCACGACGTGCCAGCTTCTGAGGGATCAGGAAGTTACGGGCGTAGCCGTCTTTCACTTTCACCACGTCGCCCAGGTTGCCGACGTTAACAACTTTTTCCAAAAGGATGATTTGCATATTATTTCTCCAGGATCTCTGATCTGATCGCTAATTAAGCGTGGTGCAGATCGGTGTACGGCAGCAGGGCCAGGTAGCGGGCGCGCTTGATCGCGGTGTCAACTTGGCGCTGGTAGTGCGCCTTGGTACCGGTCAGGCGTGCTGGCATGATCTTGCCGTTTTCCTGGACGAAATCTTTCAGGGTGTCTACGTCTTTGTAGTCCACTTGCTCAACGTGAGCTGCGGTGAAGCGGCAGAACTTCTTGCGCTTGAACAGTGGGTTTTGTTGCTTGCGCTTTTCTTTCAGCTTGAGCTTGTTTTTGTCGAACTTTTTACCGAATGCCATTTTAGGCTCCTGTATTTAAATGTGCGCTGTTTAGACAGCACGAAAATCAATGATGTGAAACACCAGGGTTCTGCTATTGCGGTTCTTCTTGGCCAGGAAGCCGGTGAACTCGTACAAGCCTCCAAGGGGCGCCTGACTGAATCGTTTCGACAGTTCTCCTGCGGCGACCGCAGGAACTTCAAACTCGGTCAGTCGGGCAATGCCTGCCTCTGTCTGCTGCGAACTGTGCTGCAAGCTTGCATTCACAATCGGCAGGCCGGCGGGGGTGTAACGAATTTCATCCCGTTCGGCGATCAGGGCGGTAACCCGGAGCTGGTTGTACAGACCGTCTCCTGTCAGGAATTAGGCCGCTGCAGGAGCTGCTGGGGCTTCGGCGCGATGGCTCTTGGCCGCGTCTTCACGCTGAACCGACTTCATCATCGGCGAAGGAGCGGTTTCCGCTTTCTTCATCTTGACGGTCAGGTGGCGCAGTACGGCATCATTGAATTTGAATGCGGTTTCCAGCTCAACCAGGGTTTCGTTGTCGCATTCGATGTTCAGGCAGATGTAGTGTGCCTTAGCCAGTTTCTGGATCGAGTAAGCCATTTGACGGCGGCCCCAATCTTCAACACGGTGTACGTTACCGCCGCGCGAGGTCACGCTGGCTTTGTAACGTTCGATCATCGCGGGCACTTGCTCGCTCTGGTCCGGATGGACGATAAATACGATTTCGTAGTGACGCATTAATAACTCCCTTAAGGACTGTGAATATAGCCCACCCCGGCGTCAAGACGGGTGTGGGAAGAGGTAAGCCCGCAAGCATAGCAGGTTTTGCCCACCGGCTCAAGGTTTACTGATGGCGCGCAAAGCCCGCTACCCCGGGCGCTGGCATGCTGGGACATGGACCAGTTCGACGCCGCCTGGAAGCTGTTGGCCGGGAACCACCCCGAAGGTTTCCTGCGCCTGTTCGCCCCAGACCTCGCCTCCCAGATCGACTGGAGCCGGCAATATTGTCTGCCCGATCACGAACTGCCCCCGCCGACACCGGATTCCGCTGCCGCTGCCCGGCATCCCGACATCTTGCTGCTTGTTTCCCTGCTGGACGGCAGCCCTGCCTGCCTCCATATTGAAATCCAGTGCAGCCGCGATGAAGGTTTCGCCCAGCGTATGGCGATTTACCGCAGTCGCCTGCAAGACCGCTTTGCCATGCCGATCATCAGCATCGCCCTGCTGGCCGATCCAGGTCTGCGATGGCGGCCGTTACGGCCGTCGCAATCGCCACGCACCTGCTTGCATTGCAGACCCGCCGCTCAGTCGAGCGCCGCCGGGCCGCCAAGTTGCGCTTACTGCGTCAACTTTTTGCAGGCAGTTGGAATGTGCGGGAACTTTCAGACCTGCGGCAAGTCATAGATCTGATGATGCCAATACCAAGGACATGGCAAACGGAGACAACCATGGAAATCTACGAACTGATCGAAGCCGACCAGCATGCTGACAAAAACAGTTTTGCTTACATGATGTGGGAGCTGACAGACCGTCGAGGACGAATAAAGGGAAGGATTCAAGGGCTTGCTGAAGGCCGTGCTGAAGGGCGTGCTGAGGCGCGCAGACGTTTGGCAGCAATGGTGGAGCGACAACTCGAGGCCCGCTTCGGCAAACTACCCGAATCGGTTCGCAGCCCCATGCGCGACGCGAACCCGGAGCAACTGGAACAGTTGGCCCTGGCGCTACTGAGGGTGAGGACGCTGGATGATGCCTTGGTGATCTCCGGACTAATCGCCTGAGGCCGCGCCTTGCGCTTGCGCGGCGCGGGAAGACTGCAGGATGCCGGTCAGGAAACCGAGCCCGGCCGCAAGCCAGATGCAGGACGCGACAACGTCAAACGTCCACAGACGCTCGGGGAATTTGTAGAGGTAAGGCACAACCAGCAGCCCGCGCAGCAGGCAGATCGCAGCGATCGTGCCCTGCGCCATTTGTGCAAACGGCAGCCAGTGCAGGCGGCCCGCACCGGCCAGCGCGTACAGGGAGCAGATGAACATCAGGGCCCCAATGAGCGCAGCACCAGCAGGCGCGAACCAGGTCCCAGCGTGGGCGGGAGCGACAACCTTAGGCGGCGCCTGCAGGAAGGCGTACCACTCCGGCCCCAGCCAAGGCGCGGCGAAATGGATTACTGCACCAAAAAGCGAAATCCCCGCCGCCAGCAAGAAAGCAAACCGTCCCATCCTGCCCTCCAATGGTTGTCGAATCGACATTAAGCCGAATATTTTCTGCCGATGCAACAAATTTGCTTGCAATTCCTTTCATACTGTACAAAAATACAGACTGTCTATAATCACAGTCCACTATAGCGCCATGATCAAGCTCACAGCACGACAAGAACAAATCCTCGACCTGATCAAGGATGCAATCGAAAACACCGGCTTCCCACCGACCCGCGCAGAAATCGCAGCGGAACTGGGCTTCAAATCCGCCAATGCGGCCGAAGAGCACCTGAAAGCCCTCCAGCGCAAAGGCGCGATTGAAATCACCGCCGGCACTTCGCGCGGCATCCGCCTGACCGGCAACTTCGGCGGCCCGGCAACCGGCACCGCAAAACCTAGCCCTGCCCCGCGCGCCAAAGTCGAATTCGACGATATGCCAGCCGTCCCGGCCGGCATGCTGATTTCCCTGCCGCTGATCGGCCGCGTCGCCGCCGGTTCGCCCATCCTGGCACAGGAAAACCTGGAAACCAGCTACAGCGTCGACCCGAACCTGTTCTCGGCCAAGCCCGACTTCCTGCTGAAGGTGCGCGGCGAATCGATGCGCGACATCGGCATCATGGACGGCGACCTGCTGGCCGTGAAAAAGACCGACAGCGCCCGCAACGGCCAGGTGGTGGTAGCCCGTATCGGCAACGACGTCACGGTGAAGACCTACCGCAAGACCGGCAGCAAGATCGAACTGCTGCCGGAAAACCCGGACTTCAAGATCATCACCGTCAACCCGGAAGACGACTTCGCCCTGGAAGGCCTGGCGGTCGGCCTGATGCGCACCTGGCACTGATTCATCCCGCCTGTTCCGCGTTTTTTGCAGCCTGTCGCATAGACGCTACTATTGCCGGGCAAACAAAGTTATCCTTCTTACATCAACAACAAGAAGGAGAAAACATGTTTGCCCGACGCCTCAGCGCCACCCTGTGCACTCTCGCATTTGCCTCCGTCTCGGCCTACGCCGCAGCGCCACAGCAGCAATTCGCCAAAATGGGCGACCTGCAGCTTGAGAGCAAAGCCACCATCAACGACTGCTCGATCGGCTACCGCACCATCGGCACCCTGAACGCCGACAAATCCAACGCCATCCTGTTCACCACCTGGCACACCGGCACCAGCCGCGACGCCATCGGCATGCTGCAAAGCGGCGCCCTGTTCGATCCAGCGCCATGGTATGTGATCGTGGTCGATGCGCTGGGCAACGGCGTTTCCTGCTCGCCCTCCAACAGCAAGACCCAGGCCGGCCCAGCCTTCCCGCAATTCTCCATGCGCGACATGGTGGAAAGCCAGCACAAGCTGCTGACTGAAAAACTGGGCATCAACCACGTGCGCGCCGTCATGGGCTACTCGATGGGCGGCATGCAAACCTTCCAGTGGGCAGCCAGCTACCCGGGCTTCATGGACGTGGCTATCCCGATTGCGGGCACCCCGCGCCTGACCTCCTCCGACATGCTGTTCCTGCGCATCGTCGAGAAATCCGTGGTCGACGAACCAGCCTATGCCGGCGGCCGCTACGCAAAGAATCCGGCCCTGCCGATGTACAACCTGCTGTTCGCCATGAACTTCGACAGCCCGGCCCACCGCAGCGCACGCACCGCGCCAAAGGATTTCGAAAAATTCTTCCGCGAGAGCGCAGCCTCCGATCCTGAAGGCACCGATGCCAACAACTCCCTGTGGCAGATCCGCGCAGTGCTCGGCCACGACATCGCCCAGGGCGGCAAATTGGAAGACGCAGCTGCCCACGTCAAGGCGCACATCTACCCGATCAATGCCGCGCAAGACCACCTGGTCAATCCAGCGCCAAGCATCTCCTTCGCCAAGCTGCGCAAGGAAGAAGCCACAGTCCTCGACACCGACTGCGGCCACGCCGCCCTGCGCTGCGCCATGCCCGCAATGAAAGCCGTTGTGGAAAAAGCGCTACGCTAAGACTGCAGTCTATTCCGCCAATCCTGCAGTTCGTCGCAGCCACGCTCCCCGGGTGGCTGCGCTAACTTAAAGTCACACAAAACCACATAACCACCGGGGAGATTTGATGTTCAAGCCACTCTGCATCGCAGCCGCGATGCTGGCAGCGCAGTCCGCGTTCGCCTTCGACAACCAGACCAACCATTACCGCCTGAGCATCGACAAAGATGCCAAGCGCGCCCACGTTGAAGCCGACGTCTGGGTCGAAGGCCGCGAACTGGTGCTGTTCAACTGCATGCCCATCCCGCAGCTGAAAAACGGCCAGGCGGACCTGATCGAAAAACTGGCCGTGCGCGACATGGCCGGCAGCGCGGTCGCACTGACCGACAAGGGCGAAGGCGAATATGAAGTGGATGGCGACCGCCGCCTGCGCCTCTCCTATGACATCCGCCTGGAGCACGACAAATACGAATGGCCGGGCGGGAATGAAGAAGTGTCCTATCACACAGACGAAGGCCTGATGTCGGTCGGCTACCCGCTATTTATCGTGCCGGGCGTGAAGATGCTGGGCGAAACCGAAGTCGCCTTCGAGCTGCCGCAAGGGTGGAAAGCCAACACGCCATGGCGCAGCGCCGGCAAGCCTGGCGCCTTCGTCGTCGAATCGCGCCGCGAGCTGGTGAACAACGCCTTCTTCTTCGGCACCGCACATGCCGAGACCTTCAAGGCAGGCGGCGTCGAAATGACCCTGGTCATGGGCAAACAATACTGGAAACGCCGCGACGCCTTCATGTCGATGATCGACAAACAGATGAACAGCTACCAGAAGCTTTACGGCCGTGGCCCGGTTGCCGACCGCTTCCTGATCGTGATCAACCAGGGCGACACCGGCGACGGCGGCGCCTTCTCCGCCTCCTTCAGCCAATACCTGAAAGACGATGGCAGCGACGTCTCGCGCCCGATCTGGGGCAAGGTGATGGCGCACGAGCTGGCCCACTTCTGGGACGGTCACTCGCTGGTGCCGAAGAACGAAAGCGAAGAATGGTTCAAGGAAGGCGTGAACGACTACGTCACCGTGATCACGATGGCGCGCAACAAACTGATGGACCGCACGATGGTGATCCAGCAGCTGGAAAACCTGGCGCGCGGCCAGAACGTCGCCCGTAATGTACAAGGACTGACCGTCACAGTGCGCGAAGCGGTCAAGGACAAGCACCGCAACTGGCTGCTTGTCTACGGCGGCGGTACGATTGCCGGCCTGGCGATGGACGTCGAACTGCGCAAGGCCAGCAAAGGCAAGGTCAGCCTCGACACGCTGCTGAACGCGATGTACAAAGAGTTCGGCCACAAAGGCAAACAATACGACCAGGCCGACATCGTCCGCATCGGCAAAGCGATCGGCGGTGTCGACCTCGACCCGCTGCTGAACAACATTGTCGCCACCACCAAAGCGCCCGACCTCTCGCCCCTGTTCAAAGACATTGGCCTGCGCCTCGAACAATTCGGCATGCTGGAAACCTACCTGCTGCGCGACCCAGCCGCCACAGCCGAACAGAAATCCCGCTTCACCGCCATCTTCGGTATCCCCTACTAAGGAAAAAGTCGGGGTCAGGTCGGCGGGGTCTTCGATGCCGACGGAGACGCGGATCAGGCTGTCGGCAATGCCCATCGAGGCGCGGCGCTCTGGGCCCATTTCGTAGAAGATGGTGTGCGAGACGGGGATCACCAACGTGCGGGTATCGCCCAGGTTGGAAGTCGGGATCGCGAGCTTCAACTTGTTGAGGTAGTCGAAACAGTCGATGCCGTCTTTCAGTTCAAAGCTCAAAAGCGAACCGAAGTCCTTGAACAGCTCTGCTGCGATGCCGTGCTGCGGGTGCGATTTCAGGCCTGGGTAGTAGACAGCCGCAACGCGCTCGTCGGCTTCCAGCATTGCTGCCAGGGCGCGGGCGTTGGCGCAGGTGCGTTCCATGCGCAGGGCCAGCGTTTCGGCGCCGACGGCAATGGTGTGCGCTGCTTCCGGGGCCAGCGAGGCGCCGAAGTCGCGCAGCGCCTTGGCGCGGATCTGCACCAGGCCCCACTGCGCCGCAGGATTCTTTTTGTAGTTCTCGAAGATGTTCGGGAACTTGGTCCAGTCGTAAGCGCCGGTATCAGTCAGCGCGCCGCCCAGTGCATTGCCATGGCCGCCAATCGACTTGGTCAGCGCATTCACCACCAGGCCCGCACCCACGTCTTTCGGGCGGAACAGGTAGGGCGACGTCATCGTGTTGTCCACGATGTAGAGGATGCCGCGCTCCGCGCACAGTTGGCCGATGCGTTTCAGGTCGGCGATCTGCGTGCGCGGGTTGGCGATGGTCTCCACGAACACCATGCGGGTTTCAGGCTTCAAAGCCGCGGCCACATTGGCCACGTCGGTGGCGTCGACAAAGTCCACGCCCACGCCCTGCCCCGCTACGGTTTGCCACAGCGAGTTGGTATTCCCGAACAGGAACGACGACGACACGATATGGTCGCCGGCGCGCAGCAGCGCCTGGAACACGGCGCCGATGGCGCCCATGCCCGTGGCGAAGCAGATCGTGCCCACGCCCTGCTCCATCTTGCTGACCTTATCCTCCAAAGCGGCAACGGTAGGGTTGCCCTGGCGGCCGTAGCGGAAGCCCGGCTCCTTGCCCTGGAAGACCGACGCCAGCTGGCGTGCGTCGGCGTAGCCGAAAGTGACCGAAGTGTGGATCGGCTTGTGCAGCGAGCCGTGCTCGATGCCTTTCTGGCGGTCGTTATGCAGGATGGTGGTCGTGAAGCCGTAGTTCTTCATCAGGATTCCGTGTTGGCGGTGTTCAGGTTCAGTTGCGTACGTGCCGCGTCTTCAGCAACCTTGGCCTTGGTCGGATTGTGGCGAGCCTGTTCGATGCGGTCCAGGTACTCGGCCGACACGTCGCCGGTGATATACTTGCCGTCGAAGCAGGAAGCCTCGAATTCGGTCAGCGCAGGGTTCACGTCGGCGATGGATTTCTTCAGGTCTTCCAGGTCCTGGTAGACCAGCGCGTCGGCGGTGATTTCTTCGCAGATCTCTTGCACGGTGCGGCCGTGGGCGATCAGTTCGTCGCGGGTAGGCATGTCGATGCCGTACACGTTCGGGTACAGCACTGGCGGCGCGGCGGAGGCGAAGATCACTTTCTTGGCGCCGGCTTCGCGCGCCATCTGCACGATCTCACGGGAGGTGGTGCCGCGCACGATGGAGTCGTCCACCAGCAGTACAACCTTGTCCTTGAATTCGTCGCCGATGGCGTTCAGCTTCTGGCGCACGGACTTCTTGCGCATCGCCTGGCCCGGCATGATGAAGGTGCGGCCGATGTAGCGGTTCTTGATGAAGCCTTCGCGGTAATCCACGCCCAGGCGCATCGCCAACTGGATTGCGGCAGGACGCGAGGAGTCAGGAATAGGCATGACGACGTCCACGCCTTCAGCCAGGCCTTCGCGCTTGATCTTGTCGGCCAGGTACTCGCCCATCTTCAGGCGGGTGTTGTACACGGAGGCGCCGTCGATCACGGAATCAGGACGCGCCAGGTACACGTATTCGAACACGCATGGATTCAGCTTTGGATTCTCGGCGCAGATCTGTGCGTGCAGGTTGTTGTCGTCGTCGATGAAGATCGCTTCGCCCGGCAGCACGTCGCGCACGAAGCGGAAGCCCATGCCTTCCAGCGCCACGGATTCCGAAGCAACCATGTACTCCTTGCCTTCCGGGGTTTCGTTGATACCCAGGCACAGCGGACGGATGCCGTTCGGGTCGCGGAAGGCCAGCATGCCGCTGCCTGCGATTTGCGCCACCGCAGCATAGCCGCCGCGCACGCGCTTGATCAGCACCGTCACGGCCTGGAAGATGTTGGCCGGGGTCAGGTGAACGTCGGTGGATGCCTTCTGGATCTCGTGCGCCAGCACGTTCAACAGCACTTCCGAATCGGAATCGGTGTTGATGTGGCGGCGGTCATTCTTGAACATCTCGTCCTTGAGCTGTTCCCAGTTGGTCAGGTTGCCGTTGTGCGCCAGGGTGATGCCGAACGGCGCGTTGACGTAGAACGGCTGCGCTTCTTCTTCGCTGGAAGAACCGGCGGTCGGGTAGCGGCAATGGCCGATACCGGAGGTGCCGTTCAGCGAACGCATATTCCGAGTGCGGAACACGTCGCGCACCAGGCCATTGGCCTTGTGCATGGAGAACGTGTTGCTTTGGTTGGTTGCGATACCTGCCGCGTCCTGGCCGCGATGCTGCAACAGCAGCAGCGCGTCATACAGCATCTGGTTGACTGGTTGGTGGGATACGACGCCGACGATGCCACACATGGTGTGCTCCTAAACTTGGTACTGCGGATTTAACGAATTCTAAAAATGGACATGCTGCGCCATATCGGCGGGCAGGAATGGTTTTACGGTGCGCACGCCGGATTCCGCCATGGGACTCAACAGCGCGTTCTTCCAGAAATCCTGCTTCGGCATGGATGTCATCCCTGCCAATATGACGCCGGCCAGCACAATCACAATGCCCCGAGCCAGGCCAAACAAGCTTCCCAGGCCGCGGTCTGCCAGTGACAGGCCGCCCGCTTCGATCAGCGCCTCGATCGCCATGGTCACCAGGGCAAGGAGGATGCGCGCACCGATAAACAGTGCAATGAAGGCAACGATCAGGCGCACCACGGCGCCCGGGATGGCCTCCGGCAGCATGGCGGCCAGCCATGGTCCGTAAGCGTTGGCGACGACAAAGGCTATTATCCAGCCGGCCAGCGACAGTACTTCTTTGACCAGGCCGCGCAGGGTACCGATAATGACGGAGGAGGCAAGCACGAAAATAACCAGGTAATCGAAAATCGTCACGTCAGCGCAGCCTCAAATCATCCTGTCAGGCCGGGGCCAGGCTGCCGTTCAGGCCCAGTTTGACCAGCTTGGCTTTGACCTTTTCGGCTTCTTCCTTGTTCGGGAACGGACCGACTCGCACGCTGGTCAATTCGCCATTGGCGGTGGTGACCTTTTGCGCATAGGACTTGATGCCGGCGTCGCCCAGCTTGCGCTGCAGCTCTTCCACTTTTTCTTTCGCGGCGAAGGCGCCGACCTTGATCACAAACTTGGTCGATGGCGCTGCTTCGGCGGCCTTGCCTTCCAGGATAGCCATGGCGCGCGCATCGTCGGACAGTGCAGGCTTGGCTTCCGGTTTCTTCGGCTCCGGCTTCGGTTCTGGGTGTTTTACTTCGGCCTTGGCGACTTTTGGCTCGGTCGCTTTTGGATCGGCCGCTTTTGGCGGCTTCACAGGTTCGGTCACGGCCGGCTTGCTCGGCACGTGGACAATTTCTTCGCCCTTGTCGAGGGCAGCGCCGGCGGCTGCAACCGGAGCGACCGTACGCGAGGACGGCGCCGGAGCAGGAACAGGAGCAGGAGCGGCAGGCTGCCCGATAGCTGGCACCGGAGCCGGTGCGCTGGCAGGACCGCCATTCAGCGGTTCGCCCGGCTTGTCCTTCGAAGGCATATTGATGGCGATATCCGACACCGACGATTTAGGTTCGGAATCGAGCAGCATCGGCAGGCCGATGGCCACTGCCAAAGCTAGCGCAATGGCGCCTACCAGACGGCGGCGTGCACGCTTTTTCTCTGGCAGTACGGGATCCTGGGCATTTTTGCCGGCACCGCGGCGCGGAGCCGCGTCGGCGCCGGCGCTGGATGCGCGCTTGGAACGGGCCTTTTCATCCAGGGCCCTGTCGTCCTGTGCGCGGTAGTAGCCGCTGTCTTCACCAGCAGCATCTTGCTTGTCTTTGCCAAATTTCGATAACAAGCCCATGCGGAATTTTCTCAGTGGAGTGAGGATTTTTTCGCCGCCATGACGCCGGCGACGGTCAGGAATGATCCAAAGACCACAATTCTATCATTCTCGCCCGCGCGGCTCATCGCATTTGCGAATGCCTGACCTGGATCATCGAAAATATTGACGGTTTTTTCACCGATTTTCGGCTCAATCGCCTGCACTTTGCCTGCCAGCTCGGAAGCAGTGGCCGCGCGCGACGATGGTAAGTTGGTAAGACACCAGTGGTCAACGCATGGCGCCATGGCTTTGATCACGCCGTCGATGTCCTTATCGTGCATGGAGCCGAACACTGCGAAGGTGTACGGGCTGAAGCCCATATTGCCCACGTTCTGCGCCAGCGCAGCTGCTGCGTGCGGGTTGTGCGCCACATCGTAAATCACAGTCGGACGGCCCGGCAGCACCTGGAAGCGGCCCGGCAGCTCCACCATCACCAGGCCGGTACGCACTTCCTGCGCGCCAACCGGCAGTTCCATCTTCAGCGCTTCGAGTGCTGCGAGAGCGGCGCAGGCATTCAGCAGCTGGTTCGCGCCGCGTAAGCCCGGGTAAGCGAGCGAATTGCGGCGCTGCGAACGGCCGCCGTAATTCCATTGCTGCTTGTCGCCCGCGTAGTTGAAGTCGCGGCCCATCAGCCACAGGTCGGCGCCGATTTCCATGGCGTGGTCGATCAGCGACTGCGGCGGCACCGGGTCGCTGCAAATGGCGACCTTGCCGGTGCGGAAAATGCCGGCCTTTTCAAAGCCGATCTGCTCGCGCGTGCCGCCAAGGTAATCAACGTGGTCAATGTCGACGCTGGTCACGATGGACACGTCGGCGTCGATCACATTGACCGCATCCAGGCGTCCGCCCAGGCCCACTTCCAGGATGACCACATCCAGCGTCGCCTGCGACATCAGGTGCATGATCGCCAGGGTGGTAAATTCGAAATACGTCAGCGAAATATCGCCTCGCGCGCGCTCGACGAAATTGAAACTCTCCACCAGCTGCTCATCGCTCGCCATGTCGCCGTTCAGGCGCGCACGTTCATTGAAGTGCAAGAAGTGCGGCTTGATGTACAGGCCGACACGGTAGCCGCCCTGCAGCAGGATCGATTCCAGCATGGCGCAGGTCGAGCCCTTGCCATTGGTGCCGGCCACCATGATGACGGGGCATTTGAACTGCAATGCCATGCGTTCCTTGACCGCGCGTACGCGTTCCAGGCCCATGTTGATGACGGTTTCGGCGTGGCGCGATTCGATCAGCGCAAGCCATTCTGGGAGGGTATTCGGGAGATTGGACATTATCGCCAGGAGGGTGTTGGGCGCGCAGCGCAGGAGGCTGCGCGCGCCGGGTAAAACTAGAGTTGAAGCTTAGGCCAGCACTTCTGCGGCCTGGTTCTGCATCAGGGCCAGCAGGCGAGCGATTTCTTCGCGCATCTGGCGGCGGTCCACGATCATGTCGATCGCGCCCTTGGTCAGCAGGAACTCGGAACGCTGGAAGCCTTCCGGCAGCTTTTCACGCACGGTGTTTTCGATCACGCGTGGACCGGCGAAGCCGATCAGCGCTTTCGGCTCGGCCATCACCACGTCGCCCATGAAGGCGAACGATGCGGACACGCCGCCCATGGTCGGGTCGGTCAGCACGGAGATGAACGGCAGCTTCTTCTCGGCCAGCTTGGTCAGCATCGCAGTGGTTTTCGCCATCTGCATCAGGGACAGCAGGCCTTCCTGCATACGTGCGCCGCCGGTAGCGGTCACGCAGATGAACGGCACTTTCTGTTCCAGCGCTACCTGGGCCGCGCGGGCGAAACGTTCGCCAACCACGGAACCCATGGAGCCGCCCATGAATTCGAATTCGAAGCACGCTACGACAACCGGCAGGCTCATGATCGAGCCGCCCATCGCGATCAGGGCATCGGTTTCGCCAGTGGCTTCCATCGCCTGCTTCAGGCGATCAGGGTATTTCTTGCTGTCCTTGAATTTCAGCGTGTCGACCGGCAGGGTCTCCTGGCCGATTTCATAACGGCCGCCGGCGTCCAGCAGTGCATCCAGGCGCTCGCGCGCGCGGATACGCATGTGGTGGTCGCACTTAGGGCAGACATGCAGGTTCGACTCCAGGTCGGTACGGTACAGAACTGCCTCGCAGGATGGGCATTTGACCCACAGGCCTTCAGGCATTGTCTTGCGAGCGGCAGCGTCCGAGCGCTGGATGCGCGGTGGCAGTAATTTTTCCAACCAGCTCATATATTTCTCCTCTTGCACTAACTTAGGCCGGAAGTGTAGCCGTTTCTGCCTGTCCTGTCGAACTAAACAGGCAGAATCTTGCTCTACGATTAACGCTTTTCGTCGAGTGCGTGGCGAATACCGGAAACGAACGATCGTACTGATTTTACAGCGTTTTCCGGCCCTGCCGTCTCGATTTCCTGGATGATGCGGCTGCCGATCACGACCGCGTCGGCCACGCTGGCCACGGCCCGCGCAGTTTCCGCATCGCGGATGCCGAAGCCGACGCCCAGCGGCAGCTGGACGTGCTTGCGGATCATGTCCAAGCGGCGCGCCACGTCTTCGGTATCGATATGGCCGGCGCCGGTGACGCCTTTCAGCGACACATAGTAGGTGAAGCCGCTGCCGACACGCGCTACTTGCTGCACGCGCTGTTCGGTCGAGGTGGGGGCCAGCAGGAAAATCAGGTCCTGCCCAGCCGCGCGCATTTTGGCGGCGAATACCTCACATTCTTCCGGCGGATAGTCGACCACGATGGCGCCGTCGGCGCCGGCGGAGCTGCTGGCGTCGATGTAGGCGTCGGCGCCCAGGCGCTCGATCGGGTTGGCGTAACCCATCAGGACCACCGGGGTGGTGCTGTTGGTCTTGCGGAATTCGCGCACGAAGTCGAAGCAGTCGCGGATGCCGACGCCCTTTGCCAATGCGCGCTCGCAGGCGCGCTGGATGACCGGGCCTTCCGCCATTGGGTCGGAGAATGGGATGCCGAGTTCGAGGATGTCGGCGCCGCCTTCCACCAAGGCGTGCATCAGTGCCACGGTGTGGCCTGGGTCAGGGTCGCCCGCGGTAATGAAGGTGACCAGGGCTTTCTTGTTTTGCGCTTTCAGGGCGGCGAAGGTTGCTGCGATACGAGTCATGTTTTTTCCTTTCAAACCGGTAGAGCAGTGTCTGACCCGCAGGGTCGGACACTTGGTACGCGGCGGTCGCGGGTCGGATGTCTGACCCTGCGGGTCAGACACCGGTTTACCGGTTTTAGAACTGCAGGCCGGCGCGCTGCGCGACGGTATGCATATCCTTGTCGCCACGGCCCGACAGGTTGGCCAGGATGATCTTATCCTTCGGCAGGGTCGCCGCCAGCTTGGCCGCATAGGCCAGCGCGTGCGAAGACTCCAGCGCAGGAATGATCCCCTCGATATGGCAGCAGTCATGGAAAGCCTGCAATGCCTCGTCATCGGTGATCGACACGTATTGCGCGCGTCCCGAATCCTTCAGGTAGGAGTGCTCAGGCCCCACGCCCGGATAATCCAGGCCAGCCGACACCGAATGCGTTTCGATAATCTGGCCGCCATCATCCTGCAGCAGGTAGGTACGGTTGCCGTGTAAGACGCCCGGATAGCCGGCCGTCAGCGAAGCAGCATGCTTGCCCGACTCCAGGCCCTCGCCTGCCGCTTCCACGCCCACCAGCGCCGTCGCGGCCTGGTCGATGTAAGGATAGAAAATACCCATCGCGTTGGAACCGCCGCCGATGCAGGCCACCACATAGTCCGGCTGGCGGCCGGTCATCTCAGGCATCTGCTGCAGGCATTCTTCGCCGATCACGGACTGGAAGTCGCGCACCATCATCGGGTACGGGTGCGGGCCCGCCACGGTGCCGATGATGTAGAAAGTGTTTTCGATATTGGTGACCCAGTCGCGCATCGCTTCGTTCAGCGCGTCTTTCAGGGTCTTGGAGCCGGATTCCACCGGCACCACGGTCGCGCCCAGAAGCTTCATGCGATAAACGTTCTGCGCCTGGCGCTTCACGTCCTCGCTGCCCATGTACACCACGCACTCCAGGCCGAAGCGGGCGCAGATGGTGGCGGTGGCAACGCCGTGCTGGCCGGCGCCGGTTTCGGCGATGATGCGCGGCTTGCCCATGCGCTTGGCCAGCAAAGCCTGGCCGATCACGTTATTGATCTTGTGCGCGCCGGTGTGGTTCAGGTCTTCGCGCTTGAAGAAGATTTGCGCGCCGCCCAGCTGGTTGGACCAGCGCTTGGCGTGGTACACGGGCGAAGGACGGCCGACGAAGTGCTTCAGCTCATAGCGGAACTCTTCGAGGAAAAGTTCATCCTTGCTGTAGCGGTCATAGGCTTCGCGCAGCTCGGCCAGCGCGTAGCTCAGGGTCTCTGCGACGAAGGAGCCGCCGTAAGGGCCGAAATGGCCGGTGGCGTCAGGCAGGTGGTAAGTCGAGGCGTGAAACAGGTGCGCTGGAGGCGCATCAACCGGGGTTTTCATGGTGCGGATCTTTCTCAAGTGTGGCATCTGCCGCCCGCACGCCGCGAATGAACTCCGCGATCAGGCGAGCATCTTTGATGCCCTTGGCGCGCTCGACGCCACTAGAGACGTCAACCGCGTAAGGGCGAACGCTGGCCACTGCGCCAGTCACATTTTGCACGCTCAAGCCACCACTCAAAACGGCCCGATGCGCGAGATCTTTTGGAATTAGGGACCAATCGAAAACCTTTCCTGCGCCGCCATATGCATCCACGAAGGTGTCGAGCAGGAGGCCCGAGAACAAGCCACTGGATGCGCGGCAAAGTCGCTCATATTCTAGCAGCTCAGCGCCGCTTGTGTCGGGTTTGACGCGGAAGACCCGCACGAAGGCGCGGCCGGCAGCTTTGGCTGCGGCGGCGCACTGCTCCGCCGTCTCATCGCCATGGAATTGCAAAAGTGATATTGGCGCAATGGCCACGGTGTCGGCCACCTGCTGCGCCGTGTGGTTCACGAACAATCCCACCGGCGTCACGAAGGGCGGCAACAGCGCAATCAGTTCGGCCGCGCGCTGCGGCGTCACGTAGCGCGGGCTTTTTTCGTAAAACACGAAGCCCACCGCATCGGCGCCCGCCGCAACGGCGGCCTGGACGTCTTCTTCGCGGGTCAGGCCGCAGATTTTGATGCGGGTGCGTGGCATTGCGGGTTTCCTCAGAAAGCTGGCAGGATGCTGGGCTCTTCTTGCGGCAAGCCCCATTTTGCGTCGTATTCGATCCTCGACAGGTACAGGCCGTCCGGCATGAAAGTCGGCGCGGACTTGGTGCGGTCCTTCCCTGCCAACAGCTCTCCCAGCCAGTCGGTGTTCTCGCGGCCCTGGCCAACATAGACAAGGGAGCCGACCAGGTTGCGCACCATATGGTGCAGGAAAGCGTTGGCGCGCAGCGTGAACAGGATCATGTCGCCATGGCGCTCGATCCCGATCATCTGCATTTCCTTGACTGGCGTCTTGGCCTGGCACATGGAGGCGCGGAAGGCGGTGAAGTCGTGGGTGCCGATCAGCGGCTTGACGGCTTCACGCATGCGTTCCACGTCCAGCTTCCAGTGCGTGAAGCCGGCGCGGCCCGCCAGCAGAGGCGAACGCACCTGGTTGTTATACAGCAGGTAGTGGTAAGTGCGGGAACGGGCGCTGAAACGGGAGTGGAATTCCTGCTCCGGCGTAGGCGCCTCGGGCAGGTAGCGCGCCCAGCGCACGCCGATCGATTCAGGCAGGAAGGCGTTGATGCCGCGCACCCAGGCGTGTTCGGCGCGATCGAGTTCGGTGTCGAAGTGCACCACCTGGTTCAGCGCATGCACGCCGGCGTCGGTGCGGCCGGCACAAGTGGTGCCCAGCTTGACGCAGGCGAAGCGCTCAATGGCTTCCTCCAGCTTGTTCTGCACGGTCTGGCCGTGCGGCTGGATCTGGTAGCCAAGCCAGTCGGCGCCGTTGTACTGGATGCCTAATGCGATGCGTTTCAAAATAAAAAATGCCCGGTCAGATTGATCTGTGACCGGGCATTATACGGCGAATTGCTGTTTAACCGAGCAATGCGCGCATGGAGTTGGCTCGTGCAACCTGGTCGTCGCTACCACCGCGGATAACTTCATCCAGCAGCTCGCGGGCGCCTTCCTTGTCGCCGATTTCCTGGTAGGCCACCGCCAGATCCAGCTTGGTGTCCATTTCCATATGCAGGGCAGACATCTCTTCCTCGCCTTTCGGTGCGGCAGGTGCGCCCGCACCACCCAGGTCCAGGTTGATGCTGGACAGGTCGAAGTCGGCTGGCGCCGCAGCAGGAGCTGCAGCCGGTGCCGGCGCATCCATGCCAGGCAGGTCCAGCGCGAAGTCGGCAGCCGACAGAGACGCTTCTTCCGCAGCAGGAGCCGGGGCTGGAGCAGCACCGCCGCTTGGCAGCGAGAAGTCCATGCTATCCAGTTCAGCCAACGGGCTGGCAGCTGGTGCAGCTTCGGCTTTAGCGGCTGGCAGGTCCAGGTTGAAGTCCATGCCGATATCGGCCATGGCGTCAGCCACTGGAGCGGCTTCCACTGCTTCTACCTTGGCTGCTGGAGCATCCAGGCCTAGGTCGAAGGACAGGTCGTGCGCTTCTTCCGCAGCTGGAACCGGCGCCGCTTCAACTGCAGCAACGGCAGCGGCAGGCGCTGGCTCGTCGAAGCTCAGGCCACCCAGGTCGAAGTCCAGGGTGTTGCTCTCGGCAGCTTTCGGCGCTGGAGCAGCTTCCGCGGAGAGTGCGTTTGCGTCGCGATCCAGGTCAAAGTCCATCAGGCTCGCTTCAGCAGCGACTGGCGAAGCGTCCTGGCTCAGGTCCAGGTCCAGGCCGCCCGCATCCGCTGGAGCCATGGCCGCAGCAGCAGGTGCTGGCTCGGCAAACATGGCGGCGAAGTCGTTCAGCTCATTGGACTGGCTGGCCACGAACGGCGCAGCGGCAGCACCAGCGGCGGCGGCGCCACCCAGGCCTGCAGCGGCTTTCGCCTGCGCAGCGCTGACGTACAGCGGATTATCCGGATCGATGCCCGAACCCAGGGCAGCGGCTTGCGCCCACTCGTCGCCCACGCCCTTGGTCATCGAATACAGCTCGGTCGCCTGGGATTCGAAGGCGCGCGCATCCTTGCGGCCGGCGTAGATTTCCAGCAGCTTCAAGCGCACTGGGTGACGTTCAGGGTGAACGCGCAGCGCTTCTTTCAGGATTTCTTCAGCCTGGGCGTCGCGACCGTAGGCAATGTACACGTCGGCTTCCGCTACCGGATCGACTTCATTGGTGTCGAGCTGGCTGGCCGAAGGGGCGAAGTTGGAGTTGAACACGCTGTTGCTGGTGTCGACGCTCTGGCCGCCGGTTTCGGCGAACAGGGAGTGTGCCGTGGTGCCTGGATCGCCCAGGGTACCTGTGGACTCGACGCTCGCCAGCGACATATCTTCCGCAGCTGCCTTGCGGCGGCGCATGATGATCAGCGCAGCACCACCCAGCAGCGCTGCAACTGCGGCGCCGATCAGGGTGATGTTTTCCATGATCGTATCGACCAGGCTTGGGCCCACAGGAGCCGGCGCTGGTGCAGGTGCGCTGCGTTTCGGCTTGGCCGGCTTGGCTGCTTCCGGCGCTGGTGCTGCCTCAGGGGCCGATGCTGCCGGAGCAGATGCCATTGGAGCTGCCGGTGCCGGAGCCGATGCAGCGGCAGCAGGTGCCGGAGCGGCAGCCGCAGGCGCCGAGGCAGCCTTCGCAGGCGCGCTGGCTACCGGGCTGGCTGCTGCCGACGCTGCCGCGGCGCTGGCCTTGGCTTGCGCGCTGGCGCCAGCCTTGTTCTTCACTTCCATCAACTTCTCGAGATCGTTGACGTTCTTTTCCAGCTCCTTCACGCGGGCGCTGGCGTCAGCCATCTGGCGGTCTTTGGCGATCTTGTCTTCCACCGCACCAGTCTTGCCTGCCTTGCTGGCGGCATCGCCGGCCTTGGACAGTTTCAGCTGGTCTTTCGACTCGGTCACGGCGGTCGGGCGTTCTTTCACCTGGGCCGTGATCTTGCCGGTTTGGCTTTGCTGGGCCTCCGGCTCCTTGGCCGGGGTAGCCGCGGCTACCTGCCCTGCCAGCTTGTTGCGGTAAGCGTTGAAGTCGGCGGCATGCGCCACCACGGTGCCATGGGCTTCGCCCTGGGAGGTGCCTTTGACGGCATCCGCACCCGGCACGGACAGGATGGTGCCCGACTTCAGGCGGTTCATATTATTGCCTGCGAAGGCGTCCGGATTGGCGCGGTACAGCGCCACCAGCATCATGTCCAGCGAAACGTCGGCTGGTTTCAGGCGGCCGGCGATCTTGCCCAGCGTATCGCCCTTGCGTACGGCATAGCTGTCGGCGGAGCCGGCTGCTTCCTGCGTTGCCGCGTGGCGTGGCTCACGCGGCGCTGCGGGCGCAGATGGTGCGGCGGCAGGAGCGGCAGCCGATGCAGCCGGAGCTGCGGCCGGTGCGGTCGCAACGGCAACCGGAGCAGCTTTACGTGCTACCGGCGCCGCCACTTGCGGCGACTGCGCGGTGCGCAGGTCGGCAGGATCGAGCAGGAAGGTGTATTCACGGACCAGGCGACCATTGGTCCAGGTCAGTTCCAGCAGCATATCGACGAAAGGCTCGTTGATCGGCTGACCGGAAGAAATGCGGATGAACTGGCGAGCACCACGTGCCTCCACCTCAAAGCGCAGGCCAAGCAGTGCCGGATTGAATTCGATATTGGCGGCGCGGAAGGCATCCGTCGAGGCCAGTTTGGCCACCAGTTCGGACGCTTCTTCTGGCGAAACGGCCGTCAATTCGATTTCGGCGCGCAGCGGCTGCCCCAATGAAGAGAGAACAGTGAGCTTGCCAAGACCAGCTGCGTTGACGGAAAGAGGTGCGAGCACAGCGCCACCGAGCACAGCGGCGGTCAGTGTTTTCAACGCGAACGAAGCGACCTTGGAAGGTTTTTGTACAGGCATAGTGGGCGACGAAAGTGGTTAACGTGGAAAGAAAGTTACTTTTCCAGAGGTCCAAACATAACATCATGCTTTGAAGCATGCAAGCATTCTCCCCCTAATACCCCTCTCAAGCCCCCTATTCTGTTTCGTTCATGCCGAAAATATTTTGTGATTCAAAGAAAAAAGCCGGAATTTCCTTTGAAATCCGGCTTTTAGAAAATACTTCTTATCTTGATTATTAATCAGCAGGTATTAGCTCATTAATAACTAATTATTTATCGAGAACAATGCGCAGCATGCGGCGCAGTGGTTCGGCAGCGCCCCACAGCAGCTGGTCGCCAACGGTGAAGGCGGACAGGTATTCGCCGCCCATCGACATCTTGCGCACGCGGCCGACCGGAATGGTCAGGCTGCCAGTGACGGCGGCCGGGGTCAGTTCCTTCACCGACGCTTCGCGGGTGTTGGGCACGAACTTCACCCACTGGTTGTCCTTGGCGATGATGTCGTTGACTTCGTCCAGCGGCACGTCCTTGCGCAGCTTGATGGTCAGCGCCTGGCTGTGGCAGCGCATGGCGCCGATACGCACACACAGGCCGTCCACATGGATCGGGGAAGCGTCGAAGCCTTCGCCGCGGCCCAGGATCTTGTTGGTCTCGGCGCCGCCCTTCCATTCTTCCTTCGACTGGCCGTTGCCCAGATCCTTGTCGATCCAAGGAATCAGGTTGCCGCCCAGCGGAACACCGAACTGCTTGGTTTCTTCCGGCGACATGCCGTGCTGGGTGGCCAGCACTTGCTTGTCGATTTCCAGGATGGCCGACGCCGGGTTGTCCAGCAGGTGCTTGACGGAGGCGTTGATGGTGCCGTACTGGGTCAGCAGCTCGCGCATGTGCTGGGCGCCGCCGCCCGATGCCGCCTGGTAGGTCATGGAAGTCATCCACTCCACCAGGTCCTGCTTGAACAGGCCGCCCAGGCCCATCAGCATGCATGACACGGTGCAGTTACCGCCGATGAAGTTCTTCACGCCCTTGGACATGGCGTCCTTGATCACGTTCAGGTTGACCGGATCCAGCACGATCACGGAATCCTTGTCCATGCGCAGGGTCGATGCGGCGTCGATCCAGTAGCCGTTCCAGCCGGCTGCGCGCAGCTTGGGGAATACCTCGGTGGTGTAGTCGCCGCCCTGGCAGGAGATGATGATCTCGCAGCGTTTCAGTTCGTCGATGTTGGTGGCGTCCTTCAGGGTAGTCTCGTTCTTCGCCATCTTCGGCGCAGCGCCGCCGGTGTTTGAAGTGGAGAAGAATACCGGCTCGATATGGGCAAAGTCGCCCTCTTCCTGCATGCGCTGCATCAGGACCGAACCGACCATACCGCGCCAACCAACCAGACCTACGAGTTTCATTTTGCTTTCCTTTGGGTGTGAAATCTATTCAATTCTAAACCGGCAAACCAGTGCCTGACCCGCAGGGTCAGGCACTTGGCCTGTGACCGCTGCGGATCGGTGTCTGACCCTGCGGGTCAGACACCGGGGTACCGGTTCTAGAGCGCCGCCACCACAGCATCGCCCATCTGCGAAGTGCCCACCTTGGTGGTGCCTTCTTCGTAGATGTCCGGCGTGCGCAGGCCCTGCGCCAGGACCTTCTTGACAGCGTTTTCGATACGGTCGGCCTGCTCCGCGCGATTCAGCGAATAGCGCAGCATCATGGCAGCCGACAGGATCGTAGCCAGCGGGTTGGCAACGCCTTTGCCCGCGATATCAGGAGCCGAGCCGTGCGATGGTTCATACAGGCCCTTGTTGTTTGCATCCAGCGATGCCGATGGCAGCATGCCGATGGAACCGGTCAGCATGGCCGCTGCATCGGACAGGATATCGCCGAACATATTGCCAGTGACGATAACATCGAATTTCTTAGGAGCGCGCACCAGCTGCATGGCGGCGTTGTCGACGTACATATGGTCCAGCGCCACGTCCGGATATTCCTTGTGCACGTCGGTGACGATATCTTTCCAGAACTGGAAGGTTTCCAGCACGTTGGCCTTGTCGACGGAAGTCAGGCGCTTGCCGCGCTTTTGCGCCGCCTGGAATGCCACGTGGGCGATGCGGCGGATCTCGCCTTCCGCATAGCGCATAGTGTCGAAGCCTTCGCGCTGGCCCTTGAAAGGACCGTCCGGGCATTCGCGCACGCCGCGCGGCTGGCCGAAGTAAATGTCGCCGGTCAGTTCGCGCACGATCAAGATATCCAGGCCCGACACCACTTCCGGCTTCAGCGTCGAAGCGCCGGCCAGTTCAGGATACAGGATGGCAGGACGCAGGTTGCCGAACAGGCCCAGGTTCTTGCGCAGGCCCAGGATGGCTTGCTCAGGGCGCAGCGGGCGGTCCAGGGTATCGTACTTCCAGTCGCCCACGGCGCCGAACAGCACGGCGTCGGCCGCCTTGGCCAGCGCCAGGGTTTCTTCCGGCAGCGGGTGGCCCTTGGCTTCATAGCCTGCACCGCCGACCGGCGCGGTTTCCATCTCAAATTTTTCGTCGAGCGCGTTCAGGACCTTGACGGCCTGGGTCACGATTTCCGGGCCGATGCCGTCGCCCGGCAGGATTGCGATTTTCATTAGTCGATCTTCTGTTAGATAACGTTGGCCAGCCAGGGCTGGCTTGCGAGGCGGCGTTCTTCGAACGCTTTGATGTCGTCGGAGTGGCGCAGGGTCAGGCCAATATCGTCGAGGCCATTCATCAGGCAGTATTTGCGGAAGGCGTCGACCTCGAATGGGTAGGAGACGGAGCCGTTGCTGGTGCTGACGCGCTGCTGTTCAAGGTCCACCACCAGGCGGTAACCCGGGAATGCCTTGACTTCGTTGAACAGATGATCGATCTGCGCTTCGGTGAGGACGACCGGCAGCAGGCCGTTCTTGAAGCAGTTGTTGAAGAAGATGTCCGCAAAGCTTGGCGCGATCACGGCGCGGAAGCCGTATTGGTCGAGCGCCCACGGCGCGTGCTCGCGCGAGGAGCCGCAGCCGAAGTTCTTGCGGGTCAGGAGAATCGATGCCCCCTGGTAGCGCGGCTGGTTCAGCACGAAGTCCGGATTGAGCGGACGCTTGCTGTTATCCATGCCCGGCTCGCCGTGGTCAAGGTAGCGCCACTCGTCGAACAGGTTGGGACCGAAGCCGGTACGGTGGATCGACTTCAGGAATTGTTTCGGGATGATCGCGTCGGTATCGACATTGGCGCGGTCCAGCGGTGCAACTAAGCCATCAAGGACAGTAAATTTTTCCATTTGCGTTCTGCTTGGGTGGCAGGCGCGGGGCGCGCAGGCGGCGCGGCCCCAGCCCGCAGGTGTTATTTCCCGCCAGCGCTAGTCACGACCTGGCCGGCCTTTTGTACGTCCCTGCCGAAACCGGACACGGTATTGCAGCCGGTCAGGACGAGGGCGGTAATCACGATAGCGAATAGGGTTTTCATTTCAGGACATCCTTCTGGTATTTAGCGCAGGGCACGCACGTCGACAAAGTGGCCGGCGATACCGGCTGCGGCCGCCATGGCAGGCGATACCAGGTGGGTACGCCCGCCCTGGCCCTGACGGCCTTCGAAATTGCGGTTGGAAGTCGAGGCGCAGCGCTCGCCCGGATCGAGGCGGTCGGCGTTCATGGCCAGGCACATCGAGCAGCCCGGCTCGCGCCATTCAAAGCCGGCAGCCTTGAAGATTGCGTCCAGACCTTCGCGCTCGGCCTGCTCTTTGACCAGGCCCGAACCCGGCACCACCATCGCCAGCTTCACATTGGAAGCGCGCTGCTTGCCGCGCACCACGGCGGCAGCGGCGCGCAAATCCTCGATGCGCGAGTTGGTGCAGGAGCCGATAAAGACCTTGTCGATGCGGATGTCTTCGATACGGGTATTCGGGGTCAGGTTCATGTACACCAGGGCTTTTTCCATGGCGTCGCGCTTGACCGGGTCTTTTTCCAGGTCCGGATCGGGCACGCGGCCGTCGATGGAAGTGACCTGCTCGGGCGAAGTGCCCCAGGTCACTTGCGGCAGGATTTGCGCCGCATCCAGTGTCACCACGAAGTCGAACTTGGCGCCCTGGTCGGAATGCAGGGTGCGCCAGTAGGCCACGGCCTGGTCCCACTGCGGGCCCACCGGCGAATACGGACGGCCCTTGACGTAATTGATGGTGGTGTCGTCCACCGCGATCATGCCGGCGCGGGCGCCCGCTTCGATCGCCATATTACAGACGGTCATGCGGCCTTCCATCGACAGCGAGCGGATCGCCGAGCCGGCGAATTCGATCGCGTAGCCGGTGCCGCCGGCGGTGCCGATTTTGCCGATAATGGCCAGGACGATGTCCTTGGCGGTCACGCCGGCCGGCAGCACGCCGTCCACCTGCACCAGCATGGCCTTGGATTTCTTGGCCAGCAGGGTCTGGGTCGCCAGCACGTGCTCCACTTCCGAGGTGCCGATGCCGTGCGCCAGCGCGCCGAATGCGCCGTGGGTCGAAGTATGCGAGTCGCCGCACACCACGGTCATGCCAGGCAGGGTGGCGCCCTGCTCCGGGCCGATGACGTGAACGATGCCCTGGCGCTTGTCGTTCATATTGAAGTAGGTCATACCGACCGACTTGGTGTTCTTGTCCAGGGTTTCCACCTGCAGGCGCGAAGTCGGGTCTTCGATGCCGTGCGAGCGATCTGTTGTCGGAACGTTATGATCGGCCACGGCCAGGTTGGCCGACAGGCGCCATGGCTGGCGGCCGGCGCTGCGCAGGCCGTCGAATGCCTGCGGGCTGGTGACTTCGTGAACGAGGTGGCGATCGATGTACAGAAGGGCCGTACCGTCTTCCTCAGTGCGTACTACGTGGGATTCCCAGAGTTTGTCGTAAAGCGTTTTCATGATGCTGCCGTAATAGGTGATCCGTTTGATTATGCCATATTTTGTGCGTTGCAATACCAAGCAGGTTTTTCGCCTTATGAGCAATCCGGCTTAACAAATGCGCTATGGCGCCAAATAAAAAAAGCCTGCAGCCCCTTTTTGGGAGGCTGCAGGCTTGTGTTTTGAATTTTCTTCGAAGGGGCTTTAGGCCGCCATTCGTACACTTCCCCTGCAACCGTCCATCAGGAACGATAGGCCAACTACTAGGACCAGGTCGCCCTCGGCGGAACGTGCGGTGCCGGTAATACCGTCCACCGACAATGCAGTCATAGGTTTAATGACCAGGTCGGCGGTGCCGTCAACTGCCGACACGGCCAGGATGTAGGGTTGCGGCGAGTTCACCACGATGCCCACGCGCTCCGAGCATGGCTCGTAGCCCAGCGCATCGGCCAGCGAACGCACCGGCAGCGGACGGCCCTGGTCTTTCAAGACCGGAGCGCCGCCAACTTCCATGAAGGTTTCCGGCAGTTCGACCACGCGCTCGACCACCGCCATCGGCAGCGCCAGCAGCGCACCCGAGGTGGACACCAGCATGGTCGGCACGATCGACAATTCGATCGGAAGGCGGATGGCGAACTTGGTGCCTTTGCCCAGTGCGGATTCGATGTGGATCGCACCGCGGTTCTTTTCCACGGCGGTCTTCACCACGTCCATGCCGACGCCGCGGCCGGACACGGAAGACGCCACTTCCTTGGTCGAGAAGCCCGGCAGGAATACCAGCTGGTAGCACTCGTCGTCCGTCAAGTTGGCGCTTGGCGAAATCAGGCCTTTCTCACCGGCCTTGCGCTTCAGCGCTGCCGGGTCCATGCCTTTGCCGTCGTCCTGCAGCACGATCATGACGGAGTTGGCCTCCTGCCATGCCTTCAGGGAGATGTAGGCTTTGGGCGGCTTGCCGATGGCCATGCGGGCCTCAGGACCTTCCACGCCATGGTCCAGCGCATTGCGCAGCATGTGCACCAGCGGGTCGTACAGGCTGTCCACCACCACGCGGTCAACTTCGGTCTCCGCGCCTTCGATGGTCAGCTCGACTTCTTTGCCCAGGTCTTTCGCCAGTTCGCGCACCAGGCGCGGGAATTTCTGGAACAGGCGGCCGACCGGCTGCATGCGGGTCGCCAGGGTGGCGCGCTGCAGTTCGGTGGAATATCGCGATGCGCGCTCCAGGGTTTCGGTCAGGGCCGACATCAGCGTGGCGGCCTGGCCTTCGAATTTGAATTGCTGCAAGCGTTCCAGCAGCACCGCAGCCTGGTTGGCGGCCTGCACGGATTCGCCGGCCACTTCCAGCAGCGCGTCCAGCTTGACGGCATCGATACGGATGGATTCTTCCTTGGCCGGTGCGGAAGTCGGCTTCGGCTCGCCGGCCGGGCGTTCCTTCGCTTCCGGCGCAGGCGCTGGTGCGTGAACGGCGGCCTGGGTGCCTTCGGCGGCTGCATGGGCGGCGGCGACACCTTCAGCGCGCACCTCGGCGGCTGGGCGCACATAAGTGCCAGGCGGGACGACAGCTTGATACATGCCTTCCCAGTCCAGGCCATCGGCCGATGGCGCGGAGGCGGCGCTTGGCGCAGGAGCAGCGGCGGCCACCGGTGCGGCAGCTACAGGAGCAGGCGCAGCAGCCGGCCTGGCCTTGCCCGCAGAGGAGCTGGCCTTGCCTTCAATAGCCTCCTTGAGGATCGCTTCCAGGTCGGCCGGCATCGGCGCCAGCTGGTCCGGCGCGGTGCCGTTATTCAGGTCGGTCAACTGGTCGGCGACAAAGCCGGACGCTTGCAGTGCCGCCTCGATCGACAGCGGGGTGACCGGCGCAGCGCCGGTGCGCAGCGCGTCGAACAGGTTTTCAGTCAAGTGGCAGGCCGATACCAGCGCGCCCAGGTTCATGAAGCCCGCGCCACCCTTGATGGTGTGGAACGAACGGAAAACTGCGTTCAGTGTTTCCTTGTTGTCGGGGTCACGTTCGAGGCGCAGCAAGTGCTCTTCGACGTTGACGGCCAAATCCATGGCCTCGACAACGAACTCCTTGAGCATATCGTCCATTAGAACCCCAGGTCGGCAAGCAGGTCATCGACGCTGTCCTGATTCAGGGCTTCCGATGGGACGGATGGACCCGACATCAGCGACACCTCTTTCTGCGCAATCTTCTCGCGCACATCCGCTGGAGCGTTGTCCTTCAGCAGCTGCGCCAGTTCGGTTTCGACCTTCTTGGTAATGGCAACGACCTTCTTGATCAACTGGCCCGTGATGTCCTGGAAGTCCTGGGCCATCATGATTTCCAGCAGTCGGGCTTTCTCAGCCTCGGTCGCCTCCGACACCTTGGCCGCGAACGCGCGCGAATCGCCAGCCAGGGATTTGAATTCTTCGATACTCAGCTTGCCCGCGAACAGGGCCGCCCAGCGCTCTTCCATTTCCTTGGCGTTCTTGGACAGCACTTCCTGTGCCGGCATGCCGTCGTCCAGGGTGTTCAACACCTTGTTGGCGGCTTGCTCGGTCAGGGAAGCAACGTATTCCAGGCGATCCTGCGCATCGACGATCTGGGTCGACGCTTCGGTCAGCGCCTTGTCGTAGCCGAGTTCACGCAGCGAGTCGTGCAGCAGGCGCACGATGCCGCCCAAGCGCTCGAACATGCCTTCGGCGTGCTCGCCGCCTTCGGCCGGCGCGGCGGCTGCCTCTGCCGGCGCAGCTGCTGCAGCCGGAGCTGGCGCCTTGTTCGCCGCTGCTACGGAATCAAAGAGACTTTCCAGGTCATCCGAATCGCCCGAATCGGAAGCTGCAGCTGCCGGAGCAGCAGCTGGAGCAGGTGCAGGCGCATTCGCCCGTTGCGCGGATACTTCCTCAAATAATGCATCGAAATCATCAGCGGCGTCGGTCATAATTCCTGCTTCTCCATAAATTTCAAACGTTCCTGCAGCCGAAAGATTGTCAAATTTGACGCTCGGCAATAAATAAAGCTCTCTCGCGAGTGTAACAGGGGGCCGCCCCTCTGTTCAATCACTTAGGTGGCGGGCCATAGTCTAGCAAGTGTACTGTTGTATTTGCGGATTATGTGAAATACGCGCTGCAAGCCACTGAAATCGCGGGATTTTGCGCTTTCTGCGATGCCCCGATGACAGTTTCTTGATAATTATCAACTCTTTACAGCAGAACAATACTGATAAACGGGGCTACAATGAAGGCAGGAACGGCTCTTTTAATAGTTAAAGGAGGCTGAGATATGTATCGGAAAATCCTGATCACGACGGACGGCTCGGCCGTATCCAGCAAGACCGCCTGCGCCGGGGTCGAGTTCGCCCAGCAACTGGGGGCGGAGGTGCTGGCCCTGTTCGTAGCGCCGGAATACCAGTACCCGATTTACGTGGAGATCATCCCGCCCAGCTATCCCAGCGAGGAAGAGTACCGGGCGGCGATGCAGCGTGCCGGCAATGAGCATGTGCAGTCCATCCTCGAATCCTGCGCCAGGAAAGGCGTACGGGCCGAGGGCATGACCGCCTTCGCCGAAAGCGCAGCGCTGAAGATCGTCGATGTCGCAAGCCAAAGCAACTGCGACCTGATCTTCATTGGCTCGCACGGCCGCAGCGGCTGGGGCCACCTGCTGCTGGGCAGCGTGACCAACAAGGTACTGTCGCACACCAAGATCCCGGTGCTGGTGCACCGCCTGATCAAAGACCCGCGCCCGGCTTGATATGCCTGGCGTAACGACTCGCTCCGGCCCCGCCGGCCGGAGCGGGGAGAGAAGTTTTACACAATTTTTTGAGGAACTATGATTCGTATTGTCATCGCAGACGACCACACCATCATGCGCGAAGGGCTCAAGCGCATTCTCGACGGGGCTCCTGACATCGACATCGTAGGCGAAGCCATCGACGGCTTCGAAGTCCTCAACCACATCCGCCAGGGCGGCTTCGACCTGCTGCTGCTTGACCTGTCCATGCCAGGGCGCAGCGGGGTCGACCTGATCCGCCAGATCCGCAGCGAATCCCCCAAGCTTGCCATCCTCATCCTCACCATGCACGAGGAAGAGCAATACGCGGTGCGCGCCATCCGCGCCGGCGCCCAGGGCTACCTGACCAAGGAAAGCGCCGGCACCCAGCTGGTCGGCGCGATCCGCAAGGTCGCCTCCGGCCGCCCCTACATCTCCACCGAAGTGGCTGAGCAACTGGCGCTGAACATCATGCAGCCGGCCGAAACCCTGCTGCACAAACAGCTCTCCGACCGCGAATTCGAAGTGTTTTCGCTGCTGGTGTCGGGAAAATCCATCACCGAAATCGCCAACGGCCTGCATTTGAGCGTAAAAACTGTCAGCACGCACAAAACCCGCATCATGCAGAAGATGGGCATGGCTTCCCTCTCGGAAATGGTCCAGTACGCAGTGGCGCACAAGCTGCTGACACCGTTCAAAGCCTGATTGGCAAGATTGATTTTAGGATAATTCCTACAACTCCCCTCTACCCTCCTACGGTCATATTCAGCAACGGCTGATATTTTTCCCACATTCTCGTTGGCATACTGAAACCATTCCGTTTGGGAACCAGGAGATCAGCATGCTCTCAACGCAACCCGTGTCCCATGAGGCCGGCCGGCAACGGCAAGGCCGTTTGTGGTCCAACCTGAAAGAAGTCTGCGAGCTGCTGCACCTGCCACCAGTGTCGCTTAGCACTGAGGAGCTTCTGTTCCAGCACGTGCAATTCAAAACCGGCCAGCGCATCCACACGATCGGACAATCGTTCGACATGCTGTACGTGGTCAACTCCGGTTTCGTGAAAACGGTATTGATTGACGAGTTCGGCAACGAACAGGTGCTGGCCTTCCCGATGAAGGGCGACCTGATGGGGGTGGACGGCATCCACAGCAAGACTTACGCCTCGGAGGCGGTGGCCTTGTCGGATTGCGACCTGATCCTGTTGCCGTTCAAGAAGCTGACCACGCTGGGCCGTACCCACGTGGAATTGGAGAACATGATGTACGGCGTGATGAGCCGCGAACTGGTGCGCGAGCAAGCCATGATCGGCATGCTGGGAGCCCTGAGCGCAGAAGCGCGGGTAGCGCGCTTCCTCGTCACCCTGTCGGACAAGTTTTCACAGATGGGCTATTCGAGCAAGCTGTTCAACCTGCGCATGACGCGCCATGAGATTGGCAGCTACCTCGGCCTGACGCTGGAAACGGTCAGCCGCACCCTCTCGGCTTTCAACGAGATCGGGCTGATCAGCGTAGACCAGCGCACCATCGGCATTAAGGACGTCGACGCATTGAAATCCCTGCGTCGCCTGCCACCCTCGCGCACGCGCAGCAAGCTGCCGTCGCGGGCCAAGGCCGCAGCCGCCAGCGAAGCCACCGTGCCGCTGCTGGCGACTTTGTAAAGAGTAATACTCACCCAGCTTTGGCCCGCTTCGGCGGGCCTCTTTTTTTTGTAATAAAGATCTAATAATTCATTTGACAAGTATAGGTCTGATGCGCATAATGCAAATGCGAATCATTCTTATCTTAGGAAGCAATGCAAACTACAAACATCGCCGAAGGTCCCAAACCCATCGCTGCTGCCGCACCTGACGCGCAGCAGCCTACTCCCGCGCTGCGCCGCTTCACCACCGCCGGCCTGATGCAGGACCAGCGCGAAATCGAAATCGAACATGCAGGCCGCATTTACCGCCTGCGCATCACGCAGTTGAACAAGCTGATCTTAACTGCCTGAGCCCCCCCTCCCCAACCGCCAGCCAGCCGTGACCTGCGGCAGCCAGCCACCCCAAACTTCTTGGAGTGATTCATGGCTATCGACCGCAACGACCCCATCTTCCAAAATCAGGGAGCTGCCGCCCAGCACCCGGAACTGATGCTGTCCGCCGTGCTGCACCTGATGTCCCATTACACGGCCAATGCGGCCGAGAACGGAGGCTGCGTCAAGCTCGCCTCCGTCATCGAACGGCACCTGAAAGCCCTGTCCGATTTGCCTGGCCTGGCGCCGGTGCTGCGCGCCACCTGCCAGCAATTGTGCGAACAATGGGCCGCCGTGGTCGAACAAGCCCGTCCTCCGCAAGAACGCGCCGGCTTCCTGGCGCGCCTGATCGGACGTTCGCGCCCCGCAGTGCTCGCGATCTGAGGCCAGCCATGTGCGACAAGCATCACGCCCCGGCAATTGCGAACGCCGAACCGGTGCGGCGCCGACGCATCTGGGACCTGCCCCACTCCTGCCTCTGTCCACTGGTCGGCGTTGGCCTGCCGCTTGGCGTGCTGCGCAAGATCGTCGGCAAGGCGGCCGGCGGCAAGTTGCTGGCCAGCGATTACGAAATCCACGTCGGCACGATCAGCGAATGCGGCAAGCGCAGCCGCCTGTCCGAAGCGGTGCAGAAAGAACTGGAACGCCGCTATACCGCCATCATCCAGCGCTTCCGCAACGCCCGCGACACGCAAGCGCTGGAAGCGTTATGGGTTGCAGCAGTCGCCAGCGGCGACGTACCCGGCGCGTTCTGGGCAGGCCTGAGCCATCCCCACTGCACGCCCGAGCTGCAAGAGCAGATGTGCCGCGACCTACACATGATCCAGCACCAGGCCGGCGCCGCCACGCGCGCCGACATCAGCCGCCTGCAAGAATTAGAACAAGCCAATGCCGCACAAGAACGCGAACTGGCGCGCCTGCAGCAACGCAGCACCGCCTGGCAAACCGAACGCCACGCCGAACAGGAGTCCCATGCCGCCGCCATGATGCAGCTGCGCGCGCAACTGGTCGGCCGCGACAGCGTGCTGGCATCGCTACAACAGCAGCTCGAAGAACTGCACGCCAAGATCCCCGGCCTCGCCACACGCGAACGTTTGGCGCACCAGCTAGCCAATACCGAGCAGCGCGTGCACGAACTGCGCGTCGAGCTCTCCGCAGCGCGCGCTGAAGCAGCCGACGCCCGCACCGCGCTTGCCGCAGCCGCAGCCTCTGCCGCGCAACAGACGCCCGCGGCTCCACCCAGCGCTCCAGCGCAACGCATCACCTTGCACGGCCCGCTGGCAGAGCGAGTCCTATGCGTCGGCGGCCGCGCCGGCAACGTCGCCGGCTACCGAAATGTAATCGAAGAAACCGGCGCCGAATTCCTCCATCACGACGGCGGCCTGGAAGACAACGTAGCCCGCCTCGAAACAAGCATGGCCGCCGCCGACCTCGTGATCTGCCAAACCGCCTGCATCAGCCACAGCGCCTACTGGCGCGTAAAAGACTTCTGCAAGCGCCACCAGAAACGCTGCATCTTCGTCGACAACCCCAGCATCACCACCCTCCAGCGCGCACTGGATCCTCAATAAAAAGTCGGGGTCAGGTCGAGCAAATGGACATTTCGCCCAGCGAAATGTCCATTTGCTCGACCTGACCCCGACTTTCAAGAATCAATAGACGTCGCGGCGGTAGCGGGCGGTGCGGGCCAGTTCGGACAAGGGGGCGCTGCCGAGGATCTGTGTCAGGGCCTGGTCGACGCCGGCGGCCATGCCTTCGAGGCTGCCGCAGACGTAGATGGCGGCGCCGTCGGCGATCCAGGCACGCACGGTTTCGGCGTGGCGTAGCAGAACGTCTTGCACGTATTCCTTGCTTTCCGGGCCGCGCGACCAGGCGAGGTCGAGGCGGGCAAGCATTCCTTGGCGCTGCCACGCTTCCAGTTCTTCGCGGTAGAAAGCGTCATGCGCGGGGTCACGTTCGCCGAACAACAGCCAATTGCGGGATTGGGCGTCAGCGGCGCGCGCTTTCAGGTGGCCGCGCAGACCGGCGATGCCGCTGCCGTTGCCGATCAGGATCAGTGGGCGGTCTGCGTTCGCTTCCAGGCGGAAGCGGCGGTGTTCGCGCAGCCGCAGGCGTACCGTGGCGCCGTCTGCGGCTTGTTGCGTGAGCCAGCCGGATGCCAGGCCGTGGCTGCCGTCGCTATGGCGGTGCAGGCGCACCAGCAGGTGCACGCGGCCGTCTGCTGGAATCGATGCGATCGAGTATTCCCGTGGGCGTTCTGGATCGGCCGGTGCGGCAATCTGCACCAGGTCGCCCGACTGCCAGTCCGGCAGCGCGGCGCCGTCGGCAGGTTCGAGTTCGAGATGGTAGATCGGGGCGCCTGCACTGCCGGGGTTCAGGTGACGGCGTTCCGCCAGACGCCATTCGCCGAAGGCTGGTGCATCCCAGTCCGGTGCATCGCTGGTGCCAACGAGGTGGCTCAATTGCTGGCGCCAGGCTGCAATGGCTGGCGCTGCGCTGCGGTCGACTTCCACGCGGGGGAACAGGGCTTGCGCGCCGCACGCGGCCAGCCATGCGTCAAGCGCGCGGCCAAAGCCGCAGAAGCTGCTGTAGGCGCTGTCGCCCAGCGCCAGCACGGCGTAGTGCAACTGGCCGAGCGCGAGGTCACTGCGCGACATCAGGCGTTGTGCGAAGCGCGCTGCCGCATCGGGGGCGTCGCCTTCGCCGTAGGTCGAGGCGAGGAGCAGGATGCGCTCCGAAGACTGCAGCGTGGCAGCATCGATCTCGTCGAAGTCGCATACGTGATTGGCGATGCCCGCCACGCGCAAGGTTTCGCTGGTCTGGCGCGCGAGCAGTTCGGCGTTGCCGGTCTGGCTGGCGTAGGCAACCAGCCATGGCGAGTCGCCTGCGGCGGCGCGCGCTGCTTTCGCTTCGGCGCGGGCGCGGCGTGCGCGCAGCCAGGGCAGCAGGCATACGATGCCGTAGCCGGCCAGCATGGCGGCCGTCAGGCCCAGGCGCGTGGGGTCGTTGGTGAGGATCATTCGTCTTCGAGCATCTTCTGGAAGCGGCTGCTGAGGATTTCGCGCAGCCCGCCTTCTTCGCGCAACAGGAAGCGTGCGGCCAGCCGTTTGCGTTCGGCCAGCGCGAGCCCTTGTTCGGGGCCAAGCACGGTCAAGGCGGTGGACCAGGCGTCGGCTGCCATTGCGCTTTCGTGCACTACCGTTACCGATGCCAGTGCATTGGTAATCGGCATTCCTGTGCGGGGATCAATCGTGTGCGGGCGCCGGGTGGCGTCCTGCATAAAGTATTTGCGGTAGTCGCCGGAAGTGGCGACGGCCAGGCCGTGCAAGGCGACGGCGATTTCATCCTGCCCGGCGAGCGGTTCTTCCAGCGCGACCCACCAAGGCTGGCCGTCGGGCTTGAAGCCGGAACCGCGCAATTCGCCGCCCACTTCGACAAGATAATGCTGGCAGCCCGCCCCTTCAAGCCAACGCGCCAGCTTGTCGACGCTGAAGCCTTTGGCGACGGCCGACAAATCCAGCTGCACGCCGCCTGGCTGTAACGCGCGTTTGCGGGGCACGTCCAGCTCCACTACGCGGCCAGCCATACCGGCCTTCACGGTAGCGACATCGCGCGCGCTTGGCGGCACGAAACCGGCTTCGTCATGACGCCCGGTCGGGCCGAAGCCCCACAGGTTGACCAGCGCACCGGCGCAAGGATCGCAGGCGCCGCCGGTCTCGCGCGAGACTTCGAGGGCGAAATGCAGTACCTGGAAAAAAGCATCCGGCAGCACATGCCATGTGCCGGCGCCGGCGCGATTGAAGCGGCCCAGGTTGGAGCCTGGTTCCCAGTGGCTCATCTCGGCCACCACCTGGTCCAGCTCCTGCTGCAGGCCGGCCTGCAAGGCGGTGCGAAGTGCCGGAACTTCGCCCGCTGCAAGCGCCACCCGTGCCGACCACGTCGTGCCCATCGTCACGCCGCCGAAATCGGCGACAAGCGCCCCCGCCGGCGCTGGCTCGGCGGCGATGGTTGGGGGCAGCAGGACGCGGCGCACCTGTTTACTGCGGCAGGACTTCCACAGTCGCCGCGTAAGTCACGCGGCGCGCCGGCATCGGGCGCGGGCCGGCTTGCTGGCCCGCTTGCGCGGCAGGAGGCGCAGGCCAGCTGCTCGACACCAGGTACATGCCAGCTTGCGGGATCTTGAACGTCACCTCGCCCTTCGCATCGGTGGTCATACGGATCTCCCCCAGCGTGCCGCGATAACGCACGCCGCCCGGGATCAGGCTGAAGGCCTGGTCGGCCGCAGGTTTGCCATCCAGCAGGAACTTCCACTTGGCTTCCTCGCCTGCACGCATATCGTTCGGGTGCGTCACAGGAACCAGCTCCAGGCCCACGCCGGTCGGCTTGAAGACCGCCTCGTCGGTACTGTTGGCGCTGACGAAGGTCTCCAGCCGGCCGAAGGTGCGCGACACATACAGTTCGTCGGCCTTGGCCGGCACATTGGCCGCCAGTTCAGCCTCGCTGCCGCGCCAGCGTTTCATTTCACCGTTCACCTTCCAGCTGGCCATGACCGACTGGTTCACCAATGCGATCTTGTAAGTACCAGGCTTGGCCAGCTTCACGTCGAAGGTCGAGCGCAGGCGGCCGGTCAGGGCGTTCTGCATTTCCACCTTGGCGCCGTCAGGGCCGGTGATGGTGAGGCCATCCAGTTTCAATGGCTGGTGGTCGATGTCGAACAGGCCTTCCGAGATTGCCGCATCCACGGTCACCCAGGCGTCTTTGGAATCGACCAGCGAAGACGAAGGCAGCAGCCATGGCTTGTGCGCCTGGGCGCTGAAGGCGGCGCCGGCCAGTGCCAGCGCAATCAGGGTTCTATTTAGCTTCATGGCGCTTCCTTATGGTTTGACTTGTACGGTGACTTCGCCCAGCTCTTCCTTGCCCTTGGCCGAGAAGGACTGCGCCGATTTCGGCGGCCATACCACCGGTACTTTCACCAGTTCACGGCCGCCCGCTTCGCGCGCGGCCTCGATCACCAGCTGGTAATTGCCGGCCGGGAGCTTGTTCAGGGCTTCTTTGGCGACCGGGAAGTTCAGGGTCTGCTCGCCTGGACCACGGGTTGCGCCGCTCACGCCATCCATCGGCATTTCCACGTCGCGGCCGGACTTGCGCCACCATTGGCGCATATCCTTCAGCCACTTGGCGCCGCCGTTGTCCTTCTTCTTCACGTCGTACAGCACGGCCAGGTTGGTGACAACTTTCTGGTCCGCGTTTTCCAGCCAGGCAGCCAGGTAAGGACGGTGGTATTCCGCCACGTTCAGTTGCGGGATCTCGAATTTCAGCGTCAGGTCGGCCGCCATCGCGGACACGCTCACCAGCGGCAAACCGACGGCGATGGAATAACGAAGTTTCATACAGAAGTCCTTAATGAATGTAGAGCAAAGCAATGACACATGGGATCACCACGCCCAGGCCCACCATCGGCCAGGTGAAGGGCCGCTTGGCCGCGTGGAATTTCAGGATCAGCAGGCCAGTGATGCAGAACACCAGGCAGGCCGCCGCAAAAATATCGATAAACCAGTTCCAGGCCGCGCCGGTGTTGCGGCCCTTGTGCACATCATTGAGCCAGGAGATCCAGCCGCGGTCCGTGTTCTCAAATTCAGCCGCGCCGTCTTCCAGGCCAATGCGCACCCAGGCGTCGCCGCCGGCTTTCGGCATCGGCAAATAGACTTCATCGACCGACCACTCGGCTTCGCGGCCGCCAGCCTTGATCGACCAGGTCTCGCGCAGCCAGCGCTCGCCCGCTTCCGGCAGCGGCGCCTTGTCGCCGTCATGCTTTTCGGCGAAGGCATGCAGCTCGCTGACCAGCGCCGCCGGTGCGGTGGCCTGCTTGCGCTGCACGGAAGGCTTGGCTTCGATCTGGCTCGCGTGGTTCAACGTGATGCCGGTAATCGCGAACAGGATCATCCCGAGCAGGCACATGGCCGAACTGACCCAATGCCATTCATGCAGGAGCTTGAGCCACACGGCTCGTTTCGCTTGGATTTCAGGACTGCTCAAGTTGGCACTTTCGGTGAAGGAATTTCAGGATGATAAAGCACAGCGCTTGCTAATGCAATTGAGAATCGTTATCATTTACACGCTTTTACCCACCCCGCCCCGCCAGCCAGCTCCGAATTGATGGAAGCCGCCAGCTTCAAACGCATCAATCTGGAGAAAATTTTGACCATCCGTAGCCGCAAGCACGCGCTTTCCACCCAGCCGCTGCTGAACCAATCCCTGCTCGCCATGGCCGCTATCGGCCTGCCGCTGTCCGCCTCCGCACAGGCGCAGGTGCAAGAAAAGACCATGGCCGAAGTCAAGGTCGAAGCCAATGCCGACGTGCCGTACAAGGCAGACCGCGCATCCTCGCCGAAACTGACTTCCCCGCTGCTCGATACGCCGCAGACCATTTCCGTGATCAAGAAAGAGCTGATCCAGGAGCAAGGCGCCAGCTCCATCGTGGAAGCGCTGCGCAACACGCCGGGCATTACGCTGCAACTGGGCGAAAACGGCAACACCAGCGCCGGCGATACCTTCCAGATGCGCGGCTTCGCAGCCCAATCGTCGATTTTTGTTGACGGCATCCGCGACCTGGGCGCAGTGACGCGCGAAGCCTTCAATATCGAACAGGTGGAAGTGGCCAAGGGCCCGGCCGGCGCCGACATCGGGCGCGGTGCAGCCGGCGGCTACATCAACCTGGTCTCGAAGATGCCTGCGCGCGAAGATTCCTTCGCAGCTTCCCTCGGCTTTACGGAGGGCGGCGTCAAGCGAGGCAGCGCCGACGTCACGCGCAGCTTCGGCAGCAGCGGCGCCTTCCGCATCAACGCCATGGTGCAGGACGGCAGCGTCAAGGGCAGCAATGCGCTGGACCGCGAAAGCAAGGGCTTTGCACCATCGATCGCCTGGGGCCTCGGCACGCCGACTCGCCTCTACCTGTTCTCGCAGCACGTGCGCCAGGACAATGTGCCTGATGGCGGCATCCCCAGCGTAGGCATGGAAGGCTTCTACAACGCAGGCGAAGCGCTGCGCAAGGCGCCACGCGTGGACCGCAACAACTGGTATGGCTTCAAGGGCGACTACGAAAAAGTCGACGCCGACATGATCACGGCGAAGATCGAACATGAACTGGCGCCAAAGACCACGCTCACCAACACTACCCGTTGGGGCAAATCGAAGATGGACCGCATCATGACCGGCATCTACACTCTCGCCATGCCGGCTGCCGATCCATCCACCTGGACCGTCACCCGCCTGCGCCAGAGCGTCCTGCAGCAAAACAAGATCCTGGCCAACACCACCAATATCGTCAGCGAGTTCACGCTGGGCGGCATGCAGCACACCTTGTCGACCGGCCTCGAACTCCTGAATGAGCAACAGTATTCGCCGACCCGCGCGAGCGCCAGCCTGGGCATCGCACCTCCGGCCAACCTGTACCATCCGAACCAGAACGATGCGCTGGCTGGCTTCAGCCCCGTCTTCAACGGCGCCTTCAGCAACGGCAAGACCGACACCGTCGGCGCCTACGCCTTCGACACCGTCAAGCTGAACGAACAGTGGCAGTTGAACGGCGGCCTGCGCTTCGAGCGCTACACCACCAGCACCGACAGCGTAGCGGTCAACGCCACCACCGGTGCACAGAGCGGCAGCCACGTCGAAAAGTCGGGCAACCTGGCCAGCATCAAGGCCGGCTTGCTGTATAAGCCGACCGCCGACGGCAGTGTCTACCTCGCTTACGCAAACTCCAAGACGCCACCTGGCAGCGCCAACCACTCGCTCGCGGCGCAGACTGCATCCAACTCCAACAACCCTGCCCTCAAGCCGCAAAAGACCACCAACGTGGAACTGGGCACCAAGTGGGACGTGATCCAGAAGCAGCTGGCGCTGACCGCAGCCCTTTATCGCACTACCAACAAGGACGAATTCCCGCAGCTGGTGGATGCCGTGAGCAACACCTGGGCGCAGCTGGGTGAACGCCGTGTACAGGGTGTGGAACTGGGCGCCGTGGGCCAGATCAGCAAAGCCTGGAGCGTGACCGCCGGCATTGCGACCATGGATACCGAAATCAAGGAAGGCCTCACCGGCAACAACGCCGTCGGCGCAGCCAGCCGCTGGTCGCCCAAGGTATCGGCCACCATGTGGACTGCCTACAAGTTCGACGACAAGCTGTCCATCGGCGGCGGCGTGCGCTATATGGGCGAACAGAAACGCCTGGTCGACCAATCGCAATCGGCAGCAGTGACCAATATGCCGTCCATCCCGCATTACACGGTGGTCGATGCCATGGCGTCTTACAAGTTGAGTAAGAACGTCTCGCTGCAACTGAACCTGTACAACGTATTCGACAAGTTCTATATCAACACGCTGAACAACAGCGGCGCGCGTGCATCCCTCGGCGCTCCGCGTACTGCGCAGCTGACCGCGAACTTCATGTTCTAAGGAAAGCAGGTGTAAAAAAGCGGGCCTCGGCCCGCTATCTTTCAGACGCCGGAACTTGCATCCGGCCCTGGCGCGCCACCTTCGGTGCCCAGTCCACTGCCGCCCTGCCGCGAACCGCTTTCCGTAGCGCTTTGCCGGTTGCCCGGCAAAGGTCGGTCGGCGCGGCGGATCTGGCCTTCCGGAATCGCGGTGTTGGCGATCTCCGGATGCTCTGTGTCGACCAGCACAAAGTTTTGCTGGTTCTCCGTATCCTTACTGGGTTTGTCAGGCCGTCCCATACTGGCCTCCTTGCCACAATGAAACCTTAATACTTATCGCCACCCTGCTTGTTGCCCTGGTAGTCCTTTTGGTAGTCCTGCTGATACTCCTGGCCTACCTGTTGGCCCTGGTCGGGTTGCTGCTCGGTGCGGCTCGCATTGCCCTTCGAACCACTCTGGCGATTGCCATCGTTCTTGTGGCTCATGCTGCCGGCCTTGCGTGCTTCCTCGGAAGTGAACTCATGCGCAGTGCCCTTCTGGTGGGCGGCACGACCGCCTTCAGAAGCGATTTCACGCTGACGCTGTGGGTCCATGGAGGCAAAGCCACGTGCACTTTGCTTGCTGCCGGCCGGACTGTCCTGCCGGTTGCCGCGTTTGTCGCCTGGATTGTTCGAAGCCATGATTCGTCCCCCTGCTCGTTTCAGATGGAAAAGACCCCCGCGGAGTAGGCGCGGGAGAACTCATGTTAGTGCAAGCACTGTACAGGTAATATAGGACGTTCAGCGCGACATATGTAGGATATCGCCTACTTTATTTCGAGTGGGAAAATTGCATCCCCTACAGTAGGAGGCGCTACGCAGTTATCACAGCTGCCGCAGCGCTCTATTCCAGCGGACTCATCGTCGAAATAATTTAGCAATAATTTCCACCGGCAATATCCTGACTGCGCGTAGGACACCATCTGGGCCAGGGCTTCGCGGTCATGCTCCTGCTTTTCGCGGTAGCGTTCCGACAGCCGCTCCAGGTCCACGGGGCGCGGCGCCTTGCTGGACAGGCCGTATTGCAGCTTGCGGTCTTGCAGCAACCAGCCGCCCTCCTTCAATAATTTCAATGCAAGCTGGCTGCGTTTATCACGCGGCTTTTCGCCGCTGGCAATTGCTTCATAAGCATTACGCAACAGCGCGGCGTCGGGATAGCTGCGTGCAAGGAAAAACTGCTGCACGCGTTTATCTTCATGAAAGTACAACAGCGTACATGCCGCGGCATCGGCGTCACGCCCTGCCCGCCCAGCTTCTTGGTAGTAGGCTTCCAGGCAAGCCGGCACTTGCAAGTGGATTACAAAACGGATGTCGGGCTTGTCGATGCCCATGCCGAACGCGTTGGTCGCCACCATCACGCGGCGCGCCCCGGACATGAACATTTCCTGGTTCTGGTGGCGCTCGCCCGCGTGCAGCCTGCCGTGGTAGAGAGCCACGCTTTCGCCGGCTTCTTCCAGCGCGGCCAGCATATCTTCAGCGGCCTTGACCGTGGCGGCGTAGATAATCCCGCTCCCCTTCGTTTCGCGCACCAGGCGCAGCGCCTCGGCCATTCGCTCATCGGCATTGGTCACCTGGCGCACGGCAAGTTGCAGGTTGGGCCGGTAGATGCCGGTGTTGACGACACGCATCTTTGGCGCGCCCAGTTGCTGGCGGATATCTTCCACCACTTCCTCGGTAGCTGTAGCTGTGAGCGCCAGCATCGGCGGACGTCCCAGCGCATCGAGCGCGGCGCCAATGTCGAGATAAGCGGGGCGGAAATCGTGGCCCCAGCGCGAGATGCAATGCGCCTCGTCAACCACGACCAGCCCGATATCGGCCTTATGCAGCAGGGACATGAACTCCACCGACGCCAGCCGCTCCGGCGTGCAGAACACAATACGCTCCGCGTTATCGCGCAAGCCTTGCAGCGCATCCTCCTGCTCGTCAGTGGGAATTTTGCTATTGAGCTGGGCGGCCTCAATGCCGATATCGTCCAGCTTTTCCGCCTGGTCTTTCATCAGCGAGATCAGGGGAGACACCACGACCGTGCTGCCCTTCAGGATCGACGCGGGGATCTGGTAGCACAGCGATTTGCCGCTGCCCGTGGGCATGATGGCAAGCGTGTCATGCCCCGCCAGAACGCTGTCGATCACTTGCTGCTGGCCAACACGCAGACGCTCGACGCCGAAAACTTCGCGCAGCAGGTGCTTGATTTGATGATGAGTAGCCATAGCCACAAGGTAACGCGCCAACTGGTAAGATGTCGGCCACCTAAGTAACATAGCGGATTGCCAAATGTCCTTTTCCCTCAGCGAAACTACCTACAGCACCGATACCCCGGAAGCCAAGCGCGCCATGTATGAAGACCTGCGCTCCCAACTGGGCGGCCTGGTGCACGGCGAGCACGATTGGATTGCCAATACGGCAAATGCCAGCTCGCTGGTATTCAACAGCATGCCTGGCCTGAACTGGGCGGGCTTCTATTTCATGCAAGGTCCGGATGAGCTCGTGCTGGGCCCGTTCCAGGGTAAACCTGCTTGCATCCGCATCAAAAAAGGCCGCGGCGTGTGCGGCACGACCGTTGAGAAACGCGCTACCAGCGTGGTGGAAGACGTGCATGCCTTCCCTGGCCATATCGCCTGCGATGCCGCTTCCCGTTCGGAACTCGTGGTGCCGATCTTCGATAAGGAAGGCGCCGTCATCGGCGTCTTCGACCTCGACAGCCCACTGCCTGGACGCTTCGATGCGGTCGACGCCGAAGGCATCGAATCCCTCGTCCGCATCCTCGAGCAATCCCGCGTTTAACTGTCGTTCGGCCCAGCCTGGGCCGAGGAACGCCGCGCTATCACGTTAACGACGATGCTGGCGATGACGCCCAGCGTTCCAATGGTTTCCAACAAGGCGTTCAGCATATTTCTCTCCCTCGGTTTCAGCGCTGCAGCAGCGCAGGTGCGTAGGCCTTCATGAAGAACGCCAGGGTGATACAACAGGTAGCCAGCAGCGTGAAGGCGCGGATGACGCTGGCCGGGGCGCGGCGGCCGAGGTGGGCGCCGCCGTAACCGCCGATCACGGCCCCCGCGAGCATTGCCAGCGTCAATGGCCAGTACACCGCCCCGCCCACACTGAAGGCCAGCACGGCCACCGCATTCGCCGAACTGACAAGCAAGGTGCGCGGCGCATTCAAGGCCTTCAGGTCGCGTTTGTCGATCGGTCCCCACATCGCCATCATCATGATCCCGACCGCACCTCCGAAATAGCCGCCGTACACACCGAGCGCGAACTGCACCGCCAGCACCGCATGTGGGCGCACCTGCCACCGTGTGCGCAAGGCCTCGCCAAGGCGGCGTCCAAACGCCAGCGTCAGGGAGGCTGCCAGCAACAGCCAGGGCAACACAAAAGTGAAGGCCGTGGAGGAAGTCCGCAGCAGCAACAAGGCTCCGGCAAGGCCGCCGCACAGTGTCGCCACCATCATCGTCCGCAGCGGCACGCCGCCTACCGGCTGCAAGCCGTCGCGATAAGCCCAGACGCTCGCCAGGCCTCCCGGCAGCAGCGCGACCGTGCTGGAAGCATTCGCCTGAACCGGTGGCACACCCGCCGCCATCATGGCCGGCAGGCTGACGAAGGAGCCGCCGCCAGCCAGTGCATTCATCGCACCAGCCAGTATTCCCGCTGTAAATGTCGTGATTATCGCTTCCATAAAAGCGATGTTAGTCGGCAGCCGGAACTCCCACAATCTGGCAATTCCGGTGCTACACTTCGGAAATTCCGAATGCTGGAGGCATTATGCGCTTTGACCTGACCGATATGCGGCTGTTCCTGACAGTAGTGGAATGCGGCAGCCTGACCCAGGGCGCGCGCGCCATGCACCTGGCGCTGGCTTCGGTCAGCGAACGTATTGCCGGCATGGAGGAGACGCTCGGCGCGGCACTACTTGAACGCAACCGGCGCGGCGTACGCACCACTGCCGCCGGCGACGCCCTGGTCCGCCATGCGCGTTCCATCCTGGGCCAGGTAGAGCAGATGCGCGGCGAACTGCGTACTTACGCAACGGGCTTGAAAGGCCGCATCCGCGTGATGACCAACACCGCCGCCATGGCCGCCTTCCTGCCGCCGCACCTGTGCCGCTTCCTCGCAGCGCATCGCGACCTGTCGATTGATTTGCTGGAGCGGCCAAGCGCGGAGATCGTGCATTCGATGGTGGACCGCCGCGCCGACCTGGGCATCGTCGCGGACATCACGGACTTCGGTCCGCTGCAAACGCATTTGATCGCCAGCGACCAGCTGGTGGTGGCGGCCAGCCACGCGCATCGCCTGGCGCGCGAATCGTCCGTGACGTTTGCCGACATCATCGGCGAGCCTATCGTAGGCATTGCGGATACCGCCCTCGAGGTGCACCTGGCGGAACGCGCATCGCGCCTGGGCCGCCAGCTCGATTACCGCATCCAGCTGCGCAATATCGAAAATGTGGCCATGCATGTGGAAGCCGGCATCGGCATTTCCATTCTCTCAGGCGCACTGGCGGGCCAACTGCGGCGCGACCTGGCGATTGTGCCGCTGGCCGAGCCTTGGGCCACGCGCAGGCTGTTCCTTTGCGCGCGCGAGTTCGGGGAGTTGACGCCGCATGCCAGCCTGCTGGCGCAGCAATTGATGCAGGCCTCAGGCAAGTAAGGCAGCGCCCATCGAGCGCGCTTCGTTGGCGGCAACGTCAAGCAAGTCGGCCAGGCCCGGGAAAGTATCCAGGCATTGCACGATGTCCGTGCGCCGCACCAGGTAATCGTCCTGAGATACTGGCAGCGGCGAGAGCACAGGGCACAGATGGCGCGCCAGCAAAAGCGTGTCGCGCAAACCAGCCGGCGGCAGGCTGATGGCGCCATCGCGCAAGCTGATGATGGCAGCAGCCACCGGCTCCGGCACATCGAGTTTGCGCAGCACTCCCCGCGCGACAATCTCCTGCACCGGACCTAAACGATTACCCATTTCATCAAGCAAGCCAGGCACCTGGTCCGCTTGCGACAGCAGGTAGAAGTTTCCCGCCTCGTGCACGATGCCGGCAAACAGCGCAGTATCCGGATCGCTGCGGGTGATGTGGCGTGCCACCTGGTAAGCAATGGCCGCTACATGGGCCGAATACTTCCAGAGCTGCTCGGCGCTCTCGCGCAGTGCGCGATCGCGGATGCGGGCGCCAAACTGGCGCACTACCATCGATGCCGCCAGCGAATACAGGTTGCGGTAGCCCAGGCGCTGAACTGCCGCGCGGGCGCTGGTAACAGGCGGCCCGCCATTGCGACGGAACACCGCGGTATTGGCCAGCGCCACAGCGCGCGCCGCCAGCACAGGTTCGCCCAGCACCCTGCGCGCGATTTCATCATCGTGGCAATCGGGATCGGCCAGGGACATCTGCAAGGACAGCGCGGCATTGACGCTGGTGGGGAACACCAGTTCCCCACGCTGCATTTCTGAAATAACGGTCGCTAAGTCCCTGAGCTTTTCCATGCAGGAAATTATACCGAGGCCGCCCGTAAGGCGCGCACATTGCTTGGCGCGCGCCGCTTGGCGGCCGCGGGCGCCAGCCGCGCTGCCAGCGCCGCCGTACCGCTATCCTCGTTCCCCAGCGTGAAGATGCTGATTGATTTCACCAGCAACTGCGCCTGGTCCTGCAGGCTGGCCGAAGCAGCCGCCGTCTCTTCCACCAGCGCCGCGTTCTGCTGCGTGGTGTCGTCCATCTGGGTCACGGCCATATTGATTTGCTCGATGCCGTTGCCCTGCTCGGCCGAGGCGGTGGCGATATCCTGCATGATGGCGGTGACGCTCTGCACGCTCTTCAGCACCTCCTCCATCGCGCGTCCCGCTTCGCCGACCAGGCGGTTGCCGGTTTCGACGCGGTCGACGCTGTGATTGATCAAGTCCTTGATCTCCTTGGCCGCCGAGGCCGAGCGCTGCGCCAGGTTGCGCACTTCGGATGCCACCACGGCAAAGCCACGGCCCTGTTCACCGGCGCGCGCCGCTTCCACCGCAGCATTCAGCGCCAGGATATTGGTCTGGAAGGCGATGCCATCGATCACGCCGATGATGTCGACGATCTTGCGCGAGCTGTCGTTGATCTCACCCATGGTCGTCACGACCTGCGACACCACGGCGCCGCCCTTGCTGGCCACGTCCGCCGCGCTGTGCACCAGCTGGTTGGCCTGGCGCGCATTATCGGCATTCTGTTTGACGGTGGAAGTCAGTTCTTCCATCGAGGATGCGGTTTCCTCCAGGTTGGAGGCCTGCGACTCCAGGCGCGACGATACGTCCGCATTGCCGGTGGCGATATCGCGGCTGGCGGCATTGATCTGGTCCACGCTGGCGCGCACGTCGGACACGATGCAGCGCAAGCTCTCGCTCATGGTTTTGAGGGAGCGCAGCAACTGCCCTACTTCATTGGGCGGTCCCACATCGAAATCGCTATCGAGCTTTCCCTTCGCTACTTCATCCGCCACGGCGATAGCGTTTTGCAGCGGCACCGTCACCGAACGCGCGATCAGCACACAGATCCAGCCCGCCAGGGCAAACAGGCCCACCATGGAAATGATCATGACCCAGCGCTGCTCGGTAAAGCCGGCAATTTTCTCTTTCAGCATGCTGTCGATTTCCTTGGCCGCTGCTTCATTGACGGCGAACTGCATGTCGATAGCGGCTGTACATTTTTCCACCCACTCAGCGCCTGAATAAGTCAGCGGGTCAGCCTTCACGATCTGCTCCGTGCCCAGCTCCACAATCTTCCGCGCCGCATCGGCCGCTTCACGCAGCTTAGCGCCCAGCTTTTTGTCGATATCGGGATTGGCCGAAGCGGCCTTGCCGAAGGCGGTCATGGTCTGGTCGAGCCGGTCCGTCACGCGCGACATGATGGCGGCCTCCGTCATGCGGTCTTCCGCCGAGGCTTCCTTCTTCGCCAACAGGCCAGCGCCCTTGGCGCGCGTCTTGCCGGTTTCCTCTGTCAGCCATGGCAACTGGTAGAACATGGACTGGATTAACTGATAGCTGTCTTTGTCCGGATCGAGGCTCAAGCCGTAGGCATCGCCGATCAGCTCATTCACTTTGAGCAGCTTTGGAATAAGGCCGGTATGCCCCGTATAGCTTTGCGGTACGGTGATCTTGCCCTCCGCTACATTGTTACGCAGCGTTTCCCATTCCTGCTTGGCGGCGGCGAAGGCATCAATGATGGCCTTGTCGCCAATCGTCGCTGCGGCTTTCTCCAGCCTGGCGTAAGCGGCATCGGCTTCCACCTGTTTGGCGCGGCGTTTCTCCTCTACGCCTTTTACACCACCCAGCACCAGCGCCGACAAGCCGCGATGCTGCTGCGTGAACTGCACGACCTTCAGGCCATCCACCACCACCGGCAAGCCAGTGTGTTCATCCTGGTAGGCTTGCAGCACTTTGCCGGCTTCGCGCATGTACAGGTAGGCTGGGATAATCGCCAGCAGCGCTGCGATCAGACCTAGAATCATGAACTTATGGCTCAGCTTGAGCTGGCCCAGGAGGGAGGTTGGATTCATGGCATTTCCCAAAGAAAAGATTGGCAAAAAGTGCGTTGCGGCACCGCGATACCTCTTGCTTTGATCATATGCCGAATTATCGGGCGGCGTTACAATTCGTGAGAATTAACCACAAAAATCTCTTACTCCATCACCATTTCTGTTGCAGCCGCGCGAAACAATTGCCAATGAAGAATTTCACTTTCATGATGCAAGTGCAAGGCCTTTGCTATAGTGCGTTCATGAAATTTTTAATGCCGGTACTGATGCTGATTGTGTCGCTCGCTGCGCAGGCTGACACCGTCACCGTCTACACCAGTGCCAACTTCGCGCCCCTTGTCATCGACGGCACCCGCGGTATTTATCACGAAGCAATCGACTACCTGAACAAGCAGGCTACCGACGGCACCAATTACCGCCTGGCTTACTTGCCGCGCAAGCGCTTGCAGATGCAGCTGGAGGACGGCTCACTCGATGGCATCGTGATAGGCATGATGCCGCAGTGGTTCGATGACGTCGCACAGGGCTCGCTTGCCGGCAAATCGATCGGGCTCACGCTGGGCTATGTCTACCCCGGCATCGACCACTGGTTGATCGGCATAGGGGGCGGCGGTTAGCCGCGCCCCTGCCACACCACCTGGCATGCGGGTCCGCACCAGGCGGTTCGAGAAGTTGAGGTCATGTGAGTCGTGGGAAGCCCAACCCGTCGAAGTATTCGACCGTGAGGACGCGGTTCATTCCAGCCCCGCTGTGCCCCCACCAGCTACCGGCGCCGCCGGCAAGGAGTACCGCCATGTCATGCGAGGCACCGAGGCTGCGGAGACGGTTATACACCGTCCGACCGACGCGCCAGTGCTTGAGCTGAATGGCCCTGAGTCGGTGCCGAATCCATGAGTCAAGGTTCTTGAACGTTTGAGGCGTTTGCGCGAGACGGAAGTAGGACTTCCATCCCGGCAGATACTCCCTCATCTGTTCTGCGACCTGTCTCATGCTCTTGCCACCGACACGCTTGGTGAGAGTCTTGATGCGCTGCTTAAACGTTTTGATCGCCTTGGGGGCAACCGCAATCTTGACCGTGTTCCCCGCCCACCGCCGCAGGCAGTATCCGAGAAACTTACGGCCAAACACGGGACCCACTTCGGTTTTCGATTCGTTTACACGGAGGTGAAGCCGCGCATACAGCTTGCGCATCCAGCAAAGTACCCGCTCGCCAGCCTTTTGACTGCGCACGTAAACGTTACAGTCATCGGCATAGCGCGCAAATCGGTGCCCACGCTGGGTCAAAGCGCGATCCACATCATCCAGCAGGACGTTGGCCAGCAACGGAGACAAAGGACCGCCTTGCGGTGTGCCTTCATCCCGTGCAAGGACCACTCCATCGTTCATGACCCCGACCTCCAGATATCGGCGAATCAGCCGTAGCGCGGCTTTGTCACAAATTCTTTTGGCAAGACGGTCCATCAAGATATCGTGGTTGACCCGATCAAAGAACTTCTCCAAGTCCACGTCTACGACTATCCGGAAGCCCTCCTGTGCATGTCGTTGTGCCTGAAGCACAGCGTCGTGCGCACTGCGGCCCGGCCGGAAGCCGTAACTGAATTCAGAGAACGTCGGGTCGATCAACGGCTGCAGAATCTGCAGTAGCGCTTGCTGAATAAGCCGGTCGGTGACAGTTGGAATACCCAATTCCCGTACTCCGCCAGTGGGCTTTGGAATTTCCACGCGGCGAACGGCTTGGGGCCTGTACGTACCATCGAGGAGTTCCTGCCGTATGCGCGGCCATTGAGTCTTGAGGTATTCAACTGTCTGCTCAATGGACAAACCATCGACGCCAGCACTTCCCTTATTGGCCTTGACACGTTTCCATGCCGCGACCATGTTCTCACGCGATAGAGCCTGCCGAAGCAAGCATTCTCGCCCTAAGCTATCTGCCGTATGCCACGCCGAACAAGCTTCATCACGAAACGCGACGGAACGAGCTTCACCCGCCCCGCCCGCGATTCGTCCAAGTTGCCTCAGCTTCTGATGCAATGCCTGTTCAAGAGTCATCGGTTCCTGCTTTCCTTCTCGTTCAGCCCTTCACCTGACGCTTCACGCCTCACCGGCTTTGCGTCCGGCTACTACGGCCTCTGCTGACTTCTCGCTCCGGCTTGCGCCGTTGCCCTTTCAGGCATAAAGCGAGATCTCCCCAGGTAAGAACGCGATCCTTCCCCGCACAACCGCCAGATCTACGCGACGTCTCCTTGACCACAAGAGCTTCGCAGTGAAGTGCCTGCTCGCCCTGATTGGTCGCGCCTTGTATCTGATTTTTGTCCATCGGCTCACGGTTTCGCTTCGCGCTTCCTTCCCACGCTTGGTCACCCTCACGCAGTTGCGCTACACTTCACTCGCTGTGGTCAGCTCGTGGGAGGACTTTCACCTCCAAGATCGCGCCCATGCTGGGCGCACACTTCCTCCCCGCCCTAAAGGACGGGGATTCCTACGGCGCTACGCAAAGTGATGCGTCGTCGCTTTGGCAGGTTCCTGCTTCGCAGAGTGGCCTGACCGCGCCAACTCTCCACAGGCTAACAAGCGGAGCCCCCGCTCTAAGATGTTGATTGCACCAACCGCATCGGCGTGATTGCAGTATCCGCATGCAGTGCAACGGAACACGGCTTGAGTACACCGGTTATCAGGCGATACATGGCAGCAGCGCGGACAAGTCTGGCTCGTGTGGTGCGGTGGCACCAGCACCAGCGTGCCGCCACACCAAGCCAATTTATAGGACAGCTGCCGCCTGAATTCGCCCCATCCCTGATCCAGGATGCTGCGGTTCAGCCCTCGCTTCTGTCCCATCATTGTGCCAGGCAGCTGCCGCGTGCCCTTGGCTGAGCGCGTCATATTTTTGATCTGCAGATCCTCCAGGCAGACGATAGCGTGGTTTTGGCTAATCGCCGTGCTGGCTTTATGCAGGAAGTCCCTGCGCATATTGGCTATGCGCGCGTGCAATTGCTGTACGCGCGCCTTGGCCTTATGCCAGTTTTTGCTGAACTTTACCTTGCGGCTCATGCGCCGCTGATACTTCGCTAAGTGCTGTTGATGACGTTTAAAGCAGTTCAAAGGCTCGATCGAGGTGCCGTCGTTCAATGTCGCAAAACGGGTAATTCCGACATCGATTCCCACCGCAGACAATACTACCGGCACGCCGGGCTCGACGTCGCGCTGCGACTGGACCGAAATGAACCATTTGCCTGCCACTTGGCTCACCGTCACATTGCGCACTTCACCCAATACGGTGCGGCTGTTCCGGTAACGGAGCCAACCAAGCTTGGGCAGGAAGATGCGGCTATTGCCTTGGTCGAGCTTGATCTGCTTGGCGTCAGGATACCGAAATGCTTCCCTGCCCCCTTTTCGCTTGAAACGAGGGTACGCCGCACGACCGGCAAAGAAGTTCTTGAACGCTTGGTCCAGGTGTTTCAGTGTGTGCTGCAAGGGGTGGCAAGGCGCCTCCCGCAACCATGGCGTCTCCGCTCCATTGCGCCACATGGTCAATTGCCTGGCCATCGCTACATAACCAAGATAGGGCTTGCCGGCTGCATGGTTTTCCTTGAGCAGGGCCAGTGCCTTGTTAAAGACGTAGCGGCAAGCGCCCGCAAAGCAGCACATGGCGCGTCGTTGTCGGCCATTTGGCATCAGCTCAAACCGGTCAGCTTGAAGTCGTAACATCACTTCAGTGTAGTTTGGTCTATAACCAGTTCAAGCGAGCTCCGCCACAAAAGGCTATGCGTTTTTATGATGCATGTGCATTTTGGTCTTTGTCACGAATTGCCGCCGCAATGTGTTCACTAACGAGATTCTGGGCGACCTGCGCCTGATCTTTGCGGGCGTCTGCGCGGACTTTGAAGCGGAACTGATTGAATTCGATGAAGAAGACGATCACGTTCACCTCCTGGTGAACTACCCGCAGAAAGTAGCGGTCTCGCGCTTGGTCAATAGCCTCAAAGGGGCTTCCAGCCGCGTGATCCGGAAGAGAAAATACCCAAGTATCCGACAGAAACTGTGGGTTAGCGCATTGTGTTCACCCTCGTATTTTGCCGGAAGTTGCGGCGGCGCCTCCATTGCCGTCATTCGGCAATATATCGAACAGCAGCAAACCCCGCACTAGCTTGCGAGCAAGGACGGCTTCGCCGTCCGCGCTCTTGACCCCGCCGTAAACGACGGGGTTTGCCGCGCCCTGAATCAATATGGAAAAGCTGCGCCGTGGCCGCATCGATTGCGTGGCGGTGTCGGAATCGGTGGCGCGCTATTTTGTGCGACTGCACGGCCTGGGCAACAGCCTGGCTTTCGTTGACTTGCCAGGCCGCGCGACGGAACGCCGCTTCCTGGTGCCGATAGGCCGCAATGACTTGTTCGACAAAGTCGCGCCAATCGTCAAGCGCATGCGCGACGACCCTCAGTGGCTGCGCATGACGTCGAAGTATCAGTAATTGATCTTCACCTGCGCGCCGTAGGTACGCGGCTCGTTGACTGCCTCCCTGTGTCGAATCATCCTAGCAGACACAACCCAGCATGGCATAATGATAGTTTCCATAAAACCCACACTGGCAATGCCTTCGTTGCTGCGCTCCTCCTTGTTCGCCTGCCTGCTGGCCGCAGGCACTATCGCATCGGCGCAACAGCGTCCGGGCGAAGTGTCATTCCAGCGCATCGCGATGCCGGACCAGGTGCCCGCCCACCTCGGCACGGCCATGGTGCAAGACGCGCAAGGCTTGCTGTGGATTGGCACCCAGGATGGCCTGGTGCGTTACGACGGCTACGGCTACAAGGTATTCCGTCCGCGCGCCGGCGATGCATCCTCCCTTGGCGGCAGCTATATCCGCGCCCTCTATCCCGCGAGCGACGGCCGGCTATGGGTCGGCACCTTCAGCGGCGGCCTGTCCATCTTTGATCCACGCACAGAACACTTCACACAGTACCGCCACGACCCGCGGCGCGCCGACAGCCTGGCCAATGACCGCGTCGACAGCATCGCAGAGCAGTCGGGCGGCGTGATGTGGCTGGCCACTGACAACGGCCTGTCGGTATTCGATCCGGCCACCGGCCAGTTCCGTCATCACCGCCACCTTGATGGCGATAGCAGCAGCCTGGCCAGCAACCAGGTGCGCGCCGTCCTGCTCGACCGCGAAGGCCGCCTTTGGGTGGCCAGCGAAGCAGGCCTGCAACGCTTGCTGGGCGATGGCCGCTTCTCGCCGCCGGTCGGCCCCGCCAACGCAATCCGCCTGTTCCAGGATAGCCAAGGCCGCATCTGGATCGGCAGCTCGCGCCAGGGCGCCGCCGTGCTCAACCCGGCGACCGGCGACGTGCGTATGCTGGCTGGCCTCAACCACTTCTGGATCTACAGCATTGCAGAACCGGTGCCAGGTGAAATCTGGCTCGGCACATTCGGCAAAGGCATCGACGTCGTCGACGGCATCAGCCTGGCCGTGGTCGACCATTTGCAAAACGATAGTGCAAGCAATTCCAGCATCGGCAATGACCGCATCGGCGCCCTGCTGGTCGACCGCTCCGGCCTGGCCTGGGCCGCAACCTGGGGCGGCGGCGTGGCGCTGCACGATCCCGCCAGCCGCGCCTTCATGAGATTGCGCCACAGCCCGTCGAATCCGCAAGGCCCCAGCCACCCAGCCATCGTCCGCGCGCTGGAAGCTGCCGACGGCAGGCTGTGGCTCGGAACCAATGGCAATGGCGTCGACGTGCTCGATGCCGGCGGCAAGCTGGTGGCCGGCTTCCGCCCCGATCCCAAACGCAGCGACACGCTGTCCGACGGCGCCATCACCTGCCTGGCGCAAGGTCCCGATGGCAGCATGTGGGTCGCCACACTGGACGGCACCTTGCACCGCCAGCGCCCCGGCCAGCAAGGCTTCCTGCGCTTCGGCAGCGCGCAAGGCCTGCCCGGCGGGCCAATCCGCAGCATGGTGTTCGACGCAGGCGGTGCGCTATGGACCGGCGCCCAGCAAGGCATGGCCCGCATCGGCAAGGATGGCGCGGTGAGCGCCTGGCGCCATCAGGCCGACGATCCGGAAAGCCTGTCCGGGCGCGAAGTTGAGTCCCTGGCATTCACGCCGGATGGCACGCTTTGGGTCGGCACCAACGATGGCCTGAATGCCTTCGACACCAGGACCGGCAAAGCAAAACGCATCCGGCGCGATCCCGCGCGCACCGACAGCCTGCCCGACAACTGGGTGCCCGACCTGATGGTCGCGAAGGACGGCCAGTTATGGCTCGCGACGCAATCCGGCGCCGCCATCCTGCGCTCCTTCGACGGCAAGACGGCGCACTTCGATGTGCTCTCCACACGCCTGAAGTTACCGCCCCACCCGCCCGAATCCCTGGTGCAGGACGCGCAAGGCCAGGTCTGGCTGGGCAGCCGCGTTCGCATCGATCCGCTGACCTGGCGCTGGCGCAGTTTCGACCGTGCCGACGGCAATGAATTCCGCTCCCTGTATTACGCGAGCCGCGAACGCATGCGCAACGGCGACCTGCTGTTTGGCTCGCCGGAAGGCTTGCTGCGTGTGAGGCCGCAAATGGTGCGCAGCTGGGCCTTCAAGCCCTCGGTCACAGCGACCGCTTTGAGCATCGACGGCGTCGAGCAAGCCGGCGCCGGCGTGATCGCCGAACGCACTTTGTCGCCGAACCAGCGCGACTTGCGCCTGGAATTTGCAGCCCCTGACTTCAGCGCGCCTGAGCAGCAGCAATACCGCTACCGCCTGGATGGCTACGACGCCGGCTGGGTCAACGTCGATGCGCGACAGCGCGTTGCCGCCTACTCCCACCTCCCTCCCGGCGATTACCAATTGCGCGTGCAAGCCAGCAACCGCACCGGCCAATGGAGCCCTCAGGAATGGGCCTTGGCACTGCACGTGCAACCAGCCTTTTACCAGACCTGGTGGTTCCGCAGCACCATGTGGCTGTTGGGCGCCGTTGGCATCGCCTTCCTGTTCCGGCTGCGGCTGCACGCGCTGCGCCGCCGCGGTGAACGCCTGGAACGCCTGGTGGCCGAACGCACCGCCGAACTGGAAGCAGCATCACGCCGCCTGGAGCAAGCCAGCCTGACCGACCCGCTGACCGGCCTTCACAACCGCCGCTACCTGGAGCAAACCATCCAGGCCGACTTCGAACTGGCCGCGCGCCGCCACCGCAGCATGCCGCCGGAACCGCATTCCGACCTGGTGCTGTTCATGCTCGACCTCGACCACTTCAAGCGCGTGAACGACGAATACGGCCACGCTGCCGGCGACGCCGTGCTTCAGCAGACCGCCGGCCTGCTGCGCGAATGCATGCGCAGCTCCGACCACATCGTGCGCTGGGGCGGCGAAGAATTCCTGCTGGTGGCGCGCTTCATCGACCGCAACGACGCGCCCGCGCTGGCCGAGAAAATCCGCCTTGCCGTCGCCGCCCATGATTTCCACATCCCCGGCGGGCAACTACTGCGCAAGACCGTCTCGATCGGCTTCGCCGCCTTCCCCGGCATGCCGGGCCGCCCAAGCGCACTGACACCGGAATCGCTGCAACGCCTGGCCGACGCCGCCCTCTACGCCGCCAAGCACACCTGGCGCGACGCCTGGGTTGGCGTGCAAGCCCGCAGCGGCGAAGGCGGCCTCTCGCGCTTCCTCGCCAACCCAAGCAACGCTATCGAAGCCGGCGACGTCGAACTGCTGGTGCCCGAACAACGCGGCCGCATCGTCAACTGGCATTGACCGGGACGGGAGTATGATGGCCCTTGACGCAAGCGAAAGGGGCCTATGCTGACGAGAAGATCACTACTGGGCATGCTGATGGCGGTGATCGCCTTGTGCGCCAGCCATGCCATGGCCCAGGATAAATCCCAGGACAAAGCCTTGCGCCTGGCGGCAAACCCGAATCTTTCAGCCATCGAGCTGCTGAATAATTTCGGCCCGTTCGCACGCGAACTGGAAAAGGAATTGGGCCTCCCGGTGCGCCTGGTTGCCGGCCGCGACTACGAAGACACACTGCGCCTGCTTAAAGATGGCCAGGTCGACATCGCCGGCACCGGCGCTTTCGGCTACGTGACCGCGCACGACGATTTCGGTGCTCGCCTGCTGGTGCGTTATGTGGAAGACGACGGCGACTCCTACCATTCGATCATCTTTACCCGCCAGGATTCGGGCCTGCGCAGCGTGGCGGAACTGCGCGGCAAACGCTTTGCCTTCACCGACGTCAAGTCCACCTCCGGCTACCTGATGCCTTTGCTGGAGCTGCGCCGCAACGGCATCAACCTGGCCGACCTGGGCAAGGTCGAACACGTGAAAAAGCAGCCCAATGCCGCCATTGCCGTCTACAATAAGCAGGTCGATGCAGGCGCCATGGCCGATAACCAGCTGAATGAGAAATACGGCGTCAAGATCGACGAGCTTCGCATCCTCTGGCGCTCGCCGCCGATTCCGCACGGCGTCTGGATCGCCCGTGCGGACATGGGCGAGGCCGAGGTGCAGCGCATTGCCCAGGCCATCCTGCGCATCTCCCGTAGCGAAGCAGGCCGTAAGGCTCTTGCCACGGCTTCGGTGCGCGGCTTTGCGCCAGCCAACGATGCCGATTTCGCCTTTGTCCGCAGCGCCGCGCGCCAGATGAAGAAAATGCAGTCGGAATCCAAGCCCTGAAACCGGCTACTGCAAAATACAGGGCAAGCCAATCGTGACGCGCGTGCCGGTATCCGACGTACTGTCGATATGCACTTCCCCGCCAAGCGCAGTAACGAGGTTGTGCAGGATGTGCAGCCCCAGCCCCGCATGGCCGGCGCCGCGCCGCGTGGTATAGAACGGCTCGAACACGCGCGCCAGCGCGGACCCTTCGATGCCGCAGCCATTGTCGCGCACAATCACTTCGGCACGGCCCTCGGCCGGGCACCAAAGACGCACCCATAATTGCGGCTGTTCGACGCCATCGAAGGCGTGATCCAGCACATTGTTCAGCAAAGCCACCAGCACTTGCAGCAGCATGCCGGGATAGTTATCCAGCACGATGTTTTCCGCCAGCTCCGCATGGACCTTTACGCCGCGCCGCTGCAGTCGATGCTCAAAGCCTTCCAGCACGGCCCGCACCTGCGGCGCAGCGGCAAACACGCGGCGCTGTTCCTCGCGCTGGTCTGCCGCCACCAGCTTGAATCGTTCGATCAATTGCGCCGCGCGCTCTGCGTTGCGTTCGATGAGCAGCGCCACCTCGTGCGCCTGGCGGTTTGATTGCACCAGGCGGGCGCGCGTCAGCTCACCGCTCTCCAGCGCGCCCGCTAGTTGCTCGTGCAAGTGCGAAAGGCCCGAGGCGGCTGTCAGCATATTGCCGATCGGCGTGTTGAGTTCATGCGCCATGCCGGCAACCAGCTGTCCCAGCGCTGCCTGCTTTTCCGCCTCCACCAGTTGCAGCTGCGTGCTGCGCAAGCGCTCCAGCGACTCCTGCAGGTCGCGGCTGCGCTGCTCCAGTGAGCGCTCCGCGGCCTTGCGCGCAGTGATGTCCTGCAGGACCCAGATGCTGCCTTTCGCCACATCGTCCGGGTCGATCGCCTTGCCCTGGAAGCTGCATTCAACCAGGCTGCCATCCTTGCGCCGGAACGAAGCTTCGCTATAGGTGGCCTGTCCCGCCATGATCGATGGGTAGAGCAGCATGCCCTGCTTTTCGTAGGCCGCGTCCGACTCATAATAGATGCGGGTGCTCTGCCCTTCCAGCTCGGCGATCGTATAGCCAAGCATTTCGGCCCAGCCCCGGTTGCAGCGCAGGATAATGCGGTCGCGTACGAACAAGATGCCGACAATGGCGTTATCGAGGATGGTGCGCTGCTCCAGCAGGCTTTGCTCCAGCGCGTGGGTGCGCTCGGCGATGCGCCGTTCCAGCTCCAGGTTCATGTGGTGCAAGGCCTGTTCGCGCTGTTCGACTTCATGCCCCATGCGATTGACCGCTCGCGCCAGCTCGGCCACCTCGGCGCCGCCCTGTTCCGGCAAGCGGCGCGTGTAGTCGCCGTCGCCAATGGCGCGGCTAGCTGCTGCGGCGCGTTCCAGGTGATGCGTCAGCCACAGGCCGAGCAAGCTCAGAACGACCACGCTGGCGAGAATCTCCAGGCCTGCGATCAAGCTCCCCTGGCGCATCAGGGCGGCCCGGGTTTCGGCAGCGATACGGGTCGAAAGGCCAATGCGCAGAACGCCCAGTTGCTGCCCGCCGACCACCACCGGGCGCTCCGTGCGATATTCTCCCTGTTCCACAGCCTGTTCAACGCTGGCGCTCGGCGCGGCCAAGGCAACACCACGCGCGAGGCCGACGCGCGCCACTTCATGCCCCTCTGCTTCGATAATGCTGGCATAGCTCAATTCACGTTCCTCGCCCTGTATGAAGGCACCGAGAAAGTCCTGCAAGCCGGCATAGTCACGCTCCAGCAGATAAGGCGCGATGGCCGCGTTCAGCATTGGCACCACCTGGTCCAGCGAAGCCTGCACGCTGGCGCGCGCGGCCTTGTCGATCAAGCGGACAGAGTTGGCGATCAATAGCGCCAGCAGCACGAGTTCCACCAGCACGCTGGCCATCACCAGCCGAAAGCGCAGCGAGCGTGGGAGAGGCAGCTTCATGCTGCTCAAAAGGAGTGGCGCAGGCCGCAGCCTACGCCAGTGGGATCGGCGCCCGGGCGGCGCTGCGACAGGGCAGGCACGACCGGATTGGCGTCAAAGTCATATAGCGCCTGGCCATCGTTGAATATACGCGTGTAAAACAGCCCCAGTGTGCTGCGTTTGCTCAGTACATAGTGATACAGCAAGGCTATCTGGCGCGCACCGGTGGCGCCGATATTGGAGGCAGCGCATTGTCCCTTGCCGTCCGCAGCGCCAAAGCATTGCACCGGGCGTGCGAAGCTCAAGTGCAGCATCACGTCATGCTGGCCGTGGCGCCAGGCCGCACCAGCCGTCCAGGCTTGGCGCCATACGGCGCCGTGGCTTGCGCCGAACAGGCCGCGCGAACCCAGCTTGTCCCAGCCTGCACTGATACTCCAGGGCCCCATCGTATAGCGTAGCACCAGCCGGTTTTCCCAATCGCTCGAATCGCCAAGCGCCAGCTTTTGTTGCGCCCTGCGGTTCTCATAAGCCCATCCGGCAAACCATGCGGCCGCCTCATAATTGATGCCAACGCCCAGCGTACGGTCGTTGAGACCTTGCGGCCGCGCCTCGCCGGGTGACCATAGCAAAGTCGGCGACCAGCCGGCCGGCGCGGGAAGCGTGTACTGCACCGAATTGGCAAGGCGGGAGTTCAAGCCCGCGTGCAGGCCGTTCAAAGTGGTCATGACGCCGATGTTATTGGCGATTGACGTCGAGCCGGGCACAAAATTCAAGCGCCCGCCAAGGGCCCGCATGGGAGTGGTCATGAAGCCAAGGCGCACCTGGCCGAGGGGCCCGCCCAGGCCGACAAAGGTGTCGCGCGAATTAAGGCCGCCGCTGCCGGTGTCGACGTTGATGCCGCCTTCGATCTGGAATTGCGCCTTCCAGCCGCCCGCCAGGATTTCGCTGCCTTTGAAGCCGAAACCGGAGCTGTTGCTGCTGACGCGTGACTGGCGGCCGACCGGTCCGGCATGCACGGCTTCCGCCGTAACGTCCAGGGTGCCAAAGGGAGTGACAGGCGTCTGCGCCAGGGCCGGAACCGCAGCCAGCGTGAATATGGGGCCAGTCAACAAGGTTGTCCTTATCATCACCCGCTCCCGCGGCCCGCTGCCGCCCGTCTCTGGATGGTAGCACCATTGCGAAAAGGGTAAAATGGCGGGCTTGATTCCACGCCATAGGGCGTTGCAATACCGACACTGACTCCATGACCACCCTGCCATCCGAAATCAACCCTGAAGCCGTCAAGAACAGCCCGGCCGAAAAAGTAACTCCAATGATGCAGCAATACCTTCGCATCAAGGCCGATTACCCGAACATGCTGGTGTTCTACCGCATGGGCGACTTTTACGAATTGTTCTTCGATGACGCTGAAAAGGCGTCGCGCGTATTGGGCATTACGCTGACGGCGCGCGGCAGCCAGAACGGCGTGCCGATCAAGATGGCGGGCGTGCCTTTCCATTCGCTGGACGGCTACCTGGCCAAACTGGTCAAGGTCGGCGAGTCCTGCGCGATTGCGGAGCAGATCGGCGATCCGGCGCTGGCCAAGGGCCCGGTCGAACGCAAGGTGGTGCGCGTGGTCACGCCGGGCACACTGACGGACTCGGACCTGCTGCCGGAAAAATCGGAACGCCCGCTGCTGGCGATGTCGATGATCAACAACCGCAAGCACATCACTTGCGGCCTGGCCTGGCTGTCGCTGGCCTCCGGCGCGCTGCGCCTGATGGAGTTCACCGGCGACCAGCGCAGCGTCAACGTGCGCCTGCAGCAGGAGCTGGAGCGCATTGCGCCGGCAGAAATCCTGCGCGGCGACGATGCCGACATGTTCGACGATATCTCGATCTGCCACGTCAACAACGTGCCGGCCTGGCACTTCGACGTGGTTCATGGCCACAAGGCGCTGCTGGACCAGTTGACGGTAGCCACCCTGACCGGTTTTGGCGCGGAAGGCCTGGGCGCGGCATTCGGCGCGGCTGGCGCCCTGCTGCGCTATGCACAAAACACCCAGGGCCGCGGCCTGCAGCACGTCAAGAGCCTGACCTGCGAAACGGAAAATGAATACATCGGACTGGACGCGGCCACCCGCCGTAACCTGGAACTGACGGAAACCATCCGCGGCCAGGAATCCCCTACCCTGTTCTCGTTGCTGGACCACTGCCGCACCGCCATGGGCTCGCGCCTGCTGCGCCACTGGCTGCACCACGCGAAGCGCGACCAGTCGGTTGCCCGCGCGCGCCATGACGCCATCGCCGCGCTGATGCAGCATGACACCACCGGTTCGCTGGCCTACCACCTGGCGCAAGTGCCGGACATCGAACGCATCACCACCCGCGTGGCGCTGCTGTCGGCCCGTCCGCGCGACCTGTCCGCCCTGCGCGACGGATTGCAGCAGCTGCCGAAGCTGCAGCACGCCATGCAGCGCGCCCTGAGCCACGACAACGCGCAAGGCCTGTTGGCCAAGCTGCACCACGGCCTGAACGAGCCGGAAGAATGCGTAAGCCTGCTGGTGCGCGCCATCATGCCCGAGCCGGCCACCATGGTGCGCGACGGCGGCGTGATCGCACGCGGCTACGATGCGGAGCTCGATGAACTGCGCGGCCTGTCCGAAAACGCCGGCCAATTCCTGGTCGACCTGGAAACCCGCGAACGCGAACGCACCGGCATCGCCAACCTGCGTGTGGAATACAACCGCGTGCACGGCTTCTACATCGAAGTCACCAACGGCCAGGCCGACAAGGTGCCGGAAGATTACCGCCGCCGCCAGACGCTGAAGAACTGCGAGCGTTACATCACGCCCGAACTGAAAGCATTCGAGGACAAGGCGCTGTCGGCGCAGGACCGCGCCCTGGCGCGCGAGAAGATGCTGTACGACGAGCTGCTGGCCGCGCTGGCGCCGTTCATCGGCCCGCTGCAGGCGATCGCCCAGGCGCTGGCCCAGGTGGACACCCTGTGCGCCCTGGCGGAACACGCGCTGCGCAACAACTGGTGCGCACCGAACCTGGTGGCCGAGCCTTGCATCAATATCGTGGAAGGCCGCCACCCGGTGGTGGAAAACCAGATCGAGCGCTTCATCGCCAACGACTGTAAGTTCATGGCCGACCGCCGCCTGCTGCTGATCACCGGCCCGAACATGGGCGGTAAATCGACCTTCATGCGCCAGGTAGCCCTGATTACCCTGCTGGCCTACGTGGGCAGCTATGTGCCGGCCGCGAGCGCCACCATCGGCCCGATCGACCGCGTCTTCACCCGTATCGGCGCGACCGACGACCTGGCCGGCGGCCGCTCCACCTTCATGGTCGAAATGACCGAAGCGGCCACCATCCTGAACGGCGCCACCGAGCATTCGCTGGTGCTGATGGACGAAATCGGCCGCGGCACTTCAACCTTTGACGGCCTGGCGCTGGCGTGGGCGATTGCACGCCACCTGATCGAGTCGAGCCGCAGCTTCACCCTGTTCGCGACCCACTACTTCGAGCTGACCCAGTTGCCGGAAGCGCATCCGACCGCCGCCAACGTGCACCTGTCGGCAGTGGAACACAAGGATTCCATCGTCTTCCTGCACGCGGTGCAGAACGGCCCTGCCTCGCAAAGCTACGGTTTGCAGGTGGCGCAGCTGGCGGGCGTGCCGCAGCCGGTTATTAAAGCCGCGCGCAAGCACCTGGCCCGCCTGGAAGCGCAAGCGCTGGATGCTACGCCGCAGCTGGACTTGTTCGCAGCACCGGTGGCCGATGCCAACGACGACGAGGCGCCGGTCGCCGTCGCAGCCGATCCACGCGCAGAGGAATTGCTGGCCGCACTGGACGATATCGATCCTGACGCAATGACCCCGCGCGAAGCGCTGGACCGTCTTTACCAGCTGAAGCGCCTGGCGCAGGCATGAAGCCGCAACACGCTCTGGCCGCACTGACTGTGCTGGTCGCGCTGGCCGCGGCGAACGCGCAGGCGCGCGGCGAAAAGGCCGCACAGCGCAAGGGTGAATTCACCTTCGCCCTGCTTGGCCACAACTTCGGCAAGGATGGCGGCGATGCCGAAGTCCGCCGCATGCTGGGCGAGGCCGATCGAACCGACACGGCCTTCATCATCGCCACTGGTATCAAATCCGCCGGCGAACCGTGCACCGACCGCTTGTACGAAGCGCGCCGCGACCTGATGAACGCTGTGGAGCGTCCGCTGGTCGTGCTGCCCGCAGGCAGCGACTGGACCGAATGCCGCAACTCCAACGGTAAATCGAACGCCACCGAACGCCTGAATCGCATCCGTGAGCTGTTCTATCCAGAGCCGGAATCGCTGGGCACGCGCAAGCTGCTCGTGAACCGCCAATCCGCCATTGCCAAATTCCGCGATTACGCCGAGAACTCGTACTGGGAGCAGGACAACATCCTGTTCGTCACCATCAACGTCCCGGCAAAGAACAATCACTACCTCAGTGAGGCAGGACGCAACAGCGAGTATGAAGACCGCATGGTGGCCAACCGTGCATGGCTGCACCGCGCATTCCTGACGGCCAAACGCAAGAAGATGCCGGGAATGGTGCTGGTGATGGACGGTGACATTGGCGCCCATGTGGAGCAAGGCTTCTTCGCCCGGCTGTCGCAAAAGAGGGATGGTTTTACGGAGATCCGCCGCATCGTACGCTCGCAAGCGGACAAATACGCCGGCCAGCTGCTGCTGGTGGATAACCGCAAGCAGGACAAGGCCGCACCTGCGATTGTCTGGAACAAAAACGTCGGCCACCTTTCGCTCGGAGCCGAATGGACGGCGCTGCGGGTGATTCCCGGCAGCGCCGCCCTGTTTACACTAGGCGGTGATTAAACCTTAGTGGAGTGGTTGGCTGCGGAAGTGGTCGCCCTCTTCGCCGTCGTCGCCCTCTTCATCTTCGTGGTGGTGGCCATGGGCGCCGTGCACGTGTTCGTGAGCGATTTCTTCGTCGGTAGCGGCGCGAACGTCCATTACTTTCAGTTCAAAGCGCAGGGCCATGCCGGCCAGCGGGTGATTACCGTCCAGGACCACTTTGTCTTCGGCGATCTCGGTCACGGTGAAAATCATCACGTCGTCGTCTTCGCCGCCTTCTGGCAGGCCTTCGAACTGCATGCCGACTTCCAGCGGCTCCGGCAGGCGCGCGCGCTCTTCCACTTTCAGCAGGTTCGGGTCGTAATCGCCAAAGGCGTCTTCCGGTTCAATCTGGATCGTGGCTGCGTAGCCGACATCTTTGCCGTCCAATTCTTCTTCAATCTTCGGCAGGGTGTTTTCATAGCCACCGTGCAGGTAGACCATAGGCTGGCGACCGTCTTCGATCAGATTGTTCTGTGCGTCGGACAGTTTGTATTCCACCGTCACAACGGTATTCTTGGCGATCTTCATTGAGCTTCCTTTCTTTTCTAAGCTGGGAGGGATTATACCGCTTGCTATAATCGGGCCCATGAAAAAACTCACTCTCCTGGGCGACATCACGCCCGAACAATTCCTGCGCGACTACTGGCACAAGAAGCCGCTGCTGATCCGCCAGGCAGTTCCCGGCTTCAAGCCGCTGCTGCCTTTCGACAAGCTGGCCGAGCTGGCCACCAAGGACTACGTGGAAAGCCGCCTGGTGACCAAGAAGGACGGCAGCTGGGATATGCAGCACGGCCCGCTGAAGTCGCTGCCGGCACGCAGCGAGCGCGAATGGACCATGCTGGTGCAAGGCGTCAACCTGCAGGACGACACGGCGGACGAATTGCTGCGCCAGTTCCGCTTCCTGCCGGACGCGCGCCTGGACGACCTGATGGTGAGTTTCGCCACCGATGGCGGCGGCGTCGGTCCGCACTTCGATTCCTATGACGTCTTCCTGCTGCAAGCCCAGGGCCAGCGCCGCTGGAAAATCAGCGCGCAGAAAGACCTGACCCTGATCGAAGGCCTGCCGCTGAAGATCCTGAAGAAATTCAAAGCGACCGAAGAATTCGTGCTGGAACCGGGCGATATGCTTTACCTGCCGCCGCATTACGCCCACGATGGCGAAGCGATCGGGGATTGCCAGACTTATTCGATTGGTTTCCGCTCGCCGTCCTACCAGGAATTAGGCGAAGCCTTCCTGCAATTCATGGCCGATTCCATCGACCTGCCCGGCCGTTATGCCGACCCGGACCTGGAACCGACCAATAAACCGGCTGAGATTCCAAAAGCCATGCTGTCAAAATTAGCCGATGAATTAAATAAAGTCAGTTTTACTGAAGACGACTTCGCCATTTTCCTGGGTGAATATCTCTCTGAGCCGAAGCACAACGTTTTCTTCCAGCCCTTGGAAAAGCCGCTAACTGCCGGCAAATTCCAGCAAGCTGCTGAGAAACAGGGGGTATCCCTCTCGCGCAAGACGCAAATGCTGTATCGCGGCAAGAACGTCTTCATTAATGGCGAGTCGTTTGCCATGAACAAGGCCGATAAGGCCGCCCTGGAAACCCTGGCAAATACCCGCGGCCTGGATGGAGCCGTGGTGGCAGGCGCTTCCGAAGACGTGCTGGAAGCCCTCTTCGCCTGGTACACGGACGGCTGGCTGGAACTGAATAAATAACGGGAGATCAGGATGGAAAAGCAGCTTTTTGACAGCCGTACCCAATTCCAGGCCCTGCTGCAGGACTGCATTTCCCAAGCCCGCCTGACCCTGCAAATGTTCGACCCCGACTATGAATGGTGGCAGCTGGGGCACTCCAAAACAGATGCCTTGCTGCGCCACTTCCTGCAGCATAAAGGGCAATTGAAGCTGGTAGCCCACAGCAATGCCCACCTGGAGCGCAATGAGCCGCGCTTTCTCAAGCTGCTGGAGGATTATTCGCACCAGATCGAATGCCGCCTGACCACGCGCAGCATCCGCACCCTGACCGACTCCTTCTGCGTAGCCGATGGCGTCACAATCGTACGCAGATTTCATTCCGACCACTTCCGTGGCGAAGCAGATATTAATAATCCTTCGTCAACCCAAACGAGTCTGGAACGTTATGAAGCGATCTGGGCCGAAACCCAGCCAGGTTTACGGCCAGGAACTACTGGATTGTGAGCCAGAAAACTGTAAAATGCTGCGGTTCGACGTTGTCCGGTGATCGCTGCAGTTGCATACAAAACGGCGCGGTAAAAAAATATTGCGTTTTCGCAAAATAGTTGCGCAAACAGCCCGTTTTGCTATTGCGACGCAGCAGAAAACGCTATAATATCCGGTGTGTTTCCGTGTCTGGTCGACCTTTTTCTGAAGGTTGGAAAGGCCGACGAAACGCCGTACGAGCGATAATTACCGGTAATTATTCATCGCAACATTGTTAATATTTTTGTTGTTATTTAAGGAAAACAAATGAAAAAATCCCTGCTGATCGCCTCCCTGCTGGCCGTTGCCCTGGCTGCTTGCTCCAAGAAAGAAGAAGCTCCAGCTCCAGTAGCTACCCCAGAAGCAGCTGCTCCAGCAGCCGCTCCTGCAGCTCCAGCAGCTGACGCTGCTGCTCCTGCTGCTGCTCCAGCCGCTGACGCTGCTGCTGCTGCCGCTACCGCTGCTTCCGCAGCTGCTGACGCTGCTTCCGCTGCTGCTTCGGCTGCTTCGGCTGCTGCTTCCGCTGCTTCCGCTGCTAAGTAATTCCTTCGCAGGGAAAAGAAACCAGCCTTCGGGCTGGTTTTTTTTCGCCTAAAGGTCTTATGCGGACATAAAAAAACCAGCCCGAAGGCTGGTTTCTATTATTTAAGGCTTTCGCCTTATTTCAGCTGTTCATGCAGCAAGGTCATGATCTTCTGACCCACCGGCGATTCTTCCGGCTTGTTTTCGTTGTTCCAAACTGAAACCTGGGTGCTATTGACCGAGTCAGAACGGACCGAGATACGGTAGCGCTGGGCTTCCTTATCCTTCTCGGAGGAACCGAAGCTGAACAGCCGGCTAAAGAAACCACGGGTATCGGTCGCATCATTGACGAAGCGTACGAAGTACACGCCGTTCACACGGTCGCGGTCTTCCACGGTGAAGCCGGCGCGGTCCAGCGCCAGGCCAACACGGCGCCAGGTGCGGTCGAAGCCTTCATCGGTACGGATGAAGCGGCCAGCGCCTTCGCCAACGATGGTGGCATGCTGCGCTTGCACAACCGCATTATCAACGGCAGTCTTGGCGCTTGCCTCGTCAGCGGTACCACCCAGCTTGGTCATCAACTTGGCCAGGAAGATCGCTTCCAGGTTCGGGTCGCTATTGCGGTTGGTCCACATGGTCGACTCGTTCTGCGCGCCGGTCACCACTTCCTTGGTGCCACGGTGGCTGACGTAGATCTCCGTGCCGCCAGCAGCATTGCGTTCGAGACGGGTGCGATACTTGTCGCGCTCGCCACTCGAGTACAGGCCGTCGAAGACCTTGCCCAGGGTGTTACGGATGAAGTCTTGCGGGATCTTCGCGCGGTTCTCGTTCCATTCGGTTTCCATCACACCCGCAGTGGCATTATCCACGGCGAGGGTGAAGCCGGACTCTTCCCAGAACGACTTAAGCTGAGGCCACAAGACTTCAGGAGTCTGCTGCACGACCAGCCAGCGCTGGTTGCCGGCGCGCTCCACGCGAACCGCACTGTTGCCGGTGCTGGCCACTTCGTTGCTGCTGACTGCAGCAGCAGGAGTACCTGGACGGGCAGCGTTGTAGCCGGATGCGGTCGCCACGCCGCGGTCGTTGCTAGGCAGCGAGTAGCGGTTGTCTTTTGACAGCTGGGTCAGGTCCGGCGGCACGTCTAGCGTGCTGGCCTTCTTGGCCGATTTGTAATCTACCTTGGTTTCGCCTACTACGGACTGGACCATGCCGCAGCCGGTCAGGCTCAGCATCAGGGCGCCAACGACGAGCCCGCGCTGCGGGGTCTGGGAAACGATCTTGCGAATAGTCATGTGAAAAAGAAGATTAGTTCAGCACACCGGATTCGCGCAGGGCAGCGCGGACGGTCTCATGATACTGCTCTGCCAGCGGCACCAGCGGCAGGCGGATACCTTTCGGCATCTTGCCCATTTCCGCCAGGGCCCACTTGACCGGTACCGGGTTCGGTTCAATGAACAGGTTCTGGTGCAGCGGGAGCAGCTGGTTGTTGATGGCAGTCGCTTTCGCGGCATCGCCAGCCATCGCAGCTACGCACAATTCGTGCATCTGGCGCGGGGCCACGTTGGCGGTCACCGAGATATTGCCTTTGCCACCGGCCATCATCAGCGCGATCGCAGTTGGATCATCGCCCGAGTATACGGCGAAGTCGGATGGCGCCCGGCGCAACAGGTCGTAGCCGCGGCCGATATTGCCCGTCGCGTCTTTAACGCCGATGATGTTCTTGATCTGGGCCAGGCGCAGGATGGTGTCGTTGCTCATGTCAGCAACGGTGCGGCCAGGCACGTTGTACAGGATGACTGGCAGGTCCACCGCTTCGGCGATCGCCTTGAAGTGCTGGTACATGCCTTCCTGGGTAGGACGGTTGTAGTAGGGAACCACTTGCAGCGAGGCGTCAGCGCCGGCGCTCTTGGCAAAGCGGGTCAGTTCAATGGCTTCCTGGGTGGAGTTGCCACCGGAGCCGGCGATCACTGGAATACGGCCAGCTACGCGCTCCACGGTCGCCTTGATCAGTGCACAGTGCTCGGCCACGTTGACAGTGGCGGACTCGCCGGTAGTACCGACGATGACGATGGCATCAGTGCCTTCGGCGATATGCCAGTCGATCAGCGCGTTCAGGCCTGGATAGTCCAGGGTGCCGTCCGCGTGCATCGGGGTTACGATTGCTACAATGCTACCCTTAATCATAGGAAACCAATTGCAATTAGAATTAAAACGACGATTGTAGAGCATACCCTGCACCCGTGGTGCATTTTGGTCGCTCAAAATGACGGCAACAGCGCCGCCTCCCTTGGAAACTCCACTTTTACGGCGCAAATCCTCTGCACCATCGCAGGTTTCGGTGTATTAACGACCCCATCCTCGAATGCGATGACACGCAAACCATGCATTCTAGCCAATTCCAATAATTCTCCAGGCTGTAACAAAAAAGCCGGATTTGATGGTTTACCGAAGGCGGCATTGCCGTCGGCAAAGGTCTCATAAATCAACATGCCGTTCGGCGCCAGGCTGCCCAGCATGTCCGCCAGCAGGGGGCGGTGCAGGTAGTTGGTGACGATGATGCCGGCAAAGCGGTCCGGACCGAAGGGCCAGCAGGCGCCCTCTTCTTCCAGGTCGATCTGGCTGGTGACGATGCCGTCGTCGGCGGTGGCGGCCAGGGCTTCGGCATCGCGGTCCACGGCGACCACGGCGTGGCCAAGGGCTGCCATCAGGCGCGAGTGGCGGCCGCTGCCGCAAGCCAGGTCCAGCACTTCGCCGCCGGGGACCAGCGTCGAGAAACGTTCTACCCAGGCCGAGGGTGGAGTAAATACATCAGCCATAACTCAATCCCATTGCTTCGCGCACATCACGCATTGTTTCTTGCGCCAGTTTGCGCGCTGTTTCATTGCCGTCTGCCACGATGGCGCGCACTAGGGACGGGTCGTCCAGGTAGGGCTGGGCGCGCTCGTGCATCGGATCCTGCTCTTTGACGATGGCGTCGATCACCGGCTGCTTGCATTCGATGCAGCCGATGCCGGCCGATTTGCAGCCCTTCTGTACCCATTCCTGGGTCGGGCCGTCCGAATACACCACGTGGAATTGCCAGACCGGGCAGCGATCCGGTTCGCCCGGGTCGGTGCGGCGCACACGCGCCGGGTCAGTCGGCATGGTGCGGACTTTCTTGGTGACCGATTCCTTGTCCTCGCGCAGGGCGATCGCGTTGCCGTAGCTCTTGGACATTTTGCGGCCATCCAGGCCTGGCAGGCGTGAGGCTTCGGTCAGCTTGGCTTGCGGTTCGACCAGGATCAGCTTGCGGGCGCCTTCCAGGTAGCCGAACAGGCGCTCGCGGTCGATCATCGACAGGTTTTGCGCGTCGTCCAGCATGGCCTTCGCCTGCTCGAGGGCGGCGTCGTCGCCTTCCTGCTGGTAGGCGGTGCGCAGTTCGTTGTATAGCTTGGCGCGCTTGCTGCCCAGCTTCTTGACGGCATCCTGCGCCTTTTCCTCGAAGCCCTTTTCTTTGCCGTACAGGTGGTTAAAGCGGCGCGCGATTTCGCGCATCATTTCCACGTGCGGCACCTGGTCGTCGCCGACCGGCACTTCGCTGGCGCGGTAGATCAGCACGTCCGCCGCTTGCAGCAGCGGGTAGCCGAGGAAGCCGTAGGTTTGCAGGTCCTTGTTGGCCAGGTTATCGATCTGGTCTTTGTAGGTTGGCACGCGTTCCAGCCAGCCGAGCGGGGTGGCCATTGACAGCAGCAGGTGCAGTTCGGCGTGTTCCGGGATTTTCGACTGGATGAATAACGTGGCCTGGGTTGGGTCGATGCCGGCTGCCAGCCAGTCCACCAGCATGTCCCAGGTGGACTTCTCGATGATGGATGGGTCGTCGTAATGTGTGGTCAGCGCGTGCCAGTCAGCTACGAAGAACAGGCAAGGCTGTTCGGCCTGCATCTTGATCCAGTTCTTCAAGGCCCCGTGGTAGTGGCCAAGGTGCATGCTGCCCGTCGGGCGCATGCCGGAGACGACGCGGTCAGGGTACATATTGTTAGCTCAAAATTGTCGGGAACGGCGCCTTGATTAACCCTATTACCAAACCGATCAAACCACCAAGCAGGACGCGGAATGGGCCGGTGTTCAGCAGCAGGATCAGGCCGATGAAAATGAATGGCCCCAGGCGTTCGATGCTGGCAAATTTGTACGCAAGGTCGCGCGGCAAAAGCGAAGTCACGATGCGGCCACCATCAAGTGGCGGTATTGGAAGCAAATTAAAAGCGCACATTACGGCATTGACGATAACGCCCGCATCGCAGACCAAATAGAAGAATTGTTCCGTCACGCCCAGCTTATAGATCACAAGCTTCAAGAACATCCAGCCAAAGCCCATCGCGAGATTGGCGGCAGGGCCAGCGGCGGCGACGAAGCCCATTTGCTTTTTTGGGTTACGCAAGCGACCGAAATCTACCGGTACAGGCTTAGCGTAACCAAACGCGATATGTGGTGGCATCCAAAGCAATAAAATTGGCAGGATGATGGTGCCAAATAGGTCGATATGCTTAATTGGATTCGGGGTCAGGCGGCCCATTTGTTCGGCTGTATTGTCGCCGAAATAGCGCGCTACATAACCGTGCGCAGCTTCATGCAGGGAAATCGCAAACAGTACGGGAATAGCGTAGACCGCGATTATGCGGATGATCTCGTCGGTATTGTTCATAACTGGGATTTTATCAGAGGGACCCGGCGTGCTTGCCGGGCGCCGGAATGGTCAGAGGCCGAGGGCGGCGCAGTCGCCGCAGCCGCGTCGGATCAGCACCGGCTCGTCGCCGGTCAGGTCCACCACGGTGGTGGGTTCGAAGCTGCAGGCGCCACCGTCGATCACCAGATCGACCTGCTTGCACAGGCGTTCCAGCACCATGTCAGGGTCGGTCAGCGGCTCGTCGTCGCCGGGCAGGATCAAGGTAGTACCCAGCAGCGGCTGGCCCAGTTCGGCCATCAGCATTTCGGTGATGGTGTTTTGCGGCACACGCAAGCCGATGGTCTTGCGCGAAGGATGCGACAGGCGGCGCGGCACTTCGCGCGTCGCCTCGAGGATGAAGGTATACGGGCCGGGAGTTACAGCCTTCATCAGGCGGAATTGCTTGTTATCGACCCGGGCGTAAGTGCTGATTTCGCTCAGGTCGCGGCACAACAGCGTCAGGTGGTGCTTCTCGTCGATGCCGCGGATGCGGCGCAGCTTCTCGACCGCCGCCTTATCGTCCAGGTGGCACACCAGCGCATAGCAGGAATCGGTCGGCAGCGCGACAATGCCGCCGCCGTGGATGATTTGCGCCGCCTGCTTGATCAGCCGCAGCTGCGGATTTTCTGGGTGTACCTGGAAGAATTGGGTCATGGTTTAGCGCAGCTGCTGCAGGGCCGCGATGCGTTCTTCAATTGGAGGATGGCTGGAGAACAGCGCGGCCCAGCCACTCGGCGAGGTGATGCCCGACGCAGCCATGCCTTGCGGCAGTTCGCCTGGATGCACGCCGCCCAGGCGCGCAAGGGCGTGCTGCATCGGCATGGAATTGCCCAGCAGGCGCGCAGAGCCGGCGTCGGCGCGGAATTCGCGCTGGCGCGAGAACCAGGCCACGATCATGGAGGCGATCAGGCCAAACACGAGTTCGCACACGAATACGGTCGCCATGTAACCGATGCCAGGGCCGCGGCGCTCTTCATCCTTGTTCAGCATATTGTCGACAATGCCGCCGACAATACGGGCCAGGAAGACCACGAAGGTATTCACCACGCCCTGGATCAGGGTCAGGGTCACCATGTCGCCGTTGGCGATGTGGGCGACTTCGTGGCCCAGCACCGCTTCCACTTCTTCCTTGTTCATGGATTGCAGCAGACCGGTGGAGACGGCGACCAGGGCGTCATTCTTGAAGGCGCCGGTGGCGAAGGCGTTGGCGTCGCCTTCATAGACGGCGACTTCAGGACGGCCGATGCCGGCTTTGTCGGCCAGTCCGTGCACGGTGGCGACCAGCCATTGCTCGGTGGAGTTAGCCGGCTGCTCGATGACGCGCGCGCCGGTGGACCATTTGGCCATTGGCTTGGACATCAGCAGGGAAATGATGGAGCCGGTAAAGCCGACGACCGCCGAGAAGGCCAGCAGGCTGCCCATGCTGGTATTGGAACCGGGACGGCCAATGCCCAGCAGCGACAGGACGATGGAAAGCACCACCATGACCGCGAGGTTGGTGGCAATGAACAGGATGATTCGTTTCATGTGGGATTCTCCGGGCAACTTTGCCGAATCTTAAAGTATGGTCGGTTGTAGGGGAATTCAAGTACCAAACCGGAAAACCAGTGTCAGACCCGCAGGGTCTGACACTTGACCAGCGGCAGCCGCGTATCAGTGTCTGACCCTGCGGGTCAGACACTGGGTTGCCGGGTTTCAGAACCAGTCATGCCAAACCGGCGTCACATTCCCCGGCAGCGGCGGCAGCAAATGAAAATCAACCCTCGCCTCCCCGGGCGCATGGAAATCCGTCCCGCGCGAAGCCAGGAAGCCGTAGCTATTCGCCAGGTTCGCATATTTCGGATACTGGTCCGGCGTATGCGACCCGGTCACCACCTCGATCGCCGTCCCGCCCAGCTCTTTGAATTCATCGAACAGCACACCTTCCTGCAACGGCGTGAACTTATAGCGCCCCGGGTGCGCAATCACCGCAATCCCGCCCGCGCCGATGATCCAGCCCACCGCATCCTGCAGCGAAGCCCAGCGATGCTCGACAAATCCCGGCTTACCCGGCGACAGGTATTTGCGGAACACTTCCGGCACCGAAGCACATAAGCCCTGCTCCACCAAAAAGCGCGCAAAGTGCGTACGCGACATCAGCGAAGGATTATCGACATAATTCAGCGCGCCTTCATAAGCACCCGGAATACCGACCATCTCCAGCTGGCGCCCGATCTCGCGGCCGCGGTTATCACGGCCAGAGCGGGTATCTTCCAGCCCTTTCAGCAATACGGGATTATTCTCATCGATCTGCAGGCCGACGATATGCACCGTCTCGTTCGCCCAGGTGATGGAAATCTCCACCCCCGAAACAAACTGCATGCCATGCAGCTGCGCAGCGGCACGCGCGGTGGCGACGCCGCCTACTTCATCATGATCAGTCAGCGCCCAGACATTCACGCCCCCCTTATGGGCATGTTCGGCCACTGCCGCCGGGGGCAGTACACCGTCGGACACATTCGAATGGCAGTGTAGGTCTACGTTCAGCATACGGATTGCAAAATTGCGAAGGTTTCATTGTACGCTGAAAGCTCAGGCCAGGAATTCCTCCAACATTTCGGCCAGCAATTCGGGCTGGTCGTGGTGCAGCATATGGCCCGCATCGGGCATCATTTTCGGCGTAACCTTGGCCAGATGGCTTAAACGGCGGTCGATTTCGGCGCGCGCCTCGTCTTTTGGCCCCATCCATAGCCACATATTGGTGTCTTCCGCCTCCACCCACAGCACGGGCGCGGTGATTTTCTTCCAGCAGGCCAGCACTTCCTCCACCCGATAGAGCGAAGGGCCTGGACGTTTATGTACCGGGTCACCGAGGATTTCCCAGCGCCCTTCCGCATTCTGTGCCGACCAGTGCGTGGCCAGGAAGGCGGCTCGTTCATCGGACAGGCGCGGGTTGGTCTTCTGCAGGCGGGCCGCGACGGCAGCCTGCGAGTCGTAGGTGCGCATTTCCGGCTCCACCAGCAGCTCGTCCAGCCACTTGCGCATGCGCGACGGCGCCTGCTCGGGCACGGTGGCCTTCAGGCCGAAGCCCTCCAGGTTGATCAGGCGGCGAATGCGCTCAGGACGCACACCTGCATACAAACTGACAACATTGCCACCCATGCTATGGCCCAGCAGGTTCACCTCACCCTCCGGCTGGTAATGGCGCAGCATGGCGTCCAGGTCGGCCACATAGTCGGGGAACCAGTAAGTATCCGTGCCATTGCGCTCGGTCAGGCCGAAACCGCGCCAGTCGGGCGCGATCACATGCCAATCACCCTTCAGGCAATCGACCACGAACTGGAAGCTGGCGCCGACGTCCATCCAGCCGTGCACCATGAAGACCTTGGGCGCGCCTTCGCGGCCCCAGTGCAGAACGTGGGTACGCTTGCCGCGCACGTCGATAAAATCGGAACGGAATGGAATCATGGTGCTTGCCTCAAAATGGAGAACCAAGATATTAGCACGACCGTGCTAAAACCTGCTTGACGTACAATAGCGCCACTTCCCTTCCCTCCTACCGGACCATCCATGACAATTTACCAGCTTGGCGAACATGCGCCAGAGATTGATGCTTCCGCTTTCGTGGCCGACAATGCTACTTTGATCGGCAAGGTGACGTTGCAGGCGAACAGCTCCGTCTGGTTCAGCGCAACCATCCGCGGCGATAACGAGCGCATCACAATCGGTGAAAACAGTAATGTGCAGGAAGGTACGGTAATGCACACCGATATGGGCTACCCGCTCACGGTAGGCAAGGACGTGACCATCGGCCACCAGGCCATGCTGCACGGCTGCACGATCGGCGACGGTTCGCTGATCGGCATCCAGGCAGTGGTGCTGAACGGCGCCAAGATCGGCAAAGGTTGCCTGGTCGGCGCCGGCGCCCTGGTCACCGAGGGCAAGGAATTTCCTGACAACTCGCTGATCGTCGGCGCGCCTGCAAAAGTGGTGCGCCAGCTGACAGCGGAAGACGTGGCGCGCCTGATCGGCAGCGCCGACAGCTATGTCAAACGTGGCCAGCTGTTCAAGTCGCAACTGAAAAAGATTGGATAAAAACAATGACGAACACCCCGGATACCCTGCAGAAGTTTGTTTTCGAAGACGCCGCTGTGCGCGGTGAGCTGATTGATATTTCCGCTACCTGGCGCGAAATCGTGGCTCGCCATCACTACCCGGTTGCCGTCAAACGCTTGCTGGGCCAAATGGTGTCGGCGGCCGCCCTGCTGTCGGCCAACCTGAAATTCAACGGTTCGCTGATCATGCAACTGCATGGTGATGGCCCGGTGCGACTGCTGGTGGTGGAATGCGATTCCGAGCTGCGCATGCGTGCGACGGCCAAGATGAATTCCGAATTCGCGATAGCGGAAGACGCGGGCTTGCAGGCGCTGGTGAATGTGCATGGCCAAGGCCGTTTCGTGATCACCCTGGATCCGGCCGAGAAGGTGCCGGGCCAGCAGCCTTACCAGGGCATCGTGCCGCTGGATGGCGATAATGTGGCGACTGTGATCGAGCATTACATGCTGCGTTCGGAGCAGCTGGATACCAAACTGTGGCTGGCGGCCGATGACAATGTGTCGCGCGGCCTGCTGCTGCAAAAGCTGCCGCTGCATGGCGGTAAGGCGGAAGCCACGGCGCAGGCGGCTGAACATTCGCAGGAAACCTGGGAGCGGGTGGTGATGCTGGGCGACACGCTGAAGGAAGCGGAGATGCTGGAGCATGGCATCGAGGAACTGCAGAAGCGCTTGTTCTGGGAAGAGACGCTGCGCGTGTTCGAGCCACTGCATCCTGAATTCCACTGCTCCTGCACGCGCGAGAAAGTGGGCAATATGCTGAAGATGCTGGGACAGCAGGAAGTGGAAGATGCGCTGTCCGAGCAAGGCAAGCTGGGCATCAACTGCGATTTCTGCGGCAAGCATTACGAATACGACGCGGTCGACTGCGCGCAGCTATTCGTCACCGACGCCCCAGCCGAAGCGCTGATTCACAGCTCGGAAGCCAAGCACTAATCATTGCCGAGCCCGTGTCACACCTTGGGGTCACACCCGAAGTGTGACACGGGCTCGGCTGTCCTGCGCATGAGGCCGTGTCACGATTGGGGTGTGACCCCAAGGTGTGACACGGACTCAGCCGCAATTTTGGAGTATCCTGATCGCCTCATCTTTACCCAGGATCCCCAATGCTGCCTACCCGCCTATCCACCGCGGTTCTCACTGCCAGCCTGCTGGCCTCCCCTCTCGCTTTCACCCCGGCCCTGGCAGCACCGGCCACTAGCCAAAAAGCCACCCAAGCCAGCCGCCAACTCGCGCAACTCGCCAACGACTTCCACGTCTCCCGCGCGCATTTCGACCCGCTGCTGTTCGCAACCGCCAACGGCGATCCGCGCTACAACGACCAGATCGGCATGGCCATTTCGCCATCCGTGCGCTCCAAGCAGTTCGCCACCTACCGCCAGATGCAGAAGCGCCTCGCGAAAATCCCGCGCGGGCAATTGGCGCAGCAAGACCAGATGACGCTGGACCTGCTGGCTTATGAGCTGGACGCCGCCCTGGCGCTGGCCCCGTTCCCCGAGCACCTGCTGCCGCTGAACCACTTCGACAACATCCCAAGCACCCTGGCCAACTACGCCGGCGGTACCGGCTCGCAGCCGCTTGGCACCGTCAAGCAATACCAGGACTATCTGAGCCGCGTGCGCCAGCTGGCGCCGTGGATCGACCAGGCCATCGCCAATATGCGCGAAGGCATCAAGCAAGGTGTGGTGCAGCCAAAGCCGATCACCCAGGCGATGCTGCCGCAAATGGCCGCCCTGCGCAGCAAGACCGCTGAGGCCAGCATCTACTATTCGCCGATCACCCGCATGCCGGCTTCGTTCAGCGACGCCGACAAGCAGCGACTGAGCCGCGATTACCGAGCCGCTGTGGAAAAACTCAACCCAGCGCTGGAACGCCTGGTGAAATTCCTCGAATCCGATTACCTGGCAGCCAGCCGTGACAGCACCGGCTGGAGTGCCCTGCCAAACGGCGCCGCATGGTACAAGGCCCGCATCAACGACAGCACGAACCTGCCGCTGACGCCGCAGGAAGTCCACGACCTGGGCCTGAAAGAAGTCGCCCGCATCAGCGGCCAGATGCAAGGCCTGATGGGCAAGCTGGGTTACACCGGCCCGGCGCAAGCCTTCCCGCAATGGGTGCGCGACCAGCAGCAGTTCAAGCCCTTCACCTCCGAAGCCGAAGTGCTGGCCGAGTACCGCAAGATCTACAACGTCGTGCAGACCAAGCTGCCGGCCTATTTCAGCCTAGTGCCAAAATCGAAACTGGTGGTGGACCTGGAGCCTGAGCTGACGCGCGCCACCGCCTCCGACCATTACACCCCGCCAGCCGCCGACGGCTCGCACCCAGGCGTGTTCTGGGCCGTGGTCAACGATCCTAAAGACTACAGCCGCACCGGCATGGCCAGCCTGCTGCTGCACGAAGGCGTGCCGGGCCACCACTTCCACGCCGCGCTGCTGAAGGAAATGCCGCTGCCTGACTTCCGCATGTTCAGCACCGAAAACCAGAACAACGCCGCCTACACCGAAGGCTGGGCGCTGTATTCTGAAACGCTGGGCAAGGACTTCGGCCTGTATGACGATCCGGTCTGGTACTACGGGCACCTGAACGCGGAAATGCTGCGCGCGGTGCGCCTGGTGGTGGACACTGGCATGCACTCGCTGGGCTGGAGCCGCGAAAAAGCCATTGCCTACATGGTGGAAACGCTGGGCGTATCGGAAGCGCGCGCCAAGAACCAGATCGAGCGCTATATGGTCTGGCCGGCACAGGCCCTGAGCTACAAGGTGGGTTCGCTGAAGATCCTGGAACTGCGCGACAAGGCGCAGAAAGCATTGGGCAGCAAATTCAGCTACCCGGCATTCCACGCGGTGATCCTGGGCGACGGCACTCTGCCGCTGCCAATCCTGGAACAGCGGGTCAATGCCTGGATCGCAGGCCAGAGTATGTAATTACTTTGATTCGGCGGGGGCCGGCTTAGCCTGGTCCTTGCCGAGGATTTGAACGTAGATTTCGTTCTGCTTGATCATGCTCAGCTCAAAGCGGGCACGTTCTTCGACGGCGCCGGTGCCGTCCTTGAGGTCATTCACTTCAGACGCCAGCTTGGCGTTACGCTGGCGCAGGCCTTCATTCTTTTCCTGCGCCGCCGCAACTTCCTTCTCCAGCTCCCCTACGCGCAGCCAGCCGCCCTTCCCCAGCCAAAGCGGGTATTGGATCAGCAACAGCAAGAGGGCAAGAGCAACAGTAATCAGGCGCATTGGGTCAAAACTGAACCGGCCGGGAAGACCCGGCCGGGGGTACACAATTACTTCAGATTATAGAACGCATCGCGGCCTGGGTAGGAAGCGATATCGCCCAGATCTTCTTCAATGCGCAGCAGCTGGTTGTACTTGGCCATGCGGTCCGAACGGGACATGGAGCCAGTCTTGATCTGCAGCGCGTTGGTGCCAACAGCGATATCGGCGATGGTCGAATCTTCGGTTTCGCCGGAACGGTGCGAGATCACGGCGGTGTAGCCGGCGCGCTTTGCCATTTCGATTGCTGCGAAGGTTTCGGTCAGGGTGCCGATCTGGTTGATCTTGATCAGGATCGAGTTGGCGATGTCCTTCTGGATGCCTTCTTTCAGGATCTTGGTGTTGGTGACGAACAGGTCGTCGCCAACCAGCTGGACTTTCTTGCCCAGGGCTTGGGTCAGGTGCGCCCAACCGGCCCAGTCGCCTTCGTGCATCGCGTCTTCGATCGAGATGATCGGGTACTTGTCGCACCAGGTAGCCAGCAAGTTGGTGAATTCTTCAGCCGACAGGACCATGCCTTCGCCTTCCAGGTGGTACTTGCCGTCCTTGTAGAACTCGGAAGCCGCGCAATCCAGGCCGATGGCGATCTGGGTGCCTGGCTCGTAGCCGGCTTCTTCGATTGCTTGCATGATCAGCTTGATCGCGTCTTCGTGCGAAGCCAGCGAAGGAGCGAAGCCGCCTTCGTCGCCCACGGCGGTGTTCATGCCCTTCTTGTGCAGGATCTTCTTCAGGGTGTGGAACACTTCGGCGCCGAAACGGATCGCTTCCTTGAAGGACGGTGCGCCCACTGGAATGATCATGAATTCCTGGATGTCCAGGTTGTTGTCGGCGTGCGCGCCGCCGTTGATGACGTTCATCATCGGCACTGGCATTTGCATTGCGCCGGAGCCGCCGAAGTAGCGGTACAGCGGCAGGCCGGCTTCTTCAGCAGCGGCTTTGGCGACGGCCATCGACACTGCCAGCATGGCGTTGGCGCCCAGGCGGGACTTGTTCTCGGTGCCGTCCAGTTCGATCAGGGTACGGTCCAGGAAAGCCTGTTCATTGGCGTCCAGGCCCATGATGGCTTCCGAAATTTCGGTATTGATGTTTTCGCAGGCTTTCAGCACGCCTTTGCCGAAGTAGCGCTTGGCATCGCCGTCGCGCAGTTCGATCGCTTCGCGCGAACCGGTGGATGCGCCGGACGGCACTGCGGCACGGCCCATGACGCCGGATTCCAGCAGGACGTCGCATTCCACGGTCGGATTGCCGCGCGAGTCGATTACTTCACGACCGATGATGTCAACGATTGCACTCATGTGTTTTCTCCAAAGTTAAAGCGAATATCTGGGGCAAAATTGCTGCAAGGATAACAGACAGAACCAAAAAAAGGCCGCAAGTAAAGCGGCCCTTGGTATATGAATCAGTTGAAGTCAGATTCGAGGAAACCTGCCTTTTTGGTGACGCGGTCCAGATCGATCAGAACGGACAGCAGTTCTTTCATGCGGCCGAGCGGCACGGCATTTGGGCCGTCCGACAGCGCTTGTGCAGGAACCGGGTGGGTTTCCATGAACAGGCCGGCTACACCTACAGCCACGGCAGCGCGCGACAGCACAGGCACCATGTCGCGCATACCGCCCGACGAGCCGCCCTGGCCGCCCGGCAGCTGCACCGAGTGGGTTGCGTCGAACACCACCGGTGCGCCGGTTTCGCGCATGATGGCCAGCGAACGCATGTCCGACACCAGGTTGTTGTAGCCGAAGGAAGCGCCACGCTCGCAAGCCATGAAGTTGTCTTCATTCAGGCCCTTGGCCTTGGCGGCGGCGCGTGCCTTGTCGATCACGTTCTTCATCTCGTGCGGCGACAGGAACTGGCCCTTCTTGATATTGACCGGCAGGCCGGATTCGGCGCAGGCGGTGATGAAGTCGGTTTGGCGGCACAGGAAGGCCGGGGTCTGGATCACGTCGACCACGGACGACACGGCGGCGATTTCTTCCACGGTGTGTACATCGGTCAGCACAGGCACTTCCAGCTCGCGCTTGACGTCGCCCAGGATTTCCAGGCCCTTTTCCATGCCCGGACCGCGGTAAGAGGTACCGGAGGTGCGGTTAGCCTTGTCGAAGGACGACTTGTAGATGAACGGGATGCCCAGTTCAGCGGTCATTTCCTTCAGCGCGCCGGCGGTGTCGAACGCCATCTGGCGCGACTCGATCACGCAGGTGCCTGCGATCAGGAAGAACGGTTTGTCCAGGCCTACATCAAATCCAGTCAGCTTCATGCTGCATTCTCCAGACGGGTGCCGGCCGCTTTATGCGCCAGGGCTGCCTTAATAAACGACGTGAACAGCGGATGGCCGTCACGCGGGGTCGATTTGAATTCAGGGTGATACTGCACGCCCATATACCATGGGTGCGAATTGGTGCCGGTGCGCGGCAGTTCCATGATTTCGCACAGGTTCTCGTTCGGGGTGCGCGCTGCCACCACCAGGCCGGCGTCTTCAACGCGGGCCAGGTAATGGTTGTTCGCTTCGTAGCGGTGACGGTGACGCTCGGTGACTACGCTGCCGTAGATCTCGGAAGCCAGGGTGCCAGGCTTCACTTCGCAGGTCTGCGCGCCCAGGCGCATGGTGCCGCCCAGGTCGGAGTTGGCGTCGCGCTTCTCGATCTTGCCGTCTTCGTTCTGCCATTCGTCAATCAGGGCGACCAGCGGCTGCTCGGTGTCCGGCTCGAACTCGGTGGAGTTGGCCTTGGTGAAGCCGGCCATGTGGCGCGCGTATTCGATCAGCGCAACCTGCATGCCCAGGCAGATGCCCAGGTAAGGAACCTTGGATTCACGGGCGAATTGCGCCGCCTTGATCTTGCCCTCAACTCCGCGCTTGCCGAAGCCGCCCGGCACCAGGATCGCATCGAACTTTTCCAGTTCGGCGGTGCCCTTGGTCTCTATCTCTTCGGAGTCGATGTACTCGATGTTCACGCGCGACTCGGTGTGCAGGCCGGCGTGGCGCAGCGCTTCGGTCAGCGACTTGTAGGATTCGGTCAGTTCGACGTACTTGCCCACCATGCCGATCGACACTTCCGCCTTCGGGTTTTCCAGGTTGTGGATCAGCTTTGCCCACATGGACAGGTCGGCCGGCGCCGGGTTCAGGTCCAGCGCTTCGCAGATGATCGCGTCCAGGCCCTGGTCGTGCAGCATTTGCGGCACTTTGTAGATGGTGTCCACGTCCCACACCGAGATCACGGCGCGTTCTTCGATGTTCGAGAACAGGGAGATCTTCGCCACTTCGTCTTCAGGGATCTTGCGGTCGGCGCGGCACAGCAGCGCGTTCGGGGAAATACCGATTTCGCGCAGCTTCTGTACCGAGTGCTGGGTAGGCTTGGTTTTCAGTTCGCCGGCCGATGCGATGTACGGCACCAGGGTCAGGTGAACGAAAGCGCAGTTCTTGCGGCCAGCGCGCAGCGACAGCTGGCGGGCGGCTTCGAGGAATGGCAGCGATTCGATATCGCCAACGGTGCCGCCGATTTCGCACAGGGCGACATCGTAGCCTTCCGCGCCACGGCGGATGTAATCCTGGATTTCATTGGTGATGTGCGGGATCACCTGCACGGTCTTGCCCAGGTACTCGCCGCGGCGTTCCTTGCGGATCACGGATTCATAAATCTGGCCGGTGGTGAAGTTGTTCACCTTGCGCATGCGGGTGGAGATGAAACGTTCGTAGTGACCCAGGTCCAGGTCGGTCTCAGCGCCGTCGTCGGTAACGAAAACTTCACCGTGCTGCATTGGGCTCATGGTGCCTGGATCCACGTTGATGTACGGGTCCAGTTTGAGCATGGTGACTTTGAGGCCACGCGATTCGAGGATCGCGGCGAGGGAGGCGGCGGCAATCCCTTTACCAAGGGACGACACAACGCCACCAGTGACGAAGACAAATTTGGTCATTGCGAGATCGGGCGCCGGATAGGCGCGCAGCGGGAAATTGAAATTATAGCTCATTTTGGGGCCTAATGCGTGCGGCACCGAACAGACCCCCGCCCCGCCAAGCCGCAACAATGACTTTATTTCAACAGGAGGCCACCATGAGTCTGGATCGCGACGAATATGGCAACTATGTCGACACTGGCCACCAGGGTCCTGGCCCTCGCCTGATGGGCGCGGACACCTTGATTGGCGACCATGTCCACAACCTGCAGAACGAACATTTGGGCACGATCAAGGAGATCATGCTCGATATGCAGACCGGGCACATCGCCTATGTGGTGATGGCCTCCGGCGGGGTGCTGGGCATCGGCGAAAAACTGTTTGCGGTGCCGTTCGAGGCGCTGTCGCTGGATACCGCCAACCACCGCATGACGCTGAATATCGAGAAAGAGCGCATTGAGCAGGCGCCAGGCTTCGACAAGAGCCATTGGCCGGATATGGCCAATGAGAGCTGGGCCACGGAGCTGCACAACTTCTACGGCACCAGCGGCGTCACCAGCGGCCCGAGCCACCTGGACCAGAGTTCGCGCTAAGCCTGCGCCAGGTCGAGCCGCATCGGGATGAAACGGATCCCGTGCATTTCCGCCAGCGGTCCGGTAGCCGTGAAGCCGAGGTGGCGGTACATGCTCTCCGCGAAGACTGAGGAATTCACGGTGAAGCTGCCCGGGTTGCCACGCGCCAGCGCCGCGTCCCGGGCCACAAGCCACAGCAACCTGCCCACGCCCTGCCCGTGCCAGGCCGCCCCCACATAAAGACTGAACAAATGCGTGTTGTCGCGCACCGCGACCACGCCCGCCAGCACCTCGCTGTCAAAGGCCAACTGATAGCTGTAGTTCTCGTCTTGCAGGTTGCGGCGGATGATATCAGGCGTCAGCGATATCAGGAATTCCTCCGCCCCGCTTCCGTCCGGCTCGATCGTGAGGTAAGGCTGCAGCGATAGGATCAGCGCACTGATCGCCGAAGCGTCATCAGCCGTCCCCGGGCGCAAGTTGAAATGATTTTCCATCCAACCATTTTATCTGGCCTTGCTGGGAAAGTTGCGGCGCGCCGACAACTCGCGGTGCGGATTGAGGCGGCGCAAGCTTATTGGAAGTCGCGGCTGGCGGTTGGGAGACGGCCGAGAAGGTACGATAAATCGACGAGGCGGCGGGCGACCAGGTGACGCACGATGCCTTCCTGCTGCCACACGCCGTACACGCCGAGCAGCGTGGAGCCCAGCACTTCGCGGCGGTATTGCTCCACCAGGTCGGGCCAGACGATCACGTTGACGTAGCCGGTTTCGTCTTCGATGGTGACGAACAGCACGCCCTTTGCCGTGCCAGGGCGCTGGCGGCCGGTGACGATGCCAGCGCCGCGGGCGAGCTGGTTGTTGCTGAAGGTATTCAGCACGTCGGCCGGCAGGAAGCGCTTGGCCAGCAGCGCAGGCCGCAGCAGCGCCAGCGGATGGCGGCCCAGCGTGAGGCCTTGGGCGCGGTAGTCGCCGAGGATTTCCTCGCCTTCGGTTGGCGGCACCAGTTGCGGCGCGACCTCCTCCACTTCGGTCGGGCGCAGCAAGTCCTTGTCCGGCACCGCACCCGCCGCATCCCACAGCGCCTGGCGGCGATTGCCGGCCAGCGAACGCAGGGCATTGCCGCCGGCCAGCACTTGCAGGTCGTGGCGATTCAAGTCGGCGCGCCGCGCGAATTCGGCCACACTGGAGAATGGACACTCCGCGCGAGCTTCTTCGATTCGCGCCGCCGCGTCTTCGCGCATGCCGTACAGCCGCGACATGCCGAGCCGCACCGCTGGCTGCCGACGCGCGCCCTGAGGCGCCGACACGGCGAGGAACTCCTCGGGCGTGACATGGCGCTCGAGCGGCATGTCCTGCAGCCCCGGCAAAGCATCCAGCTCCTCCAACGAGGATTCCCAGCCGCTAATGGCAACGTCCACCGGCCGTACTTCAATGCCGTGCCGCTTCGCATCTTGCACCAATTGTGAAGCACTATAGAAACCCATCGGCAGACTATTTAACAAGGCGCACAGGAAGGCCGCCGGTTCATGGCATTTGAGCCAAGAGCTCGCGTACGTCAGTAACGCAAAACTCGCTGCATGCGATTCGGGAAAGCCGTATTCACCAAAGCCCTGGATCTGTTGGCATATCTGCAGTGCAAATGCTTCCTCGTAGCCGTTTTTCATCATGCCGCTGACGATGCGCGCCTGGTATTTTTCCAGTCCTCCCTTGCGCTTCCATGCCGCCATCGAACGTCGCAGCTGGTCGGCTTCGCCTGGCGTGAAATCGGCTGCATCAATCACCACCTGCATCACCTGCTCCTGGAAGATCGGCACGCCAAGCGTACGGCTGAGAGCATTCTTGAGGCCAGCCGGGTAATCGACGGGGACGGCGCCAGTGCGTCGTTGCAGATAAGGGTGGACCATGCCGCCCTGGATCGGACCAGGCCGCACGATGGCCACCTCGATCACCAGGTCATAGAACTTCCGCGGCTTCAAACGGGGCAGCATGCTCATTTGCGCCCGCGATTCGATCTGGAACACGCCAATGGTGTCGGCCTGGCAGATCATGTCGTACGTGGCCTTGTCCTCGGGCGGCACGCTGGTCAAGCCGAACGGCAGCTGGTAACGCTGCGAGATCAAATCGAAGGTGCGCCGCATCGCAGTCAGCATGCCCAGCGCCAGCACGTCCACCTTCAACAGCCCCAGCTCTTCCAGGTCATCCTTGTCCCACTGGATCACGCTGCGGTCTTCCATCGCAGCATTCTCGATCGGCACCAGGCGCGACAGCTTGTCCTGCGAGATCACAAAGCCGCCCACGTGCTGTGACAAGTGGCGCGGGAAGCTGAGCATCTGCAGCACCAGGTGCGCCCACTGGTGCGCCACCGGCGAATCCGGGTCCAGTCCGCATTCGGCGAACCGCTCCATCAGCTCGTGCTTGCGGTCGAACCAGCGGTGCGATTTAGCGACTTTTTCCACGATCTCCTGGTCCACGCCGAGCGCCTTGCCGCAGTCGCGCAGCGCGCTCTTGGTGCGGTAGCAAATCACAGTCGCCGCGAGAGCCGTGCGGTGGCGACCGTATTTCTCGTAGATGTACTGGATCACTTCCTCGCGCCGTTGGTGCTCGAAATCGACGTCAATATCCGGCGGCTCCTTGCGCTCGATCGACATGAAGCGCCCCACCACACTATTGCCGCGGATAGGATCGACCGATGTCACGCCCAGGCAATAGCAGACGGCGGAGTTGGCGGCGGAACCGCGCCCCTGGCACAGGATGCCAATCGAGCGGGCATAGCGAACAATGTCGTAGACAGTCAGGAAGAAGTACTCATACTCGAGCGTCTTCACCAGCGCAAGCTCTTGTTCGATCTGCGCTTGCACGGCGGGGGGAATGCCATGCGGGTAGCGCCATTTGGCGCCCAGATAAGTCTCCTGCCGCAGGAAGCTGGATGGCGTATGGCCCGGCGGGATCAGCTCATTCGGGTATTCGTAGCGCAGTTCCTCCAGCGAGAACTGGCACATATCGGCGATGCGCACGGTTTCTTCCAGCACCTGCGCCGCATAGACATTCGCCAGCCGCAGGCGCGAGCGCAGGTGCTGCTCGGCGTTCTGCCCCAGTTCATAGCCGCATTCGCTGACCGGCTTGCCGAGCCGCACTGCGGTCAGCGTGTCGTGCAGCGGCTTGCGCGAGCGCACGTGCATGCAGACGTGACCGGCCGCCGCCATCGGCAAGCCATGCTGCAGGGCGACTTCCTCAATTGCCGCGCCATGCGCTTCGTCGAAGGCGCGGCCCAGCATGGTCATGCCGAGCCAGGTGCGCTCGCTAAAGGTGGCGGCCATCCAGGACGCCTGCCGGTGCAGGCGCTCCACGCTGGCCGGGTATTCCGGCAGCAGGAGCAGCAGGCAGTCCGGCAGCCCGCGCAAATGTTCGCGTTCAGGCGGGGGATTGGCGAAATCGTCCGGGTGCAGCTCATAAGTGCCCTTGTCGGCGCGCATGCGGCCGAGGGTGATCATTTCCGACAGGTTGCCGTAGCCATTGCGGTTGGTGGCCAGCACCAGCAGCGAAAGCGCCGGGCTGCCGTCGGCATGGGTCAGGTGAAAGTGGGCGCCGATCAGCAGTTTCAGGCCGGCCTGTTTGGCCTCGCCATGCGCGCGCACCACGCCGGCCAGCGAGCATTCGTCAGTGATGGCCAGCGCGCTATAGCCGAGCTTTACCGCGCGCTCGACCAGCTCTTCGGCATGGGAGGCTCCGTGCAAAAATGAAAAGTTTGTCAGGCAAAACAGCTCCGCATAGGCGGGCAGCCCGGCACGGTGTGACTGTATATCCATACAGTATTTTACACCAATGCCAGCGGCGCGGACTACGTATGATCCGCAGCGCGGAAGTGGCGTAGTTGCAACGCGAACTTGTCATTTATGAACTCTACTGCAAGTCACTTCGGCTAGAATTGAAGGCAATTTTTCCTAGGAGCAAAAAATTGTCAAGCCATTCGATCCTGCGTAAAGCCATCCTGACCGCGCTGTATGGTGCGGGCGCCCTGTCTGCCTTCCCAGCCGTTGCACAAACCCAAACTGGCGACATGACCGTCGTGAACGTGGTCGGCTCGCGCCGCGCCACCAGCTCCACCACCGATACCGTAGCGCCGATCGACGTGATCCCGCTGAGCAAGGCCGCCGAGCAAGGCGCGCAATTCGACCTGGCGCAAACCCTGACCTTCATTTCGCCGTCGTTCAACTCGACCCGCCAGACCGGCGCGGACGGCGCCGACCTGGTGGACTCCGCTGCCCTGCGCGGCCTGAGCTCCGACCAGACCCTGGTACTGGTGAACGGCAAGCGCCACCACACCTCGTCCCTGGTCAACATCTTTGGCGCCCGCAACCGCGGTTCGACCGGTACCGACATGAACACCATCCCTGTGATGGCGATCAAGGACGTGCAAGTGCTGCGTGACGGCGCTGCTGCCCAATACGGTTCCGACGCGATTGCCGGCGTGATGGACATCGGCCTGAAAAAGAACGTGGGCTGCGAATCGGCCATCGGCTACGGCCAGTACGGCGCAGGCGACGGCAAGAACTACCTGGCTTCGGCTTACTGCGGCTTCGAAGTCGCAGGCGGCACCGTCGGCATTACCGGCGAATACCTGGACCGCGGCCGTTCCAACCGCGCCGAACCTGACAATCCGCGTACCATCGGCGACTCCAAGACCAAGAACAAGACTGTCCTGGTTAACGGCGAAATTCCGGCCGGCCCTGGCCGCGTCTACTTCACCGGCAGCCTGCAGAAGCGCGACGCATCGAGCGGCGCCTGGGCGCGTAACGGCACCGACGACATCCCGTCCCGCAACTCCGCCGCCATGTACCCGAACGGCTTCGTCCCGTTCATCAACGGCGACCTGGATGACCGCTTCGCCATCGTGGGCTACAAGCAGAAGATCGGCGACTGGAATGCCGACCTGTCGCAAACCTACGGCTACAACCGCCTGAAGTACAACATCAGCCACACCCTGAACGCCTCCATCGCCAACCTGGACCTGATGAACGGCGGCAAAGGCATCAGCCCTGACCACTTCGACGCGGGCGGCTTCTCGTTCCAGCAGAACACCACCAACTTCGACATGAACCGCTACTTCGAAGGCCTGGTGGGCGACGGCATGAACGTGGCATTCGGCGCCGAGTACCGTTCCGAGAACTACAAGATCTTCGCCGGCGAACCTGGCTCCTACATCGACGCCGACGGCGCCGGCGGCGGCAATGCCGGCAGCCAGGGCTTCCCGGGCTTCCAGCCGGGCGACCAGACTGACGCCAAGCGCCACAGCCATGCGGCCTACCTGGACCTGGAATTGGACATCAACGCCAAGACCCGCCTGCAGGGCGCGCTGCGCTATGAGAAGTTCAGCGACTTCGGCTCCACCGTGACCGGCAAGATCGCCGGCAGCTACCGCATCGCCGACCCAGTGCTGCTGCGCGGCTCCGCCTCGACCGGCTTCCGCGCACCGTCGCTGCAACAGGCTTACTTCTCCTCGACCTACACCGACTTCGTGGGCGGCAAACCGGTCGACATCTCGATCACCCCGGCCGTGGGCCCGGTGGGCAAGATCGCCGGCCTGGACCCGCTGAAAGAAGAGAAATCGCGCAGCTACACCCTGGGCGCCACCTGGACCCCGAACGATGCGCTGTCGGTCACCGCCGACCTGTACCGCATCAAGATCAAGGACCGCATCGTGCTGTCCGGCCAATTCAACGAAGACAACTACCCTGTCCTGGCCGCCAAGCTGGCGACCCTGGGCGTGGGCGCCGCGCAGTTCTTCGTCAACTCGGTCGACACCAAGACCCAGGGCCTGGACCTGACCGCATCGCACAAGGCCACCCTGTTCGGCAACAAGCTGACCACCTTCCTGGCCGCCAACTTCAGCAAGACCGAAGTGACCGCGATCCACACCCCGACTGCGCTGCAAGGCTTTGAAGACGTGCTGCTGTCCGAGCGCGAGCGCCTGTTCATGGAGCAAGGCGGCCCACGCCGCAAGGCAACCCTGGGCTTCAACTACGTGACCGGCCCGCTGGAAACCGACTTCAAGATTATTCACTTCGGCCCGCAGACCCTGGGTACCTGGAGCGGCAGCGCGCTGGTGCCGAACCAGAAATACGAAGCGAAGACCTCGGCCGACCTGGGCTTTACCTACGCGATCACCCCGAAGGCCAAGTTCAGCATCGGCGCGTCCAACATCTTCAATGTGCATCCAAGCGTGCAGAATCCGGACGAAACCGACAACGGCTTCAAGTACGAGAGCGTACAGTTTGGCCTGAACGGCGTCGCCTACTTCGCCCGCCTGCACGTCAAGTTCTAAGCAGCGCAACGGCCGAGCCCGTGTCCCACCTTGGGGTCACACCCGTTTCGGGACACGGACTCGGCCATGTTACAGCCGGGCTCGTGTCCCATTTCGGGTGTGACCCCATGGTGGGACACGGGCTCTTGCGTAGGGTTTGATTTTGCGCAAAACCTCTTCCGGTGAATTGATGCATGGTGGAATCACATTCCACTCAGAGGAGCTGCTATGGCTGCAATGACGATCCACCTGGCTGGCGACGTTATTTCCGCAATCGCCAAATGGGCGCCGATAGAGCAAATGTCGACGGAAGAATTCATCCTCAGCGCCGTTTCTGAAAAGTGCGAGAAGGCTAACGCACTGGAGGAAGTGGAACTTTTCTGGCGCGATCTCGCGCTTCCCCTACCTTCCAGCAATTAGCGCCAGTTCGGCGCTCATGTTCGCAATCGCAGCGGCAGTGTAGTTATCCGTGAAGAACGGGTCCGCGAACAGCGTGCCCGCTTCCGCCTTGCCGCGCAGGTGCGCCAGGATCTGGGCGCGCTTGCTGTTGTAGTCCGCTTCCGGCACATGGGCGTATTCGGCGCGGATGCCGGTCGCGTAGGCCTGGTACACCTCGGCTTCCTGGCCGAGGATGGCCAGGTCCACCGACAGCATGGTGTCCTTCAGCGGGTGCAGCATGGCGCCGCCCTGGAAGTGGTCCGTGCTGCGGATCAGGGTTGCCACTTCTTCGGCGCGCACCGAATCCGCTTCCAGGCCGCTGCCCAGCCACAGGCGGGCGCTGGCTTCTTCGTTGGAGACGTCGCCGGCGGCATGGGCATACACTGCGTCGTGGAACCAGAAGGCGGCTTTGACCAGGGCCACGTTAGACGGCGCGGCGCCGGTATTGGCGGCCCAGGCGCGGATTTCGGCCATGCCATGCACCAGGTGGTCGAGGTTATGGTAATGGCGCTCGGAGCCGCCGTAAGCTTGCTCGCCGGTCAGGCGTTCGAACCAGTCGGCCGAATGCGGGCGCTCGCGCCACAGGCTGTCCCATTCCTTGCGCAGCCAGGCCAGGATCCAGGCTTTATAGGCTGGCGCGGGCACGAATTTCTTCATGGTCCAGTTCCAGCCCACCGGGCCTTCCAGCGCCTTGACGAAGCTGGAGCTCACCGAGCCCAGGTCGCGCGGCGGCATCACGAACAGCGTCTTGGCGCCGCCGATCACCTCCACATTGGTTTGCTGGATCAGGTTTTCGTAGTCGAAGTCGGCGGTGCTGCGGATGCCGCGAATCAGGTAGTCGACGCCATTGCGCTTGGCCACGCGCGCGGTGTATTCGCTTTTCACGATCTGCACCGCGACATTGCTCCAGCCACGTTCGGCGCAGCTGGCAAGTACGATGGCCTTGCGTTCCTCAGCGGTGAATTTAGGCGCCTTGGTGGAGTTCTCGGACAGGAAGACCACTACCTCCTCCGCGATGGAACGCGCTTCGCCAATGACCCACATATGGCCGTTGGTGATGGGGTCCAAGGTCCCCGAGAAACCGATCTTCTGCATGCCCTGCTCCGAATGTCGAAAACGACATTCTAGCTCGGGGCAAACTCCACCGTCACTTTCAGGCCTCCGAGGCGTTCGGAAGCGTCCAGCGCCAGGGTGGCGCCGTGGCGTTCGGCGATGGCGCTGATGATGGCCAGTCCCAGGCCGCTGCCCTGGGCTTCGCTGCCCGGCACGCGGTAGAAGCGGTGGAATACGCGCTCGCGTTCTTCCGGCGCGATACCGGGGCCGCTGTCTTCCACCACCAGGCGGGCGCCGGCGCCGTTGGCCGCCGCCATCACCGACACGTCGATGGTGCCGCCGGCCGGCGTGTATTTAACGGCATTGTCGACAAGGTTGCGCAGCAGGATTACCAGGGCGTCGCCCTGCCCTTGCACTGTAGCTTCCTCGGCCTGCTCCAGGCCCAGGTCGATGTCGCGCGCCTGTGCGGCGCCGGCCATATCGCCCACGGCTCGCTTGGCCAGGTCGCTCAGGCTGACCGGCTCCAGCTTGGCGTCGGCCGCTTCGGTGCGGGCCAGCACCAGCAATTGTTCCACCAGACGCGAGGCGCGCTCCACGCCAGCCGACAGTCGGCCAATGGCGATGTCGCGCGCTTCACTGCAATCGGCGCGGGACAAGCTGAGAATCTGCAGCTTGAGCGCCGCCAGCGGCGTGCGCAGTTCGTGCGCCGCGTCGGCTACGAAGTTCTGCTGCGCCTGGAAGGCCGTCTGCACGCGCGAGAACAGCAGGTTCAGTTCCTGCACCAGCGGACGCACTTCGTCGGGCAAGTCGGCGTCGGATACTTCGGAGAGGTCGTCCGCCTTGCGCGATGCCAATTGCCGCTGCACCCGCGCCACCGGCGCCAGCGAGCCGGAAACCACCCACCACACCACCAGCATCAGCACCGGCGCCATCAGGGCGATGGGGCCCACGGTGCGCAGCGCCAGCGTGCCCGCCATGCGCTTGCGCACGGCCAGGTCCTGGGCGATCTGGATCGTCTGGGTGGCGGTCTGCGCCGAGAACACGCGGTAAGTCGTGCCATTGGCGCGCACATTGGAAAAGCCCAGCACTGCGCGCTGCGGCAGTTCGGCGCGCGACAGCGAGCGGAAGACCTGGATGCCGTCCGGCGTCCACACCTGCACCACCATTTCGTCGTTGCCCGGGTCCGAAGGGTCGGTGTTGCCGGTGGCCGCCATCGGTGCATTGGAGCGCAGCGACATGGCCATCTGCTGCATGTGGTAGTCGAAGATCTGGTCGGCGTCGTTCAGGGCCGAACTGTAGGCGATCATGGCCTGCGCCACGGCGGCCATGGTGATCGCCGCCAGCAGGAACCATAGCAGGCGCCCACGCAGCGAGTGCGTGACATTGACCTTCGGGACCGCCATCATCATTGTTTCGGCACCATATAGCCCAAGCCGCGCACGTTCTGGATCAGTTCAGACCCGAGCTTTTTGCGCAGGCCGTGGATATACACCTCGACTGCATTGGAATTGACTTCGTCCTTCCAGCTGTACAGCTTTTCTTCCAGCTGGGCGCGCGAGAGCACGATGCCGGGACGCGCGATCAGCGCTTCCAGCACCGCCCATTCGCGGGCCGACAGGCTGACCGGCTGGCCATTCGCGATCACTTCGCGGGTTTGCGGGTTGATCGACACGCCTTTGTGCTCGAACACCGGTTCGGCGCGGCCGGCGGCGCGGCGCAGCAAGGCGCGGATGCGGGCCAGCAGCTCGTCCAGGTCGTACGGCTTGAGCACGTAGTCGTCGGCGCCGGCATCGAGGCCGGCGATGCGCTGCTCGACGGCGTCGCGCGCGGTGGCCACCAGCACTGGCGTCAGCTCCTTGCGCGCGCGCATGGAGCGCAGGACTTCCAGTCCGTCTTTCTTCGGCAGGCCCAGGTCCAGCAGCACCAGGTCGTAGGTCTGGGTTTGCAGGGCCGTGTCGGCCATGGCGCCATCCTTGACCCAGTCGACAGCGTAGTGCTCTGCCCTGAGCAGGTCGAGCACTACCTCGCCGATCATCGTGTCATCTTCTACCAGCAGGAGGCGCATTTCATTCCTTTCTTGTTGTTTTAGCCGAGGCGCACCGGGATAAAGATGCGATCCTCACCGCGCTGGATCAGCAGCGCGACAGATTTCGTTGATTTTGACACGAGGTCGCGCACATCGTTGACAGTATTGACCGAGCGGCCGTTCACCGACAACAGCACGTCCCCCGGCTGCACGCCTGCACTGGCGGCGGCGCCACCGGCATCTTCGATCAGCAGGCCCGAGTTCAGGCCGGATTCGCGGCGCTCCATCGGGTCCAGCTGGCGCAGCGACAGGCCGAGGCGCAGCTTGGCGGCTGCTTCATCGTTCTGCACGGCGGCCACGTTGCGGTCGGCGGCGTTACCGAGCTTGCCTTCCAGCGCGATGGTCTTACCCTGGCGCCAGACTTCAAGCGCTACTTTATCACCTGGCATGGCCAGGCTGACCATTGCCGGCAGGTCGCCGGAAGCAACGATCTTTTGGCCGTTCATCTTGCGGATCACATCGCCCGCCTTCAGGCCAAGCTTGTCGGCCGGGCCGCCGCGTTCAACGTTCGACACCAGTGCGCCTTCCGGCGACTCCAGGTCGAAGGAATCGGCAAAGCCCTGGTTCACTTCCTGCACCATCACGCCGAGGCGCGCATGCACCACCTTGCCGGTCGAAACGATCTGGTCGCGGATGCGGGTCGCCACGTCGATCGGGATCGAGAACGACAGGCCCTGGTAGCCGCCGCTCTGGCTGTAGATCTGCGAGTTAATGCCGATCACCTCGCCCCTGGTGTTGAACAGCGGACCGCCTGAATTGCCGGGATTGATCGCCACGTCGGTCTGGATGAAAGGCACGTTGGAGTCGTCCGGCAGCGAGCGGCCCTTGGCGCTCACCACGCCGGCGGTGACGGTGTTTTCCAGGCCGAACGGCGAGCCGATGGCCAGGACCCATTCGCCTACCTTCACGTCGGTGGAGCGGCCCAGCGGCACAACCGGCAGGTTCTTGGCGTCGATCTTCAGCACGGCGACGTCGGTTTTCGGATCGGAACCGAGCACCTTGGCGCGGAACTCGCGGCGGTCGGTCAGCTTGACCGTCACTTCGCTGGCGTCGCGCACCACGTGGGCATTGGTCAGGATAATGCCGTCGGCGCTGACGATGAAGCCGGAGCCCACGCCATGGGTCGGCGCAGGGGCGCCGCCGCGGCCGCGCTGGCCTGGCTGCTGGAAGCGGCGGAAGAATTCGAAGAACGGGTCGTTTTCATCGGCATCGGCATCGCCGCGGTAGCTGGCGGCCTTGGTGCTGCCGACCGTGGAAATATTGACAACAGCAGGTCCATTGCGCGACGCGATCACGCTGAAGTCAGGTAGGGAAATCATCGGCGCGGGTACGGGCGCCGGTGCGCCCTGTGCGGCGTTGGTGGCCGGGGCGACAATGGCGGCGACTGGGGCGGCGAAAGCCTGGCTATGCTGGACAGCGATGGCTGCACCGGCACCGGCGACGCCGGCGATGGCCAGGGCGAGGAACATGGTAGTGGTGTTGCGCATGGTTTGACTCCTGATGAAATGACTTTCTCAACGGCTCCAATATGCGGCATTAAACTTAGATGCGTCTTAATGCAAAAAAGGCCGGAAATCCGGCCTTTTTCATTGGGGAAGAAGGAATTAAGCCGCCTGCTCCAGGGCAGTGTGGTTGACCACGCCATCGATGGCGATCTTGCGGGCCTTCAGGGCTTCCGGCACTTCGCGCTGCAGCTCGATGGTGAGCACGCCGTTGTTGAAGGAAGCGCCGTTCACCTTCACGTGGTTGGCCAGCTGGAAGCGCTGCTCGAAATCGCGGAAGGCGATGCCACGGTGCAGGTAGGTCTTTTCCTGGCCGTCTTTCTGCTTGCGGCCAATAACTACAAGGGAGTCGCGTTCGGTGGTGATGTCGATTTCGCTACGGTCAAAGCCGGCCAGCGCCATCACGATACGGTACTGGTCTTCGGACACCAGCTCGATATTGTACGGAGGGTAGCTAGGCTGGTCGCTGCGATGCGCGTCATTCAGCATCTGGGCCAGGCGGTCAAAACCGATAGCGGAACGATACAGTGGGGTCAGGTCAAAAGTACGCATTTTCATATCCTTTCAAGGTTAAGCGATATAAGGTCCCGCGGTCCCCATCTGGGCAACCGCTGAATCCGATATAGGAGCTTCAAAACGGATTTCAAGAGATTTTTTTCGATTTACTTTCTGAAACAATCGCCCTCCCCCTGCGTGCTACACTCGCCCGTCGCACTTTCCTTGTTGAAATAAATGAAACTGTTCACCAAAACCGCCCTCGCCCTGCTGCTGGGCGCAGCCTTCAGCGCACACGCTGGCCAGACTATCCCCGCTCCGGCCGACCAGCCTTACCCAGGCACCATCGTGATGAAGGTCGATGCCTCCAACACCGCCCAGAATGTTTACCGCATCCAGCAGACCATCCCCGCCAAGCCGGGCAAGATGACGCTGCTGTTCCCGCAGTGGGTGACGGCGCAGCACGGCCCGACCGGTGCGCTGAACCAGTTCGCCGGCTTCAAAGTCTCCGCCAACGGCAAGACCCTGGCCTGGCGCCGCGACAACGTGAACGTGTACGCATTCCATATCGAAGTGCCGTCCGGTGCCAAGACGATCGAAGTGGAATACCAGCACCTGGCGCCGACCGAGTCGGCGCAAGGCCGCACGTCGATTACGCCTGACATCCTGGGCATCCAGTGGCAGTCGCTGACCATGTACCCGGCCGGCTACGCTACGCGCCGCATCCCGATCCAGACCACGCTGACCCTGCCGGCCGGCTGGCAGTACGGCTCCGCGCTGGAAGAAGCCGAGCGCAAAGGCGACGTGGTCACCTTCAAAACCACCGACGTCGAAACCTTCGTCGATTCGCCGCTGTTCGCCGGCCGCTATTTCAAGCGCTTCGACCTGGACCCGGGCGGCAAGGTGCCGGTGCACCTGAACGTGGTGGCCGACAACGCCGAGGCGCTGGAAGCCAAGCCTGAGCAGATCGAGCTGCATCGCAACCTGGTCAAGCAAGCCTACAAGGTGTTCGGCTCGCAGCACTACAAGCACTACGACTTCCTGTTTGCGCTGAGCGACGAATTCGGCGGCGTGGGCCGCGAACACCACCAGTCCAGCGAGAATGCGCTGAAGACCGATTACTTCACCGACTGGAACAAGACCGAATCCGAACGCGGCCTGCTGCCGCACGAATTCACCCACTCCTGGAACGGCAAATTCCGTCGCCCGAAAGGCCAGGATGTGCTGAACTTCAACCAGCCGCTGCAAAACGACCTGCTGTGGGTGTATGAAGGCCAGACCACCTACTACGGCGAAGTGCTGGCCTCGCGCTCCGGCCTGATGAAGTCCGCCAGCGTCAAGGACATCATGGCCGCTACCGCCGCCCGCTACAGCATCATGAAGGGCCGCGAATGGCGTTCGGTGCAGGACACCACCTACGACCCGATCATCAACGCGCGCCGCGCCATCCCATGGTCGAACTACCAGCGCAGCGAAGACTACTACCAGGAAGGCATGCTGATCTGGCTGGACGTGGATACCAAGATCCGCGAACTGTCGGGCGAAAAGCGCTCGCTGGACGACTTCTCCAGCAAGTTCTTCGGCGTGGAAGACGGCCGCAACACCGCGCTGCACTACACCTTCGACGACGTGGTCAAGGCGCTGGACAGCGTGCAGTCTTACGACTGGGCGAACTTCCTGCGCGCCCGCATCGAAGAACTGGGCCCGGTGCCGATGGACGGCATCACCCGCGCCGGCTACAAGCTGGTGTTCACCGAGAAGCCGACCGACTTCCTGAAGGCTGCCGAAGACCGCAGCAAAGCGGCCGACTTCACCTACTCGCTTGGCTTTAACGTGGGCGCCGAAGGCAAGATCCAGAGCATCCAGTGGGATGGCGTTGGCTTCAAGGCCGGCTTGTCCGGCAACACCAACCTGCTGGCAGTGAATGGCCGCGCGTACAAGGCCGAACTGCTGCGCAAGGCGATCACCGAAGCCAAGACCAGCAAGAAGCCGATCGAACTGCTGGTGAAACATGGCCAGCAATACAGCACCGTGGCGCTGGCCTACTACGAAGGCTTGAAGTATCCGCGCCTGGAGCGCGTCGAAGGCACGCCTGACCGACTGGAAGCAATCCTCACTCCGCGACAGTAAGTCATCCCAAAAGGGCGCACTGCGGTGCGCCCTTTTTCTTTGGCCCGCGCTAGAGTAGCGGGCACTATGTACACCATCTACACCTGGTCCACCCCGAACGGCCGCAAGCCCCTGATCCTGCTGGAAGAACTTGGCCAGCCTTACGAGATTGTGCCGGTCAACCTGCGCGAGCATGCGCAGTTCGAAGCCAGCTTCCTCGCCATTTCGCCTAACAACAAAATCCCTGCGATGAAGGATGGTTCGCTGTCGCTATTCGAGAGCGGCGCGATCCTCACCTACCTGGCGGAGAGGCACCAGCGCTTCCTCGCCGTCGAGGGCCCGCAGCGCTACCGCACCTTGCAGTGGCTGCACTGGCAGATCGGCGGCCTTGGCCCGATGCTGGGGCAGCTCGGTTTTTTCGACAAGAAGGATTCGGCACTGGCGAAAGAACACTTCAACGCAGAAGCGGAACGCTTGCTGAATGTGCTGGACCGCGCACTGGCAGGCAACAGCTACGTCGCCGGCGACGAGTACAGCATCGCCGACATCGCCTGCTATCCCTGGACCCAGGCTGCGGCTTCGCACCTTGAACTGAACCTGTCCGGCAAGCCCGCCGTGCAGCGCTGGCTCGCCATGATGGGCGAACGCCCCGCCGTTAAGCGGGCCATGGCGTGGAAGCCTTCCACTACTTGAGATAGCGCACGCTCCAGGCGGCGATCAGTCCCGCCACATAGACCGCATCTTCGCGGATGCTGAGCAAGTGGTCCGCCGTGTCGAGCGAAATAAAACTCTTCGGGTGTTTGGCCGCGCTGAAGATTTCGAGCGCATTGTTGATGCCGACGGTCGTGTCGCCTGGCGCATGCATGATCAGCAAAGCCTTGCGCATGGTCGCGATCTTGTTGCGCAGGCTGTTCTCCGCCACGTCTTCCAGAAACTGCCGCTTGATGCGGAAGGGCCGCCCCGCCAGCTGCACCATCGCTTCGCCCTGCGCCGTGATGGCGTCGACCTGGTCGCCAAAGAGATGCGTCACGTGTACCGGGTCGCTCGGCGCGGCGATGGTCACCACGGCCTGCGCTTCCGCCACGGTGCCGGCAAAGGCCAGCGTTGCCGCCCCGCCCAGGCTATGTCCGATCAACAGTCGCGGCGCCTGGAATTCACGCCGCAGGAAATCGGCGGCCGCCTGTAGGTCGGCCACATTGGAAGAGAAATTGGTATTGGCGAAATCCCCCTCGCTGGCGCCCAGCCCCGTGAAGTCGAAGCGCAGCACGGCGATGCCATGCTCGGTCAGCGCTTGCGCAATGCGGCTGGCTGCAAAGACGTCCTTGCCGCAGGTGAAACAGTGGGCAAACAGCGCGTAGGCGCGCACGCCGGATTCCGGAGAATCCAGCCGCGCCGCCAGCATTTGCCCGCCTGCGCCAGGAAATTCGAGTCGTTGTGCGTACATGGGCACTCCTATCGGTTTGCATCCATCATACGCCGTCCACCAGGCGGTTCAGCGCAACGTTCAATTGTTCGCCCATGCGTTCCAGGTCGGCCATGGCGTCGTGCACCGCCGACGTTTCGCCGTGCGCAATGTGCTCGATCATTTGCCGTGCCACTTCGTGCTGTGCTTCGTGCAGGCGGTGCGCCAAGGTCACCAGCTTGCCCGCTTGCGGGCGCTGCACGGCTTCTTCCAGCCACATGTCAAGGCGGCACTGCTCTTCGAGGAAGGGCGGCAGCGGTTGGCTGCCGTCACGCGCGTAGTCCAGCAAGGCGCGTATCCAGGCCTGGTGTTCGACGCCCGCCACCAGCAGCTGCGCGCTATTGCGGTCGAGCACTCGGCATCCGGCCAAGCCTTCCGGCAAGCGCCAGCTGGCGGCCCAGGCCATCAATTGATCCGGAGGCATGGGGCGTGCGATGCCGTAGCCCTGTCCCATCAGGCACCCCATCTGCACCAGCATGCGCGCGTGCTCCATGCTCTCCACGCCTTCGGCAATGACCTCGCGCTTGAAGGCGGCAGCCATGCCCAGCACGCCTTCCAGGATGGCCAGGTCGTCCGAATCGACCAGCATGTCGCGCACGAAGCTCTGGTCGATCTTGATGCGCTTGGCGGGCAACTGCTTCAGGTACAGCAGCGAGGAATAGCCGGTACCGAAATCGTCCAGCGCAAACGGCACGCCCAACGCGGCGCATTCGGTGATGGTTTGCGAAACGTGGCCGATATCGTTCAGCGCGCTGGTCTCCAGCACTTCCAGCTTGAGGCGGCTGGCGGCTACGCGAGGATGAGCGTGAAGCTTTGCGCGCAGGCGCTCAACGAAATCGCGCTCCTGCAATTTGGTGCTGCTGACGTTGACGCTGATGGCGATGTCCAGGCCCGCGTCCAGCCAGGCTTGGTGCTGGCGCAAGGCTTCGTCCATTACCCAGTTATCGAGCGATGCTGCGATGGGGTGGCCTTCGACCAGCGGCAGGAACTCCGCCGGCGGCAGCAGGCCGCGTTCCGTGTGCCGCCAGCGGATCAGCGCTTCCACCGAATTCAGTTCGCCGGTCTGCATGTTCACGATGGGCTGGTAATGCAGCACGAATTCGCCGTTGGAAATGGCGCGCGCGATTTCGGCCAGCGGGCCGTTGATTTGCGCTCCCGCCGCCGGCATGTCGTCGCCGAAGACGGTGTAGCGGTTCTTGCCAAGCGTCTTGGCGCGGTACATGGCCTGGTCGGCCTGGCGCATCAATTGGTCGGCGTCGATCTCCACCGCTTGCGGGTAGATCGCCACGCCTATGCTTCCGGTCACGCGCAACACCTTGCGCTCGACCACCACCGGTGCGGCCACCGCTTCCAGCAAGCGCACCACCATCGGGATGAAGTCGGAGGCTTCCTGCAAGTCGTCCAGCACCACCACGAATTCATCGCCGCCCAGGCGACATACGGTATCGCATTCGCGCGTGGCGTGCGTCATGCGCGCGCCCAGGGCCACCAGCAACTGGTCGCCGAATTCGTGGCCCAGTTCATCGTTGATCGCCTTGAAACCATCCAGGTCCAGGTAGGCCACCACCAGGCGGCTGCCACGACGGCGCGACTGCGCCATCGCATGCTGCAGGCGGTCGGCCAGCAAGCGACGGTTCGGCAGTCCGGTCAGCGGATCGTAATGGGCGATGCGATCAAGATGCTGTGCCTGCAAGGTCTGCTTGGTGATGTCGGAGAAAATGCCGACGTAATTGAGCGCCTTGCCGCGCGCATTGCGGATGCCGGTGATGGTCAGGCGCTCCACATACAGCTCGCCCGATTTGCGGCGGTTCCAGACTTCGCCCTGCCAAAAATTATCGCTGTGCAGGCGTTCCCACATGGTGTCGTAGAATTCGCTGCCCTGGCGGCCGGAGCTCAGCATGCTCGGGTTGCGGCCGCAGGCTTCGGCCCGCGTGTAGCCGGTGATTTTTTCAAAGGCGTCGTTGACGTCGATGATGGTGGCATCGGCTGCAGTGATCATGATGCCCTCGCCGGCGTGCAGGAAGACGCTGGCGGCAAAACGCAGCTTTTCCTCATTGCACTTACGCTCTGTGACGTCGCTCAGGGTGCCGGAAATGCCGATCAAGGCGCCATCCTGCCCCAGCGTCAGTCGCGCAAACACTTCCACCCAGCGGAAGCTGCGGTCGCGGTGCAGGTAGCGGATCTCATGCCGGCAATATTCCGCCTCGCGCCGTATCAGCGGCATGAAACGCTGCTGGTTCAGCTTGCGGTCTTCCGGCCAAAGGTATTTGAGGAAGGGCTTGCCCAGGCTGTCCTGCACCTTATGTCCAGTCAGCTCTTCCCAGGCAGGATTCAGGAAAGTCCAGCAGCCAGCTGCATCGGTCTGGAAAACAACCTCCTTGAGATTGTCCAGCACGGACTCGGCAAGCCGGGCGCGAGCGCCAGCGTTGGGAAGGGAGAGTGGGGTTGGCATACTCCGATTATAAAAGTATGCCATTAATGAATAAATTGCCCTAGATCAAATTAGGGCCAGATTTGTCGATCATCCAGCCGTGGCCTTTGCCGCTTCGTCGATCAATGCCGCCACCTCGGCCGCGTGGGAGGCAAGCGAGGCGTGGCTGGCCTTGAGGGTGATGACCTTGCGGGCATTCATGCGGCTTGACATGCGTTGCTGGTTTTCCGGCGCGATCATCCGATCCTCGCTGGATATCTGGTACCAGCTTGGCTTGTGCTTCCATGCAGGGTCGGTGACGTTATTGCCGAAGGTGGATCCGAGGGGTGCCTTCTGCGTGGCCGCCATGACAAAGGCTTCGTCTGCGCTGAGATCCTGGCAGAAGCTTTCCTGGAATTTGTCGGGGCTGACCCACAGATATCCGTCACTGTCCGGCATGATGTTTGCGAAGGCGACAGGCGGGTGCTGCTGGGTAATGCCGCCGGGACTTTCGCCGGCATCGGGCGCGAACGCGGCGATAAACACCAGCGCTGCCACATTCGGCTGGTTGCCGACTTCGCTGATGACCGCGCCGCCGTAGGAATGTCCGACCAGAACCACGGGACCTGCGACCTGGGCCACCATCTTTCGCGTTCTCTCGGCGTCGTCCGCGAGTGAAGTCAGCGGGTTCTCCACCGCGCGCAAATCATCGTACCCCATTCGCTTCAGTTCAAGGAGGACCTTGGTCCAGTGGGCGGCCCCTCCCCAAAAACCATGAACCAGAATCACAGCAGGCTTGCTCATCGCTATTCTCCCCAACGGTTGATGTGGATTAAGTATAGGAGCCGTTTTGCTAGGCGAACAGGCCGTGGAGATACGCGCGCATTTCTTCCGTGCCGAGCCTACTGCTGCTTCGCCTCAATCAGCCCAGCCTGCGCCTAACGAGGCGCAGCACGTCCCTGGTTACCGACAATAGTTGGCGGTGACGCGAATCGTGCCGCTGGGGATTCACTTATTTTCGGTTGGGATAAAAAAATCCTTGCCGGCATCCTTCAACAGCAGAACAGTGAACTTCGCTGGCTTAGTTTTGCTCGCGTTGCGTCCAACAGTGTGCAGATCATTAGGAGATTCGTAGAACGTATCGCCCGCCTTCAGTGTCACCTGCTTCCCCCCCTTGACCGCCATAATGATTTCGCCCTCAAGAACATAAACGAAAGCGTGTGCATTGTGACGGTGAACTGGGTCGACGGCACCAGGGGGATATACGACTGAAATCATCAGTGCTTCCTTGCCAGGGAAATCCGGCAGTACTTTGGAGCTGAGTGTTTTGACTTCCGCGTTTGGCGATTCCGCCAGTGCCATTGGAGAAATCAAAAGCGCCGATGCGACGCAGACGAGAATTTTGGTTGGATTGAACATGTTGATCTCCATTTGGGTAGCGTTACAGCGCATCAGTGGCACCACTAGCACCTCGGAAGTGCTCGAATGGCCACACGATGCTGCACGATGTGGACCAATCACGAATCACAAGCCAGATTTATCGACGCCGAAGGCCTTATCGTAGGTTCCCGGGACAAGACGGAAGGCGACGTTAACGCGATTCCAGGCATTAATCGACATCACCAGGAATGTGAGGTCTGACAGTTCTTTCTCAGACAGTTGCGAGCGGACGTGGTCGTAGACGCTATCAGACACGCCGTCTGCAGGAGACTTGGTCAGCGCTTCGGTCCATTCCAGTGCTGCGCGTTCGCGTTCACTGAATAGGTTCGACTCGCGCCAGATGGCAACGTGATGCAGGCGGAGGGCACGCTCACCGTGCATAGTGGCTTCCTTAACGTGCATGTCCACGCAGAAGGCGCAGCCATTGATTTGAGACGCCCGGATATCAACCAGGTCTCGAATGGATTCTTCAATCGCTGACTGTTTGAGGGCTATGCTGAAGTCGACAAACTTCTTGAACAGTTCAGGTGACTGCTTCATGTAGTCGATACGCTGTTTCATGATGGGACCTCTAGTGTGGGGGAAGGTTAATTAGTGCGCGGAGGGATGCAGCAACCAGTTTTGAAAGCGCGTAGGACCAGTACGAGAGTTCTCACCGGTGACCAACGAGCGGTCATTCAACTCAGCTCCGAAATATCTTGCGCGCACGTCGGCAATGACCTCACGCGAATCGCCCTTGGCGGCAAGGAATTTGCGCGCAAGCTCATCGAGCGGGAATCGGTCCTGACCACCAAGTTCGACCATTCCATTGAGTGGAGCGCCGACGGCGAGATCTGCAATCACAGCAGAAACATCATCCGCTGCAATAGGCTGAATCAGTGCAGGCGAGAGGCGTATTACGTTCCCATCCGAACCAGAATAGACAATGCTTTCAACAAACTCGAAGAACTGCGTCGCGCGAAGGATGGTGTACGGTACGCTGGAAGCCTCAATTAGGGCCTCTTGTGCGGCTTTGGCGCGCATGTAGCCGCTGTCTGTGAGACGGTCGGCCCCTACTACCGAGAGCGCAAGGTGGTGCTGCACGCCAGCCTCGGTTTCCGCATCAAGCAGATTGCGGCTTGATGCCTTAAAGAAGTCCATTACCGCCTGGTCTTCGAACGAAGGCGAGTTGGCCACGTCTATCACCACCTGGGCACCGGCGAGAACCGCAGCCAAACCTTGACCAGTGACCGCGTTGACACCCGACCTAGGCGAAGCAGCAACGGTCTCATGGCCGATCTGGCGCAAACGGTTGACCACGTTAGAACCAATAAGGCCGTTGCCGCCAATCACTACAATTTTCATTTTAAGCTCCTAGAAAGAGAATTTTTCCGCCAACTGGATTTGGCGCTAACCTATGTGGTCAGTATGCTTCGCCCCCAAAAGCAATACTTTGGGTACACCTTGCGATACCATTGGTTTTTCCTTGGAAAATCCTACAAAAGGTGCTGCGAATGCTTTTAGTGTTTGACGACTGTGTGCTTGACCTCGATCGGCGCGAATTCAAGCGTGCCGATGTAGCCGTCGCCATACCACCCAAAGTGTTCGACCTCCTCGCCTACCTAGCCAACCAGCACGAACGCGTCGTAAGCCGAGACGACTTGATAGAAAACGTATGGGATGGCCGCGTTGTATCGGAGTCAACCCTGGCTAGCCACATCAATGCGGTGCGCAAAGCTGTTGGTGACGATGGCCAGCAACAGCGTGTGATTCGAACCATGGCGCGCAAAGGATTTCGCTTCACGGCAACCGTACGGCTTAGCAGTCCAGAGTCTGGCACCCTCTGCCCAGACAGCGAGACCGCCCTGTTGCCTGAAAGTTTGAAGCATCCTCTTCCCCTTCCAAACAAGCCATCAATTGCGGTTTTGCCCTTCGTGAATCTGAGCGGCGATCGTGAGCAAGACTATTTGGTTGATGGTGTGGTCGAAGACATCATCGCTGCCCTGTCTCACTGCCGTTGGCTTTTTGTTGTCTCACGCAATTCGAGCTTCACGTACAAAGACCGAAATGTAGACATCAAACAAATTGGTCGAGAGCTGGGTGTTCGCTATGTACTAGAAGGCAGCTGGCGCAACGCGAAGAATCATTTTCGAGTGACGGGGCAGTTGATTGAAGCAGGCACCGGCGGACATCTTTGGGCAGGCCGCTTCGAAGGTGTTATCGGTGACATCTTCAAGCTGCAGGATCAAATTACCGAGAACGTCGTTGGTGCGATCACGCCGCAGCTTGAGCTAGTGGAAATCGAGCGCGCACGGCATAAGGCGACCGGGAGCCTGGGCGCCTACGACTACTACTTGCGAGGAATGGCCCAACTACATGCAGGAACCAGAGAGAGCATCGGTCAAGCATTGCCGATGTTTCGACAAGCGCAGGAGGCCGATCCAGAATTCGCGTCGGCCTATGCAATGGCCGGTTGGTGCTATTGCTGGCGCAAAGTTAATCGTTGGATGGACGACCCTGCGATGGAATACGCGGAGGGCGCGAGGCTTGCGCGTCGCGCCATTGAGCTTGGGAAGAGCGATGCTGTCGCGCTTACCCGAAGTGGACACACACTGGCTCACCTTGCTGGCGATTACCACGGAGGGATTGCCTTGTTGGACAAGGCCTTGGTGCTCAATCCCAATCTTGCAGCGGCGTGGTTCCTGGGGGCGTTTCTCCGGCTTTGGCACGGAGAAACCGCCTCGTCAATTCAGTATTTTGAGCGCGCCATGCGCTTGAGTCCACTCGACCCCGAGCTTTACCGCATGCAGGCAGGCATGGCGGCAGCGCATTTATTCCTAGGGCACTACGAAGAGGCCGCATCGTGGGCGGAGAAGGCCTACCGGGAACTGCCCAGTTTTCTACTGGTAGCAGTAGTTCTTGCAGCCTGCCATGCGTTTTCGGAACGGATCACCGACGCGCAACGAGCAATGAACTACGTACGTCAGCTCGCGCCAGACCTTCGGCTGTCCAACTTAACAGACTGGCTGCCAATCCATAAACCGGAGAATTTATCTATCCTAGTGGACGGATTGCGCAAGGCAGGACTTCCCGCCTGATGTGAACAAGCTGTTGAGTGAAATTCCTTCTACCTGATCTAACAAGTTTTCGGATAACTAAGCGAATAAGCCGTGCAGGTACCAGCGCATTTCATCGGTTCCGGGCGTGCGTTCGCGATAGACCCAGTAGTAGGCGTGGTCTTCGCCCTCGGCGATGAAGTAGTCGCGGCTTTGCGTTTCGCTCCACCAGCCCGCTTCGATGCGCTCAGCAGTTGAGACCATGCGCAGCGGTGAGCAGTAGAACGGGCGGTGGTCGCGCATCAGCAGCTGGATCGGCTTGGGCAGCAGGAAGGCGGGACGCGGCAAGGGGCGCGGCGGCATTTGGGACGCCACGTCGGCCGCGCGCACTTTCTCGTGCAGGGGCACCCAGCGGTTGGCGACTTCGGGACGGTAGTCCGCCTTGGGATAAGGCTGCAGCACGTTGTCGGCGCCGAGGCGCGCCACCAGCACTTCGAACAGGCGCTGGCGGTCTTGCGGGCTGCCGCCCGGTTCAGGGAAGAGCGAATCGCTGAGCGGAGCCATCGGCTCCACCTGGGCTGCTTCCAGCGCCAGCCCGATCACCGGCGCGGGAAGCTCAACCTTGGCCAGGCGCTCCTTCAGCAGGCGCACAATGTGCGCGTCGCGCCAGGTGGGTTCGGCCAGCATCACGTCTACCGGCGTGGGCGGGCAGGCTTCGCGGCCCCGTTCATGTTCCAGCAGCAGGCGGATGCGCGAGACGGCGAACTGGTGGGCGCATAGCCAGCCGGTCAGCTGTTGCAACAGGCGGCAGGCGCCAGCCAGTAGCAGGTCGGTGTTGTCGATGCGGCCGAACAGTTCCAGCTTGGCTTTAAAACTGGGCGGCGCTACTACCCACTCGTGCATTTCGGGCGCCAGGCCTTGCGCGGTATCGAGCATATCGAGCACTTCGATACCGCAGCGGCGCTGCAGGCCGGGGCGCGGCAGGCGCACCAGGTCGCCGATGCTGAGGCAGCCGATGCCGTCCAGCCAGCGCTGGTGTTTTTGCAAGGGCGGCAGCAGGCCCACCGGCAGGCGGTGCAAGTGGCGCTGCAGGCTGTCCAGCTTGAGCGTGCGGCCGCCGCCGGCGCGCGCCAGCAGCCAGGCGCCCCGTGCGGTCGGCGCCACACCCAGCACGGCGCTGAAGCCGAGCTTTTGCAGGCTGTCTTCCACCAGGCGGCACAGGTTTCGGATGCCGCCGAACAGGCGCAGGCTGGCGCCCACGTCCAGCAGCAAGGTGGCGCCCTCGCCTTCCGCTACCTGGGGCGTGTATTGCAGCATGGCCATGGCGACGGCGTGCAGGGCTTCGTGTTCCAGCTGCGGGGCGCGTTCGTGCATCTGCACTTCCGGCGCCAGCATCAGGGCGCCGCTGCGGCGCATGCCGGCGCGCACGCCCATCCGGTGGGCGCGGTAGGACACGGCCAGCACGCCCTCCTGCTCCAGCACTACGCTGCACAGGTCATCCGACCAGTTGGGGCAGAACACTTCGAGCGGTAGCCGGGGCAGGTAGAGGCCGATCCACAGACGCATGACGTTGCAACAGGGTTGGGGTTAATGGGAGGAACAGCGGCGTATCGCGCTGCGGTCCCCTACGTTTGATGAATTCAATATTGATGCCCCCGGGCGCCGGACGCAGCGCCAGCCGCAGCGGCGCGGGGGATGAATCCTGGGCGGCGGCAATCGGCCGCAGCAGGAAGAACAGGGTTTCGCCGCACTGGGCCGCCAGGTGCAGGCGGCGCAGCGATTCGTTGCGGATGTGCTGCTGCCACAGCAGCACCGCGCCGCAACTGCCGCTGCGCAGGATTTGCTCGGCCGCCCACAGGCTGTCGGCGGCCTTGCCGGTGTTGCGGATCCACAGCAGTTGCTGGGGAGGCAAGTCCAGCGCCAGGGTTTGCGGGTTGTAGGGTGGTTGCAGCATGGCTACCGGGCTTTTCTGCTTAGTGAGCGTTGATTGCAATAAGCGCAACTCCCCGATGCCGGGTTGCTGGAGTAGCAACTCGGTCAGGACGCCCGTAGGCCAACCGCCCCCAGGCAGTTGGTGGGAGAGCACGGGTATGCCGGTATCCACGCAGGACGTGGCACCCTTGGTGAGTTGGGATGCCAGCCAGAGGGCCGGGTGCAGGGGTTGGGGGTCGAGAAGCGCCATAGCGAACAGTGCTGTATATACATACAGTATAGTCTTATGGACGCGCGGAGAAAACCTGTTTCAGGGTTTGGGCATCCAGTACCGCTTTACTCCACTGGGCAAGCTGCTCTGGCGTGGCCCTGGCAAGCCGTTTCTGGACGGTTGGGGATAATGCGCCAAATCGATGACTAAGCATGCTTTCAAGCACTTCCACCGCGCCTTCCCGCCGCCCCTCCCGCCGACCTTCCTGCAAACCTTGCGCATGACCGATCTTAATACCCCGCTTCTCTCCTTTTTTCTCGCCTTGTTCAAACCGCAGCTTGTCATAAGGATTAATCCATTCCACGTTGCGCCTCCTTTCGAGCAGTCTGATGCTGCGCATTAACCGATTCTCCAGTTCGGCAGGCAACGGCATCAGCCAGTGAATTACAACGAACAAATCGATGATACGCCGCTTGCGCCAGCCACGTTCGTACAGACGCCTGATTAGCCGCCATTTCTCGGCATAGCGCGCCTCGGCATTGCCGTGCGTTCTTTGCGCCAATAGGTGTGCAGCGGTTACCCAAGCGAAGACATTGCGCTCAAGCAGAAGCTCGTCAACCAATTCAGCATAGGCCGACAGTTTCGCGACCGAAAACCTGGTGCCCATTTCCGTACCAAGCAGATTGTTATGGAATGCATCCTGGCGCCAGCGCTTGCCCGCATCCGCCAGCACCACGAAGCTCGCGACTGGCAGGCGGTAGTTCTTGTACAGGCAATGGTTGTATTCGAGAATGCGCTCCGCCAGTTTCGGATCGCGTTGCGACTGGATTTCAATATGCAGCAATACTTCGCGGCCGTCACAAAGGAAAACACTGGCCAGCAAATCTGCAATCAATGTACGCGGCCTGCCATCGCCAGAAACTTCAGCCAACTCCTTGTCGCGAAAGCTGATCGGGCGGTGCCGATCGATCAGGTCTCGATACTGCGGGAAAAAGAAGGCGATAAAGTCAGTCAGGTTGTGCTTGAGCGCCCGCTTCCAGGGGGAATCGTAGTTGTCGGCCATGGGGAAACCTTACCGGCGCCGGCAGCGCTGCGGTAGCGGTTTGCGCAAGGGTCGAGCTTGCAATGGGATGCCTGATAGAATCGGCAATATTGCCAACTTACCTCCTCACGTCATGCAACTAATCGGCGCCATCCTGTTTGCCCTCGCCCTCTTGCACACCTTCAGCGCCAAAGCGTTCGAGCGGCTGTCACATAAGATTCCGCGCCATGCAGGCTTGCTGCATTTGCTGGGCGAAGTGGAAGTGGTATTCGGCTTCTGGGCCATGGTGCTCCTGGTGGCGATGGCTTTCGTGGCCGGGCCGCAAAATGCGATTGCTTACGCGGAAACGCAGCAATACACCGAGCCTCTGTTTGTCTTTGTGGTGATGGTGGTGGCGGCGTCGCGGCCGGTGCTCGATTTCGTGCAGCGCCTGATTAATGTGCTGTCCGGCGGCCGTCCGCTGCTCCAGGCGTGGATGGGACTCGCGCTGGTGCCGTTGGCTGGCTCGCTGATCACCGAGCCTGCAGCGATGACGTTGGCTGCGTTGATGCTGGCGCCGCAGATTTTCCGTGATGGCGTGCCGGAGTGGCAGAAGTACGCAGCGCTGGGCGTGCTGTTCGTGAATGTGTCGATCGGCGGCACGCTGACTGCTTACGCTGCGCCGCCGGTACTGATGGTGGCTGCGACCTGGCAGTGGGACAGCGCCTTCATGGCTGCGAACTTCGGCTGGAAGGCCACGCTGGCGGTGCTGGTCAATGCCACCGCGGCCACCTGGCTGCTGCGCGCCCACTTGCGCGTGCGAAGTGAGACTCCGGCACTCACCGCGCGCGCGCCTGCGCCGCTGTTCACCAGCCTGATCCACCTGGGCTTCCTCGCGGCTGTGGTGCTGCTGGCGCACCACCCGGTGCTGTTCCTCGGACTGTTCCTGTTCTTCATTGGCTTTACCACGGCATATCCGCAGCATCAATCGCCGCTGATTTTGAAGGAAGCTTTGCTGGTCGGTTTCTTCCTCGCCGGCCTGGTGGTGCTGGGCAGCATGCAGCAATGGTGGTTGCAACCAATTGTCGAAAGCTTGCAGCCACTGGCGCTCTTCTTCGGGGCGCTGGGGCTGACCGCTATCACCGACAACGCCGCCCTCACCTATCTCGGTTCGCTGATCGACGGCATTTCGCCTCACGCGCAATACATGCTGGTGGCAGGCGCCGTTGCCGGCGGCGGCCTGACTGTGATCGCCAACGCACCGAATCCCGCCGGCGTCTCGCTGCTGCGCAAGGGATTCCGCGATGAATCAATCAGCGCCCTCGGATTGCTTGCAGGAGCCCTTGCGCCGACTGCAGTTGCAGCCCTCGCATTCTTCTTGTAGGACTACGCCGCGCTAACGTAGCGCGCGCCTCGCGCGTGCTGCTTAAGCTATTCTGGCCTCACCATTCACACCAATGAGGAGAGGCAGAATGAGCTATCTTGACCGCGACAAATTCGGCATCTATCGCGACCGTGACGACAACGATGGACCAGGCCCACGCCTGATGGGCGCTGACACGCTGATGGGTGAAGACGTCTATAACCGCCAGGAAGAAGACCTTGGCGACATAAAGGAAATCATGCTCGACATGCAGACCGGCCAGATCGCTTATGCGGTGCTGTCCTTCGGCGGCGTGCTGGGCATGGGCGACAAGCTGTTTGCCGTGCCATGGCAGGCATTGCAGCTCGACACCGTGAACAAGCGCTTCGTGCTTGACTGCACCAAGGAAAAACTGGAGAACGCGCCGGGCTTCGACAAAGACCGCTGGCCTGATATGGCGAGCCCAGACTTCAGCTCGGAGATCCATAACTTCTACGGCACCAGCGCCAGCGGCATGCGCACTTCGACCGGCAGCGTGATGGGTTCCGGCACCAGTACCATGCAGAGCGACTCGACCAGCGGCAGCTACGGCGGCAACAAGGGCAATTACTAAGCCCTTAGCGCTGCATCGATTCCCATACCTTCATCAGGCGCTTAACGGACACCGGCATCGGTGTCCGCAGCTCCTGCGCGAACAGCGACACGCGCAGTTCTTCCAGCATCCAGCGGTATTCCACCAGTTTCGGGTCGGTGTTCTTGCCAGCTGACTTGTCGCGCATCAGGCGCTGGTAAGGCGCTGCTGCCTGGTTCCATTCGCCAATGGCTTTGGCGTCGCGGGCGGCGTCGGCACGCAGCTTTTCCAGCCGCACGTTCATCGCTTTCAGGTAGCGCGGGAAATGCGACAGCTGCGCGAACTCGTTTTCGATCAGGAAACGCTTGTGCACCAGGCCTTGCAGCTGCTGCTGCATGTCCTGCGCCACCTGCTGGTTAATGCCTTGCAGGCGCTTTGGCAGGCCATGGTATTCGGTCAGCACTTGCGATACAAGGCGGGCGATTTCGTTCACCAGCAGCACGATGCGGGATTTGCCTTCGTCCTTGCGCTTGTTGAAGCTCGCTTCGTCGGTCGGCAGCGGATCCTGCAGGCAGGCGATGTCGATGGCTTTGGCGATGATCTGGTCGCGCAGCTCTTCCTGCGTGCCCATGGACATGAATTGCATGCCCATCTGCTGCAGGTTGGGAATCGATTTCTCGACGAACTTGATCTGGTCGCGCATTTGCAGCATGAACAGGCGGCGCAGGCCGATGCGGTGGGTGCGTGCGGCCACGTTCGGGTCGTCGAACACTTCCAGGTCGCAGTGCGTGGTTTTGTCCACCAGGGCCGGGAAGCCGATCAGGCTTAGCTTGCCTTGCGTGATTTCCAGCAGTTCGGGCAGTTCGCCGAAACTCCACGTCGTGATGTTGGTGTGCTGAGAAGGGGCGCTCGGCGCGGCGGCGGCTGGCGCGCTTGCGGGCGCGCGGGCCGGCGTCGCGCCACGCGCTGCGTCGGCTGCGATGCCGCCGTGCTTCGGCTTCACGGCGCCAGCGGAGCTGCCGATGCCGCCGCCTGCGAGCTGCGCAAGCTGCGCGGCGGAAGCTGGCGTGTTGCCGCCTTCGGCCATGCGCTGGAAGCTCTGGCGCGCTTGCAGGCCGTATTCCGCTTGCAGCGTGGCCAGGTTGCGGCCCATGTCGAGCTGTCGGCCATGCTCGTCCACCACCTTGAAGTTCATGAAGTGGTGGGCCGGCAGCTGTTCGGGCTTGAAGTCGGAGGTCAGCACGCTGATCGTGATCTGCTTGCGGATGTCGGCGATGATGGCGTCGATCAGGTCACCGCGCGCAAACTCGGTGCGCTCGCAGAATTTGGCGGCGTAATCGGGCAGCGGCACCATGTGGCGGCGCTGCTTTTGCGGCAGGGTCTTGAGCAGCAGGTGCACTTTCTCCTTCAGCATGCCCGGCACCAGCCACTCGCAGCGTTCGCGCGAGAGCTGGTTCAGCGCATACAGCGGCACCGTCAGCGTAACGCCGTCTCGCGGAGTGCCCGGTTCGAAGTGGTAGGACAGCTGCATCTCCAGCCCGGCCGCCATCATCTTCTTCGGGAACAGCTCGGTCGTGATGCCGGCCGCTTCGTGGCGCATCAAGTCGTCGCGGTTCAGGAACAGCAGCTTCGGATCGTCGTGCGAGGCGTCCTTGTACCACTTTTCGAAACCGGCGCCGTTCACCACGTCGGCGGGAACGTGCTCGTCGTAGAAGGCTTCGATCAACTGGTCGTCCACCAGCACGTCCTGGCGGCGCGACTTGTGTTCGAGGTTTTCGATCTCGCGCACCAGCTTGTGGTTGTGGGCGTAGAACGGCAGGCGGGTGTCGTAGTCGCCGCCGACCAGCGCGTCGCGGATGAAGATTTCGCGCGCTTCGGCCGGGTTCTTCTGGCCGTAGTTGATACGGCGCTGGCTGTAGACCACGATGCCGTACAACGTAGCGCGTTCGGACGCGGTGACTTGCGCCGGGCGTTTTTCCCAGCGCGGTTCGCCCCAGGATTTCTTCAGCAGGTGGCCGCCGATCTTTTCGATCCATTCCGGCTCAATGCGGGCCACGCAGCGCGCATACAGGCGCGTGGTTTCCACCAGTTCGGCGGAGACGATCCATTTGCCTGGTTTCTTCGAGAGGTGCGAGCCTGGCCAGACGTGGAACCTGATGCCGCGCGCGCCAAGGTAGGCGCCGCCCGGTTCGTCCTCGCCTTTGAAGCCGATATTGCCCAGCAGGCCGGTGAGCAGCGCCATATGCAGCTGGTCGTAAGTGGCCGGCAGTTCGTTGGTGCGCCAGCCCTGCTCTTTTACGATGGTGAGCAGTTGCGAGTGCACATCGCGCCATTCACGCAGGCGCAGCTGGTTCAGGAAGGTGGCGCGGCAAGTGTCCATCAGCTGGCGATTGGACTTCTTGTGCTCAATGGCGTTCTCGAACCATTTCCAGATTTTCAGGTAGCTGAGGAATTCGGATTTTTCGTCGGCGAATTTCTTGTGCGCTTCGTCGGCGGCGCCCTGGTGCTCGACCGGGCGGTCGCGCGGGTCTTGCACGGACAGCGCGGAGGCGACGATCAGCACCTCGGTCAGGCAGGCGTATTCCTGCGCGGCCAGGATCATGCGGCCCACCCGCGGGTCGAGCGGCAGCTTGGCCAGCTTGCGGCCCAGTGGGGTCAACTGGTTGTCGTCGTCGACGGCGCCCAGTTCCTGCAGCAGCTGGTAGCCGTCGGCGATCGCGCGGCCCAGCGGCGGCTCGATGAACGGGAAGCTTTCGACATCCGTCAGGTGCAGGGACTTCATGCGCAGGATGACGGAGGCCAGCGAGGAGCGCAGGATTTCCGGATCGGTGAACTTTGGACGCTGCAGGAAATCCTGTTCGTCGTACAGGCGGATACAGACGCCATCGGCCACACGGCCGCAACGGCCGGCGCGCTGGTTGGCGGCCGATTGCGCCACCGGTTCCACTTGCAGCTGCTCGACCTTGTTGCGGTAGCTGTAGCGCTTGACGCGCGCCAGGCCGGCGTCCACCACGTAGCGGATGCCCGGCACAGTCAGCGAGGTTTCCGCCACGTTGGTGGCCAGTACGATGCGGCGCGCGTTGGTGGTGCGGAAGACGCGGTCCTGCTCTTCCACCGACAGGCGGGCAAACAGGGGCAGGATGTCCACGTGCGGTGGATGGTGCTTGCGCAGGGCCTCGGCGGCGTCGCGGATTTCGCGTTCGCCGGGCAGGAAGACCAGCACGTCGCCGCTGCCAATGCGGCAGACTTCATCGACGCCGTCGACGATGGCTTCCATCAGGTCGCGTTTTTCGCGGGCGGCGGCGGTGCGGGCGCCTTTGGCATCTGCGCCTTGCTGCGCGCCGGGCGCCACGACCTGGTCGCGCTCCACGGGGCGATAGCGCACTTCGACCGCGTACAGGCGGCCGGAGACTTCGATCACCGGCACCGGCGGTTTGCCTTCCTGGGTGAAGTGGCGGGCGAAGCGTTCAGCGTCGATGGTCGCGGAGGTGATGATCACCTTCAGGTCCGGGCGGCGCGGCAGGATCTGTCTCAGGTAGCCAAGCAGGAAGTCGATGTTCAGGCTGCGTTCGTGGGCTTCGTCGATGATGATCGTGTCGTAGCCTTTGAGCAGCGGGTCGGTCTGGGTTTCGGCCAGCAGGATACCGTCGGTCATCAGCTTGACCGAGGCGCCTTTGCTCAAGGTGTCGTTGAAGCGCACCTTGTAGCCGACGGTTTCGCCCAGCGGAGTGCCCAGCTCCACGGCGATGCGCTTGGCGGTGGACGAAGCAGCAATACGGCGTGGCTGGGTGTGGCCGATCAGGCCTTTCTGGCCGCGGCCCAGCTCCAGGCAAATCTTCGGCAGCTGGGTGGTCTTACCGGAGCCGGTTTCGCCGGAGACGATCACCACCTGGTGCTTGCTCAGGGCTTCGGCGATTTCCGCGCGGCGGCCCGAGACTGGCAGTTCTTCCGGAAAGGTGATCGGCGGCAGCGGATTGCGGAAGGCGCGCGCGGCTTCGCCTTGCGGGCGCTGGCCGGGTGGTTGCTGGGAAGGATTCTTCTTGCTTGCTTCAGACATCGTTTTTTACATAGTTTGGGCGCGAAAACCGCGCAGCGCATTATAATGCGCGGATAATGGAAAACCCTATCCAATTCGTCTCCTGGCTGCGCTCCGTAGCGCCTTACGTCCACGCTTTCCGCGGCAAGACCTTCGTGGTCGCCTTCCCCGGTGAACTGGTTGCCTCCGGCGCCCTGTCGGTGCTGGCGCACGACCTGTCGCTGCTGCACGCGTTGGACATCAACGTCACCGTGGTCTACGGCTCCCGCCCGCAGGTCGCCGAGCAGCTCGCGCTGCGTAACGTCGAAGGCCGCTTCCACAACGGCGTGCGTATCACCGACACGGCTGCCATGGAATGCGCCAAGGAAGCCGCCGGCGAACTGCGGCTCGATATCGAGGCCGCTTTCAGCCAGGGCTTGCCGAATACGCCAATGTCGCATGCCGCGATCCGCATCATTTCCGGCAACTTCATCACCGCCCGCCCACTGGGCGTGATCGACGGCGTCGACTTCGAACTGACCGGCCTGACCCGTAAGGTCGACGCGGAGACCATCCACTCCATCATGGGGTCGGACGGCGTGGTGCTGCTGTCGCCACTGGGTTTCTCCCCGACCGGTGAGACCTTCAACCTGACAATGGAAGATGTGGCCTGCACCGCCGCCATCGCCCTGCACGCCGACAAGCTGGTCTTCATCACCGAAACCGAGATGATGACCGACGCCGGCGGCACCGAAATCCGCGAGCTGTCCTCGCACCAGGCCGAGGCAGTGCTGCAAGCGGGCTTCCTGCCCGACGCCACCGCGTACTACCTGAAGCATTGCGTCAAGGCCTGCAGCAACGGCGTCGAACGTGCCCACATCGTACCGTTCGCGATGGACGGCTCCGCCCTGCTGGAACTGTTCACCCACGATGGCGTGGGCACCATGATCTCGCACGAGAACCTGGAATCGCTGCGCCCTGCGACCATTGAAGACGTGGGCGGCATCATCAAGCTGATCGAGCCCCTGGAAGCCGACGGCACCCTGGTCAAGCGCGGCCGCGAGCTGATCGAGCGCGAAATCGAGATGTTCTCGGTCATCGAGCACGATGGCGTGATCTTCGGCTGCGCGGCGCTGTACGTCTTCCCGGAAGAAAAAATGGCCGAAATGGCATGCCTTACTGTCAACCCTGACGTGCAAACCCAGGGCGACGGCGAGCGCATCCTGAAACACATGGAAAACCGCGCTCGGGCGCAGGGTATCAGCAAGCTGTTCGTGCTGACCACCCGCACCGCGCACTGGTTCATCAAGCGCGGCTTCATCCCCGCCACGGTGGACGCGCTGCCGAAAGACCGCCAGCGCCTCTACAACTGGCAGCGCAAGTCGCAAGTCTTGATCAAGACCTTATAATTATATTTTTTGGTTTAGGAGTACCGAAGATGGCCCGTACCGTCCACTGCATCAAACTGAACAAGGAAGCCGAAGGCCTGGACTTCCCGCCATATCCGGGCGAGCTGGGCAAGCGTATTTATGAATCCGTGTCCAAGGAAGCCTGGGCTGCCTGGATCAAGCACCAGACCATGCTGGTGAATGAAAACCGCCTGAACCTGGCGGATGTGCGCGCGCGCAAATACCTGGCGGCGCAGATGGAGAAGCATTTCTTTGGTGAGGGTGCGGACGAGGCGGCTGGTTATGTGCCGCCTAGCGCCTAAAACCGGTAAACCAGTGCCTGACCCGCAGGGTCAGGCACTTGGCCTGCTGCTGCCGCGTCATAAGTGTCTGACCCTGCGGGTCAGACACTGAATTACCGGTTTAGCGGCTCGCTACCTCAGACCGCATTGGCGCGCACTGCCTGAACTCGCAGCGCGCCAAAAACACCTTCCCATTCGAACAAGCCATCCGGTACACCTCCACCGGTCCCGGCTCAGTCATCAGCCCTGCTCCCTGCCCGCCCGTGCATTGCTCGGCCCTTGCCAGACGCTCCACCGTAGCGGAAGAAACACCCGGACGGAAGGCAACCTTCTGCACCGGCACGCCATCGATCATTTCGCGCTTGGCAGCAGCCTCCGCTTCCAGCACAGACTTACGTTTCACCGGCGCCTGCGCCACTTCCTTGTGGGAACAAGCACTCAACACACCAGCAGCAACAAGCAACAGCAGGGACAGTCGTTTCATGGGCTCTTTCTAAGGAAGAAAATTAGTACTTCAGGGTACGCACGCCATCTGGGGTACCCAGCAGGCACACATTGGCGCCGCGGGCTGCGAACAGGCCGACGGCAACTACGCCGACGATCTGGTTGATCGCGGTTTCCAGCGCTACCGGGTCGGTAATCGACAGGCCGGACACGTCAATGATATTGCCGCCATTGTCGGTCACGAAGATCTCATCGGAACCGGCCTTGGTACGCACCTTAGGCTGGCCGCCCAAGGCCGCCAGCTGGCGCATCACGGAATTACGGGCCATTGGCAGCACTTCGACCGGCAGCGGGAACTTGCCCAGGGTCTCTACCAATTTGGAACCATCTGCGATGCAGACGAATTGCTTCGATACCGAAGCCACGATCTTTTCGCGGGTCAGGGCTGCGCCGCCGCCTTTGATCATGTGGCCTGCCGCGTTGATCTCATCGGCGCCGTCAATGTACACCGCGATTTCCGAAACCTCGTTAAGATCATAGACAGGAATGCCATGACCGGCCAGGCGCGCAGCGGTCGCTTCCGAAGAGGCGACTGCACCCTTGATGCGGTGCTTGATCTTGCCCAGTTCATCGATGAAGAAATTCGCGGTAGAACCGGTGCCTACGCCGATGATTTCACCGTCGATGACATATTCAATCGCGGAAATAGCAACAGCATGTTTCAATTTATCTTGCGTCATAGTTACAATGGATTCAATAAAGCTGATAGAAATGGTTGCCTATTTTATCCGAACTGCCGCACTGACCCGGGAAAAATGCCATGAAGCCTAGTACCGTACTGATCGTGGACGACAGCCGTGTCTCGCGCATGCTGACGCGCCAGCACATCCAGGTGCGCCATGCCGACTGGGTGGTGGAGGAAGCCGCCAACGGCGACGAAGCCATCGCCAAGGCGGAAGGCCTGCAGCCCGACCTGGTGCTGCTGGACGTGAACATGCCGGGCATGAACGGGGTTGACGCCGCCGCTGCCCTTCGCGTGATGCTCCCCAATGCCCATATATCCCTGCTGACGGCAAACGTGCAGGCCGCAACCCGCCAACGCGCCGAAGAAATCGGTGTTGGCTTCATGGAGAAACCGATCACCGCCGAACGCATCGCGCAGTTGATCGCGCCGCTGGAAGTCTGACCATGGTCAGACTCACCGAACTGGAGCACGACGCCCTCGTCGAGCTATTCAATATTGGCGTGGGCCAGGCCGCCTCCGCCATGAGCGAGATCGTCAACGAAACGGTCACCATGTCGGTGCCTGCCATCAGCTTCCTTACCCGTGGCGCGGCCGCCAAGCTGCTGGCCAGCCGCAGCTCCGGCAATGGCCGCCTGTGCGGCATCAGCCAACATTACAGCGGAGCCTTCGACACCGAAGCGGTCCTGATGTTCCCGGAAGAGAAAAGCCAGGAAATCGTGCGCCTGATGGTGGGCGAGACCATGCCGCTGGCCGAACTGTCCGCCATGGAACAGGAGGCGATGAGCGAGATCGGCAATATCCTGCTGAATAGCTGCGTCGGCTCGCTGGCCAATCTGCTAGGGCACGAGCTGCATGGCTCCCTGCCCGACTACCATGTCGGCTACAGCGAAGACATCCTGGCGCAAGCGGGCAGTGGAGACACCGCCGTGCTGATGCTGCACATTGAATTCGTGATCGAACGCCAGCAGATTGCCGGCGACGTAGCCTTCATCATGGACATGACGGCGCTGCACGACTTGAAGCAGCACGTGGCCAATTTCCTTGAGCGTTCCCTCGGCGGAGAGCGCCCATGAAATGCTCGGTCGAGTCCCTGCCGCTGCTGCAGGGCGTCATCGATTGCATCGACGTCGGCGCGCTGGTGCTCGATGCCAGCGAACGCGTAGTGCTGTGGAACCGCTGGATGGGCCAGCATTCCGGCGTGCTCGATGCCGAGATACTGGAGCGCAGTTTCTTCGACTTGTTCCCGGAACAGCGCGGCAAGCGACTGGAAGCGGCAGTAGGCCAGGCCTTACGCAGCAACCTGCCCTCGCTCCTGTCGCAGACGCTGAACCGCTGGCCGCTGCCGCTGTATAGCAGCAAGACTGCTGCCGAAAAGGGCGAACGCATGCAGCAGCAAATCACGGTTACCCCGCTTAACCTGGGCAGCAATGAACGCTACTGCCTGATCCAGGTCAGCGATGTATCGGCGGCCGTGCAGCGCGAAAGCCTGCTGCGCGAACAGGCGGTAGCGCTGCGCTCGCAAACCCTGCTCGACGACCTGACGGGCGTCGCCAACCGCCGCCACTTCGACATGGCGATCGACCGTGAAACGCGGCGCGCGCGGCGCATGGGTACTCCGCTGTCGCTGATGATGCTCGACATCGACTTCTTCAAGGCCTACAACGACCATTACGGCCACCAGCAAGGCGACGCTTGCTTGGAGGCGGTGGCCTCGACGCTGTCGACAATGCAGCAGCGCCCGGCCGACCTCTTTGCGCGCTACGGCGGCGAGGAATTCGCAGTAATCCTGCCCGACACACCGGGCGACGCGGCAGTGACGATGGCCAATGCCATGTGCCGCAAGGTGCGCGACTTGCGTATTCCGCACCAAGCGGCGCGCATGGAGGAACGCATCGTCACCATCAGCATTGGCGTCGCCAGCAGCGACGGCGGCCAGGCCGACGAAACATATGAGCTGATCAACGCGGCCGACCGCGCCCTGTACCAGGCCAAAGCTTGTGGCCGCAACCGAGTGCATTCGATATGAAAACTTCGGTCTTTATCGCCAGCAGCCTGGATGGCTACATCGCCCGTGAGGACGGCAACCTTGATTGGCTGATGGCTGCCACGCCGGTCAATGACGAACATGGCTACGACCCCTTCATGGCGGGCATCGACGTGATTGTGATGGGGCGCTACACCTTTGAGACGGTGCTGGGCTTTGAGGAATGGCCTTACGAGGGCAAGCGAGTGGTGGTGCTAAGCCGCATACTCGATGAAATACCCCCTTCGCTGCAAGGCAAAGTGGAGGTGCATCCGGGGCCAGTGCGCCTGCTGTACGACGCGCTGGTGGCCGGCGGCTGCAAAGGCCTGTATGTCGACGGCGGCCAGACCGTGCAAAGCTTCCTGCGCGAATCTCTGGTGGATGAACTGACGATCACCACCATCCCCATCCTGCTTGGCAGCGGCATTCCCCTATTCGGCCACACTGGCCACGACATCCACTTGCGCCACCTTAGCACCCGTCGCTTGCCTGGAGGCCTGGTGCAGGATGTTTACAGCACGCGCCTGATCGGTTCAGAGCAGCTCGATTCCGACGCGCCGAACGCATAGCGCAAACAGTACGAAGCAGGCGATGGTCAGCAGCACGCTCGCACCGAGCGTGGGCCAGAAACCGAGGCGTGGCAGCAGCCAGGGGAAGACCAGGAACATCGGCAGCGTCGGCACCACGTACCAGAAGGTGTACCAGGCGTGGTTGGCGATCTTTTCCTGCGGCTGGTTTTCGACATACAGCCAGATCAGCGCCAGCACGGTGACCATAGGCAGCGCGGCAATCAGCCCTCCGAGCCGGTCGCTGCGTTTGGCGAACTCCGACACCGCCACCACGACACCCGCAGTCATCAGGTATTTGAATATCAGCCAGGCCATTTGGCGTCTCCTACTGTGCAAAAACAAAACGGACAAGCGCCAGCGACAGCGCGAACACATAGCCATACGCGAAACGGTCAATGAGCAGCACAGGGTCGCCGCGCTTCGCACGCCATGCGCCCAGCAGGGTCATCATGCCGCCAGCGGCCAGCGGCGCTACCAGAAGATTCACCTTGCGCAGGACTTCGCTATGGACCATGTGGTTCGGCAGCAGCCAGACCGTGATGCCGCCGGCAATGGCGCCAAAGAGCGCGTAGCCAACGCCTGCCAGCCAGGGATTGGGCTTGTAGTCTTTCTTATCAAACAGCGAGTGTACGCCAGCTTCCGCCAACGCCTCGGCGATGAACTGGATCAGGATTTCGCCGATTAACTCAAACAGGAATTCAATCATGGGCAGAACAGTGCGTGCTGGCTGGCGGTATGGAAATCGCGCCAGACGCGGTTGATGTCAGAGTCTTCTTGCGCGGCGCGCAGGCCGCAGTAGGGGTAGATGTCGCCTACTGAGCGGCGCGCGGCGATTACCAGCGCCATCGAGGCTTCGCGCAGTTGGTTGTCGAGTGCGATGCCGATGCTGTCACCGCCCTCCGCTTGCGCCCAAGCCTGGTCGAGCAGCGCCAGCATCCGTTCCCGCGCCCCCTCCAGCGCCACAGCGGCTTGCGCCAACGCCTCCTGCGCGGTGGCTGGCGGCTGGCGGCGTGCAGCGACAATTTCTTGCGCCAGTTGCAGGAAATGGCGCGCCATGCCGGACAAGTTGGCCGACAGCGTCACCCACGCTAGCAGCATGAACGGGAAGCGGTATAGCGTGCCGGGTGCCGTTGCAAAGGCAGGATCGATAGTAAAGCCATGGCTGGCTGGCACCCAGGCGGCATCAATGCGGTAGCTGTGCGACGCAGTGCCGCGCATGCCAAAGCTGCGCCAGGTCGGCTCCACCACCACCTGCGCCGCCGGAACCACAAAGGCGCGGATACGCTCCTCACCCTCACCGCGCACAATGGCGTTGAGCGTGAAATGCGTCGCTATCGGCGCGCCGCTGGCGATATCCCAACGGCCGGTGATGCGGTAGCCATCGCCATCTTTGTCGGCGAAGCCGGTCGGCGCCCCGCTGCCTGCCAGGCAGACATTCGGCGTTCCGATAATTTCGCGAGCAGTATCGGGCGGCAGAAAGCCCGCGAACCAGCCAGCGCCAGCGCACAAGGTGACAACCCATCCCATGCTGCCATCCGCCTCCGAGATGGACTCTTCCAGCCGCACTACCTGCGGCAGGGACATTTCAGCACCGCCTGCAGCGCGCGGCGCCAGCATCTTCAGCCAGCCCCGTTCGTGAATCAGCGCCTGCTGGTCCGGCAGCAGGAAACGTGCCGCTTCCGCTGCCGCAGCACTACCGCCTATCAATCTCTTTTCCTGCGCATTCAACATTTCGCATCCAAACCTAACTCATGGCGCAAAATACCTTGGTCCCAACGGCAAAGCATTTTTAACCTCAACATCACTTGCGGCGACAGCAATCGCTCTCGCTGGGCTTCAACCGGACGCTCATACGAGTGTCCTGCATGCCGTATCCAGCGCTCCATCTCAACTAACAACAAATCCCATTGGGGGCTTTCTGGTTCGGATTGCATAGCTTCGTTCGCAATGGTCTCGATCCAGTCCCATTTCCTTAACCTTGCAAATGCAAACAAGACTGCAAAGTCGCGTTTCCCTCGCAATAACTCATGCACCAACTCAAACGGAATGAAAGCGCCCTGCCTCGTTGCCATACTTGCAGCAATCTTCCGAACGGACCGGCTTTCATCGCGCAGCGCCGCGGTTGCAATTGCATCCTTTTCCGAAGGCGCCAGCTTCAGCCAGGCCAGAAAGGCCGCCACGCGAATGGACGGGAATGGCGAACCGGTCCAATTCCGCGCCAGCGCAATATCTTCCTCCGCCCCCATGCTGCCAATTGCGGCAATCGATATGGCGGACAAATTTACCTTTGCAACTGGACTCTGAAGAACCTCTCGATAGTACCTGGCCAGATCATATGCATTCTTTTGCAAATGATATTGCGCAGAAGACCTTACTGAACCTTGCGTATCGAGTAACGCGTCGCGCGCAATTTCATCCGCATTTGAAGCACATTCCAGCAGTCCTCGCAAAGCCAGGGTCCGTACCGCCCCAAAGTGGGAGCGCATGCCGGCTTGAAGGACAACGATGCGCTCTTGTACTGGAAGCGACAATGCCAGACTAGCTGCTCGGCGTGCCATCAGAATGTCGCTACGAGATTCGATGGTAAGTGTTAATACTTCCGCGAGAGGAATCAGGTCGCGCTCTAGCAGCAAGAAAAAGCTGCCCCTGACGACAAATAGGCCATCCGAACCCAGGGCCTCCCGCAATTGGGCGATCGTAAGCCTTTGCGCAAGATCGGACTGCACCCCGGCAATCCACGCACTGTGATCACACCTTGAAAACTGGCGCAAACGCCAAGTGTAGCCGAGGAACGCAAGCAAGTCGTCCAACCCTGCAAACGGTAACAAGGTCTGAACCGCCCGCTTCGCCGAATCCCGGACTTGCCAAACGTGATCATTCAAGCGCGGCATGACAGCCGGAATGGCCCCCTCGCAACGCAAACTCACCGCACGTCCGATTGCAGCTTCCCGTACGTAGCCTGAACGATGACAGAGGAAGTCCTTCAGTTCATCCAGGCCGGTACACCTCATGGCTTGCTGCACCGGGTCTTCAGCATGGAGAGCCTGCACAGGCTTGCCGAACAAAAAAGTAATAAGGCTCACGCTGCAGTCAACGCCAGCACGACCAGTGCGTACATGGTCAGCACGATAAACGCCACGATCAGCATGATGCAGGTGCGCCAGAACGCGCCGAACTTCGACAGGCCGTAGGTACCGCGCAGTTGCAGGAACATATGCACCGGCGGGACGAAGGCGAACAGGCTGGCAGCCCAGCCGCCGAAGTTGAAGTAGCCCAGCGTCGCCACCAGCGTAAACAGCAGCGACATGAAAGATAGGGAGTACAGCGAGAACACTGCATGGTCGTACATGGTGATGCCGCGGCGCCAGAAGAACATCAGCCACAGGAAGGGCATCGAGATCGGCACCAGCATGAACGAGTATTTGTAGGCTGCGTTTTTCAGCTTGTACATGGCCAGCTCGGGATTGTCCTTCGCGTGCTTGAGGCCCTTGTTAATCCACGGGATGTCGGAATATTTAGTTTCCTTGTCACCGGGCTTTGCCTCGTTCGGCGTGATTTCGACGCTGTTGGCGATTTCCTGCAGGACGCCGGGTTCCGTTTCAGCCTTTTCGGCCTTCGCCGCTTTTTCAGGCTTGGCCGGGGTTTCAGTGAACTTGCTGTTGCTGTTCATGGCGAGTTTGCCTGCCAACAGGGCGCTATTCAGGCCGTCGAGCTCTCGCTGCGCTTTGTCCAGGTGGCGCTTGGCGCTGGCCATGTCGTCGGCATCGGCTTCCTTCAACTCCTTCTCAGCCTCGGCGACCACTTCTTTCTGGTGAGCGATCTTATCGTTCATTTTCTGTTCGAACACGACCTTGCCGTCCTTGCCTACGGTGACGGAGGAAGGCACGGAGCCGGTTCCCATCGTCAGCGAGAAGACGAAGAACATGAAGAACATCATGAACAGGAACAGCGCCAGCGGCGAGACGAAACGGGTACGCTGGCCGTCGATGTAGCGGCGCGTCAACTGGCCGGGACGCGCGACCAGCAGCGGCAAGGTACGCCAGCCCTTGGTGTCAAAGTGCAGCAGGCCGTGGATCAATTCCTCGCCCAGGTGCAGCACGGATTTGTGCAGGTGGCCTTTCTGGCCGCAATGGCCGCAGAAATTGCCGTGGACCGGCGTGTCGCAATTGGCGCAAGGTGCGCCGTGCGCATGAGCGCCGGTTTTGCCGGCATCGCCTTCAACTTCCGATGCCACCAGGCTGGCCGTCAATAAATCTCCTGCTGCTTCAATTTCGAGTCCCATCGGTTTTTCCCCAGTAGCTTATTTGAATTGTGAAATCGCGTCCTGCGATTGGATGACGGTGGCGTATTCGCCGTGCAGGTTGGACAGGGCCATTGCGTGTACTTCCTGCGGGCTGCGGCGCACGCCGTCGAAATCGGTCTGCGCGTAGGCATAGCAGCCGTCTGCCGCGACGAACGCCTTGAAGCCAAGGTTGCCCGCCGTACGGGCGGTCGATTCGACCGAATTATTGGTGCTGACGCCGACGATCAGCAGCGCCTCGATCCCGCGCACGCGGAGCCAGCGTTCCAGTCCGGTGTTGATAAAGGCATCCGGCACATTCTTTTCCACCACGTGTTCGCCGGCCAGCGGCGCGAGCGCCGGCTGGAACTCGGCGCCGGGCTGGCCCGGCCAGAATGGCGAGCCTACGGTGCGGGACATATGGCGGATATGGACGAGCGGCGCGCGGTGCTCGCGCCACTTGGCCAGCAGGCCGGCGATGACCTGCTCCGCCTGGTGGTTGTTGCGTTCCGCCGCTTCCGGCCAGCTCATGCCGACCTGCATGTCGACGATGATCAGCGCAGTGTTCTGCATTGAAAATGATGTGAAATCTTTTGGGGCATTAAAGATATCACATCATTAGTAAATTAACACCCTCGGCGTGCTTATTGGTCCTTGTCGCCAAGGAGACCCGCAACAGCGCCAATTGCCGCACCGACGCCCGCCCAGGGCAATGCAATCAACTCGGATCCATTTGGTCCCTTGCCCGTCAGGGTGAGGTAATCCAGGGCCAGCAAGAAAGGGCCGCCGAGCATTCCAAACAGTGCGTTCAGCCAGGCCCAATCGCCGCGGCCACCGTCCCAACCGAACTGCGCCCCTTTCGCCATGCAGGCGATCAGCACCCCAAACAAGGCGCCAAGGAGTGCGTCAACCAGCGGCGACCGGCGGCGCTCAGGCATTCCCGGCTGCGGAGAAGTAGCGCCGCGCCTTCTCGGAGAAGGCAAAGGCAAAAGCCCAATAAGCGAGTGGAGCCTCGAAAACTGCCGTCGCAAGAAGGACACCGACAAACTGCGCAGACCCATTGGTCGGCGTCGAAAACAGAACGTTATACGCGAGAGGAATGGCAAAAAAGGCGATCAGCCCGAGACCAAGGTTGCGACCGAGCCCGGAACGTTTCGGCAGCTGCCAAAGCATCAGCATCAACAGCCCTACGAAGACGGCCTCGATAAAAAGATGCAGCGCAATCGGTATGCCGAAACCTGTCACCGTTTGGCCAGCCATGGCCTTGCGGGCGACGACCACCAATCCATAAATGCAGAGGGCAGCGATACCGCCGCCAACGATTTGCATTACCCAGACACTTATGGGTTTGCGGATTGGCGTGTCGTCCTTGGGCAAAAGCGTCAGGTCGGAAGCTGGCGGGGCAAAGGGGTTCGGTGAGGTCATGGCCGCGAGGATAGCACGCGCGGAAGGTTGGCTGGCGAGGACGGATCGCGCAGGAAGTCGCGCAGCATGTCGGCATAGACGCCAGGGTCCGACTTACGAAGACAGACCACAGAGAAGTAGTCGGCCAGTACCTCGGCCTGCGCCTCCATATTGAAGTCGCACAGGCACAATTCGGGCGACAGTTCGTAGTCGTACGACAGGCCAAGCCGGATCGCGCCGCGCCACATCACGGGATAGCCAAGCTGGTATTGCCAGACGTGCGTCATTTCGTGCATGAACCAGTGCTGCTCGGACGCGGTGGCGAGTGAGAAGTCCGGGCGGTAGCGGGAGATGTGGAAATACAGTTCGCCGTTAGGCGTGATGCAGACGTCTTTGCGCTGCAGGAAGGGAATGAAGCGGGTGTTGTGGATGCGCACCCGCTGGTAGTCGATCGCGCTGCCGAAAATGAGCCGGGCCAGCGCGATCTCACCCGACGTCAAAGGCCGGGCGATGACTTCCATCAGTGGCGCAATGCGCTTGCCGCCTTGGCGATGGCGGTGATGCGGTCCCAGTCGCCGGCTTGCATGGCGTCTTTCGGGGTCAGCCAGGAGCCACCTACGCAAGCGACGTTCTTCAGCGACAGGAAGGCCGGCGCGGTGTCTTGCGAAATGCCGCCGGTCGGGCAGAACACGATATCCGACAGCGGGCCGGCAATCGCGTTCAGCATGCCGACGCCGCCGGCTGGAACCGCCGGGAACAGTTTCAGCTGCTTGAAGCCCTGTTCACGCGCCTTCATCACTTCCGAAGGAGTCATGACGCCCGGCAGCAGCGGCAGGCCGCTGGACTTGGCGGCGCCGATCAGCGCATCGGTCAGGCCCGGCGAAACGCCGAACACCGCGCCCGCATCGCGCGCAGCAGCAAATTCCTCAGGCTGGGTCAGCGTGCCGACGCCGACGATGGCGCCTTCCACCTGGCTCATGGCGCGGATCGCGCCCAGGCCGTGCTGGGTGCGCAAGGTCACTTCCAGCACACGGATGCCGCCCGCCACCAGGGCTTTCGCCAGCGGCACGGCGTGGTCAGGGTCGTCAATCGCGATCACAGGGATCACGGCGGAAGTACGCATAATTTCGAGCAGGGTCATGTCAGGCTTTCTTGGCGAGGAAATCTTCATCGGAACCGGGCACGGTGTTGCCCACGTCATCTTTACCATGCAGCAGCACGGTGGTCGGGATCGGCGACGGCAGCGGGAAGGTGGTTGCACCCTGCTCCGCTTCGCTCACATTGCTGCGGAACATGGAGAACAGTTCGCGGCCCATGCCGATCTGGTTTGGCGACAGGTCGGCCTGCGCCATCGAGCGGCCGTGCCAGACTTCGGAGGACACCAGGGCGTCCAGCGTACCGGTCGAGGCGCAGACGCGGATGATGTCGCCGTCGCGCACCAGGCCCAGAGGGCCGCCAGCCAGGATCTCCGGTGAAACGTGGATCGCGGCAGGCACCTTGCCCGAAGCGCCGGACATGCGGCCATCGGTCACCAGGGCCACTTTGCGGCCTGCATCCTGCAGATTGGCCAGGGCCGGGGTCAGGGAGTGCAGTTCCGGCATGCCGTTGGCGCGCGGGCCCTGGAAGCGGATCACGGCCACGAAGTCGCGATCCAGCTTGCCGGCTTTGTAGGCTTCCATGAAGGCTTCCTGAGAATCGAAGACCAGGGCCGGCGCTTCCACCGTGCGGTGCTCTTCCTTCACTGCGGAGACCTTCATGATCGCGCGGCCCAGGTTACCCTGTACCAGCACCATGCCGCCGTCTTTGGAGAATGGCTCGGCCGCGCCGCGCAGTACTTTTTCATCGGCGCTCTTGATCGGGGATTCCTTGAAGACCACGCCGCTTGCATCGTCGTTCAGGAAAGGCTCGGCGCAGTGCGCGCGCAGGCCTTTGCCCAGGATGGTATTCACGTCGTCGTGCAGCAGGCCGGCGTCCAGCAGTTCGCGGATCACGAAGCCGGTACCGCCGGCGGCGTGGAAGTGGTTCACGTCGGCGTCGCCGTTCGGGTAGATGCGGCACAGCAGCGGCACTACCGAGGACAGCTCGTTGAAGTCGTCCCAGTCGATCACCACGCCGGCAGCCTTGGCGATCGCCACCAGGTGCAGGGTGTGGTTGGTCGAACCGCCGGTGGCCAGCAGGCCCACCACGGCGTTGATGATGGCCTTTTCGTCCACGATATGGCCGACCGGGATGTACTCACTGCTCATCTCCGTGATCAGCGCGGCGCGCTGGGCGGCGGCGGCGGTCAGCGCATCGCGCAGAGGGGTGTTCGGGTTGATGAAAGCGGCGCCCGGCAGGTGCAGGCCCATGATTTCCATCAGCAACTGGTTGGAGTTAGCGGTACCGTAGAAAGTACAGGTGCCGGCGCCATGGTAGGACTGGGACTCGCCTTCCAGCAGCTCTTCGCGGGACGCCTTGCCTTGCGCGTAGCGCTGGCGGATCGCCGCTTTATCTTTATTCGACAAGCCGGAGGTCATAGGGCCGGCCGGAACGAATACCGCAGGCAGGTGGCCGAAGTGCAGCGCGCCGATCAGCAGGCCAGGCACGATCTTGTCGCACACGCCCAGGTACAGCACAGAGTCGAACATATTGTGGGACAGGCCGATGGCCGTCGCCATGGCAATCGCATCGCGCGAGAACAGCGACAGTTCCATGCCCGGCTGGCCCTGGGTTACGCCGTCGCACATGGCCGGCGTGCCGCCCGCGAACTGCGCCACGGCGCCAACCTTGCGCACAGCATCCTTGATAATGGCCGGGAAGACTTCGAATGGCTGGTGGGCCGACAGCATATCGTTATAGGCCGAGATGATCGCCACGGAAGGCTTCTTCACTTCCTTCAGGATCAGCTTATCGTTCGCCGGGAAGGCGGCAAAACCGTGCGCCAGGTTGGTGCAGGCCAGCGTACCGCGCTGCGGGCGGCCTTTGACACGGGCCGCTTCGAGGTGCGCCAGGTAGGCGCCGCGGGAAACGCGGCTGCGCTGGATGACGCGGGCGGTGACTTTTTCCAGGACTGGATGCAACGGCATGATCGTTCCTTTTCAATGAATTTCAGGAAATTTTACTACAAAATTTCCAACCGCGAGTGCCTCAAATGCGCCAAATTACGCTTTCAAGTCCCTGAATTAGCCAATATAGCGAAAGATTTGTAGTGAATTTACCGATTTTTCCTGTATAGTTAAACACAATTCATAAAACCATATGCACCGGACATTATGCGCTTGCCTGCACTGACCTCCACCGCCGCCTTCCAGGCCCTCGAAAACCACGCCCACGATGCCCGCGACTGGCATATGCGCCAGCTGTTCCAGAAGGACCCTGGCCGTTTCCCGCGCATGACGGTCGATGCGGCAGGCCTGTTCCTGGACTATTCGAAGAACCGGGCGAACGACGAAACCATGCAATTGCTGGTGCACCTGGCCCGCACGCGCGGCGTGGCCGAACAGCGCGATGCCATGTTCGCCGGCGAGAAAATTAATATTACCGAACGCCGCAGCGTGCTGCACACCGCCCTGCGTATGCCGCGCGGCAAGGCCCTGACAGTTGATGGCCAGGATGTCAACGCCGACGTGCACGCAGTGCTGGACCGCATCAAGGTCTTCACCGACAAGGTGCGCAATGGCGGCTGGCTGGGGCATACCGGCAAGCCGATCACGGACGTGGTCAATATCGGCATCGGCGGCTCCGACCTGGGCCCGAAGATGGCGGTGCTGGCCCTGCGCTCCTACTGCCACCCGCGCCTGAAGATGCACTTTGTCTCCAACGTGGACGGCCACGATATGGATGCCGTGCTGGCGCAAGTGAATCCTGAGACCACGATGTTCATCGTCGCCTCCAAGACCTTCACCACCGCCGAGACCATGCTGAACGCGCAGACTGCGCGCAGCTGGTTCCTGGCCAAGGCGAAAGAAGCCGACCTGCCGCGCCACTTTGTCGCCGTGTCCACCAATACCGACGCGGTGCGCGCCTTCGGCATCGATCCTGAAAACATGTTCCCGTTCTGGGACTGGGTTGGCGGCCGCTATTCCGTGTGGTCGGCGATCGGCCTGTCGGTGGCGATTGCGATCGGCTTCGGCTACTTCCAGGCTTTCCTGGAAGGTGCGCACGCCATGGATGAACACTTCCGCGAAGCGCCGCTGGAAGCGAATATGCCGGTTCTGCTGGCACTGATCGGCTTCTGGAACCGCCAGTTCCTGGGCGCCAGCTCGCTGTCCATCGCGCCTTACCACCAGGACCTGAACCGCTTCCCGGCCTACCTGCAGCAGCTCGATATGGAGAGCAATGGCAAGCGCGTGACCAAGAACGGCCAGCCGGTCGACACGCCAACCTGCCCTGTGGTCTGGGGCGAATGCGGCACCAACGCGCAGCACGCCTACTTCCAGCTGCTGCACCAGGGAACCGACGTGACCCCGCTGGACTTCATCGCTGCACTGCGCGCAACGCACGACCTGCCGGGCCACCATGACGCCCTGCTGGCAAACTGCTTCGCCCAGTCGGAAGCCTTCATGAAGGGCAAAACCGAAGACGAAGTGCGCGCCGAGCTGAAAGGCGCCGGCCTGCCTGCCGCGGAAATCGAAGAACTGGTCCCACACAAGACATTCCCGGGCAACCGTCCTTCCAACACCATCCTGATGGACCAGCTGACCCCATCGACGCTGGGCGCTCTGATCGCGCTGTACGAGCACAAGACTTTTGTCCAAGGCGTGATCTGGAATATCGCCAGCTTCGACCAGTGGGGCGTGGAGCTGGGCAAGGTGCTAGCCAAGAAGATCCAGGCCGAGTTGACCGGCAAGGTTGATCCTGAAGCCCATGACAGCTCGACCAACGGCCTGATCGTGATGACCAAGGCTGCGCAAATCCAATGAACCAATACCAAATCGACGTCGCCTGCAACGCCACCATGACGGTGGGCGAAAGCCCGCTGTGGGTGCCGGACGAGAAAGCGCTGTACTGGGTCGATATCGAAGGCTTCGCCATCCATCGCCTGGATACCGCCAGCGGCGAGCATCAGCAATGGAAGGTCGAAAGCGAAGCTTCCTCGCTGGCGCGCGCCGCAAGCGGCGGCCTGATGGTCGCGCAACGCCGCGGCTTCTCGCACTTCAATCCCAAGACCGGCGATTTGAAGCTGGTCGCCGAGGCGCCTTACGACCAGGCCACCACCCGCTTCAACGACGGCAAGTGCGACGCGGCAGGCCGCTTCTGGTGCGGCACGATTTACGAGCCGCGCGACAAGCCGGCTGCCGAAATGTTCGTGCTGGAGCACGGCCAGATTCGCAAGGTCTGGTCGGGCGGCATGGTCAATTCGAATGGCCTGGGCTTCAGCCCGGACGGCAAGACCATGTTCCACGCCGAGACGGCCAGCCACCGCGTGACCCGCTTCGCCTTCGACCCGATTTCCGGCACGGTCGGCGACGAACGCGACGTACACCGCTTCAGCACCGACAAATCGGCAGCCGATTACGGCGGCCGTCCGGACGGCGCGGCGGTGGACAGCGAAGGCAATTACTGGGTAGCGATGTTCGAAGGCGGCCGTATTCTCAAGCTGTCGCCGCAGGGCGACCAACTCGACGAGATCCGCCTGCCTGTGCGCTGCCCGACCATGGTCGCTTTCGGCGGCGAAGACCTGCAAACCCTGTATATCACGACCGCCGGCAAGCGTCCGGCGGAGGAACTGGCGGCCTTCCCGCTCACCGGCAAAATCCTGTCGGTGCGCATGCCGGTAGCGGGCCGCGTTGAACCTGCATATTTAGACTGAAATTAACTTTACTGAAGACGATTATGGCTCTCTCTGATTTCGACCTGGTTCTGTTTGGCGGCAGCGGCGACCTCGCAATGCGCAAATTGCTGCCTGCTATGTTCAGCCGCGATGTTTGCGGCGACCTGCCGCCGACCGCGCGCATTGTTTGCGTCGGCCGCCAGGAAAGCACACAGGAAGAGTTCATCAATATGGTGACGACCACGTCGCGTCCCCATATCAAATCGACCCTGGCCACGGACGAGAACTGGAACCGCTTCATCGCCCGCATCGTCTATGTCGCGCTGGATGCCGTCGATTCGTCCACCTACAAAGGACTGGTGGATGCGCTGCGCAACGACCCGGCGATCACCCGCGTGTATTACCTGGCGACCCCGCCTGCCCTGTTCTCGCGCATCTGCGACAACCTGAAGGACAACGGCCTGGCCACGCCGAATTCGCGCGTGGTGCTGGAAAAGCCGCTGGGCCGCGACCTGGCCTCGGCCAAGCAGATCAACAAGGAAGTGGGCAAGGTCTTCGAAGAACAGCAGATCTACCGTATCGACCACTACCTGGGCAAGGAAACCGTGCAGAACCTGCTGGCCCTGCGCTTCGGTAACATCCTGTTCGAACCGCTGTGGCGCCGCGAGTGGATCTCCGACGTGCAGATCACCATCGCCGAGAAACTGGGCGTGGGCAACCGCATCGGCTACTACGACACCTCCGGCGCGCTGCGCGACATGCTGCAGAACCACCTGCTGCAGCTGCTTTGTATCGTCGCCATGGAGCCGCCAACCTCGATCGCACCGGACGCCGTGCGCGACTCCAAGCTGCAGGTGCTGCGCTCCCTGAAACGCTTCACCCCGACCACGCTGGCGCAGAACATCGTGCGCGGCCAGTACCGCGCCGGCCATGTGGAAGGCAAGGCCGTGCCAAGCTACCGTGACGAGCCGGAAGCACCGCAGAATTCGAAGACCGAAACCTTCGTGGCGATGAAGGTGGAAATCGATACATGGCGCTGGGCCGGCGTGCCTTTCTACCTGCGTACCGGCAAGCGCATGGCCGATTCGCTCGCCGAAATCGTGGTGCGCTTCAAGCAGATCCCGCACTCGATCTTCAACCAGCCGACATCCAGCTTCCAGCCGAACTCCCTGGTGATCCGCCTGCAGCCGGACGAAGGCCTGCGCATGAACCTGATGGCCAAGACCCCGGGCGAAGGCATGCGCCTGAAACCGGCGGAACTGGAACTGGACTTCCGCGAAACCTTCAAGATGCCGCGCATGGATGCTTACGAGCGCCTGCTGCTGGACGTTCTGCGCGGCCAACTGACACTGTTCATGCGCGGCGACGAGCTGGAAGCGGCGTGGGAATGGGTCGAACCAATCCTGAACAACTGGGAACAGGACGATTCCGCGCCGCTGCCCTACGCTTCCGGCACCTGGGGCCCGGCCGCCGCCAGTGCCCTGATCGGCCGCGACGGGCTACAATGGCGCGAAGAAGCTCTTCCTGAAGACTAATGCTGCTCGACTCCATCCGCACCCAGCTCGACTCGCTCTCCAAATCGGAGCGCAAGGTCGCGCTGGCCGTGCTAGACAATCCGACCGCTACGGTGGGCGCCAATATCACGGCGCTGGCCAAGACTGCGCAAGTATCCGAACCGACCGTGGTGCGTTTCTGCCGCACGCTCGGCTACGACGGCTGGCATGAGTTCAAACTGAAGCTGGCACAGGGCCTGGCCCTCGCCCTGCCCGGCCTGAACGACCAGCCGGCCCAGGATGATTTAGCGGCGGACCTGGTGAACAAGATCTGCAGCCGCTCCATCAACACGCTGCTGGACCTGCGCAATAACCTGCACGCCGAACCGGTGCAGAAAGCGCTCGATATCCTGTCGCGCGCACGCAAGATCGAGTTCTACGGCCATGGCACATCCGGCATTGTGGCGGCGGATGCGCAGCACAAATTCTTCCGCTCCGGCGTGCCGACCGTGGCCTACGCCGACCCGGCGATCCACAGCATTTCGGCCGCCCTGCTGCATGAGGGTGACGCGGTCGTGGCGATTTCCCAGCGCGGCAACAGCCCAGCCCTGGTGCGTTCGGCCAAGCTGGCCAAGGAAGGCGGCGCGGACGTGATTGTGCTGGCGCCATCCGGCACCCCGCTGGCGGAAGCGGCGACGGTACTGATCCCTATCGACCTGATTTTCAACACCGACCCCTACACGCCGATTTCGGCCCGCCTGGCCTACCTGGTGGTGATCGACGTACTGGCCGTCGGCCTGGCCCTGAAACGCGGCCCCGAATTCCGCAAGAAAATGCAGAACGCCCAGAAGGCGCTGCAGGAATTCGACATGCAATTCGACTCCTTTATCGGCTGACACGGCGTTCGTTGCGTTCCCGCCTCAGATAACAGCTTTTGCCAACAAAAAGATGCTAGTTTGCCAGCAAAAGCTGTAACCTAATCCGTGCTTAGGTCCCGCACGGAGTCTGAGATGCCCGCTGATGAACGCCTTATCCACCCGGTCTGGCTACGCATTACGCACTGGCTCAACGCCATCGCCGTCATTCTCCTTGTGGCGAGCGGCTGGCGCATCTACAACGCCACAGCGTTCATGGGCTTCGGCATCCCTCCCAATATCACCCTCGGCGGCTGGCTTGCCGGCGCCCTGCAGTGGCACTTCGCTGCAATGTGGCTCCTGGTCGCGAATGGCCTCCTGTATTTGCTGATCAACGCATTCAGCGGCCGCCTGCGGCGCCAGTTTTTCCCGATTTCCCCGCGCGAAGTACTGCATGACATAGGCGCCGCGCTAAGGGGAAAGCTGGGCCACGACGACCTGCGCCACTACAACAGCGTGCAAAAGCTGGCCTATGTGTTCGTCATGGTCGACAGCATTCTCCTCATCCTGTCGGGATTGGTGCTGTGGAAGTCCGTGCAATTCCCACACCTGCGCGAGTTATTGGGCGGCTATGAAGGAGCACGGCGGATTCACTTCTTCGCCATGGCGGCCATGTGCGCCTTTTTTGTTGTGCACGTCGTGATGGTGGCGCTAGTGCCGCGCACACTGATTGCCATGCTGCGCGGCCGCTAAGGACGAACCATCATGAGCCGATCCAAGATTGTGATGCCAGTCGAAGGAGAGGCCATGCTGGCCGACGCCATCGGCCGCATCGAGCAGCCATCGCGCCGCGAATTCCTCAAGCGCAGCCTGACGCTGGGCGGGCTTACCCTTCTCACCGGATGCGCCACCGACGACCAGGACAGCATCGAGGCTGCCCTGATGCACATCTCACGCTTTAACGACCGCATCCAGGCCTTGATATTCGATCCGACGCTGCTGGCGCCGACCTATCCGGAATCCATGATTACGGATCCCTTCCCTTTCAACGCTTATTACAGCGAAGACGAGGTGCGCGAGATCGACGGCGATGCATGGAAACTGGAACTGAGCGGCATGCTGGCCGACCGCAGGCCATGGACGCTGGAGAAATTGCGCGCCTTGCCTCAGCAGGCGCAAGTCACGCGGCATATCTGCGTGGAAGGCTGGAGCGCCATCGGCAAGTGGGGAGGCGTGCCCTTCTCGCACTTCCTGCGCTTGGTGGGCGCGGACCTGACTGCGAAATATGTCGGTTTCAAATGCGGTGACGACTACTTCACTAGCATCGACATGGCGACCGCCCTGCATCCGCAAACGCTGATGGCGCTCACCTACAACAACGCGCCACTGCCGCCGAAATATGGCTTCCCCATGAAACTGCGCATGCCGACCAAGTTAGGCTACAAGAACCCCAAACACATACAGGCCATTTTTGTCACCAACACCTACCCTGGAGGATATTGGGAAGACCAGGGCTATAACTGGTTTGGCGGCAGTTGAAGGCCTGTCGTACCGAAGTACCACGCAACACCCACGCAGTTCAACTCAACGTTATCGAGGACAAACATGAAAAAGATTTCCACTGTCGCCCTGATTACCGCTTGCCTGCTGGTTTCTGGCGCAACTTACGCCCAGGATGGAATGAAGAAGGACGAAATGTCCAAGGACGCCATGGCCAAAGACGGGATGAAGAAGGATGCAATGGCAAAGGACGGTATGGCCAAGGACGGTATGGCCAAGGACGGCATGGCCAAGCACACCAAGAAAAAAGCCATGCACAAGGATGGAATGGCGAAGGATGGCATGAAGAAAGACGGCATGGCCAAGGATGAAATGAAAAAGGACGACATGGCCAAGGACGCAATGAAGAAATAAGCATCGCGAAACGGGGTTTGGAGCGCATTTCATCGATTGCAGGCGCAGCTGCGCTAGAATTGCAATACTGCAATCAATTAGTAAAAAATGAAGATTTCCAAACCCCTCGTCATCGGCGTGGCCATCGTCGCGGCAGCTGCTGCCGGCGCCGCCTATTTGAAAACCAGCGCCAAGCCGCAGGTTGCGCCAGCGCCAACCGTCGCCGCCAGCACCGCCAACGCCGGCGAAGCGCACGCGCCGCTGCAGGCCGAGATGCAGGACATCCTGGCCAACTACCGCAAGATCATCGTCCTGCTGGCCGATGAACAATCCCTGTCGGAACTTGACCGCAAGGCAGCAGGCCAGGTCGGCCAGGTGCTGTTCCATGAAAACGTGGAGCGCATCGGCAAGGCGCGGCAACTGCTGGCCAAGTTGCAGGAAGCGCCTGCCGCCCAGCGCGATGCGGCCTACGACATCCTGCTGACCTATATCGAATCGGCCTCCGACCTGTATGACGCCGATCGCCTCGCATTCCGCGAAGTGCTGGTCGAAATGAAGCAGCAGGCAGCGGCCAACCAGACCCTGCCCGGCATCAAACTGCACAAACGTGTGAGCGAAGACCTGGCCGCGCTGGAAGACATCGAGCGCCAGTACGACAAGGAATTGAGCGGCATCTTCGCCCGCTTCGACCAGCGCGCCATCGTCCCCAAGCGCGAACGTTGGGAAGACTATGTCGCCCACCTGAAAAAGCTGTTCACCCGCGAGCAGATCATGAAGGATTACGGCGTGATCGTGCCGTATCCAAGCAAGCCAAACCCGGACGACGCCGCGAAAGAAATCTTCGGCAAGTCGCTGCCGCCGAAAACCGTCGTGCTGACTTTTGACGACGGTCCGCACGCGACCTACACCGACGAAGTGGCGGCCATCCTCAAACAGTACGGCGTGACGGGCGTGTTCTTCCAGGTCGGTAAGAACCTGGGCGAAGTCAATGCGCAAGGCAAGGAGGCGTTGAGCAAGAAACAGGCTGCCGCCAGCCGCCGCCTGCTGGAAGGCGGCAACGTGCTCGCCAACCATAGCTACAGCCACGCCCTGCTCTCGAAAGAAAAAGGCGACCAGCTGTATGGCGAGATCGCCCAGGCCGACCAGCTGCTGAAGGCGGTCGACACGCGCCGCTCGGCGCTATTCCGCTTCCCTTACGGCGCGCATAACGCCGAAGGCCTGGAAGTACTGGGCAAGCTGGGCCTGCGATCGGTGATGTGGAATATCGATTCGCTGGACTGGGCCGACCCGGTGCCAACCTCCATCGCCAACCGTGTGCTTGGTACGCTGGAAAAGGAAAAGCGCGGCATCATCCTGTTCCACGATATCCACGAACGCACCGTCAAGACGCTGCCTCTCGTGCTGGACAAGCTGGTCGCAGATGGCTACAGCTTCGCCACCTGGGATGGCAATGACTTCACCATCACCAAGCCTGGCAAACCGGAACCGGACAAAGTCGCCATCAGCACTGGCTACGCAAACAGCTACGCCGTGGTCATCGGCATCAACGATTACCAGAAATGGCCCAAGCTGCAATATGCCGTGCAGGATGCGAAGGCGATTCGCGACACGCTGGTCAACCGCTTCGGCTTCGACGGCGCGCGCGTGTTCACGCTGACCAATGGCGACGCGACCCGCAACAATATCCTCGCCCTCTTCCACGACAAGCTGGCGGAAGCCAAGCTGAAAAAGGACGACCGCATCTTCGTGTTCTTTGCCGGCCATGGCGCCACGCGTCAACTGAGCTCCGGCCGCAGCCTGGGCTACATCATTCCGGTCGATTCCGATCCGCAGCAAGTGAGCGTCGATGCAATCCCGATGACGGACTTGCAGAACATCGCCGAAAGCCTGGATGCCAAGCACCTGCTGTTCGTGATGGATGCCTGCTACAGCGGCCTTGGCCTGACGCGCGGCGGCGGCACGAGCGCCTTCCTGCGCGATAACGCCCGCCGTATCGGCCGTCAGATGCTGACCGCCGGCGGCGCCGACCAGATGGTGGCGGACGGCGGCCCTAACGGCCACTCCGTCTTCACCTGGACCCTGCTGCAAGCGTTGGGCGGCAAGGCCGACCTGAATGGCGACGGCATGATCACCGCCACCGAACTGGCCGCATACGTGGCGCCGGCCGTTTCCAGCGTGTCGCAGCAGACGCCGGCCTTCGGCAGCCTGCCTGGTTCCGAAGGCGGCGAGTTTGTATTCCAGCTGCCTGCCGAAGCAGAATTCCTGAGCGAGAACAGCGCACAGCTATCGCAGGAAGCCATCGCGCTGAACAAGAAACTCGATACCGGCCGCAATAGCCAAGCTGAAGGCAATGCCGTAGTCGTGAAAAACCTGCAAGGCGAAGAACAGAAAATCGCCGCACCGAAGCCGGTGGACGCATCAAGCCGCCAACTGGCGCAACGCGCCAATGACCGCGGCCTGCAGCTGTACAAAGAGAAGCAGTACGCGCAGGCGGAAGCCGCTTTCACCGAAGCGCTGAAGTACCGTCCTGACTTCGGCCTCGCCGCCAACAACCTGGGCTTCGTCTACTTCAAGCAGGACAAGTATGCAGAGGCCGCGCGCTGGTTCGAAAACACGATCCAGATGGACGCATCGCGCGCCATCGCCTACCTGAACCTCGGCGACGCACGCCAGCGGCAAGGCGACCAGGAGAAGGCCAAGAAAGCCTACGCCAGCTTCCTGGAACTAGCTCCGAACCACCCAAGCGCCGGTTACGCGCGTGAGCAATTGAAGAAGCTGGGGTAAAAAGATCCGGTTGCCGCACGCACTGTGCGGCACCTGGAGTGAGGAGACCTACAATGTTGGGAGCGAATAAGCATCTAGTGTATGACAGGGAAGAAATGCTCTGTGTGCTGAAAGACTCAGCTGAACTTCAACTATCCCTCTCCGTTTAGACTGGATTCGACGCTGGCGGTTCCAAATAGACCGGATCAGAAGTGGGGAGAAATCGGAATCCCGCCTCCCCACGTATCGACGAACTTATTTTTTCACTTTGGACTTGGTTGCTGCTTGCGCGACTGATGCAGCCCACAGGGCTTCAAAGTGGTCAATGGTCAGTGCCTCTCCGCCTTCACTGAAAACCAGCTTGGCGCCGTTCTTGGTTTCAAACTGGTCGGTGGAAGCTGGGAAGATTTCTACTGCTGGCTGGCCTTTGAGCGTCACGAAGAAGCGCCCAACCTTGCGGCTGAAGCGCACCTGCTCTTTGTTATCGAGTACGTATGAGTACTCGTAATCCGAGAACTGCTGAGGTTCCATATGGAAGCGGCGGGCTTTGACGGTCACGCTTTCCATGGGTTGCGCAGCTTGGGTGGCGTTGGCGCCTTGTGCTTGTGGCTCGGCGATCGCGAACTCAGCTGTTGACCAGACCGCGAGCGCGGCCAGGCTCATAACAATGATTTTCATTTTAGCCCCCAATAAATTATCAGAGAACAACTTCATTGTAGTGCTATAGGCGGCTAATGCGAGGGCGTCGAAACTTGTTGCAGCGAGCGTAATGTGGCCTGGGCTTCATCGCGCCATGGGCCGCCGAGCTTGATGGCAGTTTGCGCGGCGGCGCGGGCCTCTTCGAGTTTGCCGAGTTCGCCGAGTACGACGGCGAGGTTGTTGAAGGCGGCGCCGTTGTCGGGATGGGCGACGGTGGCGCTACGGAAGGCTTCAGCGGCACCGGCGCGGTCGCCTGTGGCGTAGGCGCTGTTGCCAAGGCCTAGTTGCAGGGGCAGTGTGTTGGGCCAGCGTTCCAGGGCGGCGCGGTAGGCGAGTTGGGCAGACTTTGGCGGCGCCGATTTTTCGTAGACGATCAGCGCCGGCTGGAGGTCTTCCAACTTGGTGGTGGCTGGCAGCTGGCCGGGCGCGAGTGCGACCATGCCCCAGAAGCCGCTGCGCGCCCATGTGTGTTCGAACGTTGAAAGCGGCATTGTCATGCGCCGCGTGGTGCCGGAGCGCAGGATTATTTCGCCGCGGTCGATGTCGTAGCCGATAGCGACTGCGTAGTGCCACTTCGGCACGATGGGGAGGCTCAGGTTTTGCAGCACCAGCACAGGATGGCCGGCGTCGAGTTCTTCGAGCAGCGCGTCAACGCGCGGCTCGATGCGCGCGGTCAGCGCGCCATGGCGGCGGCCGGCGGCGAGCAGTTCGATTTGCAGGCTGCCTTCACGGCCGGGAAGATAAACCTCCGGGACCAGGGTCTCAGGCGAGACGTCGATGCGCGCCGAACCAAGCACCATCGCCAGCGCAGCAGGGCCGCACTGGTAGCGCTCCTGGGCGTGGAAAGGAGTCGAGCTGAGTTCTTGCTGGTGTGGTCCGGTGCGCGGCGCAGATAGCAGCGCGCGGGTCTGCGTTGCCGCACAGCCTGCCAGGCACAGGACTATCGCCGCTGTGGCTAGCAGGCGCTGCACGATTAGCGTGCGGAGCGGGTGAACGGGAATACTTTGGTCAGGCCGAGGATGTCGGTCACCAGCAGCACGACAAAGATGAAGACCAGGGCGCCGACCAGGCCGTCACCACCGGCTGGCAGCGAATCAACCTGCTGTGCCATGGATGCCGCTTCTTCGTCGCTCATTGCCGCGACGCGGGCTTTCGCATCAGTTGCGGAGATGCCGTTGTGTTCGAGGGCCGCTTGCACATCAGCGCGTTCCAGCGCTGCGGCGAGGCGTACGCGGACTTGTGCCGCTGCGTCCGCTGCTGCGACTTGTGCGGTACTGACCATGGCAGCTTGTGCGCTTTGCTGGAAGCTCATCATAGTGAATGCGCTCAGCAGGAAGTGTACGAAGAATTTTTTCATGTTGTGACCCCTAGGATAAATAACCGAAGGTTACCCTTTAAGAAATTTCCGTGACGCACGATTGTCGCCAATACTCACATCGACGAGCGCTGCTGGTGGCGACGGTCTTTTATGGCGTCTACGCCCTCAACTTCTTTGCGGACTTTCCATTGTGGCCGACCAAGGATACGCTCGACCAGGGCTGGAGACAAGCCGGCGAGCAGCGCATTGCGCATAGCGACCTGTTTCCCGAACGCCGCCTGGGCAAGCAGCGCCAGGGAGACTTTTTCTGCCCTCACGTGATCAATTCGCCTTGTCATGCTTTAACGATACCTGCGGCGAATTGTCCTGACTGTTGGTTACTTAACCAAATTACAAACCTTCGCGCAACATCTTCTCCATTGCTACCCGTGATACGTGCGGGGTGTCCTTGCCGGTTTCCACCTGCCACTGGCCACCCTTCTGCAGCACGATGTATTCGACCTGGGCGCTACCGCCTTTTGGATGGGGTACGGCTTGCTCCAGATCGAGCGAAGCGGTCGCCGTATAGGTGTAGGTGACGATGGCTTTGCAGCGGGCGCCGTCGCAGTTCAGCGCTTCGGTTTTCGAGCCGTCGACCAGGTGAACTTGCTCGTAGTAGCCCTCGGTGTCGTTATGCAGCCGCCCGCCGTCCAGTTCGAACTTCAGGAATTGATCGAGGGCTGCTTGCGGGGTAGGCTCCGCGGCGTGCGAGGTCACGGCGGCGCAAAGCGCGGCCAGGGTGAGTAGTTTTTTCATGCGGGTATTATATTTTTCCGCAGAGCAATCACTCAACGCAAATTTCCGACGCAAAGCTCTAAATTCCATATAATGCCTTTCATGCAAGAATCGACTCTGTATGGCCGCGTGCTCGGCCTCGCCAACCTTGGCTTAATGGTGCTGGACGCGGACCAGCGCATCGTTTTCTGGAATCAATGGCTGGCCAGCCGCTCGGGCATGGCGGCCTCCCGCGTGCAGGGGTTGACCATGCTGGAAGCCTTTCCGGAACTGGCGGGACAACGTCTCGAACTGGCCGTTCACACGGCGCTGGCGAACAACCTTCCGTCCGTGCTGCCGCAGAATCAGGACCGCAGGCCCTTCCCACTTTTTGCAGCTGGCACCTGGGGCGGTGAACGCATCGAGCAGGCTGTGACGCTGACGCCTTTCAACGAGGGCAAGGAGCGCTTTTGCATGGTCGAAGTGGCGGACGTCAGCAACACCGTGGGGCGCGAGCGACAACTGCGCGGCCAGGCCGAAGCCTTGCGCGCACAGTCCTATGTGGACGGTTTGACCGGCATCGCCAACCGCCGCCATTTCGACGTGGCGCTGGACCGCGAGCTACGCCGCGCACAGCGCCAGGGCGCCAACCTGTCCCTGCTGCTGATGGATATCGATTCCTTCAAGGCCTACAACGACCATTTCGGACACCAGCAGGGCGACGCTTGCCTGACCCTGGTGGCTGAGGCCTTCGCATCGCGCCTGCAACGCCCGGCCGACCTGGCGGCGCGCTACGGCGGCGAGGAATTTGCCGCCGTGCTGCCTGATACCACGCCCGAACAGGCGGCGCAGCATGCGGAAGTAATCCGTGCATATGTGGAGTCCCTGAAAATGGCGCACGCGCCCAAGGCCGTGCATCCGCACGTTACCCTGAGCATCGGCGTAGCCAGCTTCGATAAAGAGCGCCTGCACGACGCCAAGTCGCTGCTGGAAGCGGCCGACCGCTCGCTGTATATCGCCAAGCGCGAGGGCCGCAACCGCGTGGTCGTCGGGCAGCCGGCCTAGCCTTTGTAGAAGTACGGATCGAGCGCCGTCACCTGTGTGATTTTGTCCACGGGCAGGTGATTCATTTCGGCTGTCTCGCGGATCGCGTCCGGCGACGGGGCTTCATACAGGCAGTAGGTTTTGCGCAGGTCGTCGCTCACATAGGAATGAATCCATGTGACGCCGCTGCCGGCGTTGGTGCCGATCACCAGATCGCAAGCCTTGGCGCCTTCCGCATTGATGGGGATGTGCAAGCCTTCAGGGAATGTGCGCTCAACAATATAACGGGGCATGATGGTCTCCTGTTGGATCGGCGGCCGCGCCGCCAATCTTCACCATAGACTATCTGGCCGCGCTGTCCAGTTGTTGAGCCACTAGCTCAGCAGTGGCGGCGGACATGGTCCAGCCAAGGTGGCCGTGGCCGGTGTTGTAGAACACGCCCGGACGCTTGCCGGGGCCGACGCGCGGCATCAGGTCGGGCATCATCGGGCGCAAGCCGGCCCAGGGTACGACCTGGCGCGTGCTCACACCGGGGAAGCATTCCTGCACCCATTTCACCAGCGGTGCGATGCGGTCGGCGCGGATGTCGCGGTCGAAGCCGTTGAATTCCGCCGTCCCTGCTACGCGGAAACGGTTGTCGCCCAGTCGGCTGCTGACCAGCTTCGTGGAGTCGTCGACCAGGCTGGCGGTGGGTGCGGCGGCGCGGCTGGATTCATCGTCCAGCATGACCGTGATCGAATAGCCCTTGACCGGGTAGACGTTGATGCGGTCGCCCAGCATGGCGGCCAGTTCGCGGCTGGCCGTGCCGGCGCAGACTACCAGTGCGTCGAAGCCTTGCTGCACTTCCTCGCTTTCGCGCACGTAGGTGATGCGCGCACCCTTGTCGCCTGCCTGCAGGTGGCGCACTTCGGCGTCGCATACCATCTTCACGCCACGCGCTTGCGCCGCTTGCGCCAGGCCGGTCGTGAATTTGTGGATGTCGCCGGTGCTATCGCTCTCAGTGAAAAAGCCGCCGTAGAACTGGCCTTCCAGCGTGGGTTCGATACCGCGCATTTCCAGAGGTGTTACCGCGCGCCTCTGCAGGCCGCCTTTTGCCAGCAGGCCGCTCACTTGCGCGGCATGGTCGAAGCCGGCCTTGTCGCGGCAGACGTGCAGGATGCCTTCGCGCCGCGCGTCGAAATCAATGCCCTCTTCCTTCGCCCAGCCAAACAGGTGCTCGCGGGCCGCAATGGCAAGCCGCGCACAGGCGATGGTGTTGGTTTCGTAATGGGGAATGGCGGACAGGAATTCGGCGAACCAGGACAGCTTGTGCCAGCTCGGTTTGGGATTGACCAGCAAGGGCGCGTCGCCGCGCAGCATCCATTGCAGTCCTTTGCGCACGGTGCCCCAACTGTTCCACACCTCGGCATGGCATGCCGACAGCTGGCCGCCGTTGGCAAACGATGTTTCCATGGCCGGATAGCGGTGGCGCTCAAACAGGGTGACCGACAGGCCACGGCGGGCCAATGCGTAGGCGGTGGTGACGCCGGTGACGCCACCGCCTATGACTGCGATTGATCTCATCCTACTGCGCCGCCATCCTTCCATGCGAGGCAGCGCCAGTCGTGCCCAATGCACCGGCGATCAGCAGTACGTACCACAACGCGCCGGTGCCGCCGTGCAGCGCCAGCATGGCTGTGGCGTCGGCCACCAGGGCTATAGCGCACCCAAGGGCCAGCAGCAACAAGGCAATCGAAACCGCAAACGAAAGCGCGCGGAAGTTGGCCACGCGTGCGCCCGTGGCGAACAGCAGGTAGCCTGCCACGCTAAACAACGGAAACATCAGCCACAGCGATGCTCCGGCGGCCAGTCCCCCTACGCCCAACTGGGCCATGACGAGGGCGGCTCCGGAAAAAAGGCCTAGCGCCAAAAGCAGTGCTCCAACAATGGCTAGGATCATGGTTTTGCTCCTTGAATACCAAAATAAGAATTCGCTAATAATGCCCATTGTAAACGCAACATGGCGGCGGCCACCGATTTAGTACAATAGGTTTTTTCGTCCCTAACGTTTCCAGGACCGCAATGAACCAGCTAGAACAGCTCAAGCAATACACCACCGTGGTTGCCGATACCGGCGATTTCCAGTCGATCAAAGCTTATGCTCCGCAAGACGCAACGACCAATCCGTCGCTGATCCTGAAGGCAGTGCAGAAGGACGAATACAAGCCGCTGCTGGAAAAGGCCGTGCGCGACAACCCTGCCGCTTCGACCGGCGAGATTATCGACAAGCTGCTGATCGCCTTCGGCACCGAGATCCTGAAGTTTGTTCCAGGCCGCGTTTCGACCGAGATCGACGCTGCCCTGTCCTTCGACGTGGCGGGCAATGTGGCCAAGGGCCGCGAGCTGATTTCCCTGTACGAGAAGGCCGGCATTCCGCGCGAGCGCGTGCTGATCAAGATCGCCTCCACCTGGGAAGGCATCCGCGCTTCCGAGCAGTTGGAGAAGGAGGGCATCCGCACCAATATGACCCTGCTGTTCTCGCTGTGCCAGGCGATCGCCTGCGCGGAAGCGGGTTCGCAGCTGATTTCCCCGTTCGTCGGCCGCATCTACGACTGGTACAAGAAGTCCACCGGCATCGATTACCAGGGCGCGGAAGATCCGGGCGTGCAGTCGGTCAAACGCATCTACAACTACTACCGCAAGTTCGGCTACAAGACCGAGGTGATGGGCGCGTCTTTCCGCAACACCAGCCAGATCCTGGAACTGGCGGGCTGCGACCTGCTGACCATTTCGCCGGACCTGCTGCAAAAACTGGCCGACACCCAGTCTCCGGTCGAACGCAAGCTGTCGGCAGCCGATACCGGCGCCGCGATGAAGATCTCCATGGACGAGAAGACTTTCCGCTTCATGCTGAACGACGATGCGATGGCGACCGAAAAGCTGGCTGAAGGCATCCGCGCCTTCGTGGCGGACTCGAATAAGCTGAAGCAGATGATCTCGGCCATCCGCTAAGTAATTCCCGTACCTGCTTCAAAAAGGGCGCTTCGGCGCCCTTTTTTGTCATTTACCGCTATACAAAACGTTACAATTGACAGTGTTATACAATTTTCGGCGCAGTCCCACTCACAAAAAGAGACGCCAATGAAACCTGTATTGCGCACCCTGCCGCTGGCCATCGCCCTGTCGCTTACCCTTGCGGCCTGCGGCGATAAGAAGGACGCCAACAAGGCCGCCCCGCCCCCTCCCACAATTTCCGTCGTCACCGTCTCTTCTGGCGCGGTCACCATTACCAACGAGCTGCCGGGCCGCATCGAAGCGTCGCGCATCGCTCAGGTGCGAGCGCGTACGCCGGGCATCGTGCTGCAGCGCGTATTCAAGGAAGGCGGCGACATCAGGGCGGGTGAGGTGCTGTTCCGTATCGATCCCGCGCAATTCCAGGCCAATGTGGAAAGTGCCGACGCGGCCATCGCCCGTGCGGAAGCGAACCTGGCGCAGGCGGACCTGAAGGCCAAGCGCTATAAGCCTTTGCTGGCAGCGCAGGCAGTGAGCCAGCAGGAGTATGACGACGCGGTCACCGCGCAAAAGCAGGCCGGCGCAGAGTTGCAGTCGGCCCGCGCCTCGCGCAAGAATGCCGGGCTGACGCTGGGTTATGCCACCGTGACAGCGCCGATCTCGGGCCGCGTGGGACGCGCCCTGGTGACGGAAGGCGCGCTGGTCGGGCAGAACGAGGCAACGCCGATGGCGACCGTGCAGCAGCTCGATCCGATCTACGTCACCATCACCCAATCTTCCGCAGAACTGCTGCGACTCAAACAGGCGCTGGCCGGCGGCACGCTGAAAAGCGCGGGCAAAGACCAGGCGCGCGTGACCCTGCTGACTGAGGATGGCCAGGAATATTCGCGTCCCGGCAAGCTGCTGTTCTCCGACGTGGCGGTGGATGAATCGTCCGGCGCGGTGTCGATGCGCGCTGAATTCCCGAACCCTGAACGCACCCTGTTGCCGGGCATGTATGTGCGCGCCCGCCTGGAGCAAGGCGTGAACGAAGCGGCCATCACTGTTCCGCAGCAGGCCGTGGTGCGCGGCGCAGAAGGGGCTTCGGTGTGGGTGGTCGGGGCCGACAACAAGGTCAGCTCGGTGCCGGTCAAGGCCGATGCTTCGCTCGGTGGAAAATGGGTGGTCAGCTCGGGCCTGAAAGGCGGCGAGCGCGTCGTCGTGGAAGGCTTCCAGAAGACCAAGCCAGGTGGAACCGTGAACCCGGTTCCATGGAAAGGTCCAGCGAACGGACCTGCACCGGCGGGCGCTGCGCCTGCGGCATCCGCTCCGGCGGCCAGGTAAAGGGGCCGCCACATGGCAAAGTTCTTTATCGACCGCCCCGTGTTCGCGTGGGTGATCGCCCTCTTCATCCTGTTGGGTGGGGCGCTGGCGATCACCATGCTGCCGGTGGCGCAATACCCGACCATCGCGCCGCCATCGATTGTGGTCAGCGCGGCCTACCCTGGCGCTACGGCGCAAGTGCTGGACGATGCGGTCACCTCCGTCATTGAACAGGAGATGAACGGTGCGGACGGCTTGCAGTACGTGGAGTCGCAAAGCGATTCCAATGGCTCCGTGAGCATTACCGTCACCTTCCAGCCGGGCACCAACCCGGACCTGGCGGCGGTGGACGTGCAGAACCGCATCAAGCGCGTTGAGTCGCGCTTGCCACAGGCGGTGATCCAGCAGGGCGTGCAGGTCAACAAGGCGCGCTCCAATATCCTGATGTTCGTCGGCGCCTATTCGACTGATGGGAGCATGGACCCGACGGCCATCGGCGATTACCTGGCGCGCAATGTGCTGAATGAAGTCAAGCGCTTGCCGGGCGTGGGCCAGGCCCAGTTGTTCGGTACCGAGCGTTCGATGCGGGTTTGGGTCGATCCCGACAAGCTGACCGGCTACAAGCTCAATATGAGCGATGTGACCGCCGCGATCCGCCAGCAGAACGTGCAGGTGGCGGGCGGCACGGTGGGCGACCTGCCGAACCCGCGCTCGCAGACCTGGTTTGCGCCAGTGGTGGTGACGGGCCAGCTGTCGTCCGTTGAGGAATTCGGCAAGGTGGTGCTGCGCGCGAATCGCGACGGCTCCCTGGTGCGATTGAAGGACGTGGCGCGCATGGAACTGGGCGGCGCCAGCTACGGCATCCAGGCGCGCCTGAGCGGGCAGCCTTTCGTGGCAATCGCCGTGCAGCAGTCGCTGACCGGCAATGCGCTGGCCACTGCGACCATCGTGCGCGAGAAGATGGACGAGCTGCAGAAGTTTTTCCCGCCGGGATTGAAGTACACGGTGCCGTACGACACTTCGCTGTTCGTCAAGATCTCGATCGAGGAAGTGGTCAAGACCCTGCTGGAAGCGGTGGCGCTGGTGTTCCTGGTGATGTACATCTTCCTGCAGAACTTCCGCTACACGCTGATCCCAACCATCGTGGTGCCGGTGGCGCTGATGGGTACTTTCGCGGCGATGCAGGTGTTCGGCTTTTCGATCAACGTGCTGACCATGTTCGGCATGGTGCTGGCAATCGGCATCCTGGTGGACGATGCGATCGTGGTGGTGGAGAACGTTGAGCGCATCATGAGCGAGGAAGGTTTGTCGCCGCGAGATGCGACGCGCAAAGCCATGTCGCAGATTACGGGCGCGATTATCGGTATCACGCTCGTGCTGATCGCGGTGTTCATTCCTATGGCTTTCTTCGGCGGCGCTGTGGGTGCGATTTATCGCCAGTTCTCGCTGTCGATGGTGTCGGCCATGGTGTTCTCGGCGCTGATGGCGCTGTCGCTGACGCCGGCCCTTTGCGCGACCATGCTGAAACCAGTCGAGGCGGGACACCATCACGCCAAGACCGGCATCTTCGGCTGGTTCAACCGGGGCTTCGCTTCCACGGCGACGCATTACCAGGGCTGGATTGGCAAGATCCTCACGCGTACCGGGCGCTTCCTGATCATCTATGCCGTCTTGCTGGGCGCGGTGGCCTTGCTGTACGTGCGACTGCCCTCCTCTTTCCTGCCGAACGAAGACCAGGGCTATATCATCGCCAACGTACAGTTGCCGCCGGGTGCTTCGCGCAGCCGCGCCGAAGCTGTGCTGGCGGAAGTGGATTCCTATTTCCGTTCGCAGCCGGGCGTGGCGCGCACCATTGCGGTGGCGGGCTTCAGCTTCTCGGGCAGCGGACAGAATGCGGGCCTGGTGTTTGTGCCGCTCAAGGACTGGAAGGAGCGCGGTCCGGACCAGTCGGCCGATGCGATTGCCATGCGGTCCTTCGGCGGCCTGGCCCATATCCAGGATGCGCAGGTGTTTGCATTGAGCCCGCCGCCGATTCGTGAGCTTGGCAATGCGACCGGTATCACGGCGCGCTTGCAGGACCGAGGGGGGCTTGGGCACGAGGCCTTGCTGGCGGCGCGTAACCAGCTGCTGGAGTTGGCGGGCAAGAGCAAGGTCCTGACCGGCATGCGTCCGGAAGGCCTGGAAGATGCGCCGCAGGTGCAGGTGGATATCGACCGGGAAAAGGCGAATGCGCTTGGCGTGTCCTTCGGTGATATCTCGGCCACGCTGGGTACGGCTTTCGGTTCGTCGTATGTGAATGACTTTGCCGCCAGCGGGCGCCAGCAGCGCGTGATCGTGCAGGCGGATCAATCGCGGCGCATGCAGCCGGAAGACATCCTGCGCTTGAATGTGCGCAGCTCCACCGGGATCATGGTGCCGTTCGCGTCCTTCGCGACTACGCGCTGGGTGACGGGGCCGATCCAGCTGGTGCGCTACAACGGTTATCCTGCTTATCGCCTGAGCGCGAATGCGGCGCCGGGCCATTCGACGGGCGAGGCGATGGAGGAGTTGCTGCGCCTGGCCGAGCAGTTGCCGCCGGGCTTTGGCATTGAGTGGACTGGCCAGTCTTCCGAAGAGCGCTTGTCCGGTTCGCAGGCGCCGGCGCTGTTTGCCCTGTCGATGCTGGCGGCCTTCCTGGTGCTGGCGGCGCTGTATGAATCGGAGTCGATTCCGGTCGCCGTGCTGCTGGTCGTGCCGCTGGGCGTGTTGGGTGCACTGCTTGGGGCGCATATCCGCGACTTGCCGAATGACGTGTACTTCAAGGTGGGCCTGATTGCGATTATCGGCTTGTCCGCCAAGAATGCGATCCTGATCATTGAGTTTGCCAAGGATCTGCAGGCGCAGGGCAAGGGGCTGATCGAGGCGACGCTGGAAGCGGTGCACTTGCGCTTCCGCCCGATCATCATGACCTCACTGGCGTTCATTCTCGGCGTGCTGCCGCTGGTGATCGCATCCGGCGCTGGTTCGGCTTCGCAGCGCGCCATCGGTACCGGCGTAATGGGGGGCATGATTACTGCCACCGTGCTGGCAGTCTTCCTGGTGCCGGTATTCTTTGTGGTGGTGCGCCGTATCTTCAAAGGCAGCGAGCGTCAACGCCGACTGGCCGCACATGAACTGGACCTGCCGGAGAATAAGCAATGATGAAGCTTGATTTCGCAGCCGCGCTGCTGCTGGCCGGAGCCCTGTCCGGCTGCTCCATGGCGCCGACCTACCAGCGCCCTGCTGCGCCGGTCGCTGACAACTTCCCGGACTTGCCGCCAGCCGGCGCGCAGCAGTCCGCCGTGGACACCGGCTGGCGCGCCTTCTTCCCTGACGGCCGCCTTCAGCAACTGATCGAAGCGGCGCTTGAAAACAACCGCGACCTGCGTATCGCCGCCCTGCGCATTGAAGAAGCGCGCGGCGCCTACCGCATCCAGCGCGCCGACCGCTTGCCGACGCTAAACGCAAACCTCAGCGAATCCCGCAGCCGCACGCCAGGCTTTGCGAACAGCAACGGCTTGCCGCAAACGAGCGAACGCTTTGACGTTGGTCTTGGCATCGCTGCCTTTGAGCTCGATTTCTTCGGCCGCGTGAAAAGCCTGAGCGACTCGGCGCTGGCCAACTATCTCGCCACCGAAGAAGCCAAACAGGCCGCGCAAATCAGCCTGGTCGCCGAAGTCGCCAAAGCCTACTACACCGAACGCGCCTTCGCCGAGCAGCAAACGCTGGCTGAAAGCACTTACGAAGCCCGCAAGCGCACCTTTGACCTGACGAAAAAACGCGTTGAAGGCGGCGCCTCGTCGCGCCTCGACCTGCGCTCCAACGAGCAGCAGATGGAGACCGCCCGCGCTTCCGCCCTGGCATTGGCACGCCAGCGCGCGCAGGCCGCCAACGCCCTCACCTTGCTGATCGGCCAGGCTCGCCCAGCAGCGCCAGGCACGCCGCCTCCGATGGACGATGCCCAGGCCGACGCCATGTCCGCCCTGACCGCCGGGCTGCCATCGGACCTGCTGGCCAACCGCCCCGACATCCGCGCCGCCGAGCAGCGCCTGAAGGCCGCCAACGCCAACATTGGCGCCGCGCGCGCCGCCTTCTTCCCGCGCATTGCGCTGACCACTTCGGTCGGCAGCGCCAGCCGCGATTTCAGCGGCCTGTTCGAAGGTGGCAGCGGCACATGGAGCTTCGCGCCGCAGCTGGTGCTGCCGATCTTCGACAGCGGCCGCAATATGGCCAACCTGGACGTGAGCCACGCCCGAAAGAACATCGCCGTGGCGGACTACGAAAAAACCATCCAGGGCGCCTTCCGCGAAGTGGCCGACGCTCTGGCAGCGCGGTCCTACCTCGGCGAACAGGTCGCCGCCCAGCGCGCGGTGCAGGACGCCCAGGCCGAACGCCTGCGTCTATTACAATTACGCTTTGAAAACGGGGTCGCCAGCTCGCTCGACGTGCTCGACGCCCAACGCGAATTGTTCACCGCGGAGCAGGCACTCGTCCAGGCGCGCTTGCTGCGCACAACCAGCGCCATCGATTTGTACCGGGCGCTTGGAGGAGGCTTGAAGTAGTGGATTCACCAATCAGTATCCGGCTTGGCCAGCGAGCCCGCCAGCGCATCGAGCGCGAAGGCTTGCAGGCCGCCGACATCGCCATCATCCCCGCCGCAGCGGGCGGCCCCAAAGGCCTGATCCTGAACGGCATCGACCAGTGGATGTTCGGCGAATGGCTGAAACAGGCGCCGCGCAAGCGCCGCCTGATCGGCGCTTCCATCGGCGCCTGGCGCATGGCGGCCGGCGCCTTCCATGACCCGGTCGCCGCGCACAAACGCCTGGCCCACCACTACGCCCACCAGACCTACCCTGACAAGGTGGATGCCGCTTACGTGAGCCGCGTAATTCGCGGCCTGCTCGATAGCGTGCTCGATGGGCGCGGCGAGGAAATGCTGACCAATCCCGACTACCTGCTGTCGGTGATCACGGTACGCGGCATCGGCCCGCTGGCCAACACAGGCGGTAGCAAATGGCGTGAAATGGCCGGCTTCCTGCGCGCCGCTGCGGGCAATGCCGTTTCGCGCAGGCGCCTGGCCGGTGCGATGGAACGCGTGGTCTTCCACGACAGCCGCGATGATGCCGCATGGCTGCGCACCAGCTTCGATGCCTTTGCCTCGCACTACGTCGGCCTGTCCGGGCAGAACCTGCATTCGGCGCTGCTGGCCTCCGGCTCGATCCCGCTGGTGCTGCAAGCAGTGAGCGATATCCACGGCGCGCCGCCCGGCGACTACTGGGACGGCGGCTTGATCGACTACCATCTGCACCTGCCCTACCAGCGCGATGAAGGACTGGTGCTGTATCCGCACTTCACCGACCATATCGTGCCTGGCTGGCTTGATAAGTCGATGCCGTGGCGCCGCGCCCGCGACAGCGCACTGGAAAACGTGATCCTTGTATCGCCCTCGCCTGCCTTCGTAGAGCGCCTGCCGAACCGCAAACTGCCCGACCGCACGGACTTCAAACACTATGGACAGGACCATGCGGCTCGCATCCGCGACTGGACCTACGCCATCGGCGAAAGCCAGCGCATGGCCGACGCGCTGGCGCAGTGGGCAGAGCAGCCCGATTTGCGCACCGCCGGGTCTTTTTAAGCTACGTGATATCCCTGTTGCAGCCTTGCAACGGGATATCTTCCACGCAAATATTCGGGTGCATACTAGAACTCCAACCTCTGGAGGCCTGTATGCAATTCCTGTCCAAGCTTCGTATTGGCCCCCGCCTCGCAGCGGGCTTCGGCATCGTCCTGCTGCTATCGGCCATCGGCACCATCAACGCCCTCTACCACTCGAATAACACCGCCAACGCAACACGCGCCATGATGGACCGTCCGCTGGCCAAAGAACGCATCGTCTCCGACTGGTATGTGCTGATCTATTCCGCCGTTGCGCGGACCCAGATGATTGCGCGCAGCAGCGATAGCGAATTGTCGAACACCTTCGCCACCGCCATTGCCGATAGCGCCAAGCGCGGCGCCGAGCTGCTGAAATCCATCGAAGGCCTGCTGGAGTCCGACGAGGAGCGCAAGATCTACCAGGACGCCGTTGCCATTCGCGGCAAGTACCAGGACGCAAAGAACCAGGTGATGAATGCCAAGAAGGTTGGCGATGCAGCGGAAGGCGAACGCCTTTACCGCGAGGTGTTCGAGCCAGCCGCCAAGGCTTACCAGGACAAGGTCAAGGAACTGCTGGCGCAGCAGCGCAAGGCGATCGACGCCACGGCGGCCAATATTAATGAAGCCAACGCGCGCAGCACCCGCCTGATGCTGGCACTGGGCGTGATCATGCTGGCATTCGGCGCATGGGCAGCCTGGATCATTTCGCGCAGCATCACGGCGCCGCTGAACTCCGCCCTGGGCATCGCCAACACCGTGGCCGATGGCGACCTGACCACCCACTTCGACGAGGAAACGGCGCGCGATGAAATCGGTGACCTGATGAAAGCCTTGCGGGGCATGAACGATGCACTGCGGCGCGTGGTGAGCCAGGTGCAGACCGGCACCACGGCCATTGCCACCGCTTCCAGCGAGATCGCGGAGGGCAACCTGGATTTGTCTTCACGCACCGAGCAGCAGGCCAGCTCCCTGGAGGAAACCGCATCCTCGATGGAAGAGCTGACTTCCACCGTGCGCCAGAACGCCGACAATGCCAACCAGGCCAATCAGCTGGCGCAGGCGGCCTCCGATGTGGCGGCTCGCGGTGGTGAGATCGTTGGGCAAGTGGTTGAAACCATGGGCTCTATCGATGCCTCCTCCCGCAAGATTGTGGACATTATCGGCACCATCGATGGCATCGCGTTCCAGACCAATATCCTTGCGCTGAATGCGGCGGTGGAAGCGGCGCGAGCGGGCGAACAGGGACGCGGTTTCGCCGTGGTCGCCTCCGAGGTGCGCAACCTGGCGCAGCGCTCAGCCGCTGCGGCGAAAGAGATCAAGGAACTGATCGACAATTCCGTGTCCCAAGTGAACGCCGGCACCTCGCTGGTACAGCAGGCCGGCACCACCATGGGCGAGGTTGTGACCAGCGTGCGGCGCGTGACCGACATCATGGGCGAGATCACATCGGCAAGCCGCGAGCAAAGCGTGGGCATCGATGAAGTGAACCAGGCCATCGGACAGATGGACCAGGTGACGCAGCAGAATGCAGCGCTGGTGGAGGAAGCTGCTGCGGCGGCGGCCAGCATGCAGGAGCAGGCAGCGCAGCTGGCGCAGGTGGCGGCGTCGTTCCGGCTTGGGACCGAGGCGGTGGCGCGCTGGAGCGCCACGCCGCGTGCTGCGGCGCGCGCCGCGGTGGACAGTAGCGCTTCGGCTGATGCAGGAACAGCGGCCACGGGACGGCAGAAACGGCTCGCAGCACCGGATGCCCGCGCGACGTCGCGCGCCTCCACGCGTACAGCAGGCAGCACAAGCGCAGAGTCAGGCGCGCCGGCCGACCGAACGTCGGAACGCCGCACGAAGACCGAGCGCCGCGCTCCCGCGGCCAGCAACGATGAATGGGAAGAGTTCTAGTCTTCGCCCAGGAACATCTGCTGCAGGTCGTTGAGGAAGCGCTGGCCTAGTTCGGTCGGCTTGATCAGCATGTGATCGCGGTACAGCAGGCCTTTGGCTTCGGCCGCGTTGAGCTGCTTCTCAATGGTGTTGAGCGCTACGCCGGTGCGTTCGGCGAACAGGTTCGGTTCGAAGCCGCCCTGCAGGCGCAGTGCGTTCAGCATGAACTCGAAGCCCATCTCGTCGCGCGCCAGTTCGCGCTCTTCCTGCACCGGATTGCCGGCTGCCACTGCATCCATGTACGACTTGGGTTGCTTGTAGCGCGCCTGGCGCAGCACGCGGTGCGGGAAGGACAGCTTGGAGTGCGCGCCCGCGCCGATGCCGAGGTAGTCGCCGAACTGCCAGTAGTTCAGGTTGTGGCGTGCCTGGTGGCCCGGCTGGGCGTAGGCCGACACTTCGTAGTGGCCATAGCCGTTGGCCGTGGTCATCTCTGCGATCATGTCCTGCATGTCCGCGCTCAGATCATCGTCCGGCAACTGCGGTGGATACTTGGCGAACACCGTGTTCGGTTCCATCGTCAGGTGGTACAGCGACAGGTGCGGCGGCTTGAAGTCAATCGCAGTCTGGATATCCTGGCGCGCCTGTTCCAGCGTCTGGTTCGGCAGCGCGTACATCAGGTCCAGGTTGAAGTTGTCGAAATTCGCCAGCGCGATTTCAACCGCGCGTTTCGCTTCGCCGTCATCGTGGATGCGGCCCAGTGCTTTCAGGTGTTCGCTGTTGAAGCTCTGGATACCGATCGACAGGCGGTTGATGCCGCTGTCGCGGTAAGAGCGGAATTTTTCGGCCTCGAAGGTGCCTGGATTGGCTTCCATCGTGATTTCACAGGCGCCATCCAGCGGCAGCAGGCTGCGCAAGTCCGACATCAGGCGATCCATGCCGGCCGCCGACATCAGGCTCGGCGTACCTCCGCCAATGAAGATGGTGTAAATCTTGCGGCCCCAGATCAGGGGCAAGGACATTTCCAGGTCGCGGCGCAGCGCGTCGAGGTATTCCTTCTCCGGCACCTCGCCCTTCGCCTCGTGCGAATTGAAGTCGCAGTAGGGGCACTTGCGCACGCACCACGGCCAGTGGATGTAGAGCGACAGCGGCGGCAAGGCTTGCAGGTTCAGCGCGCCCGGGCGCAAGTAGGTAGCAGCGACGCCGGCGGCGCTGTCGATGGTGCGGCTTGGTACGGCATTGCCGACCGGCTTAATCGGAATCATTTCTTCAGCTTCTCTACCAACGCACGCAGGGCCTGGCCGCGATGGGACAGGCTGTTCTTCACTTCCGGCGCCAGCTCGGCCACATGCTTACCCAGCGATGGAATCAGGAAGTGCGGATCGTAGCCGAAGCCGCCCTCGCCGCGCGCTTCCGGCGAAATCAAGCCATCCCAGCGCCCGTCGGCAATTACCGGCTGCGGGTCGTCGGCATGGCGCACGAACACCAGCACACAGTAATAGTAGGCCGATTTGTCGGCATGTGCTGCCAGGTCGGCGATGACCTTCTCATTGTTGCGCGCGTCCGATTTCGGCTCGCCCGCATAGCGCGCCGAATACACGCCTGGCGCACCGCCCAGCGCATTCACGCACACGCCCGAATCATCGGCCAGCGCCGGTAAACCGGTCAGGCGCGACGCGTGGCGCGCCTTTGTCAGTGCATTTTCGACAAAAGTGTGAAAAGGCTCTTCCGCCTCCGGGACGTTGAATTCGCCTTGCGGGTGGACGGAAAAGCCAATGGTTGCGAGCAGCTCGTTGAATTCCTTGAGCTTGCCCTTGTTGTTCGATGCGAGAACGATACGCTGTGTCATGAATGTCGGCTCATATGAGAGAGCCGACATTTTAAACCACTTGCAGCACCAGCTTCCCTTGGTTGGCGCCTGTGAACAGCTTGGCAAAAGTCTCAGGGAAGGTGTCCAGGCCCTGCACCACGTGCTCCCGGGTTTTCAGCTTGCCGGACTGGATCCAGCCGCCCATGGCGCCGATGGCTTCCATCGCCCTGTGATAGTAGTCGCTTACCATCACGCCGCGCATGGTGGCGCGCTTGACCAGCAGTTGCAGGTAGTTCGCCGGGCCGGAAATGGCGTCGGTATTGTTGTACTGCGAGATGGCGCCGCAGATCACCACGCGGGCGCCGTGCGCCAGGTTGGCCAGCGCTGCATCCAGGATGGCGCCGCCGACGTTGTCGAAGAAGACATCGATGCCTTTCGGTGCGTGCTGGCGCAGTGCTGCTGCCACGTCTTCCGACTTGTAGTCGATGGCGGAGTCAAAGCCCAGCTCTTCGACCAGGTAGCGTACTTTGTCGGCACCGCCGGCGATGCCGATCACGCGCGCACCTTTGAGTTTGGCGATCTGGCCGACCAGGGCTCCCACCGCACCGGCCGCGCCGGAAACCACGACGGTATCGCCCTCCTTCGGCTGGCCCACGTCCAGAAGCCCGAAGTAAGCGGTCAGGCCCGGCATGCCGAGGGCGCCGAGGAACAGCGGCAGCGGCGCCAATGTTGGATCGACCTTGTTCAGCCCTGCGCCGTTGTGGATCGCGTATTCCTGCACGCCCAGCAGGCCGGTGACGTGGTCGCCGACCGCAAAGCCAGGGTTGCGCGACTCTGTCACGCGGCCCACGGCGATAGCGCGCATCACCTCTCCCAGTGCTACCGGCGGCATATAGGACTCGGTAGAGGCGTTCATCCAACCGCGCATGGCCGGGTCGAGGGAGACGTGGGATACCTGGATCAGGATTTCGCCGTCTTGCAGAGCGCGCAATGGCACAGTGGCGAAGTCGAAATCGGTGCGCTGGACAGCGCCTTCAGGACGGCGGGCAAGCAGGAACTGGCGATTGGTGGTCATGGTGCATTACTCCGTGGAAGATTGAATGCGGCCAGTGTACGTGGCTTGTTCTTGCTTGATAAGTCAACAAACAGACATTACATTGTTGACCATGGAGGAACAATGAACCCGCAACGCCTTGCTATTTTCGCCACCATCATCCAGGCCGGCAGCATCAGTGCCGCTGCGCTCAAGCTCGGCTGCGGCAAGTCGGTCGTTTCGCGCCAGCTGGCGCAGCTGGAAAAGGATCTTGGTGCACGCCTGATCCAGCGCTCTACGCGCCAGCTTGCGCTGACCGAAGTCGGGCAGATGGTGCTGGAAGAGGCACGCCAGATCGAGCGCTCGCTGGACAAGATCGCCCATCTCACCGATAGCTACCAGCAGCAGGTGCGCGGGCTGCTGCGCGTTTCGTGCTCAATGGCGGGGCGGCGGGTGCTGGTGCCTCTGCTGGCGGAGTTCACGGCACTGTATCCGCAGGTGAAGGTGTCGCTGCAGCTGGACGATGCGATGGTGGATTTGATTGCGCAGCAGATTGATGTGGCGATTCGGACTTCGGCACTGGTTGATTCGACGCTGGTGGCGCGGAAGCTGGCGGAGAATCCGAGTGTGGTGTGCGCGGCGCCGTCGTATCTGGCGCGGTGCGGGAGGCCGCGGACGCCGCAGGAATTGCAGCAGCATGCTTGTTTGCTTTATGCGGTGGGGGCGCGTGTTTACGATGAGTGGAATTTTGGTGAGGCGGGGACGGTGCGGGTTGATGGTCCTTTGCAGATGAATGATGGGGGTGCGCTGGTGACGGCTGCCGTTGGCGGGGCTGGGGTGATCAAGGTGCCGCTGCCGATTGTGGCGGATGAACTGGCGAGCGGGGAACTGGTGCGGATTTTGGAGGATGTGGTGCTGCCGGCAGGGGCGGCGACTTATGCGGTGTATCCGGCGCGGGAGTTTTTGCCGTTGAAGACGGGGGCGTTTGTGGAGTTTTTGGTGGGGCGAATGTCGAAAACCGTTAAACCGGTGTCTGACCCACAGGGTCAGACACCGTGACGCGGCCGTCGCGTGTCAAGTGTCAGCCCCTGCGGGTCTGACACAGGTTTACCGGTTTTTACAAGCCCAGCGCCTGCCTCTGCAGCTTGACCAGGTCGCGAATCCCGCCCTCAGCCAAATCCAGTAAACGATTCATCGCCGCGCGATCGAAGGCGGCGCCTTCCGCAGTGCCCTGCACTTCCACGAAAGCGCCAGCATCGGTCATGATCACGTTCATGTCGGTATCGCAGTCCGAATCTTCCACATAGTCCAGGTCCAGCACCGGCACGCCCTTGTACACGCCGACCGAAATCGCGGCCACGAAATGCTTGACCGGAATGGCCCCGATCATGCCGCGCGCCTTCAGCTTGGAAAACGCGTCATACGCCGCGACCATGGCGCCGGTGATCGACGCGGTACGGGTGCCGCCATCGGCCTGGATCACATCGCAATCCAGTTGCAGGGTGCGTTCGCCGAAAGCCTCGAGGTCGAACGCTGCGCGCAGGGAGCGGCCGATCAGGCGCTGGATCTCCTGCGTACGCCCGCTTTGCTTGCCCTTGGCCGCCTCGCGGTCCATGCGCGAATGGGTGGAGCGCGGCAGCATGCCGTATTCCGCCGTCATCCAGCCCTGCCCTTTACCCTTCAGGAAGCCAGGCACGCGCTCCTCGATGCTGGCGGTGCAGATTACTTTGGTGTCGCCGCACTCGATCAGCACGGAACCTTCAGCGTGCTTGGTGTAGTCGCGGGTGATGCGGATATTGCGCAGCGCATCGACGGCGCGGCCGCTCGGGCGGGTAACAGTGCTCATTTCAATCCTTGAGTAATTGGGAAGATTTTTCAATGGCGCCGCGGATTTCCTCGATCGCCTTTTCAATTTCATCATCGTCGAACACGTCGACCTCGGTCTTGGCGCCGTGGATGGTGGTGCTCACCACGTCGTCCGGCAGCTGTTCGGTCGAGATCACGGTGGAGCCGCCGTGCGTAGTCGGCACTGCATCGGCCACCAGCGCGCCCTGCCACATGATGGCCAGCGCGGTGACATTGTCGCTCGTGTCGCCGGCGCGGCGCAGTGCGGTCGCCAGCATATCCGGTACCGCGCGCACCACGGTCTGCGTGGTCAGCATCTGCACCAGTTCTTCATCGGTGCACATCGCCCACAAGCCGTCGGAACACAGCATCAGCGTATCGCCCGGCAGCAGGTTGGCGCGGCCGGAAATTTCCACGCGCGGCAAGCTGCCCGCACCCACGCAGGCGTACAGCTTGTTGCGGTCCGGGTGCGTGTTGCGCTCGGATGCCGGGATCAGGCCCTTCTCGATCATGTTTTCCACATGCGAGTGGTCGCGCGTGCGGCCGTGGATCTGGCCATTGCGCACCCAGTACAAGCGCGAATCGCCGCAATGCGCCCACACGGCGGTGTTGTGCTGCACCAGGCAGGCGACCAGGGTGGTGCGCGGCGACTCCGGCATATTGTGGGCCGCAGTATATTTGTGGATCTCGTGATGCGAGGCCATGATTGCCTCTTCCAGGAAGCGCTCCGCGCCCTTCACGTAAGGCGTGGCCTGCTGCTGGAACATCTGCGAAATGGTGCGGGTGGCGATGGAAGCGGCGATCTCGCCGCGTGCGTGTCCGCCCATGCCGTCGGCCAGCACCAGCAGCAGCGCATCGCGCGTGAAGCTGTAGCCCATACGGTCCTGGTTGACCTTGCGGCCGCCAATGTGTGTTTCTTGGTAAACAGCGAATTGCATGGCAAGCCCTCCTTATTTTGGTGTGCGCGGCGCCGCGTCTTTTTTGCGGCCGAATCCGAGCTTGCCTGCGAGCTTGCCCAGCTTTTCAATGGCTCCCGTGGGAGTCGGTGGTTCAATCGCGGCCGGCGCCTGCTGCAGAAGCTTTTGCAGCTCGAACAGGCTTTGCGGACGCGCCAAGGGATCGAGTTCCAAAGTCCAGCGCACAATCTTGACCAGTTCCGGCGTATAGAGCGCATCCAGTCGCTGGAAATGCGCCTCCATCTTGTCTTCCTTGCGGCGCTGGTCGGCCGGCTGCGGAGGCTGGCCCAGCATGCAGGCGAACATGGACGCACCGATCGAATACACGTCGGTCCAGGGCCCGAGCGCCTCGGTCTTGGTGTACAGCTCCGGTGGCGCAAAGCCAGGCGTGTACATCGGCATCAGCTTCGGACTGTCGGAGTTGACAGTCTGGCGGGCCGCGCCGAAGTCCAGCAGCATGGGGGTACCGTCCGTGCGCAGGTAGATATTGGCCGGTTTCAGGTCCAGGTGCAGCAGCTTATTGGTATGGACTTCGCGCAGACCTTTCAGTACTTGCGTGAAAATCTGTCGCACAAAAGCCTCACTGCAATTGCGTCCTTTGCTGCGTTGGCGCTGGATATGATCCTGCAGGGAATGGCCCGATTCATAGGCCATGACCATGTACACAGTTTCGTTCGCGCGGAAGAAATTCAGCACCCTTACAACGTTTGGATGTGAAATTTTCGCAAGTGCACGACCTTCTTCAAAAAAGCATTTCAGCCCGATGCGAAAGACCGGAAGGTTCGATTTAGTGACCACAGGCACCATCTCGCCCTCTTGACGCAATGCAAGACTGCTTGGTAAATATTCTTTTATTGCTACTGCATTACCTTCCGCGTCGTAGGCCAGGTACACAATACTGAACCCACCTGACGCAATTTTCTTTACAATGCGGTATCCAGCAATTTCCAGACCATCCGGTAATGGAGCGTTGTTCTGAGCTGCCATAAGTTTCCTCGCTTCAACTAAACCGGATTGTGTGGGACAAAGCAATATATTGTAAAGACAAAGACAAAATCGGGGACATCCTTTGAGCATTTCCAGCATGACTGGCTACGCTGTAGCCACCAGCGAAAGCGCGGCGGGCACGCTGACAATTGAGATCAAGAGCGTCAATTCACGCTTCCTTGACCTGCAATTCCGCATCAACGACGACCTGCGAGCACTCGAACCCGATTTACGTAGCGCCATCATGGGCGCCATCACCCGCGGCAAAGTGGAGCTGCGACTGAGCTTCGGCCGCAAGGCAGCTGCCGCCGGCACCCAGGCCCTGAATGTAGCCCTGCTCAACGAGCTGGCCCGCCTGCAAGGCGAGGTAAGCCAGCATTTCTCAGGCGCGGCACAGATGAGTGTTGCGGAACTACTTCGTTGGCCTGGTGTTGTTGAAGAGGCACAAATCGGCCAGGAATCCCTGCAATCCGATGTTGCGACCCTGATGGCCAAGACCCTGGGCGCCTTTGTCCAGAGCCGCCAGCGCGAAGGCGCGGCGCTGGAAGCGATGCTGGTTTCCCGCATCGAATCGATGGAAGGCATCGTTAAACGAATTACCCCACTAATTCCTCAGGTAGTTGCACAATTCCAACAAAAAGCTGTCGAGCGCATGCAGGAAGCCCTCGGGTTGGCCTGCCAGGGATCGAATACTTCGATGTCGCGCCAGGACGCGATGGAGCGCATCCGCCAGGAAGTGATCCTGTATGGCATCCGTATCGACGTGGCTGAAGAGCTGGGCCGCCTGTCGGCGCACCTGAGCGAAACCCGCCACATCCTGAAAAAAGGCGGCCAGGTCGGCAAACGCCTGGACTTCATGATGCAGGAACTGAACCGCGAAGCGAACACCCTCGGCGCCAAAGCCTCGGTCAAAGAACTAGCCGACGCCTCGATGGAGCTCAAACTCCTGATCGAGCAAATGCGCGAACAAGTCCAGAACCTAGAATAACGAAAGTCGGGGTCAGGTCGAGCAAATGGACAAATGGCGCACATTCGTGCGCCATTTGTCCATTTGCTCGACCTGACCCCGACTTTTATCTCGTAAGGCGATAGAGCAGCAGCGCTGTTCGGATCGCACCTTGCTCGATCGAGCGCACTTCCAGATCTTCTCCCGGCGCATGGGCGCCCTTCCCTGTGGCGCCTAAGCCGTCGAGGCTGTCGATGTAGGGGGCGACAAATTGCACGTCGCCGGCGCCGCGCTGGCCAGGTGGCAAGGCTGCAATCGGGCCGAGGCCGGCGTCGGCGCTGGCTTTTGAATAGAGCTCCAATATCTTCAGGTTGCCGTCGGTGGGCGCCATGGGCGGGTAGCCGTCGTGGAAGACGATGTCGGCCCTGGTGCCGGGCAGGCTTTGGGCGACGATGGCGCGCATGCGGGTGCGGGCTTGCTCGCCTTGCTCGGGCGTCAGGAAGCGCAGGTCGCCTTTCACCATCGCGCTGTTGGCGATGACGTTTGATTTGCCGAAGGCGGTGCCTTGGGACGGGCCAGTGTGGCTGACCTCCGTTCCGCCCAGGATCATGCCGGGGTTGAAGGTCAGGTTGGGTTCTTGCAGCTGCTGGCGGAAGGCGTCGAGGATGCGGGCTGTTTCGTACACCGCGCCGTAGCCCGCGCTTGGGGTGAAGATGCCGGAGGAGTGGCCTTGCTTGCCTTTTACCGTCAATTCCCAGGAGGTAGAAGAGCGGCGGCCGATGGTGCCGGTGGCTTTGCCGTTTTCATCCAGTACGGTGGCCTCGAAGGCCAGGGCGACGTCGCTGCGCTTGGCCAGGTCGATCATGTCGCGGCGGGAGATTTCTTGCGGCTCACCGGCGTTTTCTTCGTCGCCGGTAAAGATCACGCTGATGGTGGTGTTGTCCAGGGCTCCCACGGCTTTCAGTGCGCGCAGCGCTTCAATGATGATGATGTCGCCGCCCTTCATGTCGTTGACACCCTGGCCACTGGCGCGGTCGCCCTGGCGTTCCCATTTGGCCATTGGGGAGTCGGCTTCGAACACGGTGTCGAGGTGGCCGATCATCAGCACGCGCTTGCCTTGCTTGCCTTCGCGCGTGGCGACCAGGTGGCCGGCGCGGTGCATTTCTTTCGGCATGTCGATCCACTGCGTCTTGAATCCGAGCTTGTCGAATTCGGCGCGGAATACTTTGCCGACTTCGCGTACGCCTTTATGATTCATGGTGCCGCTGTTGATGTTGACCGTTTTCTCCAGCAGCTGCAGGGCGTTGCCGGAGTTGGCCTTGACCAGGGCAACGATACGTTCTTCTTCAGGCGAGAGGGATTGCGCGGCGGCGCTTCCCATTAGTCCAGCGGCGAGCAGCGTAACGAACAGGCGGGTCAGGCGCATTTCTGGCATCCTCCGAAAGTGTGTTCGCAACTCTACTACGGAATATTGGAATGAGCATCCGGGTCGGTATTGGCGGCTGGGATTTCCCGCCGTGGCGCGAGACTTTCTATCCGCCGGAAATCCCCAACAAGCGCGCGCTGGAATATGCCAGCAGCGTGCTGACCAGCATTGAGATCAACGGCACGTTCTACCGCAACGCCGAGCCGCAGCATTTTGCGGATTGGGCGGCGCGCTCGCCGGATGGTTTCGTCTTCGCAGTGAAGGCCTCACGCTATGCGACCAATCGCAAGGTGCTGGGCGAGGCGGGGGAATCGATCGAGCGCTTCATCGGCAGCGGCTTGTCGGAGTTGGGCGACAAGCTTGGGCCGATCTTGTGGCAGCTTGCCGCAACCAAGCGTTTCGATCTGGACGATCTGGAGGCGTTCTTCAAACTTCTGCCGCCCAAACTCGGTGAGCGCAAGTTGCGCCATGTGCTGGATGCGCGTCATGAGAGCTTCTTGTGCAAGGAGTACCTGGCGCTCGCGCGCAAGTACAAGGTCGCCACGGTGATTACCGATTCGCCGAAATTCGCCAACTTCTCCGAATTGACTTCGCGCGATTTCGTCTACGCGCGATTGATGGATGCGCGCAGCGAGGTGGCGACCGGCTACACCAAGCCTGCGCTGAAGAAGTGGGCCGCGCAGGCCTTGGATTGGAGCGATGGCGGCAAGCGCGATGTTTTCGTCTACTTCATCAACGGCGCCAAGGAACGCGCGCCGGCAGCGGCGCTGCAGATGCTGCGCACGCTGGGCGTCTGAATCCGGCCTTAGCGGCCCAGGCCTTCGAACCAGTCCAATGCGCGCGTCCACAAAGGCTGCGCGTGGGGACGAAAATAGCCCATGTGTCCCAGCTTGCCCAGGCCTGCGGTGGCGGGGTCGATGTCCACGCCATGCCACGGCGCGTTGCGGTAGCCGGACATGAACGCGTCGCGCGACAGCGGCGGCGCCCACAAGTCGTCGGTGGCGTTCAGCGCCAGGATCGGCGTGCGCACTGTGGCGAAGCCCTCCGCGATTTCGGGCACTTTCGGGTCGTCGAAGAAATAGCGCGGGAAGCTGCACCAGCGCTTCCATTGGTGATACACGCCCATCGGCAAATCCTCGCCCATGCCAAGTTTGCTCCAGGCCAGGCGGCCTTTCCAGCGCGTGACGATGGGGCCGACGATATGCCACATCGCCAGCACGCGCAGGCGTTCCAGGCGCGGCATCCAGCCATGCCAGCCGGCGCCGACGCCGAACAGGTACACGCCGGCGATCTTTTCATGGTTCGGCACCAGGCCAAGCGCGTGCCCGCCGTAAGAGTGGCCCACCATGTACAGCGGTGTGCTGTCGGCGGGAGCAAAGTATTCGATGACCGCTTTCAGGTCCAGATATGCCCAGTCGAGGAAACTGGCCCGGAAACCGCGCAGGCTTCGCGGCGCCGAGCCACCCACGCCGCGATAGTCGAAAGTCAGCACGGTGTAGCCCTGCCCCGCCGCGAATTCGGCGAAGCGGCGGTAGAAGCCTTGCGGCACGCCGGTGGCGCCGGCCACCAGCAGGCGCGCTTTTTCAGGGCCGCGTGCGCGGTAGCACATGGCCGACAGCGGATAGCCGTCGACGGCGCGCAGTTCCAGTTTTTCGGCCAGCAGCAAGGCGGCAGGGGGCAGATTGCTCATGGTTTCGTCTCCACTTTCAGCATTGGCATCAGCGCATCCATGGTCTGGACCATGGGCGCAGTGTCGCCCGCGACGCGGGCTTGCAGCAGGCCGCCTTCATAGGCCGCCAGGATCAGGGCGGCGATGCCATCGGCGCGGTGGCGCTCGTGACCGGCCTGCGCCAGGGCGTCGGACATGCGGCCGCGCAGGGCTGCGAAGCCTGTTTTCAGGGCGGTGCGGATTTCCACGTCGTCAACCGTCGACTCAAGCGCCACTGCGGCCAGCGGGCAACCGAGCTCGAACTCGCTGTCGTCCAGGCCACGCAGCGCGCGCAGGATCCAGGCTTGCAGCGCGATGACCACGTCCGGCTCACGCTCCATATAAGTATCGAGCTTGTGCAGCAGGAAGCTGAAGGTGGCTTCGATGGCAGCCACGGCCAGCTGGTCCTTGCCGCCGGGGAAATGGTGGTACATCACGCCCTTGGGCGCCTTGGCCGTGGCCAGGATCTCGCTCAGGCCGGCGCCGTGCAGGCCGCGGTGCTGCAGCGTGGTGATCATGGCGTTGATCAGCCGTTCGCGCGTCGTAATAGTGGTCATGCATTCACTCTATAGACCGGTCGGTCCAGTGTCAAGTGATGTAAAACCCGTTGCTCTTGGTAAAATACCTCTTTGGGCGATAGCCTTTTATCGAGAGTTGCAAATGAGCCAACATTTTTCCGGCAGCCTGTTCATGGTTGCTGCACCATCCGGTGCCGGTAAATCGACTCTGGTGAACGCGCTGCTGGCGCAGGAGCCGGCCATCAAGCTGTCGATCTCGACCACCACGCGCCAGCCGCGTCCGGGCGAGCAGCATGGCCGCGAATACTTCTTCACCACGGCGGAAGACTTCCGTAAGCGCGCCGCCGACGGCGAATTCCTGGAATGGGCCGAGGTGCACGGTAATTACTACGGCACTTCCCGCATTTTCGTCGAAGAGCAAATGAAGGCCGGCACCGACATCCTGCTGGAGATCGATTGGCAGGGTGCGCGCCAGGTGAAGAAGCAGTTCCCGCAGGCGAACGGCATCTTCATCCTGCCGCCCTCCTTCGCGGCGCTGGAAGAACGCCTGCACAAGCGCGGCCAGGACGAAGTCCACGTGATCAACCGCCGCCTGCTGGCTGCGGGCGGCGAAATCGCCCACGCGCCCGAGTTTGAGTATGTTATTATCAATGAAGAGTTCCCGGTCGCCTTGTCGGAGCTGAGCGCGATCGTCCGATCCGCACGTTGCCGCTTCGCGCAACAATTCGCCCGCAGCGCCAAGTTGATGTCCGAGCTGGGCATCCACGCTGACCACGCAGAATAAACACCGCATTTACCCAGGAGTTAAGCATGGCCCGTATCACTATTGAAGATTGCCTGAAAAACGTACCTAACCGCTTCCAGCTGACCCTGGCAGCCACCTACCGCGCACGCCAGCTGCTGCAAGGCCACACCCCCAAGGTCGAAGCCAAGGACAAGCCAACCGTGGTCGCCTTGCGTGAAATCGCTGCAGGCAAAGTAGGTCTGGAAATGCTGAAAAAGGTCCCTATGTAAGCTGGGAACCTTACTGTTCCCGATATGAACCTGACATCCGCCGATCCCAACATCAGCGAACAGCCCGCACGGCGGGCCCGGCGCCCGGCTAAGCAACAGCCGGGCGTTGACGTTTCTGCATCATCGATTTCCAGCTCCCCGCTGGCTGCGCCGACCGTGACCACGGGCGTCGCCACCATCACCCACCTCACCGAAAAACTGGCCGAGTACATGAACGAGGCCGACCTGAAAAAGGTCAAGGAAGCCTATCGCTTCTCGGACGAGATGCATTTGGGCCAGGTGCGCAAGTCGGGCGAGCCGTATATCTCGCACCCGATCGCAGTGGCGGAAATCTGCACCGAGTGGAAGCTGGACGCGCAAGCCATCATGGCCGCGCTGCTGCATGATGTGATGGAGGACCAGGACGTCAAGAAGGAAGAGCTGATCGAACGCTTCGGCGCCCAAGTGGCCCACCTGGTCGATGGCTTGTCCAAGCTGGAAAAAATCGAGTTCCAGAGCCAGATCGAAGCGCAGGCGGAAAACTTCCGCAAGATGCTGCTGGCCATGGCCTCGGACGTGCGCGTGATCCTGATCAAGCTGGCCGACCGCCTGCACAATATGCGCACGCTGGAAGTGATGGTGCCGGCCAAGAAGCGCCGCATCGCGGCCGAGACGATGGAAGTCTACGTGCCCATCGCGCACCGCCTCGGCCTGAACAACATCTACCGCGAACTGCAGGACCTGTCCTTCTCCCACCTGTACCCGACGCGCTACCACGTGCTTGCCAAAGCCGTGAAGGCCGCGCGCGGCAACCGGCGCGAGGTGGTGACCAAGATCCTGGAGGCAGTGAAGAACACCCTGACCGCAGCCGGCATCAACGCCGAAGTCTACGGACGCGAAAAGACCCTGTACGGCATCTACAAGAAGATGCGCTCCAAGCACCTGTCGTTCTCGCAGGTGCTGGACGTTTACGGCTTCCGCGTGGTGGTCGACAGCTTCTCGCACTGCTACGTTGCGCTGGGCACCCTGCACTCGCTGTACAAGCCGATGCCGGGCAAGTTCAAGGACTACATCGCGATCCGTAAGCTGAACGGCTACCAATCGCTGCACACCACCCTGATCGGCCCTTACGGCACGCCGGTGGAATTCCAGATCCGCACGCAAGAAATGCACCGCACCGCCGAATCGGGCGTGGCGGCGCACTGGCTGTACAAGAGCAACGACGCGAACATCTCGGACATGCAGCAGCGCACCCACGCCTGGCTGCAATCGCTGCTCGACATCCAGCAGCAGACCGGCGACTCGGCCGAATTCCTGGAACACGTGAAGGTCGACCTGTTCCCTGATTCGGTCTACGTGTTCACGCCGAAGTCGAAGATCATCGCCCTGCCGCGCGGCGCCACCCCGATCGATTTCGCCTATTCGATCCACACAGGCATTGGCGACCACACGGTATCGGTCAACATCAACGGCGAGCCGGCGCAATTGCGCACGGAGCTGCGCAACGGCGACATCGTGGAAATTGTCACCGATACGAATTCGCGCCCTAGCCCGACCTGGCTGTCCTTTGTCCGTACCGGCAAGGCACGCTCCGCGATCCGCCACCACCTGCGCACCATCAACCTGCCGGAATCGATCGGCCTCGGCAAGCAGTTGCTGGCGCAAGCGCTCGATGCGATCAACGTGCCGGGCGAACTGCCGCCGGTGCTGATGGAGCGCCTGCTGAACGAATCCTCGGCCAAGTCGATGGAAGAACTGTATGCCGACATCGGCATCGGCAAGCGCATGGCCGCGCTGGTCGCGCGCCACATCTTCGGCTTGCTGGGCGGCGAATCGGCCAGCGTACCGATCGAGCACACCAGCTCCAAAGAACTCGACCCGGTCACGATCTACGGCAGCGAAGGCGTATCGGTGCAGCTGGCGCCGTGTTGCCTGCCGATCCCCGGCGACCATATCGTCGGCCAATTGCGCCGCGACCAGGGCCTGCAAGTACACACCGGCGACTGCGCTGTCGCCAAACGCTTAAAGCAAAAAGAGCCCGACCGCTGGATCGCGGTGAAATGGGGCACGGAAATCAACCGCCGCTTCGACAGCCGGATCCGCCTGATCATTGAAAATGAAAAAGGCATATTGGCCAGGGTCGCCGCCGAAATCGGCGAAAACGACGGCAACATCACCTTCGTCGGCATGGATGAAGATCGCGAGCACGTGTTACACCAGCTCCGCTTCACGATCCAGGTAAAAGACCGCGTGCACCTGGCAGCCCTGATCCGCAACGTCAGAAAAGTAGCCGGCGTCAACCGCGTCACCCGCGAGCGCGCATAGGCAGGGTGTCAGACCCTGCGGGTCTGACACCGGTTTACCGGTTTACGGATTTTTCGGCGATCCGCAAAGTTGCATCCCCTCTGGTCGCAAACCGAATTCTTTCCAAATCCCTTTCAGAAAAGGGAATATTGAACAGCGCCCGATAAGCATGCTGGCGCTCCAGCGGACTATTCCCCAAGCCCAGGTAAATCGGATGTTGGCAAAGCAGTTCATTTTCTTTCCCCTCCGCATTTGCCCGATAGCTCGACCACTTATACCCGCCAGCAAATTCAACCATTCCCGCGCGAACTGGGTTGAGCTCTATATACCGCTGGCACAACAACAAATATGCTTCGCTATCAATTTGAGAAGAGTGGTACCTGCTATCCCACATTGCGCCCGTACCACCATGCCTTGTATGGCGCCATAGCGCGGTTCGCTGGGCAAGCGACTTCATCAGATTTGCCTGCGAATTCCGCTCACGTATCGTGACTAACAAATGGAAATGGTTAGTCATCAGCACATATGCATGAATTTCACAGCTTGACTTCAGGCTGTGCTCTTTTAACAGGGAAAGAAATCCCAGACGCTCTTCGTCGTCTCGAAAGCATGACTGGCCGTTATTGCCTCGCTGAACCAGGTGGAGGCAGGTACCGGGCGGGTAATTTCGTAGGGGACGAGGCATTTGGGCTCTCCTTTAAAACCGGTAAACCGGTGTCTGACCCGCAGGGTCAGACACCGCCTGTTCAAAGGATAGCGGTGCTGCGGGGTGGCGCTTTGTGCGCGCTCAAGGCGCTGGGGTGGGGTAGGTGACTTCCAGGATTTCGAGCTCTTCGGCGCCATTGGGGGTGTGCAGGAGGACTGTGTCGCCTTCGCGGGCTTTGGTCAGCGTTCTTGCGACCGGGCTGATCCAGCTGACCTTTCCCTTCAATGGGTCGAACTCGTCGATGCCGACGATCGTGATCGTGTGCTCTTCGCCATCACGCTTGGCGTACGTCACCGTGGCGCCGAAGAAGACCTGGTCGTTGCCGTGGTGGATGCTGGGATCGACCACCTCGGCCAGGTCCATGCGCTTCGTCAAAAAGCGGATGCGGCGGTCGATCTCGCGCAGGCGGCGCTTGCCGTAGATGTAGTCGCCGTTTTCCGAGCGGTCGCCGTTCGAGGCGGCCCAGTGCACGACCCTCACCACTTCCGGACGATCAACATCGATCAGCTGCAGCAACTCATCCTTGATGCGCTGGTAGCCAGCGGGCGTGATGTAATTCTTGGAGCCGGCAGGTATCGGCGGCGCGCCTGGCAGCAAGTCGTCATCTTCGTCCTGCTCGCTCTCTTTGACAAAAGCTTTGTTCATAACCGTTTTCTAATTGTTTGGTGCAATAATGGCACTCACATGAAGCGATTGTACACATTCAGACGGCGCCTGTTTGCGCCCCTCGTCTACCTGGCCGCCCTCTTCCTGATCTTTGAGGAATGGCTGTGGGACGCAGGTGCGCGCTTGATGGCGAAGCTGGCGCAGTTCCCGCCGCTGCGGGCGCTTGAGCGCATCATCTGCAGCCTGGGCCCGGCCGCTGCCATGGCTGTGTTCCTGCTGCCGGCGCTGATGCTGTTCCCGGTCAAGCTGCTGGCCCTGTTCGCGATGGCGCGCGGCCACGCCATCATGGGCCTCAGCGTCTTCGTGCTGGCCAAGATTGCCGGCGCGGCCGCCGTGGCGCGGCTGTATGCGCTGACCCGCCCTTCCCTGCTCAAGCTGCGCTGGTTCGCCTGGCTGCACTTCCGCTTCATTGAATTGAAAGACCGCTGGATCGCGCGCCTCAAAGCCACTGCCGCCTGGCGCGAGTGCCGTGCGCTGGTCGATGGCGTGCGCGACGGCCTGCGCCGCTGGCGCGCGACCTGGCGCCGCGGACGCTTCTCGGCGCGGCCCATGCGCATCCTGCGCCGCTTCAGCGCGTTCTGGCGCATGCGCCGCCGCTGACCTTACAATCACTCCATGCGCCCTGCCTTGCCGACAGCCCTCCAACATATCGCCGCCAAAGCTCCCGGGCTGGTCTACCAGTTCCGCCGCAATGCCGATGGCAGCGTTTCTTTTCCCTACCTGAGCGAAGGCTGCCTGGCCCTGCTGGGCATCACGGCCGCCGAACTGCAAGCCGAGCCGGAACGCTTCCTGTCGCTGGTGCTGGCGGAAGACCGCCCTGCTTACCTGGAGTCGATGCAATCCTCCGCCAATTCGCTGTGGAGCTGGAACTGGGAAGGCCGCATCTGGGTCGAGGCCTGGAAAGACGTGAAATGGATCAACTTGCGCAGCACCCCGCACACCCTGCCCGACGGCGCGGTGCAGTGGGAAGGCATCATGTCCAACATCACGGAGAGCAAGCAGGAGCAGCTCGAAGTACGCGCCAGCCGCGCCCGCCTCGCCGAGCTCACAGCCCACATCGAAAAGGTCAAGGAGCAGGAACGCGAACGTATCGCGCGCGAAATCCACGACGACCTTGGCGGCAACCTGACCGCGATCAAGATGGCCATCGCCATGCTGGCCGCGCGCCTGCCCGAAGGCGACGACACGCTGCACAAGAAAGCCGCCTACGTCGACTCCCTGGTCGACCGCACCATCGACGCCGTGCACCGCCTGACGCTGGACTTGCGCCCTTCCGTGCTGGACTTCGGCCTGCTGCCTGCGCTGGAATGGCAAGCCAAGGAATTCGAAGCCCAGTCCGGCCTCGCCTGCACCCTGCACGCCAGCATGAAGGAGCTCGAGCTCGATCCCGAGCAGGCCACCGCCCTGTTCCGCATCGCGCAGGAAGCGCTGACCAATATCGCCAAGCACGCGCAAGCGAGCGAAGTCGCCATCAAGCTGACCCGCAGCCGCGGCGTGCTGACCCTGAAGATCGCCGACAACGGCCGCGGCATCAATCCCGCCGACCGCGCCAAGCCCGATTCCTTCGGCCTGCGCGGCATGGCTGAGCGCGCGCGGGCCCTGGGCGGCACGCTGAACCTGGGTCATGCGCCAGGCGGCGGCACCGAAGTGGCGATCAAAATCCGGCTCCCGGCCCGCGCGCCAGAAGTTACAATGAACCATGAGTGAAAAAAGCGTCATCAAAGTCTTTATTGCCGACGACCACGCCATCGTGCGCGAGGGTTTGAAGCAAATCCTGGCCGAGACCAAGGACATTGTGGTCGCCGGCGAAGCCGAAAATGGCCTCGACGCCATCAAGCTGTTCCGCAAGTCCGGCTGCCACGTCATGCTGCTCGATATTTCGCTGCCGGACCGCAACGGTATCGAAGTGCTCAAACAGATCAAAAAAGACAAGCCCGAGCTGGCCGTGCTGATGCTGTCCATGCATCGCGAAGACCAGTACGCCATCCGTTCACTCAAAGCGGGCGCCGCCGGCTACCTCACCAAACAAAGTGCACCGAAAGAGTTAGTAAATGCAATCCGCCAGTGCGCTGCGGGTTTAAAATATGTAAGCCCGGCGTTGGCCCAGGAACTGGCCAACCACGTCGGCGAGGACCATACGGCTGCGCCGCACGAAGCGCTGTCGGACCGTGAATACCAGACCCTGACCATGATTGCCTCCGGCAAAACGGTAGGCACCATTGCCAAGGAGCTATCACTCTCGGTCAAGACAGTCAGCGAATACCGCTCCCGCCTGCTGGCCAAAATGAACCTGAAGAACAGCGCCGAACTCACGCACTACGCCATCAAGAACCAGCTGATCGATTAGAAATGATGCTAGGAAGTAAGCACATTTCCCCTCGTTTATCACCAAATCGGGCGACTGGACAGTGGATTAAGATGCTAGTAATCGGTAAACCTTTGTAAAGGCTGTACGTCAGATGTCTAGCAAACCCACCAATCCAGCCGCGGCGGATATGAATCCGGCTGATATCGCTCGCGAGGCATTCCGCCGCCTCGCTGTGCGCCGGATTGCCCCTACGCCAGAAGCGTATCGCGACATCTACAACGAAATTGCCGGCATCGTCGAGGCGCCTCCCGCCCCGGTGGTGCAGGAAAGCCCGGCAGAAGCCATGCTGGCCCAATTCGCTGCCCGCCTGACCGACCAGCCGGGCGACCTAGCCGACTTCGGCCGCCGATTCAATCGCGCGGTCAAGGCGCGCGACTGGGATACTTACGCCCGCACCCTGGCTGCCCTCGCTGAGCGCCCGATGATCAAGGTCGGCGCCGGCGGCCTGGTACCGGAAGAGAACAATGAGCAGGCGCGCCAGCTGCGCGAACTGCTGAGCCGCACCCTCACCTTTGCCGTCGCCTCCCTGCTGTCTGCCACCCCTACCCTGGTAGCGGAAGCCGAGTCCCTCGGCGCAGCCACCAAGGAAGCGCATACCGAAGCGGCCCTTTCCGAGATCGGCACCCGCCTCAAGCAGCTGTGCTACCAGATCGAGATCCGCAGCGGCGACACCGCCGAGCAGCAGGAATTGCTGCTGCGCCTGTTCCGCCTGCTGCTGGAAAACGTCAGCGAGCTGATGGACGACGACTCCTGGCTGCGCGGCCAGATCGACGCCGTGCAGAACCTGATCGCCGGCCCGCTCGACCAGCGCGCGCTGGAAGAAGCCACGCGCAGCCTGAAAGACGTTATATATAAGCAGAGCCAGCTCAAGCACTCGATCACGGATGTGAAGGCCACCGTCAAGAACATGATGATGACCTTTATCGACCGCCTCAGCGTGGTAGCGACCACGACCGGCGACTTCCACGAGAAGATCGGCGGCTACTCCGATAAGATCCGCGCCGCGCACGATATCGGCGAGCTCAACCAGATCCTCGACGACGTGCTGAAGGAAACCCGCTCGGTGCAGAGCGAAGCCCTCAAGGCGCGCGACAATATGATGGTGGCGCGCCAGGAAGTGCAGGACGCCGAAGCACGCATCCATGCGCTGGAAGCCAAGCTGCAGCACTTAAGCGAACTGGTGCGCGAAGACCAGCTGACCGGCTCCCTCAATCGCCGCGGCCTGGACGATGTGTTCGAACGCGAGACCGCACGCGCCGACCGCCGCGGCACCCCGCTCTGCATCGCCGTGCTGGACCTGGACGATTTCAAGAAGCTCAACGACACGCTGGGCCACATCGCCGGCGACAACGCGCTGAAGCACTTGGTCAAGGTTGTCAAAGAAACCCTGCGCTCAATGGACGTGATCGCCCGCTTCGGCGGCGAAGAATTCCTGATCCTGCTGCCGGAGACGACGCTCGAAGCAGCTGAGGCGACCATGACCCGCCTGCAGCGCGAACTGACCCGCCACTTCTTCATGCACGAACACGAGAAGGTGCTGATCACCTTCTCGGCAGGTGTCGCCTTGCGCCGCCCCAACGAAATCCAGTCCGACCTGGTCAAACGTGCCGATGAAGCAATGTACAAGGCCAAGAAATCCGGCAAGAACCGGGTCGTCGTAGCCGAATAGACAACGACTCTCCTGCCAGCCCGCCCCTTCGGCGGGCTTTTTTTATTCTTTTTGCGCGTGAAAAATATTTTTTTTGGGCCTAAAGTTCAGGAAAAGCCCGCCGTTTAAGCGGCACTCTGAAGGCAACTTGAGGGTAAAAAGAGTGAGATTTACCAGCTAAATCCCCCTAAAGGTTCCCGTGCGGCAACCGTTACCCAAAACAACAGCGGCTTGATCGCTACAGAACAGCGTAGCGGGCCAATGTGAATGAGCGAATTGCCCAATCAGTTGTACCGAATGGAGAAATACCATGGCTTCCGTAATCAACACCAACATCGCCTCCCTGAACTCGCAGCGCAACCTGAACGCATCCCAGAGCAGCCTGTCGACCTCCCTGCAACGTCTGTCCTCCGGTCTGCGTATCAACAGCGCCAAGGACGATGCGGCGGGCCTGGCAATTTCCGACCGTATGTCTTCCCAGATCCGCGGTATGAACCAAGCTACCCGCAACGCCAACGACGGCGTTTCGATGGCTCAAACCGCTGAAGGTGCACTGGCTTCGTCCGGCGACATCCTGCAGCGTATCCGCGAACTGGCAGTGCAGTCCTCCAACGCAACCAACTCGGCTTCCGACCGTCAAGCTCTGCAGACTGAAGTTGGCCAGCTGGCGCAAGAACTGAACCGCGTTGCACAAACCACCACCTTCAACGGCCAGGCTCTGCTGGACGGCACCATGGGCACCGCTACCTTCCAGGTAGGTGCTGATGCCAACCAGACCATCCAGGCAACCGGCGCAAACTTCCTGACCAGCACCTACGGTGACAACCGCGTTGAAAACGACGCCGCTGCCGTAATCGCTACCAGCCACGCCGCTGCTTCGACCATCACCGTTGCAGGCTCCCGTGGTTCGGCAAGCGTCACTACCGCTACCACCGACAGCGCCAAGTCGATCGCCGCCAACGTGAACAAGCAGACCGCCTCCACCGGCGTGACCGCGACTGCACGTACCGACGTCAACCTGAACCTGGGTGCTGAGTCGTACAACCTGAAGCTGGAAGCCGACAACGCAGGTACTCCTGTGACCGTCGCTTTCACCGTGGGTGGTACCGCCAGCAGCGCAGCTGACTATGCAGCCGGCATCAACGCCATCAACGCGCAGTCCGCCAAGACCGGCATCACCGCACAGTACGACGAAAAGCTGGGCGGCCTGAAACTGTCGCACGCTACCGGCGCCGACATCAAGGTCACCAACAACGCCGCAGCAGCCAACGTCAAGCTGAACGTGTCCAACTACAACACGCCAACCGCAGGTACTTTGAGCGCAGCATTCGACGCCAAAGGCGCTGGTGCAGTGGCGATTGCCAACGGCCGCGTGACCTTCGACTCGGAAAACAGCTTCGCAATCACCGACGCTGGCTCGGGCTTCGCTGTGGGTACCGGTGCTACCGGTGTGTCGAAACTGCAATCGGTCGCTTCCCTGGACGTGACCACCTTCGACAACGCCCAGCTGGCAATCAAGATCGCTGACGCCGCACTGGCTTCCGTGAACAACCAGCGCGCTGCCTTCGGTGCACTGCAGTCCCGCTTCTCGTCGACGATCTCGAACCTGAGCGCAACGACCGAGAACCTGTCTGCATCCCGTAGCCGTATCGTGGATACCGACTTCGCTGCAGAAACCGCAAGCCTGACCCGCGGCCAGATCCTGCAACAAGCTGGTACCGCCATGCTGGCCCAGGCTAACTCCCTGCCAAACGGCGTGCTGAGCCTGCTGCGCGGCTAATCGCCAAATAGCTAGGTAAAAAGCGGTTCCCCGCTCCGGTTCGCCGGACCGGGGAATTTTCCGTAGGAGGTCTGTATGACTATCGATTCAATAACTGCAACTGTGCCGCGGGCTGACCGCAGCATTGCGGGCTACGACTTCGTGGCCTTGCCGGTGGCAGGCCGTAGCCCAGCTGCTACGGTTGAGACCATCGATGCGGTCAAGGCCAAGGAGGCAGTGCCTTCCAGGAAAGAAGTGGAAGACGCAGTCAACAAACTGAACAAGTCGGTGCAGCAACGGGCCCAAAGCCTGGTGTTTTCCATCGACGATGACAGCCACCGCACGATCGTCAAAGTGATTGACCAGCACACCAAGGAAGTCCTGCGACAGATTCCCACTCCGGAAGCACTGGAGATTGCGAAATCCATCGACGCTTTCAAAGGTGGCCTGCTGGTGGACCACGAAGCCTGAACGCTGGCAATGTATTTGAGGCCCGGCCTGTCCTTGCGGCAGTCCGGGCCTTTTTACGTTATGCTGCCATGACGGCTAGATTGCCTTTTCGGACACGAATAAACAGGTATTTCCCCCTCTCAAGTCCCCTTTGAATCTGCCGTAAACAAGTTAGACTTATCTTGTTACCTCAGGAGTTTGCCGTGGCCGTATCTTCTACCCCAGCACTTGCATCACCGGGCATTGGTTCCGGTCTGAACGTCAACGACATCGTCGATAAGTTGATGGCGGCTGAAGCTGCGCCACTGTCTGGCTACGACAGGAAGACCGCGTCTTACCAGGCCAAGGTCAGCGCCTACGGCCAGCTGAGCGGCGCCGTCGGCGTATTCCAAAGTGCACTGAGCAGCCTGAATTCCGCGACCGCATTCAATGGTTTGTCCACGACCGTGGGCAGCAAGGACGTGCTGAGCGCTTCGGCCACATCGAAGGCCGTGGCCGGCAACTACCGCGTCAACGTTTCCCAACTGGCCCAGGCGCAGACCCTGATGACCAGCGGCATGGCCAGCAAGACTTCGAGCATCGGCCTCGGCGGCTCGACCACCCTGTTTTTCCAGTTCGGCAGCGCCAGCGGCAGCTTCGGCTTGCAAGGCACTGGCTTGAGCTCGTCCATGCTGACCAGCGGCCTGAGCAATGGTTCGCTCAGCATCAACGGCACCGCGATTGCAACGTCGTCCAGCACGAATAGCGCGAGCACCTTGGCCGCCGCCATCAACGAAAAGAGCGGTACCACCGGCGTGACCGCCAGCGTATCGAATATCTTCTCGACCTTCGGCGACGTGGCCACCGATGCTGGCGGCTCTTACAGCCTGAAGGTTGGCAACACCGTGATCGCGGCCCAAGGCGCGGGCGTCGCTGCCGGCGCCGGCGTCACTGCCGCCTCGCTCGATGCCGACCTGGCCAATGCCGGCGGCGCCACTGCCACCGCACTGGCAGCGGCAGGCATCACCTTCACTGGCAGCGCAGCAGCGGGCACCCTGGAATTCCGCAGCGCCAGCGGCGCCAGCGTTGCCATCACCGAAACGGCGACCGGCGTGACCGGCGGCGCCAAGACTGCCGCGGGCGCGGCCAATGCCGGCGCCAGCTACACCTCCGCCAGCAGCGTGACCCTGGCGGCAGCCAACGGCAATCCGATCACCATCGCCGGCACCAACCCAGCCGCAGCCGGACTGACGGCAGGCACCGGCGGCAGTATGCTGGGCGGTGGGTTTACCCAGGACGCCAGCCAGCCTTCCGGCTCGGTTGTAATCGACAGCAGCAATAACACGCTGCAAGGCGTGGCTGATGCGATCAATAAAGCCAGCCTGGGCGTGACCGCGACTATTGTTTCCGACGGCAGCAGCAATCCTTACCACCTGGTCCTGACGTCTAATAAGACCGGCGAAAACGCCTCGATGAAAATCAGCCTGAGCGGCGATGGCAACAACCCGCCTGAGGCTGCCCTGCAATCCTTGCTTGGCTATGACCCAAGCGGCAGCCAGTCCATGCAGCAGACCACGGCGGCCCAGGACACCAAGCTGACCGTCAACGGCATTGCCGTCAGCAGCCATTCGTCCACGGTCAGCGAAGCTATCCAGGGCGTGAGCATGACGGTCAACCAGGTCGGCACCAGCACTCTTAACGTGGCGCGCGACACCGGCAGCGTGAAGACGAACCTGCAGGCCTTCGTCAAGGCGTATAACGACCTCAGCAGCTCGCTGAAAAAGCTCACCGCCTACGATCCGGAAACCAAGAAAGCGGGCCCGCTGCAAGGCGATCCCACGGCACAGTCCATGATGTCCCAGCTGCGCCGCATGCTGGGTGGCCAGATCACCGGCCTGTCGGGCGGCTTGACCAACCTGGGCCAGGTCGGCATTACCTTCGGCAAGGACGGCACGCTGAACCTGGACGATGGCAAGCTGAGCAAGGCGATGGATTCCAATTTCGCCGACATCGCCGGCCTGTTCTCCGCGATCGGTAAAGCGACTGACCCGAATGTCAACTTTGTCAGCTCGACCGCCAAGACCAAGCCTGGCTCGTTCAACCTCAACATCACGAACCTGGCGAGCCAAGGCGCGCTGACCAGCTCTGCAGCTGTTGGCGGCAGCACCACCGTCAACGCCAACACGGTATGGTCGGTGACCCTGAACGATACGACGCCGAGTAGTTCGAGCAACACCGCCAACGTCACCATTCCGGCCGGTACCTATACCCCGGACCAGCTGGCGAAAATTGTGCAGTCGTCGATCAATGGCTCTTCCGCGTTTTCGTCGAAAGGCGCCACCGTTGCGGCCTCGATCGACAGCAATGGCAAGCTGGTGCTGTCCTCCAGCAAATACGGCTCGACTTCGAATATCGCCCTGAGCGATGTCAGCGGCAGCACGGTAGGCGGCATCTTCGGCGGCGCCGCGCCGGTGGTAGGCACCGATGTAGCCGGCACCCTGGGTGGTAAAGCTGTTGTTGGCAGCGGCCAGACCCTGACTGGCGCCGATGGCACCGATGCGGAAGGCCTGAAGATTGAAGTCACTGGCGGCGCACTTGGCGACCGCGGCACCGTCGGTTTCTCGCAAGGCTATGCATACCAGCTTAACAATCTGGCGACGTCCTTCCTGGGTACTGGCGGCTTGCTGACTTCCGTGACTGACGGTCTGAACAAGAGCATCAAGGATGTGGCCAAACAGCGCGACGCATTTTCGTCCAAGCTGGATGATATTGAAAAACGCTATCGGGCGCAGTTCAACGCCCTGGATGTGACCCTGTCGAAGATGCAGAGCACGCAAGCGTATTTGACTCAGCAACTGGCGGCTATCGCCTCCAACAGCTGAGCGCAGCATTAAGGAGAGATCATGTTTGGAACCACCTCACGCGGCGTCAACGCCTACGCGAAAGTCGGCCTGGAAACCGGCGTTACATCGGCTTCGCCTCACAAGTTAATCGTCATGCTGTACGACGGTGCGCTGGCCGCCATTATGACCGGCATGACGCAAATGAACGCCGGCAATGTGCAGGAAAAAGGCAATGCCATCTCCAAAGCCATCCGCATCATCGACGACGGCCTGAAAGCCAGCCTGGACAAGGAAGTCGGCGGTGAGATCGCCCGCAACCTGGAGGCGCTGTACGACTACATGAGCCGCCGCCTGTTGGAAGCGAACATCAAGAACGATCCTGTGATCCTGGAAGAAGTGCGCGGCCTGCTGGTCGACCTGCGCGACACCTGGAACCAGATTGGCGGCGCCGCCGCTGATACCAACACCAACGCCCAGCCTGCTGCCTTCGCCAGCATGTAATAGAGGATGATAATGACGAACGCAGAAGTTTTGACCGCCTACTCCGCCATGGCCGCACTGACCCGCAAGATGGTGACGGCGGCAACGGTGGCCGACTGGGATGGACTGGAATCGCTGGAAACCGAAGTGGCGGTCCACGTGGCTGCGCTGCGCGGCAACGAAGAAGCCGTGACGCTGGACGCCGGCGAGCGCCAGCAAAAGCTGGGCCTGATCAAGCAGATGCTGGACGACGACCGCCAGATCCGCGACCTGACCATGCCATGGATGGCGCAGCTGTCCAAACTGATCAACAACACCGGCACTGAACGGCGCCTGGCCGCCGCCTACGGCGCCGTCTGATCGGGGCGGCGATCATGCTGCCCCCGCGCCTGGATGTCCGGGGCGTCAGCGCCACCAGCGCGACAACGTCTGCGCAAGCGGTTGCCGCGCCGCGTCAGGAAGCCTTCCAGCGCGCACTCTCCCAAATGGTCGGGCAAACCCTGCCCGCCCAAGTCCTCAACAAATTCTCCGATGGCAGTTTCCTCGTGCGCGTGGCCGACACCAATGCGCGCATGCTGCTGCCCAATGGTATCAATACCGGCGATGAATTGCCCTTGACCGTGGTCAGCGGGCAGCCGCGCGCCACGCTGCAAGTGGGCGCCGGCAGCCCCCAGGCGGGCCAGATGGCCACCTTTGTCAGCGGCGACCAGATGCCCGAGATGCCGAACCAGGGCCGCCTGCCCTCGCAGGAGGCAGCCATCCTCAACCTCAGCGGCAAACAGCCGCAAGCAGGCGCCGAAGCGGAAGGCGTCCATTCCAGCCAGGCTGCCGCCGCGCAAGCCCAGGGCCGCGCCCTGAGCCCCGGCGCCGCCCTTTTGAGCAAGGCGCCGCTGGTGCCCGCCGACCAGTTGCCGTCACTGGGCAAGGACACGCCGCAAGCCGCCCTGAGCCCGGCCGCGCGCGCCATCGCCAGCGCCCTCGCCTCGGCCTACACCACGCCTGGCGTACCGGTCACCATCAACGGCAAGACGCCTTTGAGCGCCGGGGGGCCGCCCGACACAGCCAAGCTCAGCGAAGGCTTGCAGCGCGCCCTCGGCGACAGCGGCCTGTTCTACGAATCGCACGTGGCCGAATGGGCCGAAGGCAAACGCTCGCTGCAGGACTTGCAGCGCGAACCGCAGATGCAGCGCCAGGTTGCCGCCCAAGGCGCCGCGCAAGGCCAGGCGGAGGCTATCGCAAAAACCTTGGCAGGGCCGGACCTGTCGGCAGCGCAAATGATCAACCAGCAGCTGCACACCCACGAACAAGGCAAAGTCATGTGGCAAGGTGAAGCCTGGCCCGGACAGCAAATGCAATGGCAGGTTGAGCGCGACCAGCGCGATGAAGGCGGCGGCAAAGAGGGCCGCCGCGAAGGGCGCGATGGTGAAGGCGCCGATTCCGTCTGGCGCAGCGGCGTACGATTCCGCTTCCCCATGCTGGGCCAGGTCGCCGCCAACGTCACCCTGGTCGGCGACCAAGTGCATATCTCCGTGCAGTCCGGCTCGGAAGACACGGCAGCCACCCTGCGCGCCTGGGCCGGCGCCCTGCAGCAAGCAATGGACGCGGCCGGTGCGCCGCTGACCTCGCTTGCCATCAATGCGGAGGCGAACGATGGCGCAAGCTGACAGCCAGGACCCGCCGCGCAAGCCGCTGCAAAGCGCAGTCGCCCTCGCCTACAAGAGCGGCGAAGCGGCACCAAAAGTCGTCGCAAAAGGGCGCGGACTGGTAGCCGAGCAGATTATCGCCGTCGCCGCCGAGCACGGCGTGCACATCCACGAGTCGAAAGAACTGGTTTCCCTGCTGATGGAAGTGGACCTGGACCACCAGATCCCGCCCATGCTCTACCGTGTAATTGCGGAACTGTTAGCATGGCTTTATCATATTGAAGCAGCGCAAAAGACTGGCAAGCCCCCGCCCCCGGCGCCGGATCTCAGCGTACCGAATGAATCCCCAGACAATGGACTTTGATGCAGAGCTATATTTCGGAATCGGACTTGGAGAACTGGCATGATTTCGAGGTCACCTCGCGCCGAGAAATCACCGCACTGCTGCGCAGCATCGGCGAAAAGAACCAGCTGATCCGCATGCTGGTGGCCGGCGAGTCCGACGTGTGCGTCACGTCCATCCTCGAGGTCGATGCCGACGGCGGCAACGTCATCCTCGACTGCTCGATCAGTCCCGACCAAAACCGCCGCATCCTTAGCGCCAAACGCCTCTCCTTCGAGACCACGCTCGACAAGATCCGCATCATGTTTGGCGGCGACCACATCGAATCCTGCACCTTTGAAGGCAGCCCAGCCTTCAAAATGCCACTGCCTGCCAGCCTGATCCGCCTGCAGCGCCGCGAGTTCTACCGCATGGCGACGCCGGTCACCAATCCGGTGCGCGCGCTGATCCCACAGCCGGCCGAAATGGGCGGCGGCAGCAAAGCCTTCCCGCTGGCCGACATCAGCTGCGGCGGCATTGCAATCCTCGATAACAGCCTGGTATTGGGTGACACGATCGGCAAGGTCTACAACGACTGCCGCATTGAACTACCTGAAATTGGCACGATTTCCACCGGCCTGCAGATCCGCAACTCACTGGACCTGACGCTTTTAAACAACAAATCCAACCGACGCCTGGGATGCCAGTTTGTCGACCTGCCACGCTCCGCCCTGAACGCCGTACAGCGCTACATCACCAAGCTCGAGCGCGAACGCAACGCCCGCATCGCCGGCCTCGAATAGCAAATGTCCACCTTGGGGTCAGGAACAGAAGTGGACATTCCTGCGGAAATGTCCACTTCTGTTCCTGACCCCAAGGTGGACATTTGGCTTAGACCTGCATATTCATGATGTCGTGGTAGGCCTGCACCAGCTTGTTGCGCACCTGGGCGGTGGCCTGGAAGTTGATGCTGGCTTTTTGCATCGAAATCATCACATCCGACAGGTTGACGGAGTCGTCTCCCATCTGGAAGCGCTTGCTCAGGCCCTCGGCCTGGTCCTGGCTCGCCTGGACAGCATCCAGCGCGCCTTTGAGGGCGTTGCTGAAGTCCGGTTTCTGTACCGCCTGCTCGGTCTGGATTGCCGGCGGGGTGACCGTGGGCTTTGTCGCCGCTGCATGCAGCTGGGCGATCATGGCCTGGATTTGGCTAGAATCAATTCCGCCTGTTCTCATTAGTTGACTCCAAGATACAATATTCCTGTTTTCAGGCTTCCAGAATACCCTTGTGAAAGCAAGGGGATAGCCCTGAGCAGGAAGGCAAACGGGCGCCTATTCGGGCCTTTAAAGGGCGCAACAGCACCTGATAATGTGCAACAGGCCCATTAACCCACAGTGATTACCCATGGCTGCTGCCGCAGAACAAGTCGAAATCGAAGATCCAGAAGCCCAGCAGGCGCCCAAGGGCCGCTTCGCCTTCTTCCAAACCCCTATGGGCAAGATGGTGGTGCGCGGGGCCGCAGTGGCGGGCGTACTGGCCCTCGTCCTGATCCTGTGGATGTGGAATAAGGAAGCGGACTACAAAGTCCTGTTCGCCAATTACACGGACAAGGACGGCGGCGCCATCACCGCCGCGCTGGACCAGATGCAGGTCAAGTACAAGCTGGCTGAGGGCGGCCAGGCCATCCTGGTGCCTTCCGAACAAGTGCACAGCGTGCGCCTGCGCCTGGCGCAGCAGGGCCTGCCAAAAGGCGGCAATGTCGGCTTTGAAGTCATGGAAAACCAGAAGCTGGGCGTATCCCAGTTCCTGGAACAGGTGAATTACCAGCGCGCGCTGGAAGGCGAGCTGGCGCGCTCCATCCAGTCCATCGGCGCGGTCGAATCGGCGCGCGTCCACCTGGCGCTGCCAAAACCGTCCGTCTTCGTGCGCGACCAGCAGAAGCCGACCGCTTCCGTGATCCTGCAACTGCACGCCAACCGCATGATCGATCCGGCCCAGGTCAGCGCCATCGTGCACCTGGTCGCTTCTTCCGTGCCGGAACTGTCGCCCGCCAACGTGACCGTGGTGGACCAGGCCGGCAACCTCGTGTCGGACCTGAACAAAAACGGCAACGCGGCCGGCAACGCCAAGAATCTCGATGCATCCCAGCTCAAGTACGTGCAGGAGTTGCAGAGCCAGGTCATCAAGCAAGTCGAATCCATCATCAAGCCGATTGTGGGCGAAGGCAATGTGCGCGCCGAGGCAGTGGCCGACGTCGACTTCTCCGCCATCGAGCAGGCGGCGGAATCCTTCAAGCCGAATTCGCCGCCGGCCGCTTCCGCCATCCGCAGCCAGCAAAGCATTGAAACTTCCGGTACCGCGAACCAGAATCCTGGCGGTATTCCTGGCGCTTTGTCGAACCAGCCGCCGGGCGTGGCCACTGCCCCGCTGACTACCACGCCGCCAGGCGCTGCCGGTGCTCCGGGCCAGCCAGGCACTGGCGCGGCGACGACCGCGGCCGGCCCTTCGCATAAGGAATCGACTACCAATTACGAAGTCGACAAGACCGTGCGCTATGAACAGAAGGCAATGGCCGGACTGAAGCGCATGACGGTGGGCGTCGTAGTAAACTACCGTAGGACCATCGATAAAAACGGCAAGGTCATCGTAAAGCCGCTGAGCGCGGACGAGATGGCCAAGATCAACAGCCTGGTCAAGGAAGCCATGGGCTACAACCAGGACCGCGGCGATTCCGTCAGCGTGGCCAATGCGCCATTCGACGGTGTCGACAAAGAACCGGAAGCACCGCTGGAATGGTGGCGCGATCCGGCCAACCTGCCGCTGGCGAAGGAGCTCGCGAAGTTCCTGATCACGGCCCTGATCCTGCTCTACATCCTGCTGCGTATCGTTCGTCCAATGATGCGTCCGGTATTCAAGAAGATCGATTCGATCAACGAGCCGGAGCCGGAACCAGAACCAGAGCCGATCGCCGAGCCGCTGGGCCCGACACCGGAAGAAATGCTGGCGGAGGAAATCGCCAAGATGGAAGAAAACACTGCCCGCACCTACCGCGACAACCTGGCGCTGGCGAAGAAACTGGCGCAAGAAGATCCGCGCATCGTCGCCAACGTCATCAAGGAATGGATAGGCAACAATGACTGAGAATACCGGACTGCAAAAGGCCGCCATCCTGATGCTGGCCATGGGTGAAGGCGAAGCGGCCGAGGTGATGAAGTTCCTCGGCCCGCGCGAAGTGCTGAAACTCGGCGCCTCGATGGCGACCATGAAAAACATCCCGCATGAAATGGTGGTCGATGTGCTGGACGACTTCCGCGACCAGTACGCGGCCGCGTCCACCGTGGGCCTCGACTCGGACGAGTACATCCGCCAGGTGCTGACCAAGGCTCTGGGCGACGACAAGGCGTCCGTGCTGCTGTCGCGCATTTTGGGCGGCAAGGATGCTTCCGGTATCGAGTCGCTGAAGTGGATGGATTCGCAGTCCGTGGCGGAATTGATCCGCAACGAACACCCGCAGATTATTGCCACCATCCTGGTGCACCTTGAGCGCGACCAGGCTTGTGAGATCCTGGGCCATTTCACCGACCGTTTGCGCAACGACGTAGTGCTGCGTATCGCTACCCTGGACGGCGTGCAGCCGCAGGCCTTGCGCGAATTGAACGACGTGCTGACCAAGCTCTTGTCCGGTAATGAAAACATCAAGAAATCGACGCTGGGCGGCATCCGCGCGGCGGCCGAGATCCTGAACTTCATGTCCGGCGAGCAGGAACAGAACGTGATGGACAATATCAAGAACTACGACAACGATATGGCGCAGAAGATCATGGACGAAATGTTCGTGTTCGATAACCTGATCGATGTTGACGACCGCGGCATCCAGCTGCTGCTGCGCGAAGTGCAGTCGGAGATGCTGATCATTGCGCTGAAGGGTGCATCGCCGGATCTGCGCGATAAGATCTTCAGGAATATGTCGGCACGTGCGTCCGAGATGATGCGCGAAGACCTGGAAAACAAAGGCCCGGTACGCCTGTCCGAAGTGGAAACGCAGCAGAAGCAGATCCTGCAGATTGTGCGCCGCCTGGCGGATGAAGGGCAGATCGTGCTGGGTGGTAAGGGTGAGGATTCGTTTGTTTAATAGTTCTAAACCGGTAACCCGGTGTCTGACCCGCAGGGTCAGACACCAATACGCGTCGGTCGCAGGCCGGGTGTCTGACCCTGCGGGTCAGACACCGCATTTCTGGTTTCGATAAATGACAACCATCCCAAAAGAACAACAAACCGCCTACCAACGCTGGGAACTACGTTCCTTCGGCGACTCGCGCCCGAGCGCCGTGGCCCAGCGCGAGCGCGAAGAAGCGGAAGCGCGTGCTGTCGCGGCTGAAGAAGCCGCTGCACTGGCAGAAGTACAGGAAGCCGAATATACCGGAGCCGGAGCCGAGCACGCCCCCGCCCTCGACTACCCCACCGAAGAGGAACTGGCCGCCATCCGCGAGCAAGCGCGCCAGCAGGCGTACGACGAAGGCTTCAAGGCCGGCCAAGAAGAAGGCATGGCCCAGGCCCTGGACGAGCAGCGCGCCTCCACCGAACAAGCTCTCGCACCTATCCGCCAGATCGCCGACAACTTCAGCACCGCCCTGCGCGAAGCCGACCAGGCTATCAGCAACGAAGTGCTGGAACTGGCCCTGCACCTGGCCAAGGGCATGCTGAAAAACGCCCTGCGCGTGAAGCCCGAACTGATCCTGCCGGTCGTGCGCGAAGCCATCGAATACCTTCCGGTGCTGCAGCAGCCCGCGCTGCTGATCCTGAATCCGGAAGACGCTTCCGTGGTGCGCGAAAGCATCGCCGAAGAACTGGACAAAGGCGGCTGGCGCGTGATCGACGACCCGACCATCGAGCGCGGCGGCTGCAAGGTCGACACCGCCTCCAACCAGATCGACGCCACCGTGGCCTCGCGCTGGCAGCGCCTGAGCCTGGCGCTCGGCAAGGACATTGACTGGATCGACTGATATGGGCGCCCCGGACACGCAAGTACACGCAGGCCGCTGGCGTTCTTACCTGAACGACTGCGCCACCCTGGTCGACTTCGTCGAACCGATGCAAGTCTCGGGCCGCGTCACGCGCGTGGCGGGCTTGGTGATGGAAGCGGTCGGCCTGCGCCTGGCCGTGGGCGCCGCCTGCACCGTTCCCCTGCCCTCCGGCGGCAAAGTGGAAGCGGAAGTAGTCGGCTTTGAAGGCGACAAGCTGTTCCTCATGCCGCAAAGCGATGTCGAAGGCATCATTCCCGGCACCCGCGTCTTCCCTGTCGAACAAAGCGTACCGAAACCAGGCACCGTGAACCATCCGCGCCGCCGCCCAAGCGACCGCGCGCGCCACCTGCCCGTCGGACCCGAGCTGCTGGGCCGCGTGGTCGATGGCGCCGGCCGTCCGCTGGATGGCCTGGGCCCGATCCAGACCAGCGATTCGGCGCCGATCAATGTGCGTCCCGCCAACCCGCTGGGCCGCGCGCCCATCGTCGAAACGCTGGACGTGGGCGTGCGCTGCATCAACTCCATGCTGACCGTGGGCCGTGGCCAACGCATGGGCCTGTTCGCCGGTTCCGGCGTCGGTAAATCTGTCTTGCTTGGGATGATGGCGCGCTACACCGAAGCCGACATCATCGTGGTCGGCCTGATCGGCGAGCGGGGCCGTGAGGTGAAGGAATTCATCGAGCAGATCCTGGGCGAAGAAGGCTTGCGCCGCTCAGTCGTCGTCGCAGCGCCAGCCGATACGCCGCCGCTGATGCGCATGCAGGGCGCCGCCTATTCCACCGCGATTGCCGAGCACTTCCGCGACAAGGGCCAGAACGTCCTGCTGATCATGGACTCACTGACCCGCTACGCCATGGCCCAGCGCGAAATCGCCCTGGCGATCGGCGAACCGCCGGCGACCAAGGGTTATCCCCCATCTGTGTTTGCCAAGCTGCCGGTCCTGGTGGAGCGCGCCGGCAATGGCGAAGTGGGCGGCGGCTCGATCACGGCTTTCTATACCGTACTGACCGAGGGCGACGACCAGCAGGACCCGATTGCCGACTCCGCGCGCGCGATCCTGGACGGCCACATCGTGCTGAACCGCCGCCTGGCGGAAGCCGGCCATTACCCGGCAATTGATATCGAACAGTCAATTAGCCGCGCCATGCACTCGATCACGACGCACAACCACCAGAACCAGGCGCGCAAGCTGAAACAGTTGTTTTCGCGCTACGAACGCAGCCGCGACCTGATCGCTGTCGGGGCGTACACGCCGGGCACCGATCCTGTACTTGACCAGGCCATCGCCCTGCACGATAAGATTGAGCAATTCCTGCAACAGCAAATTACCGAGCAGGTGAACATGCCCGAGAGTTTGGGGCAGTTAACCTCTCTATTCGACTGATTAGTCCTGCCGGCCCTGCATATAATTGACCATCATGGCCTCTACCCAGCAACTTGAAACTTTAATCGACCTGGCGCAACGGGAAACCGACGATGCGGCCAAGCGCCTTGGCGCGGCCCTGAAAGCCGCCGCTGATGCCGAGGAAAAGCTGAACATGCTGGTCGGCTACCGCGACGAGTATGGCCGCCGCTTCGACGAATCCCAGCAGCAAGGCATCACGCCTATGGCTTATCGCAATTTCCAGGCTTTCATGGAGAAACTGGATATGGCGATCCAGGGCCAGCAGGAAGTGGTGCGGCACAGCAAAGCGCGCGGCGACCAGGAAAAGCAAGTCTGGCAAGACTGCGAGCGCAAGCGCATGTCTTATTCCACCCTGCGCGACCGGGCCGAAGCCCAGGAGCTCAAGAAGGAAGCCAAGCGCGACCAGAAAGCCATGGACGAACACGCCTCCCGCCAGGCATTTTTCAAACGCTAGACCGATTCGAACATGCAAACCCAGACTGTACAGAACTCCCCTCTCCTCTCGGGCAACACGGCTTCCGGCCGCTCGTCCAATGCCGCGCAGGAAGACCAGCAGTTCGCACAGGCCCTGAACCACCAGATCGAACGCCAGGCTACCACCCTGCCGCCATCGGCCCAGCAGCAGGCGCCATCCGCAGCCCAGCGCCGCGCCGAAGCGCCAAAGCCGGCCCAGCCGCAAGCACAGCCACAGCCAAGCCAGCAAGCCGCTCGCACGAACAATTCGCAGGCGCCAGCCAAGGCCCAGCAGAACAACCAGTCCGCGCAAGCAAACGAAGCCCAGCAAGCCGATGGCGCCAAAGCTGATGCATCCGCAGCGAACGGCAGCGCCAGCGGCGCGAACGCCACGGCTGGCGGAGCTTCCGCCGCCGACAGCGCCTCGGCCGCGGACCAGTCTGATGACACGCAAGCCGCCAGCGACGCCGTCGCCGACATGCTTGCAATGATTCAAGGTTACGGCCAGCCAGCGGCGACCGATGCCGCCGCCGCGAGTGCCGCAGCCGCAGCAGCCGCTGCTGCAGCAAGCAAGGATTCCCACGCCACCGACGCAGCGCTCGCTGGCGATGCCGTCCTGGATGGCAAAGGCGGCCGCACCGGCATTGCCGATCGCCTTAGTACCGAAGGAATGCCGGTCGACCAGGCTGCCCTGCTTGCTGCGAAGGCCGCAGCCGATGGCGCCGCCGCTGGCAAGGCCGCGACCGGCGACCAGGACACTGACATGGCCGACGCACTGGCCAAGCTGGGCCACGGCGCAGCAACCGACGCCGCCGGCAGCGACAAAGCCGCCGCAAGCAGCACGGACTTCAAGGCAGCCCTGCAACAAGCCAGCGCAGACGCCAAAGCTGCCGACCTGGCCGCCAAGGACGCCAAACAAGCCATCCAGCCGCAGGCGAACGCCCTGCAAGCTGCCACAGCCGCCCTGGCGCCAGCCGGTGCCGGCAACGCGCAAGCCGCCCAGTCCGTCGCCAGCAACCAGCTGCACGCACGTGTCGGCAGCCAGGGCTGGGACCAGCAACTAGGCCAGAAAGTGATCTGGATGGTTAATGGCGGCGAACAAAGCGCCACCCTGACCCTGAACCCGCCCGACCTGGGCCCGCTTCAAGTGGTGCTGAACGTATCGAACGACCAGGCCAGCGTGGCCTTCACCGCCGCCCAGCCGGAAGTGCGCGCCGCACTCGAACAGGCACTGCCAAAATTGCGCGAAGCCATGGGTGACGCCGGCATCTCGCTCGGCAATACCAGCGTATCGTCAGGCAGCCAGGAGCAGCAGCAAGCCTTCGCCGAGATGGCCTCGGGCGGCCGCGGCCGCGGCGTCGCCAATGGTCAGAATGGCAATGGCGCTGAAGGAGAAGCGAGCATCCAGCCGGCGCCGCAAGTACGCCGCAGCGTGCTCAGCGCAGTCGATACCTTCGCTTAAGGCAGAGATAGCCCCGCTTCCTGCCTCTTTTCGGCGCATCGCTCCCCGCATGCTTTACCGATAATGACATAATGGCGTCATGATAAAACTCTTGCATCCAGGGCAGCAGAATTGAAAGCGAATCCAAAAATGAAGGCTGATGCGAAGGCAGAAGCAGCACCACCGGTTGGCGGTGGCTCCAAGAAGAAGCTGATCATTATCGTGGTCGCGGTGCTGGTGCTCGCCCTCGCCGGCGGCGGCGCTGCCTGGTTCTTCATGCATGGCGACAGCGGCGAAGAGCACTCGCAAGATGAGAAGTCGGCGAAGAAAGCCAAGAAGCCTGCCAAGAAAGCCGGCCCGCCTGTCTACATTCCGGTCGAACAGTTCACCGTCAACCTGCAGCCGGAAAACGGCGACCAGTACCTGCAGGTAGCCATGACGCTGCAAGCCAGCAGCCTGGAAGAGTCGGAAGTCATCAAAACCAATATGCCCAAGCTGCGCAGCCGCATCCTGCTGCTCCTGTCGAGCAAGCATGCGTCCGAGATCAACACGCCGGAAGGCAAGCAGCAGCTGAGCAAGGAAGTCCTGGAGACCGTCAACCAGCCGTTTGATAGCGGCGGCGAGCACCAGGAAGTGTCCGAAGTACTGTTTACCGCGTTTATCATCCAGTAAGGTCAGTGAAGCATGGCTGATAATTTTCTCTCCCAGGAAGAAGTTGATGCCCTCTTAAAGGGTGTCAACGGCGATCAGGACGACGTCGCTGCGCCCGAGGAGACATCGGGTGTCCGGACCTACAACCTGGCGACGCAGGAGCGCATCGTCCGGGGCCGTATGCCGACCCTGGAGATTATCAACGAGCGTTTCGCGCGCCTACTGCGCGTGGGCCTGTTCAACTTCCTGCGCCGTTCGGCCGAAGTGTCGGTCGGCTCGGTGCGCGTGTCCAAGTATTCCGAGTTCATCCGCAACCTGGTGGTGCCGACCAACCTTAACCTGGTGCACATGAAGCCGCTGCGCGGCACGGCCCTGATGGTGTTCGATCCGGGCCTGGTGTTCCTGCTGGTCGACAACCTGTTCGGCGGCGATGGCCGTTTCCACACCCGCGTCGAGGGCCGCGACTTTACCCAGACCGAGCAGCGCATCATCCTGCGCATCCTCGATATCGTGTTCGAGGCTTATACCAAATCGTGGGAACCGGTGTACCCGGTGGAGTTCGAGTACATCCGCTCCGAAATGAATACGCAGTTCGCCAACATCGCTACGCCGAACGAGGTGGTGGTGGCGTCGACCTTCACCATCGAACTCGGTTCGGTGTCGGGCCAGATCCACTTCTGCATGCCGTACTCGATGATCGAGCCGATCCGCGACGCGCTGACCTCCTCGCTGCAGGGCGAAGCGCTGGAAGTGGACAAGCGCTGGATCCGCCTGATGACGCAGCAGATCCAGATCGCCGAAGTGGAATTGATTGCCAAGCTTGGCACGGCCAAGGTCAGCTTCGATGAAATCCTGAACATGAAAGTGGGTGATGTGATCCCCCTCTCGATTCCGGAAACGATCGAAGCCACCGTCGATGGCGTCCCCGTGCTCGACTGCACTTATGGTGTGTTGAACGGGCAATACGCTTTGATGGTGGAGAAACTGCTGGCAAACGCCGATAATATGAAATAAGGCAGTATTTAGGAGAGAAACATGTCGGACAATCAAGACGACGATACAAGCATGGATGACGATTGGGGCGCCGCGATTGCCGAGCAGGCCGCTGCCGAGGCTGCTGCTATGCAGAACCAGGCCGCCACTGCCGCCGTGTTCAAGGACTTTTCCAAGCAGCCGAACAAAACCGAAACCCATAACGATATCGACTTCATCCTCGATATCCCGGTCCAGCTGACCGTGGAATTGGGCCGCACCAAGATCGCCATCAAGAACCTGCTGCAACTGGCGCAGGGCTCGGTGGTGGAACTGGACGGCCTGGCCGGCGAACCGATGGACGTGCTGGTCAACGGCTGCCTGATCGCCCAGGGCGAGGTGGTGGTGGTGAACGACAAGTTCGGTATCCGCCTGACGGATATCATCACGCCTTCCGAACGCATCCGAAAACTGAATAAATGAAGCATGACTTCCGTCCGCTCCGGCCGCTGATTTTCGCGGCCGCCCTCTGTCTCGCCGGCGCACCAGCGCTGGCGCAGCAAGCCTCTTCCCCAGATACCATCGCCACCAGCGGCCAGAACAGCACCGCAGCACCCGCTGCGCAAGCCGATGGCCCCGCTGCCGATAGCGCTGCTCCAGCAGCAGCCGGCACTGCGCCCGCCGCTGCCACTGCCGCCACGCCCGAACAGCAAGCCGCCCTGGCCGGCGCCCGCCCTGCCAACGCACCGGCGCCCAACAATGTGCTGGCCGCGCAAGCCCCTTCCGCCGCCGGCTCCCTGGTTCAAACCATCCTGTCGCTCGGCTTCGTCATCGCCCTGCTGGTCGGCCTGGCCTGGCTGCTGAAGCGCTTCGGCCCGAAACACATCACCGGCGGCACCACGGTCAAGCTGGTCGGCGCGCTGAGCGTCGGCGCGCGCGAACGCATCCTGGTGGTGGAAGTTGGCGAGCAATGGATTGTGGTCGGCGCCTCGCCCGGCCGTATGAACGCCCTGGCCACCATGCCGCGCCAGGAAATCGACGAAAGCGCACTGGCGAATGCACAGCCAATCCCGGGAGCCAATTTCGCCGAATGGTTCAAACAGACGATTGAAAAGCGCAATGGCAAATAATCGCGCACTGCGCTGCGCTACCGCCTGCGCCGCCCTGCTGCTGCCCCTGATCGCAGCAGCCGAACCAACCATCCCAGCGTTCACCAGCACCCCCGCAGCGGGCGGCGGCACCGCCTATGGCCTGACGCTGCAGACGCTGATCCTGATGACGGCGCTGACCTTCATCCCGGCAGCGCTGCTGATGATGACCGGCTTCACCCGTATCGTGATCGTGCTGTCGCTGCTGCGCCAGGCGCTCGGCACGCAATCGGCGCCGCCCAACCAGGTGATCATCGGCCTGTCGCTGTTCCTGACCTTCTTCGTCATGAGCCCGGTGTTCGACAAGATCTATACCGATGCCTGGGTACCGCTGCAGGACAACAAGATCACCATGCAGCAGGCGATGGACCGCGCCGCCGTGCCGCTGAAAACCTTCATGCTGAAACAGACCCGCCAGTCCGACCTGGCGCTGTTCGTCAAGATTTCACGCAGCCAGGCGCTGCAAGGTCCGGAAGACGTGCCGCTGAAGATATTGGTGCCGGCTTTCATCACTTCGGAGATGAAGACCGCCTTCCAGATCGGCTTCGCCATCTTCATCCCCTTCCTCATCATCGACATGGTGGTGGCGTCGGTGCTGATGTCGATGGGTATGATGATGATGTCGCCCGCCGTGATTTCGCTGCCGTTCAAGCTGATGCTGTTTGTGCTGGTCGATGGCTGGCAACTGCTGCTGGGCTCCTTGTCCCAGAGCTTCTACTAGGGAGGCTCGCCATGAATCCGGAAACCGTCATGACCATGGGCCGCCAGGCCATGGAAGTCACGCTGCTGGTGGCGGCGCCGCTGCTGCTGGCCGCGCTGGTGATCGGCCTGGTGGTCTCGATCTTCCAGGCCGCCACCCAGATCAACGAAGCGACCCTGTCCTTCATCCCGAAACTGGTGGGCGTGTTCGTCACCCTGGTGGTGGCTGGGCCGTGGATGCTGTCCGTGATGGTCGACTACATGCGCCAGGTGCTGACGGGCATTCCATCGCTGGTCTCGTGACCGATGCTGGTCGTCACCTCCGCTGAGCTGAATACCTGGATCGCCGCCCTGATGTGGCCGGCGACCCGCATCCTGGCGCTGATCGCCACCTCCCCCATCTTTGGCAATGCCCGCATTCCGAACGAGCTCAAGCTCGCACTCGGCATATTCACAGCGCTGGTGATCTCCCCGACCGTGCCGGCCACGCCCGCGCTGGATCCTGCCGGCTGGGCCGGGCTGTCGGTGCTGGCGCGCGAACTCGTGATCGGCGCCGGCATGGGCTTCGCGATGCGGCTGGTGTTTTCAGCGGTGGAGATGGCGGGCGAGATTTCCAGCCTGACCATGGGCCTGGGTTTCGCCAGCTTCTTCGACCCGATGTCGCAGGGCCGTTCTTCAGCGGTATCGCAATTCCTGGTGTGGGTGGTGACGCTGGCGGTGCTGGCGGTGAATGCCCACCTGGTGCTGCTGGAAGCGCTGGCAGAAAGCTTCTACACGCTGCCGATTGCAGCCATTTCCTTCCGCAACGACGGCTTCTGGGACTTGGCGCTGTGGGGCTCGAAAATCTTTTCCGCGGGCCTGCAACTGGCGCTGCCGATTGTCGCAGCACTGTTGATCACCAACGTCGCGCTCGGCATCCTCACGCGCGCCGCCCCGCAGCTGAACCTGTTCGGTATCGGCTTCCCCATCACCCTCGGCGTCGGCTTCCTCACGCTGATGATGACCCTGCCCTACATGAATATGCCGATCCAGGGCCTGGTCAACGAAGGCATCGAAAAAGCGCGGCAATTGCCGCGCGAATGGGATAGCAAGAACACCCGCCCGCCAATGCCGGGCAAGCCTCAGTTAGGAGCGAAATAAAAGTCGGGGTCAGGTCGACCAGGTCGGAGATCTGGCTCGAATACTGCAGGTTCAAGTCTTCGCCGGCGCTGTCGAGATGGTCGACTTCGCTCAGGCGGGCGCCGACCGAGGCGCGTACCGACAGCACATTGTCCAGCGAGTTGCTGATGTTCTGGTTGGCCAGGTTCAGTGCATTGGTCAGCGCTGCGCCAGCTTGCGGAGAACCGGATGGGCCGCGCAGGGCGGAGATCAGGTCGGTCATGGTCTTGAACACGGACTGGTTCTTGCTCGGGTCGACATTGAACGCGTCGCCGTTGGCCGGAACTCCGGTAACATCCATCGACATGCCGTCAAAGACGATCGGCTGGCCCGAGGTAAAAGGCTGGTTCGTCGCCACAGCGGTGCCGCTGGTGACGTCGTTGACGGTGTAGGTGGTCGTCGCCGGCGTGCCAGGCACCACCGTGAAATTCAGCGTGTAGTTGTGGCCCGTCAGTGCGGACGTGTTCTTGACCACGCCCGGGGAAATAATGCCGGTGCCGCCGCGCGTGACGTTGTTCGGGTCGACGCTGGTCTGGAAAGTGCCATTGCCGGTCAGGTTGTTCTCAAAGATGGCGGAGCCGGTTTCGCTGGTCGCCAGCTTGCGCGAGGATGCCACTTGCAGCTCGCGCTGGCCCTGGTCGCCGTTATAGGTGGCGCCGGTGGCAGTGCGGGTGAAAGGCTGGGTATCACTCTTGTAGCCGGAGAACAGGTAAGCGCCGGAACCGTCAGTGGCATTGGCCTGGCCCAGCAAGTCGTTCAAGCGGCCATCCAATTCCTTGGCCAGCGCCTCGCGGTCGGCCAGCGTGAAGGCTGGATTGCCGGCGGCAATAACCTTGGTCTTGATTTCCTGCAGCAGGTCGTCGGTGTTGGCGAGCGTATTGTCCACCAGGGACAGCGAGCCCTTGGCGCTGCTGCGGTTGGAAGCGAACTGGGTGTTCATTTCCTTCGACTGCGATACTTCCAGCGCACGAGCGGATGCCACCGGATCATCGGACGGCGTCACCACGCGGCGGCCGGTCGACAGCTGCATCTGCGTCTTTTGCAGTTGCGCTTGCAGGGTGTTCAGCTGGCTGACACCGTTGTCGTAAATCGTCTTGGTGGCGATACGCATGACCATGATGCTATTCCTTCAAAAATCTTATTGGTTCAGCGACAGCAAAGTATCGAACAAAGTGTTTGCCACTTGCATGATCTTGCCCGCAGCCTGGTAGGCTTGCTGGTAGCGCAGCAGGTTGGAGGCTTCTTCGTCGAGGTTGACGCCGGAGACCGAATCACGCGCGGCCTGGGCCTGCTGCACGGTGGTTTCAGCGGCGGTGCTGGCGATCTGGGTTTCGCGCGTTTTGTTGCCGACGAAATTGACCATTTGCGCGTAGCCGGCCTGGAAGGTGGCGTGGCCGCCATCCAGGATGTTTTTCGACTGCAGCCCTGCGAGCAGCACGCCATTGCGTGCATCGCCCACGCCGCTGCCTGGCGAAATGGTGAATGTGTCGTTGTTGGCCGGATTGCCGGTGACGGAAAACTCGATGCCATTGAATTCCATCTTGGCGCCGTCCGTGTACGGGACTGGGGTGCCAACCGCATAGGTGGTCGTGGTGCCGTTCACCGTCACATTGACCGGGCTGGTAAAGCCCGAGAACGAGTTGGTCCCCTTGTTATACGCAAAGGTGACAGGCGCAGCCAGCTGGTTGCCCGGCAACAGGTAGTTCGAATTGACTGAGCCTGCGCTGATCTTGGCCGTGCCGGTATTACCGGTCGTCGCAGCGGTGCTGATGGGAGCACCAAGTGCAATCTTGTTCTTGTCTTTCAGCTCGACGCCGAAATCCAGGGCTGCGTTGTAAGTCGGGCGCACCTGGAAGTGATCGGGGCCGCCGGCTGTGCCGTTGATCGAGAAGGCCACACCATCAATGACTTGCGGCTGGGTTTGCGGATACGGGTTGATCGTCGTGGTGGCGCCATCACTGGCGCGCGTCACGATGAAGTTGGTGCCGTTGTAGTTGATGTCGTAATCCGAGGTGGTCAGCGCGGCGGCATCAACAATGGTCGCATCGACTTTGACCGTACTCGATGGCGAGTTGCGGTTGTCGTAGCCGACATAGGCGTGGATGTCCTTGAAGAAGTTGCCGCCCAACTGGCCGTTCAGGTCAATCCCAAGCTTGTGCTGGTCGTTGAACGCATCAGCCAGGCCGGCCGCTACCTTGCCGAGGTTGGCATTGGCTACGTCCAGGCCAGTGTTACGGAAGTCAATCAGGCCGCCAAGCTGGCCGCCGGTAATCACGCTGTCCGGCAGCGGCGAGAACTTGCCCTGGGTCTGGTAGCCGACCACGATGCGTTCCGGATCGTACGGGGAATTCTGGGTCGCCAGTTCCTGCGGGCGGTTACCGATCACCAAAGGCTGGCCGGTGCCGAAGGAAATATTCAGCATATTGTTCTCGGCCGGACGCACGGTCAGCGAGACTTGCTTGTTCAGTTCGGCAATCAGTGCATCGCGCTGGTCCATCAAATCGTTCGGCAGCGCGGAAGGATCGACCGACAAGCCGGCAATCGTATTGTTCAGGTCGGCAATGCGGCGCGCGAAGGAATTGATTTCGTTCACGCTCGCAGTGATGCCGGAATTGACGCCCTGTTGCATTTCCTTCATGCGGCCGGAAATGCCGTTGAAGCGCGAGGCCAGCGACTCAGCCGAAGACAGCAAAGCCTGGCGGGTCGCCGTCGATTGCGGGTTCGAGTTGGCGTTCTGGACACTATTGAAGAAATCCGACAGCGCCGGCGACAGGCCGACCGTGGTGTCGGCCAGCAAGTTGTCGATCTGGCCAATCTGGTTCGAATAAGTGTCGAGCGCAGCCTGGTTGGTTTGGGCGCCCAGCAGCTGGCGGTTCAGGAAATCGTCATAGACGCGCTTGATCTGCGCCACTTCGGTACCGGTGCCGATAAAGCCGTCGCCGGTCTGCAGCGGCGGCGTCGTGCCCTGCACCACCACCTGGCGGTTGTAACCGGTCACATTGGCGTTGGTAATGTTGTGCCCAGTGGTGGCCAGGCCCGTCTGGGCAGCCAACAAACCACTTTTACCGATGCTGAGTAAGGACATTTTATTAACTACCTTCGCTAGATATTCAGTTTACGGCACTTGCGGACAAAACTTGATGTTCGTCAGGCAAGAGTGCGCTGGATAATGCCGGCCAGCTTGGTGGCATAGTTGGGATCGGTGGCGTAGCCGGCTTTCTGCAAGTGTCGCGCAAATCCGGCCGCGTCGGCGCCACCTGCGGCCGCGGCCAGCGCTTTTTCGTAGCGCGGATTGCTGCTCAGCAGGCGCGCGTAGTCTTTGAAACTGTCGGCGTAGCTGTCGTAGGCGCGGAATTTTTCGACGCGGGTCTGCGGTACGCCGTTGACGTATTCAGTTGTGGCCGTTTCGACAACGCGGCCTTTCCAGTCCGGTCCGGCCTTGATGCCGAACAGGTTGTGGCTGTTGCTGCCGTCTCGGCCCTTGATTTCGCGGCGGCCCCAGCCGGTTTCCAGCGCGGCCTGGCCGAGCATGAACTTGGCGGGGATGCCGGTGGCGCGGCTGGCCTCTTCGGCATGGCTCGACAGTTTTTCCTGGAAGCTGCGCACATGGGCTGGTTTGTCGGATGCCTTGGCCACGACTGCTGCGCCGCCACTGGCTTCAATCGAACGTTGCAGCCTGGCCTGCTCCATCAGTGCGCGCGCCATGGCCGGGTCGGTCGGCACGCCATCTTGCGGCGGCAGGGTTTTCGACAACTGGCGCACCAGCACGTCAGCCAGGCCCATGCCCTTCTTGGCGATGCTCTGGCTGGTCTGCTGGTCCAGCATGGTAGTGAACATCTTGGTTTGCTGGCTGTCCATCATGCCGTCTTGCGGCGTGGCGTCGCGCATGCTCTTCATCATCATGTTGACGAACATGGATTCGAATTGCGTGGCCGCCGTTTTCAGCGCTTCCGGCGAACCGGCCCTGGCCGACTGGCGCAGCTCGGACATTCCCTTGCTGTCGATGGCAAGGTTGGAGCTCAGGTCGGTGGCGGCGGTACGCGGAATCATGGCTGCATCCTCAAATGATTTCGAGTTCGGCGCGCAGCGAGCCGGCTGCCTTCATCGCCTGTAGGATAGCCAGCAAGTCTTGCGGCGAAGCGCCGATCGCGTTCAGGGCCCGCACCACCTCGCCCAGCGAAGCACCGCCTTTCAACATGATGACCTTGCCAGAGTCTTTCTTGATGTCGACACTACCCTGCTGCGAAACGACAGTCTGGCCGCCACTCAGTGCATTAGGCTGGCTGACCTGTGTCTCGGCATTGACCGACACCGACAGATTGCCGTGCGAAATAGCGCAAGTTTCCAGCGTCACTTCCTGGTTCATTACTACCGAACCGGTGCGTGCGTTCATGATGACTTTGGCCGCCTGCCGCGCAGGGCGCACATCCATGCTTTCCAGGTCGCCGATGAAGGCCACACGCGCATCGCTCGACGAAGGTGCGGTAACGCGGATAGTGCGGCCATCCTGGGCGTAGGCAACGCCGGCGCCGTATTTGTCGTTGATGGCGGTGACCACTCGGCTGGCGGTAGCAAAGTCGGTGTTGTTCAGTTCGAGGCGGATCTGGCCGCCCTCGCCCAGCGTGGTCGGCACGGCGCGTTCCACTGTGGCGCCGCCGGAAATGCGGCCGACAGACAGGTGGTTGACGACGACGGCAGCACCGCCGCCCGGCGCTTGCGCACCAACACCGCCTACCAGCACATTACCTTGCGCCATGCCGTACACCTGGCCGTCGGCGCCTTTCAGAGGCGTCATCAGCAGCGTGCCGCCGCGCAGCGATTTGGCGTTACCCATCGAGGACACGGTGACGTCGAGTTGCTGGCCTGGCTGGGCAAAGGCAGGCAGGCTGGTGGTGACCATGACGGCGGCCACGTTCTTCAATTGCAGCGTCGTGCCTGGAGGTAGCGCAACGCCCATCTGCTGCAGCATGGAGGCCACCGATTGCACGGTGAACGGGGTTTGCGTGGTCTGATCGCCGGAGCCGTCCAGGCCCACCACCAGGCCGTAGCCCATCAACTGGTTCTGGCGCACGCCGGCGATGCTGGCCAGGTCTTTCAGGCGCTCAGCCTGCACGGCCGGCGCCAGGATCATTGCGGCACATAGGGCCAGGAGTTTGAAAGTCTTCATGTTCAGAAAGGCAGCAGGCTGAGGAAGAAGCGCGACAGCATCGACTGCACTTCGGCGCCATCGATATTGCTCTTGGTGCGATATTCGACGCGCGCGTCGGCGATGGCGGTCGATGCGACCGAATTGCCGTTGATCGAGTCCGGATTCACCATGCCGGAAATGCGGATGTATTCGGTGGCTTTGTTCATGCCGACCTGCTTTTCGCCGGCGATGATCAGGTTACCGTTCGACAGCACTTCCACCACGGTCGCGCCGATGGTGCCGCGGAAGCTGTTGCTGAGGGACTGGCTGTCGGCGTCGGCAAACTTGTTGTCGGCGCTGGTGGCAATATTGGCGCCCAGCTTGTTCTGCAGCAAGCCCGGCACGCCGAAGTTGACGCTGCCCGATTTGTTGCCGGCGCTGGCGCCGTTCTTCACGGCGGAGGTGCTTTCCGTGATGACGACATTGATCACGTCGCCCACATGGCGCGCGCGGCGGTCTTCGAAGGCCGGGCGGTAGGTGCTGGCCTGGTAAATCGAGCCATTCGTCACCTGTGCCGGCGGATAGGATGGCGGCAACGGGCGCGCACTGGTCGGGCCCTGGACGATCGAAGTCGGCGCGCTGACGCAGGCGGACAACAGTGCGGCAGCAATGACGGTGACAATGGCGTTACGCATGGCAGGCTCGCTCTATTACAGCTGCGTCAGACGCTGCAGCATCTGGTCGGAGGTGGTGATCGCCTTCGAATTGATTTCGTAAGCGCGCTGGGTCTGGATCATGTTCACCATTTCCTCCACCACGTTGACGTTCGAGGTCTCCACATAGCCCTGCAGGATCACGCCGGTGCCATTGGTGCCTGGCTGGTTATTGGTCGCGGCGCCGGAAGAACCGGTCTCCACGTACAAGTTCTCGCCTTTCGATTCCAGGCCGGTCGGGTTGATGAAGGTCGCCAGCTGGATCGCTCCAATCTGCTGCGGCGCAGCCTGCCCCGGCAGTGTGACTGACACGATGCCGTCGCGGCCCACGGTAATGCTCTGAGCGTTGATCGGGATGGTGATGGCCGGCTGCAGCACGAAGCCGCTGGACGTCACCATCTGGCCATTGTTATCGCGCTGGAAAGAGCCGTCTCGGGTGTAGGCCGTGGTGCCGTCCGGCAGCAGAACCGGGAAGAAGCCATTGCCATTGACCATCAGGTCCTTGTCATTGCCGGTCGATTGCGGGTTGCCTTGGGTGTGGATGCGCTCGATCGAAACCGGGCGCACACCAGTACCAACTTGCATACCGGAAGGCAGCTGGGTCTGCTGCGACGAGGCTGCGCCTGGCTGGCGGATGTTCTGGTAAAGCAGGTCTTCAAACACGGCACGCGACTTCTTGAAGCCGTTGGTGCTCACGTTCGCCAGGTTATTGGACACCACGTCCATCTGGGTCTGCTGCGCTTCCATGCCAGTCTTGGCAATCCACAGTGATCGAATCATTTGCCTGCTCCAAAAACGGTTTTCCTATGCAGGCATTATCCGGTGGCCCGGGTCAAGTCAAAGCTTCGATCTGGCCGGTTTTCCCCCGCCTATTCAACCGTGTGGCAAGAATAATTCAGCTCTGCTATTGTTTGCGTTTTGATAATTATTGCCTTGTAGACATGCGGACTGAACTCCTGGCCCAGGTGGTGGCCGCCCTCGCCCAGTTCACCAGCGAAAGCCGGCTATATGAGCTCAGCCTTAAAAAGGATGGCAACTACGGCTCAGGCGGATTGCTGGTGGAAGCCTTCCTGTCCGACGACTGCCTGCAGGAAATCACTGCACGCGACGTGATCGTGCTGTCGACCAGCGCCACCATTCGTCCCGCCGAGCTGCTCGGCCAGCACGCCACCCTGAAGGCCAGCCTGGCCAATGGCAGCCGCACCGCCTTCCACGGTTACATCAGCCATGCCGCCATGCTGGGCAGCGAAGGCGGCTTCGCACGATACCGCGTGCGCCTGTCGTCCTGGCTGTGGCTCGCCACGCAAACGCGCAATAGCCGCGTGTGGCAGGACAAGAGCGTGGCCGATATTGTGGATGCCGTGTTTGGCGATTACGCGCCCTACGCCAAATGGCAATGGAGCGACGACGCACGTTCCCTGCTCGACACCCTCCCCGCGCGCAGCTACTGCTGCCAATACCGCGAATCCGACTACGACTTCGTGCGCCGCCTGCTGACCGAAGAAGGCATCGCCTGGCGCTTTGAAGATGGCGAGGAGGAGCAGACCGTGGTGCTGTTCGCCGACAGCAGCCAGCAATCAGCCACGCCGGAAGACGCCAGCAGCGCAGCCGGCGGCGGCCTGCGCTACCACGCCGCGCGCGCCGGCGAAAAGTTCGACACGATCCAGTCGCTGCAAACCATGCGCCAGCTGGTAAGCGGCGCGGTCGCCGTCATCAGCTATGACTACAAGGCCAAATCCTCCGTCAGCGCCACCGTGCCTACACGAGTGAATGACTTTGGCAAAAACGCCCAGCAGCCGGAAAGCTACGACTACCCCGGCCAATACTTCTACACCGACGGCTCCGACGCGGAACGCTACGCCACCCTGCACATGCAATTGCTGGAAGCACGCAGCCAGCAATGCCAGGGCCGCTCCACCGTCCGCACCCTGCGTGCAGGCACGCGCTTCACCATGACGCAAGGCGCCCTGTTCGGCACCGCTGACGATCCACGCTACGTCGCGCTGCGCGTGATCGGCGCCGGCGTCAACAACCTGCCGATTGCTGCAAAGCGCGGCCTCGCCGAATTGTTCGGCCCCATCCCTGAGCTGCTGGAAACGCTGGCCGCGCCGGTGCGCGAGATGCCGGAAGACTTCAGCACCACGCTGGAAAAGGCAGCCGCCAGCGGCTACGCCAACAGCTTTACCGCGCTGGCTGCGGACGTGCCTTGGCGGCCGGCACATCGCGGCGGCGAAGGCCGCCAGCATGCCAAGCCAACCGCAATGGGCAGCCAGAGCGCCATCGTCGTTGGCCCGGATGGCCAGGATCACGCACAAGGCGGCAACGAAATCCATTGCGACCAGCTGGGGCGCGTACGTATCCGCTTCCATTGGCAAGAGAGCGCCGACGCCACGTGCTGGGTGCGCGTTGCACAGCGCTCCGCAGGCGGCGGCATGGGCAGCCAGTTCCTGCCGCGCATCGGACAGGAAGTGCTGGTGCAGTTCCTTGAAAACGATATCGACCGCCCGATCATCATCGGCGCCTTGTACAACGGCCAGGGCGAAGGCGGCGTGCAGCCCACGCCTGGCGGTCAGCCGACTGCGGCCGCAGGACAGGTTTTCACCAGCGCCCACGACCACGCACCATCCGGCCAGGGCAATCTCACCGCAGGCAACAGCCCGGTATGGCACGGCCTCGCAGCCGGCAGCGGCGACCACCGCAACGGCTCCGCCCAATGGGGCGTACGCAGCAAGGAATTCGGCGGCAGCGGCTACAACCAGCTGCTGTTCGACGACACCGACCAGCAAGGCCGCATCCAGCTGCGCAGCACCAGCGCCGCCACGGAGCTCAATCTCGGCCACCTGGTGCACAGCGCCGACAACTTCCGGGGAAGCCTGCGCGGACAAGGCGCCGAACTGCGCACCGATGCATACGGGGCGGTGCGCGGCGGCGCCGGACTGCTCGTGAGCAGCTACGCCCTGCCCCACAACGCCAGCCAGCGCGGCCTGGCCGGCGACAACGCCCCCGGCATCGCCATGCTTAAGCAAGCCGCCAAGCTGGGCGAGACCTTCCACGACGCAGCAACCAAACACAAGACCGTCGGCTTTGCAGCGCATACCGGCCTGCCCGACGCCAAGGACGAAGAGCCGCCGCTCAAGCAACTCCTGACCTCCGTCTCCGGCATGGTCGAATCGGATAGCCTGGACGAAGCCAACGACGACGCCGGCGCTCGCAACACCAGGCCGGGCGCAGGCAAGCTGCCGCATACCGCCGCCCCGATCGTCGCCATCTCCGCCAAGGACGGCCTGGCCATGAGCGCCGGCCGCGACCTGCAAATCGCCGCAGGCGCGGTTGCCACCATCATGAGCGGCGCCGACACCCAGCTCGCCACCGGCGGCCAGATGCGCATGCACACCAGCCAGTCCATCGGCATGCTGGGCGGCGCCGTCAAACCAGGCGAACAAGGCCTCGGCCTGCAACTGATCGCAGCCCGCGACAACATCGACATGCAGGCACAGGCCGGCGCCATGGCCGTGATGGCGCGCGACACCGTCAACGTGAAAAGCTCCAACGCCCATATCGACTGGGCTGCGGCGAAGAAGATCAGCCTGTCCACGGCAGGCGGCGCGAACATCACCATTGATGGCGGCAATATTACGGTCCAATGTCCTGGCAAGATAGAGATCAAGGCGGGCAAGAAGTCCTTCGTCGGACCCGAAAAGCTTACCTACGCCATGCCCGCAATACCTCGCAGTATTTGCGTCGCGTGCCTGATGAAGTCCTTGGGTTCCGCCCCGGCCTTCACTTTGGTGGAGTGATCATGCTCATTAACGAATACGCGGCCGAGTGGCTCGACAACCTCGACACGCTAACCCCTACCTACCTGCTTTTGGATGGAGCCTTCATCCCAGGGTTCCACAAGCGATTCGGCAAAGAGGTGAAATTCCTTTTCGAGCATTTGCCCGGCTGGCGCGACGCAGTGCAAGATGTATCGCCCTTTATCCTGCGCTTCGATGGCAAAAACCAGCAACTAAAGCAATCACTAATCGAATGCAGCGGCTGGCCAATGATCAGCGTCTTCAAAACAAGCGAGCCAATAAACGCTTTTGCAGAACGACTATCGCGCTGGTGCGTGGTGCAAGCTGGCGGGCAACACATCAACCTGCGCTTCCCCGATACGCGCCGCTTGCCTGACATCCACCGTGTCATGAGCGAGGAACAGCGAGCGGATATGTTCGGCCCTGCAGAACTTTGTGCGTACATGGGCCGCGATGGACTATTACATCACATTACGCTGGATAACAAGGTTCAGCCCTCCCCAGTCGAGCCAAAGCTGACCGACGCCCAATTCGACGAACTGCTTAGCTGTAGCGAAGGCGATTCAATGCTGGCGCAACTTGAACGACGATCGATGCCTATGAATGAGATGCGCAGATCGGAACAATACAGTGCGGTCTGCGCAGCGATTGCTCTTGGCAGAACGCAAGGACTGGAGCGGAACGACATGCTGGACTTGTGCGAGCAAGCCATAACGCGCCCTGAACAAACTACATATCGAGTCGGATAAAAGTATGATCAAGATACCAAATCTTATGCGCGCTGCGCTGACAGTCACCTTCATGGCGCTGGCCAGCGGCTGCGCAGTCGTTTCTGCCAAAGGAAACGAAACCATGATGGTCAGCGTAAAAGGCGTGAACTATTCGGGAGACGTCATCGTGTTCAGCGTTGACGATCCACTGCAGCCTAAGAACACAACCGGCGGCGACCGCGCGAGCTCCTACTCGGGAGCTGGAATCCAGTGCTGCATACAATTGCCAAAGATGTGGCACCCAGGCATGCAACTGGTGATCGACGCAATCGTCTACCCCGTCGACGAGACCGACTTCAAACGCGAGCTCCCGCGCTACATGAAGAAGTTCACCGTTGAAGTGCCCCAATATCCAGCAGACCAGCCAACCGAAATTTGGGTCATTCGCGCACCATCCGGTGACATGAACCTTGTTGCCAGCAACGTTGATCCAACGCATGAGGCGTGGTCGGGTGCAATCAAAGGTTGGCCAGAACCGTCGTTAGCGGTAAAGATGCGCTATTGGGAGCGTAAAGTTGCGGAGGCCCGTAGTTCAATTGAAACAGCTAAGACTGCACTAGACGAAGGAATGTCAGAGCCAACTGTTCGTCAGCGTACTTGGGACGTCATCAAGAAAAATCAGCCAAGAGAGGTCGCTCAATTTAGCGGTCCAAATGATCCGGCCTTTGTAGACTCAGTGCTAAAAAGAAGACAAGCGGCTTTGCGGTTCTACGAAGAAAATCTGACGAAATTGTTGGAGAACAAGTCATGAGTGCAACGCTTATCGGTGACGTCGATCGAGGTTACGCAGCAGCAAGTTCGCTTCAAGAACTCTTCACAAAAGACGAGATAAAACGGATTAACGAGATCTCAATGGTTCAGGCACGCGAGCTTCCTGATGAGCCATGCTAAATATCAAGTCGGATAAACTAAGAATGATCAAGATATCAAATCTCATGCGTGCTGCGCTGACAGTGACCTTGATGGCGCTGGCCAGCGGCTGCGCTGCCGTTTCTGCCAAAGGAAACGAAACTATGATGGTCAGCGTGAAAGGCGTGAACTATTCGGGCGACGTCATCGTGTTCAGCATTGACGATCCGCTGCAGCCGAAGAACGCAACCGGCGGCGACCGTGCCAGTTCCTACTCGGGAGCCGGCATTCAATGCTGCATAGAATTGCCCAAAGTATGGCGCCCAGGCATGCAACTGGTGATCGACGCAATCGTCTACCCAGTCGACGAGAACGACTTCAAACGCGAACTCCCGCGCTACATGAAGAAGTTCACCGTTGAAGTGCCCCAATATGCAGCTGACCAGCCGACCGAGCTTTGGGTCATCCGCAGCCCAAGCGGCGACATGAATCTTGTTGCCAGCAACGTCGATCCAACCCATGAGGCATGGCCTGGAGCTATCAAAGGCTGGCCTGAACCCTCATTTGCGGTCAGAAAACGGCACTGGGACGACAAAGTTAATCGGGCACGTGATGCCATTGATAGAACTAAGTCGTCGCTCGACAAAGGAATGTCAGACCCGGCTAACCGTAAGACTGAATGGGACTGGTTTAAGCGCAATGCCCCAAAAGAAATTGCACAATTTAGTAGCCCCGAGGATCCGGCGTTTTCAGAGTTCGTAACGAAAGATCGGAAACGCACTCTGACGTACTTCGAAGCACAGCTTCGTACATTGATGGAGAACAAGCCGTGAATGCAAGACTAATTGACGACGTTGATCAACGGTATGCATCGGCAAGCTCATTTCAGGAGTTCTTCACCGCCGATGAAATTAAGAAGCTAAATCGCTTGGAGCAAACCCAGGCTCGCGTACTTCCCGATGAGCCTTGCTCAAATAATCTTTATTTCGGCTTTTTTTTCGATGGCACCAAGAACAATTACAAAAAAGCGGATGTCAACTTGGCCCATTCAAACGTAGCACGCTTGTACGACGCGTTCCCAGGTATTGGGGTCGAACCATCATTGACCAAGAAAGAGGCCTGGGACAAGTATCATCACTGTTTCAAGGTCTACGTACCTGGCGTCGCGTCGCCCTTCCCACAAATCAAAGACGATGGCGAATCGACCCGTAGTGCTGCGATGGGCTATCGCTGCTCGGACCGCATCATTTGGGGCTTGATGCAAGCGATAAACAATGTGCACAGCTACTTCCACAAAACGCCGCTGTTTTCGACGGATCAGATTCTTCATCTGATAAGGACTATCGACCTTACCCCAAACCTGCTCTGGAATATGATGCACCGCGAATATGCGGAAACCGCAGATGATCCGTCAGCAAGTCAGACGTCTCGCCAACTCATCGAGAAACAGCTACAAAGCCTGCATTCGGCGGTCAGCTTGCATTGGAAGGACAACGCCACTGATCGCCCGCAAAAGAAAGACCCAGGGATCGTGAAGACAATTCACGTATCAATATTTGGATTCTCTCGCGGTGCAACCGAAGCGCGTGCGTTTGTCAATTTCCTCATTGCGATGTGTACTTGCGACAGGCGCCTCAGCAATAAGAAGGGCCCGCTTACTTTGGGCGGGTTTGAACTGCAGATCGATTTCGTCGGCATCTTCGATACGGTGGCGTCAATCGGGATTGGCAACACCTTTGGGAATAGCTTGCTGCTGCAGGGTTTTGATGGACATGCCGCATGGGCCGATGCTGAAACCGTACTCCGAATCCCGGAAGACGTACGTTGTGTGCATCTGGTTGCCGCACATGAAATTCGACGCAGTTTCCCGCTCGACTCAATCTCAGTCAAAGGCGCATTTTCATCCTCGTTCGAAGAAGTCGTCGTTCCCGGAATGCACTCGGATATCGGCGGAGGATACGAGCCCACCGAACAAGGCAAAGGAACCGAGTCCGATGGGCACGACATGCTCTCGCGAATTCCATTGATCTACATGTACAAAAAGGCCCGGCTGGCGAACGTACCCTTTCGACTCGAAGATGCGGACGAAGAAGCGAAGAAGAAGTTCAAGATTTCGCAGAAGACCATTGATGACATGAACGCATACCTGGCCCTATGCGAATGCAAAGAAGGCATGGCCACCGATATTATGCGAGAGCAGCGCAAGCTCTACATTCAATGGCGTCGCGCACGTCGGTCCGGAAGCGGTCTCCCGCTTGAAAGGACCGCAAGCTTTGGCAGAGCCACCCAGTTCGATCAAAACGACCTGCACAGCGCGAATCTAGAATTCGACACCGAAGTGCACACGTTCGAGACCTGGCTGAATAAAAAAGGTAGCGGCTACGTTCCAAAACATCAAAAGCCTGGCTTTAAAGATTCGCATCCTAATGAATGGGAGGAGATTGCCACATGGTGGAAAGCGCCTTATCAACTGCCTGACGCAATCGCAAAAGTGTTTGACGAGTACGTTCATGATTCGCGCGCATGGTTCAAGATGATTCCTGGGAATCCAGATAGCGAAGAGGCGGCCCACGCGCAGCTCCGTGAGTGGTGTGAAATCCTGGCGAAGGAAAAGGAAGAACGCGCCCATCAACCAACTGGTGCCCACGGCGAAAGGGCCGAAACGTCCCCGCCTCAGAGCCGCCTGACTGCTGCACAACGAGAAGCCGCCCAGTCCTATATGCAGAACAAGAAGATTCCGCAAATGATCACGACGGGCCGTGAGCCATTCGATGGGCCAGGCATGTTCGCCTATCAGGATGCCAAGGCCGGTTATCTGCGATTCAGGAAGGTCTACGCAGGTGGCGACAGTATGCTCATCTCGAAAGCCGATCAGCCAGCCGCAATGAAGGCAGCGTGATGGCTTTGATCTGGCGTCCAATGCAGCGTTCAATTGCCAAAAGTATGGCGGCCAGGCATGCAGTTGGTAATCGACGCAACCGTCTATCCCGTCGACGAGACGGACTTCAAGCGCGAAGAAATACTTCGAGGTAAAGCTGCGGCAATTAATCGAGAGCAATCCATGAGCGTTCGACCAATCGAGTATGCCGATTAGACCATGGCCGCCGATTGAACTGACTGTAAAGGCTGTGGCCGCCCTACTCCATAACCCTGGGCGAAATCGACGCCCATGTTGCGCAAGCAGGCCAGCACCGCATCGTCTTCGACGAATTCAGCGATGGTCTGCTTGCCCATCACGTGGGCGATCTGGTTGATTGATTCGACCATGGCGCGTTCGGTCGGATTGTGAAGGATGCCGCGAATGAAGCTTCCGTCGATCTTCACGTAATCGACCGGCAGGTGCTTGAGGTAGGCGAAGGAGGACATGCCGGCGCCGAAATCGTCGAGCGCGAAGCGGGCGCCTTGCGCCTGCAAGTCCTGGATCAATGTCGCCGCCTGCGCGAGGTTGGCCACAGCCACCGTTTCGGTGATCTCGAAGCACACATCTTCCAGTGCAACGCCAGTCAGTCGCTTCTGCTCCATCACGAATTCCAGCAAGCCTTCGTCGCACACCGACGCGCCTGAGAGGTTGATGGCCCAGCTGGTGCCGGCCGGCTGTTCGGCCAACGCGGCGAAGGCGTGGCTGATCACCCAGCGGTCCAGCATCGGCATCAGGTCGTAGCGTTCGGCGGCGGGAATGAAGGCCATTGGCGGCACCAGGCCGCCGTCTTCGTCCAGCATGCGCACCAGCACTTCGGCGTGCGCGCGCAGGCCCGGGCGCAGCGGGGCGATGGTTTGCAGGTGCAGGCAGAAGCGGTCGTTTTCCAGCGCGGAGCGAATGCGCGAGACCGCTTCCATTTCCGTATGACGCACGGAGAGTTCGGCATCATCGTCGCTGTACAGGTGGATGCGGTTGCGGCCTTTTTCCTTCGCCATATAGCAGGCGGCATCGGCCGACTTCATCACTTCCTTCAGGCTGCTGCTGCGGCTATCGAGCAGCACCACGCCGATGCTGACGCCGATGCGGTAGCTGCGCACGCCCCAGGCGAAATGCAGGTCGACCACGGCCTTGCGCAATTTCTCTGCCACGCGCAGCGCGTCGCTATGGCTGCACTGGGTCAGCATGATGCCGAATTCGTCGCCGCCCAGGCGGCCCACGATGTCGCGCTCGCGCAGCGTGGACTGCAGCATCTGGCTCACTTGCTTGATCAGTTCGTCGCCGGCCGCGTGGCCGCTGGTGTCGTTGACGATTTTGAAGCGGTCCAGGTCCAAGTACAGCACGGCGTGTTCGCCGCCGCTGCCCTGGCGCAGGGCTGCCAGCAGCTCGCACAGGCGGCGCTCGAATTCGCGCCGGTTCAGGATATCGGTCAGCTCGTCGTGCGTGGCCTGGTAGGACAGCTGGGCGGCATGGCGGCGCGCTTCGCTGGCGTCGTGCAGCACGATGACCTGGCCGATGGCGGCGCCGTCCGGCGCGTGGATCGGCGCCAGGGAGCGGTCGACCGGCACCCGGCTGCCGTCGGCTGCCAAGAGATGCAGTGCTTCCGCCTCGCCTTCCAGTTGGCAGACTTCTTCCAGCGGGCGGCCGAGGATCACGGATTGGGGTAGGCCCAGCATCTGTTCGGCATTGCGGTTGCAGTAGCTGACGCGCTGTTCGCTGTCCGTCGTGATCACGGCGTCGGCAATCGAGCCCAGGGTCACCTGCACCAGTTCTTTTTCAGCGAAGGCTTCGGCCTCACTCTGGCGCAGTTGCTGCACCAGGCGTTCGCGGCGCGCAAAGGAACGGCGCAGGTAGCGGTGGCCGCTCAAGGTGAGGACGGTGGCGGCCAACAACAGCACGGCCAGCAGGGCGTTCGAAACCTGGCGCGCGGCGTCGTTGATGGCGGCGGAAAAACCGATGGCCAGCGGCGTCAGGCGGCGGTCGATTTCCTGAATTTCCAGCAACACTGTGGGGGCAGCGCGGTCCCCCGGTGACATGGCATGCACTTCCACGCCGAGCTCACGCAGGCGCAGCAAGTGCTCGTCGCTGTGTTCCCAATAGGTGATGGCGCGCGCCATCAGGTAGATGTCTTTGCCGCCGCGATAAAGCCAGACCATGCCGCGCACGTCTTCATCAGCATTGCGGCCGCCGAGGAAGCCCTCGCGCACCACATTCCAATCCATGTCCGGCTTATCCATTTCGCGCCGGGCGCGCATATCCGACAGAGGCACGGCCAACTCGGACTGGAACTGCGAATAGTCCTGTTCGTCGGAGGTCACCAGGTAGCGCTGGAGCGAAGCAATAGCCGCCTTCTGGCCCTTGGACCAATGGCTCTCCCCGCTGACGTAGGCGCGCAAGGTGGCCGCCATGGACAGGCTGAACACCGCCACCAGGGTGAGCGCCGCCACGGCCAGCGCAAACGGCAGGACTACGGCGGCGTAGCGTTCCTCTGGAGGGGCCATGAAATTGAACTGCAGGGGTCAAAGATCCCATGATGCGGGAATCCCTCACCTCAGCGCAATGGCTCTGATGTCATACGTTGCTCAAAGGCAACATAATTGCAGCAACATTAATTGAACACCAACTGCCGAGCCCGTGTCACACCTTGGGGTCACACCCCAAGTGTGACACGGGCTCAAGTACGTGATGGTTGAGCTCGTGTCACGTTTAGGGTGTGACCCCAAGGTGGGACACGGGCTCGGCCGTAGCCACAAGAATTAATTCAGGGCGAGGATTTGGGTGGCTTTGGCGGCGTTGGCTTCGGCGTTTTTCAACAGGCTCATTTGCGTTTCGAAGGAGCGTGCTAACGCGATCATGTTCACCATGGCGTCGATGGGGTTGACGTTGCTGCCTTCGAGCGTGCCGTCGGCGAGGCGGACGTTCTGGTCGGCGTCGGCTGGCAGGCCGCTTTGGTTGCGGAACAGGCCGTCGTCGCCGCGTACCAGGCCTTTGACGTCGGGGTTGACCAGCTTGATGCGGCCCAGCACGTTCGATGGGCCGGGCTTGGTCTGGGTGGTGTCGATGGCGGATACCGTGCCGTCGGCCGCTATCGCTACTTCGGTGTCGGGCGGGATGGCGATGGGGCCGTTCTCGCCGACCAGGGTCAGGCCTGCGGCCGTTTGCAGCATGCCGTTTTCATTGACCTTGAGACTGCCGTTGCGGGTGTAGGCTTCCGAACCGTCGCTCGATTGCACGGCAATGAAGCCGTCGCCGCGCAGGGCGACGTCGAGCGGGCGGCCGGTGGTCTGCATGGTGCCGGCGCGGAAGTCGGAGCCAACCGTGTTGTCGACCACGAAGGTGCGGGTCGGCAGGCCTTCCGATACCACCGGTACTGCGCGGAAGGAATCGAGCTGGGCGCGGAAGCCGGTCGTGGTGGCATTGGCCAGGTTGTTCGACGTGGTGGCCTGTTGCTCCAGCAAATGCCGCGCGCCAGTGGCGGCGGTGTAAATGAGGCGGTCCATCGCTTAGCTCGCTTTATCCGATTAACGCAGGTTGACCAGGGTTTGCAGCACGGAGTCCTGGGTCTTGATCGTCTGGGCATTGGCCTGGTAGACGCGCTGCGCGGTGATCATGTCCACTAGTTCCTTGGTCAGGTCGACGTTGGACGATTCCACCGACGATGAGCGCAACTGGCCGTTATTGCCCTGCCCTGGTGCGCCGATCTGCGGCTGGCCGGAGGCGGAGCTTTCGGCCCAGGCGTTGTTACCGAGCGGGATCAGGCCGTCCGGGCTGGCGAAGTTGGCCAGCACGAATTGCGCCAGTGGACGGGACTTGCCGTTGCTGTACTGGCCGACGATCACGCCGCTTGGGTCGGTCGAGAAGCGCTGCAGGCTGCCGGAAGAATAGCCGTTCTGGGTCGATTCCTTTTCGCTGGTTGGTGAACCGTATTGCGTGGTGCCGACGAAGTTGGTGGAAATCGTCATCAGCAGGTCGGCGCCATTGTCCGGGAAGATCGGCAGGTTGATCGAGAATGGCAGGGTCTGCGGCGGGGTCAGCAGGGCCATGCGCGCTGCGCTCAGGTTGCCGTTCTGGTCGAACGCCAGGGTGCCGACTTTCACTGCCGGCACTTCAATCGCGGCCGCCAGCTTCTGGTTGATGATGTCCGGGTTATTGCCAGGGATCGCGCCGACGTCGGTTGGCGGCGTGTACACGGCGGCCAGTTTCGCCAGTTGGGCCGGGGTGGCGCCAGCGGCGGTCGCTGCCGCAGTCATGGCGGCGCCGGCTGCTGCGGAGTATTGCTGCTGGGCGGCCAGCATGCCGGCTGCGTTGCCTGCCAGCGCCGCCGCGTCATAGGCTGCGCGCGCTGCGATCGATGGCGCGTCGGTCAGCACGGCCTGGGCGACCTTCTTGGCGTCGACTTCAACGCCGTCGCTGCCGGCGTACACGTCCCACACGCCGCTGCCTTTGTTGACGTAGAAGGTCGACATGGTGTGGGCATTGCCCAGGCTGTCGAACACGTCCATGACGGTCTGCTTGGTGTAGGTCAGCGGGTCGGTGGCGTCGAACGGTACCTTGGTCGGCACCGGCGAGGTGGACGACAGGTTGATCTTGAAGTTGGCATCGGTGGTTTCGACCGGGGTCAGGTCGGCGGTGTCGATCTTGATCGGCACGGGTGCGCCGGCCAGGATCACGCCGTCCTTGTTGGCAAGGTAGCCGGTGATCGCGTTGCCCTGGGCATTGGTGATGATGCCGTTCTTGTCGAGCAGGAACTGGCCGTTGCGCGAGTACTGCACTTCGCCGCTTGGCGCAACGGTGCGGAAGAAGCCGCCGCCGTTGATGGACACGTCCAACGGGTTATTGGTGGTTTCGATATTACCCTGGGTGAATTGCTGGGCGATGCGCGAGATGCTCACGCCGATACCCGGGTTGTTGCCCGCAACACCGTTCAGGGAGTTGGCATACAGGTCGGCGAATTGCGCCTGGGATCCTTTGAAGCCCACCGTGCTCGCGTTGGCGATGTTGTTGCCGATAACGTCGAGCGACTTGCCTGCGGCGTTCAGACCGCTGAGACCTTGTTGAAACATGGTATTTCCCCTATCAGGTTGGGCTTACAAAACTTGTTTGATATCGTTCATGCTCAGCTGGCCGAGCGCTGGCACGTTCAGCTTGACGCCGCCGGCGCCGGTGGACACGCTGGCCACGGTGCCAAAGCTCAGCGCCTGCACGCCGGTGTCGGCCTTGCCGCCCAGGGTGCCGCTGACGTCAACGGTGTAGATGCCGTCCGCTGCGGTGGTGCCATCGTCCAGCTTGCCGTCCCAGGTCAGTGGCAAGGTGCCGGCGTCGACTGCTTGCAGCGACAGCGAGTGCACCACCTTGCCGCTGGCATTCTTGATATCGATCTGCAGCGTGTCGACCGCATTTTTCAGGTCGATGCCGAACAGGCCTTTGCCGCCGGCCAGCTGCATGCTCTTGCCTGGCGCGAGCACGCCATGGCCGATCAGGTTGGTTGCCTGCAGCGAGGCCGATGAGGCGTAGTCTGTCTTCAGCGATTCAATCGTTTCGTTCAGCTTGTTGATGCCGGTGACGGTTTGCAGCTGCGCCAGCTGGCTGGTCACTTGCGCGTTATCCAGTGGATTCAGCGGGTCCTGGTTTTTCAGCTGCGTGATCAGCAGCGTCATGAATTTGTCCTGGTCGGCTGAGACGCTCTTGCTGGAAGAGGCGTTGTTGCCGCGCGTGTTGACCGCGTTGAGCAGGGCTTGCGATGGTGCGGCGCCGCCGGTGACTGGGGTGTTGGTGATGGCCATGATTACTGTCCGATCGTCAGGGTTTTCAGCAGCATGGTCTTGGCTGCATTCATTGTTTCTACGTTGGTCTGGTAGGAGCGCGAGGCCGACAGCATGTTCACCATCTCATCGACCACGTTCACATTCGGCATCGTCACATAGCCTTTTTCATCGGCCAGCGGGTGCTTGGGGTCGTAGACCTGGCGCATCGGCGATGGGTCTTCCACGACCTGGCTGACCTTGACTGCGGTGGCAGCGCCGTTGGCGGTCGGCGTGGCTTGGAACACGACCTGCTTGGCGCGGTAGGCTTCGCCGCTGGCGGAGGTGGCGCTGTCGGCGTTGGCCAGGTTCGAGGCGGTCACGTTCAGGCGCTGGGCCTGGGCGCTCATGGCCGAACCGGACACATTGAAAATACTGAACAAGGACATGGTTAACCTCCCTGGATCGCGGCCAGCAGGCCTTTGATCTGCCCATTAATAAAGGTCACGCCGGCTTCGTAGCGCAATGCATTGTCGGCAAAGTTGTTGCGCTCGACATCCATATCGACCGTGTTGCCGTCCACCGCGCCTTGCGCTGGATGGCGGAACAGCAGCGGCGTGCCGTCGGGCAGCGTGTTGCCGTCCTGCGGCCCGGTCGGGAAATGCTTGGCTGCGGTGGTGTTCAGCGGCTGCGGCGCGCTGGCGCGTTGCAGGGCCGCCTGCAGGTTGGCGGCGAAGTCGATGTCGCGCGCCTTGTAATTAGGCGTATCGGCATTGGCAATATTCGAAGCGAGCACGGCCTGGCGCTTCTCGCGCAGGCTGAGGGCCGCTTCATTGAACTGCAGGTAGTTGTCGAGTCTGCCTAACATGGCGCTTCTCCGCTTGATGACAGGTTCGATGATACGGAGCAATGCCTTGAATTGATCGGAAGAGAAAGGCGGGGTTTTTGCCCCTATTCGCGGCTTGCCGGTTTCGCGCGAGGGCTAAGATGGCTAGCATGAAACACATTCTCATCATTGCGTCCCTGCTCGCTGCAGGCGTTGCCAATGCGGCAGCGCCGGCAAGCCCAGCCCGCATGGAACCGGCCGCACTGCGCCAGGTGGCCGAACAATTCCTGCAGGTGCAGACCGCCGGCCTGCCGGGCATGGTCACGGTCAGCGTCGGTGCGCTCGACCCGCGCCTGAACCTGGCGCCCTGCCCTGCGCCGGAGGCCTTCCTGATGCCGGGCGCTCGCGCTTGGGGCAAGACCACGGTGGGCGTGCGCTGTGCGGCGCCTTCCACGTGGACGGTATATATTCAAAGTACGGTATCGGTGCTGGGCAGCTATGTGGCTGCGGCGGCGCCGCTGGCCCAGGGCCAGGCTATTGAAGAGGCACAGTTGGCGCTAATGCAAGGCGAGCTGACCGCCCTGCCCGCCGGGATCGCGACCGAGAAGGCGCAGCTGATCGGCAAGACCAGCAGCCTGTCCATTTCCGCAGGTACGCCGCTGCGGGTAGATATGGTGAAGGCCAAGCCGGTGATCCTGAATGGTCAATTGGTCAAGCTGGTCTCGAAAGGCAACGGCTTCTCGGTCTCGGCCGAGGGCAAGGCAGCCGGATCGGCAGCCGAAGGCCAGGTGGTGGCAGTCCGCACCGGCAATGGCCAGCAAATCAGCGGGATTGCCCGAATGGGCGGCCTGGTAGAAGTAGCTTTTTAAACAAGTTTCAACATGCCAGCTAAAGTTTGGCCGAAGGTTGCCGTAAAAGACTCGTATGCCGGGGTAAAGTACTCCAACCAGACGAGGATAAAGCTGTGAAGATCAACGATACATTGAAGAACACGCCGGGCTTGCCAAGTTCGCCTGCGACGAGCACAAACGCGCGCAGCGCGGACAAGGCCGCCGCAGCAACTTCGACCGCACCACAGGCAGGTACCGACAATGTGCGCCTGTCCGCGCAAGGCCAGGCGATGGCGGCCAGTGGAGCCGCCGCCAGCAACGCCGTGTTCGACACCAAGAAAGTCGAACGCATCAAGATGGCGATTGCTGACGGCCAGTTCCAGGTCAACTCCGAAAAAGTGGCAGACGGTTTGCTGGACACGGTCCGCGACCTGCTGAACGCTCGTAAGCAACGCTAAGGAAGCATGATGGCCGCTGTCTCCCCTAAACACAGCCTGCAGGCTGAGTTGAGCAAGATCTCGGAATTGCTGGAAGTCCTGAAACAGGAACAGCAAGACCTGGTCGCGGCGGACATCGACCACCTGACTTCGCTGACGCCGCAAAAGTCGGCCCTGGTCAATGAAATGGCCAACCTGGCCACCGCGCGCCACGCTGCCCTGGCTGAAGCCGGCTATCCGGCGCTGGAACTGGGCATGGAGTCGTGGCTGGAAGCTGCGAATGACGATGCCGCCAATATCCTGTGGCAGCGCCTGCTGGACCAGACGCGCGAAGCGAAAGAACTGAACCGCCTGAACGGCGTGTTGATCAACAAGCACCTGGGCCACACCCAGGGCGCCCTGCAAGCGCTGCGTCCGCAGCAAACCACGGTCTACGGGCCGAGCGGGATGACTTCCGGCGGCAATGCACGCCGCGGGTTCATCGCGGGTTAATCCCCTTTAAAACCGGTAAACCTGGGTCTGACCCGCAGGGTCAGACCCTGTCAGCGCATCTGCCGCGGACTCACAACATACCCCGAGGCTGTGGCGCAGAGGGGGTCTGACCCTGCGGGTCAGACCCCGGTTTCCGGGTTTTGCGGTTTATTGCATAATGCGCAAATGCGCACATTTCTCTCAGGAATCATCCTAGCCGCCGGCGCCGCCCAGGCCAGCCCCACGCCGATTCAGCCTGCCCTCGACGGCGAGCATTTCGGCCTGCACCCAACGGACAAGTTCCGCCTCCAGACTGGCCGCTGCGAAGGCTGCGGCCAACCCCAGGCCTTATGGTATTTCCAGGATGACCTGGTCGCCATGCCCACCATCGGCGCGGGTGATGCTCCAGGACTGGTCTGGGTCGGTTCGCCGCAACTGGTGCCGCAGGCACGCTACGACGGCAAGTCCCTGCGCACATCCGACGGCGCCACGCTGAACCTGCGCCTGGCGCCAAAGATCGTCACCAACCGCTCCTATTTCAACGCCAGCTCGGAAGCATTCTTCCGCCAGCGCGATGTGCGCGTGCGCGGCCAATGGGATGAAAAGAACCAGCAGTTTGAGGCGCGCACCATCTGGCCGCAAGATTTCGTGATCGACTCCAGGCTGCCGCTGCAGCCGCTGGCGGGCGCCGACAACCTGCAAGGCTTTGTGCGTCACGCCGATGGCGGCGCGCGCAGCGACTACGCGGTGCGCAAGGTATGGCAGCGGCCCGGGGCAACTGCACCCGACCTGGCTGGCAAGCCAGTGATGGCGATTGTGCTGAGCGGCGCCCAGGGCGACGATGACGAAGCCTACGGCGGACATTTCGCCATCGCCACTGGCAAGCTTGGGCCAAAGGGTGAATGGGCGGACTGGCTGGTGAATAACTTCTACAACCTGGATTCATTCAGCGAAAAAGGCATCGTCGCGTCGGCGGTGCCGATGGATAACTACCTGATGGATTTGAACAGCGGCCAGCAGTATTACCGGCCGTCGTACATGCTGGTGGCGGTGCTGGACGATGCGCGTACTGCGGAAGCGTTCCAGGGCAAGGTGAATCAGGTTTATCGCGAGTTTTATGCCCACCATTTCAGCTACAAGCATGCGGCGGATAACTGCACGGGGATCAGCGTGGATGTGCTGCGCAAGCTGGGGTGGCAGTGGCCGTTCCAGGGGCCGACCAACCGGCTTAAGGCAGTTGGTGCGTTTGCCTATATGGGGGTGAAGGAGATGAGCTTTGCCAGCGGGCGCAAGGCTTTCGACTATTTCACTGAGGAGCAGACGCGTTTGCATCCGGCAGTGGCGTTTGATGCGCTGGGCAGGGATTTGCTGGATGTGCTGGGTGGTCAGGCTGGGCGGAAGCTGGGGGCGTTTGAGCAGTCGCTGAAGTCGGATGTGGCGGCGGTGATGCTGGTGAGGATTCCGCAGGTGCCTTCGAGCCGCGCGTTCGGGTCGGCACCGGCGTATTCGATTGATGAATTCATGGAGCGGGCGCCGGCGGATCGGAGCAAGTGGCAGGTGGTGCCGACGGAGCCGAGGCCGTTTCCGGAGGCGTTGATGGATGCGCAGGCGCGGAAGAATTTGAAGTCGTCGGCCTGGCCGGTGGCGGGGGTGCTGGCTGCGCTTGCGGCGATTGGGACGGCTTGGGGTTGGAGGCGCAGGCAGCGGTTGCGGGCGGAGATGCCGCAGCAGGAGCGGCTGCGCGCCTGAAACCGTTACCCCAGTGTCTGACCCGCAGGGTCAGACACTGATACGCGGCGGCCGCATGTCGGGTGTCAGACCCTGCGGGTCTGACACCGGTTTACCGGTTCTAGGGGTTTGGAATTTCAGTCGCCGGATCCGGAACCCCCGACAAAATCGTCACCGCCACCCTTCGATTCCTAGCCCGCGACTCAGGGTCAGTATTCGGCGCCACCGGCTCATTATCCGCATGCCCCACCGCCGTCATGCGCGAAGGCTTGATCCCCGACTCAATAAACAGCCGCACCACACTCCCCGCCCTCACCGCCGACAACTCCCAGTTCGACGGATACGCCGTATTCTTGATCGGCACATTATCGGTATGCCCCTCCACCTGCACCGCATGCGGATCATCCTTCAGCAAGGAAGCCACCGCCGTCAACGCCTCGCGCGACTCCTCGGTCAAACTCGCATCGCCAGCCCTGAACAGCACCGAAGCATTAATCTCCACGCTCACCCCACGGCTATTCTGCGTGACGCGCACCTTGCCCTCCTTGACCAGGGGCGCCAGCGTACTCGCCAGATCCTTGGCCAGGCGCGTCATCTGCTCCTTCTCCTTCTTGATCGCCTCATTGCGCTTGCGCGTGGCAGGATTCGGGATGGGCAGGCTCTGAACCTCGGTATTGGTCGGCGTTGCAGAGCCGGCGCCACCGAACGCATCGCCTAAAGCATCGGAAAACACCTTGTACTTGCCCAGATTGACCGAGGACACCGCATACATCACCACAAAGAACGCAAACAGCAGCGTAATGAAGTCGGCGTAGGAAATCAGCCAGCGCTCATGATTCTCTGGCTCGTCGTCGAACTTGCGGCGCGCGCGGCGGTTTTGCATATCACGGCTCCCGCATCAGGGTCGCGATCCGCTCGTCGATAACTCGTGTGAAGTCGCCGGTGGCGATGTCGTACATCACCGCCGCAGTCAGCTCCTGCAGGTAGACCTGGCGCGTGATGATGGTCTTGAGCTTGTTGGCGATCGGGTAGAAGAACAGGTTGGCCAGGCCGACGCCGTAAATGGTCGATACAAACGCCACCGCTATGCCGGAGCCCAGCTTGGCCGGCTCGGTCAAATTTTCCATCACATGGATCAGGCCCAGCACCGCGCCCAGGATGCCAATGGTCGGCGAGTAACCCGCCGCCGATTCCCAGATGCGCACCGCCTGGCGCTCCGCCGTTTCGAAAGCGGTGATTTCCATGTCCAGCATTTGGCGCATCTTGTCCGGGTTGATACCGTCCACGATCATGCGCAAGCCCTTGGCAATGAATTTGTCCTTGGCGCCCAGCATGGGGCGCTCCAGCGCCAGCAGCCCGTCGCGGCGGGCCAGCATGCTCCAGTTATTGATATCGCGCGCCAATTGGGCGCGATTGTCTGGTGGTGGTTTGAAGACCCAGCGGATCATGGACAAGCCACGGCGCAAGGTCGGCACGCGGGTTTGCAGCATCACCGCGCCGAAGGTGCCGATCACCACGATGGCGAATGCAGCCGGCTGCAGCAAGGAAGTAAGCTTGCCGCCTTCCAGCCCCTGGCCGACGATGATGCCGGCCAGCGCCAGCAAGACGCCGGCTACGCTGGACCAGTCCATGCCTGCTCCCGCAACGAGGCACGCAGGCGCGCCACGGCTTGTGTGTGCAATTGCGAAACCCGAGACTCGGAAACGCCCATCACGGCGCCGATCTCCTTCAGGTTCAGCTCTTCCTCGTAGTAAAGGCCCATCAGCATTTTCTCACGTGGTGGCAGCGCATCAATCGCATCGATCACAGCCTGGCGGAAGTCGGTGTCGAGCAGCGCGCGCAGCGGATCGGCATCATCATCATGGGCATAGCGGTCGAGGAAGCTGTCGTTGCCGTCTTCCTCGTGAAAATCTTCGTAATACACCAGCTGGTGGCCGCCGCCCTCGGACAGCATTTCCTGGTAATCGGACAGCGACAGCTTGAGCGATTTCGCCACTTCCGACTCGGTCGGCGGGCGGCCAAGGCGCTGCTGCAGCGTGGCCATCGCAGTTTCAATCTTGCGCATGTCCTGCCGCATCGAACGCGGCATCCAGTCGGAGGAACGCAATTCATCGAGCATGGCGCCGCGGATGCGCATCACCGCGTAGGTTTCGAATTGGGCGCCGTGCGTTTCTTCATACCTGTTAATAGCGTCGAGCAAGCCGATCATGCCTGCCTGTACCAGGTCATCCACTTCCACACTGGGCGGCAATTTTGCCTTCATATGGTGGGCCAGGCGCTTGACCAACGGCATGTGCTCCGTCAGCAAGGAATCCTTGTCCACCTTCCCTTTGACCGTGTACATAAAGGTTCTAATTCTTTTCAGGCTCTAAAATGGTTGCAGCTCCCCATCGCAAAACGCCCTGCCAGCTGGCGGAAGGCCACTGAAGCCCCGGCCAATGGGAAGGCGTCCACCACCGCACGACCCAACCGGGCTGCACGCTGCAGGTATTCGTCAGCCGGGACAGACCCCATGGAAACGAGGTTGACCGCCAGGTAACGGCTTGCCGCATGTGCCATATTATCGTAAACCACCCTTGCTTCGGCCTCCGAAGCGCCGGTAACCAGGATGCCAAAGGGGCGGCGGCCCAGCTCATGGTTGAGCCGCTTGATCATCATATAAGCATTCTTGATCGAAGTCGCACTATTCGACACCTGCACCACGATCTCGGAGCTTGCCATCAGCGGCACCGGGAAGGCTTCGCCGTCGAATTCGCCATCCACCAGCACAATGCCGGACTGGCTGGCCAGCACGCCGAAAGCTTTCGCCAGGCGGCGCCCTTCGTCCGGGCCGCGGCGCGACTCGCCGCGCGTCATCGACACCACGTTGAAGCCTTGCGGTGCAGCATGAAGCACCTGGTTCAAGCCGCAGCGCTGGCGCGCCACGTCCAGCAGGCTGCTGCCGTGGTCCAGGCCCAGGCGGGAGACCACGCCATGGGCGCTGGCGCAGGCATCGACCACCAGCACGTCGTTGCCGGTCTGGGACAGCGAGGCGCCCAGGTTAACCAGCATGGCGCCTTTGTCGTCCTGCGGCGTGGCCGACAGGAAGGTAATGATGCGTGGCCGGGGACCGGCCAGCATCCGGCGCAGGCCTTCGGCCTGGTCGAAATCGAAATTAGCCAAGGCGTACCTCGCGCAGCATTGGGTCCTGGGCGGCGCCGGCTACCAGCAAAGGCAGTTCGGCATCGCCGTATTTCGGGACGGCCTGGCCGCCGAAGGCGCGCTCCACCAGCGCAGCCGGATCGGCCAGGTGCAGGTCTTCCGGCACGCGCTGGCCGTTGGACGCATAGAACAGGCGCAGCTTGTGGCGGATCACCACGTCCAGGGCGGAGCCGATCGAGGCGGCTTCGTCCAGCTTGGTGATGATGGCGCCGGCCAGGCCGCTGCCCTGGTAGGCGCGCACCACCTCGGACAGGGTTTCCTGGGTCGAGGTGGCGTTCATGCACAGGATGCGCTGCACGTCGGTGCCGACGCCCTGCAGCATGGCGACCTGCTCGGCCACCATCTGGTCACGCTGGCTGACACCAACAGTATCAATCAGCACGGTGTGCTTGTTTTTCAGTTCGTTGAGGGCGATGCGCAGGTCCGCTTCGTCCTTCACCGAGTGCACCATCACGCCCAGGATCTTGCCGTAGATGCGCAGCTGTTCGTGGGCGCCGATACGGTAAGCATCGGTAGTGATCAGGGCCAGTTTTTCCGCGCCGTGGCGCATGACGCAGCGCGCGGCCAGCTTGGCGGTGGTGGTGGTCTTGCCGACGCCGGTCGGGCCGACCAGGGCGAACACGCCGCCCTGCTCCAGCAGCGCGTCTTCGTTGCTCATGGCGTTGATGTTGCGGGCCAGGACGGTGCGGATCCATTGCAGGGCTTCGGCGCCGTCGCGGGTGGCCGGCAGCTTGTCGGTCAGGTAACGCGCCAGGCTGGCGGAGAAGCCGGCGGCCAGCATTTCGCGCAGCACCACGGTCTTGTGCGGCTCGCGCTGCTGGGTGTTGGCGAAAGCCAGTTCATTGAGCTGGGTTTCCATCATGCCGCGCATGGCGCGCAGTTCGCTCATCATGCTGGTCATTTCGGCGGCGGCGCTGGCTTTAGCGCTGGCGACGGCTTCGGCGACCATGGTCGAGATGCGGTCGATGTCGATGGCGGGTGCAGGCGCCGGGGCGGCTGGACGAGGAGCCGTTGGCGTTGGGCGCGGAGTGGCGCGCACTACCGGGGCTGCGGGCTGGGAGACCAGGGCCGGGGCCAGGTCGAGCTGCGGCGCCGGGGCGGACATTGGGGAATCGGAGGAGTGCGGGGCCAGGGCGGCGGCATCGTCGCCGGCCAGGGCCAGGATTTCAACCGTGCCGTCGACGGCGCGGTTGGACAGGATCACCGCATCCGGGCCAAGTGCTTCACGCACCTTTCGCAGCGCTTCACGGGATGTTGGGGCGGTAAATTTTTTGACGTTCATTTCCAGCGGCTCCTGCTGATTATTTCGCACATGGTCAGATTATTGACGATGCGTCGAGGTAACAATCGGTGGAATAGCTTGGGAAATGCCCTCTTAATTCAAAACCTTTGAAAACCGGGAAAACAGGGTACGACCCAAGGGTCGGACCCTGAATGAACTCACGGCCAGCGGGGTTGGGTTTGAGGACTTTGACTTTCGACGAAGATCAACAACCTAAACCCACCCTCGTTGGCGGCGCCGCAGACGGGGTCTGACCCTGCGGGTCAGACCCTGGTTTACCGGGTTTTACTGCGCCCCAACCAGCGCCGTCACCCGAATCGTCTTCGTCTCCGGAATCTCCGCATGCGACAGCACCTTCAGCTATGGCAACGCTCGCCATCGCCTGCATCAGCAAACGCTCCAAAAACCCGGTAAACCTGGGTCTGACCCGCAGGGTCAGACCCCGTCTGTTCGCACTTTCGGGGTTGGGTTTGAGGACTTTGACTTTCGCCGAAGATCAACAGCCTAGAACCAACCCCGTTGACCCTGGTTTACCGGGTTTTACTGCGCCCCAACCAGCGCCGGCACCCGAATCGTCTTAGTCTCCGGAATCTCCGCATGCGACAGCACCTTCAACTGCGGCAACGCTCGCCATCGCCTGCATCAGCAAACGCTCCAAAAACCCGGTAAACCTGGGTCTGACCCGCAGGGTCAGACCCCGTCCGTTCGCACTTTCGGGGTTGGGTTTGAGGACTTTGACTTTCGCCGAAGATCAACAGCCTAGAACCAACCCCGTTGACCCTGGTTTACCGGGTTTTACTGCGCCCCAACCAGCGCCGGCACCCGAATCGTCTTCGTCTCCGGAATCTCCGCATGCGACAGCACCTTCAGCTGCGGCAACGCTCGCCATCGCCTGCATCAGCAAACGCTCCAAAAACCCGGTAAACCTGGGTCTGACCCGCAGGGTCAGACCCCGTCTGTTCGCACTTTCGGGGTTGGGTTCGACGACTTTGACTTTCGCGGAAGATCAACAGCCTAGAACCAACCCCGTAGCCCCTGGTTTACCGGGTTTTACTGCGCCCCAACCAGTGCCGTCACCCGAATCGTCTTCGTCTCCGGAATCTCCGCATGCGACAGCACCTTCAACTGCGGCAACGCCCTCCGCAAAAACTTGGACAGCAAAGCCCGCAGCGGCCCCGGCACCAGCAACACCGGCGTCACCCCCAACGCCTCTTGCTGCTGCGTCGCCGCCGCAGCCTGCTGCGCAATCGTATCCGCCAGCCCCGGCTCGATCCCCGCCGCATCCGTGCCACCGCTCGCCATCGCCTGCATCAGCAAACGCTCCAAACGATTATCCAGGGTCATCACCGACAACTCCCCTCCCCCCGGGAACAGCTGCTGCACAATCGCCCTGCCCAGCGCCACACGCACCTGCGCCGTCAAATCATTCGGATCCTGGGTCTGCGGCGTAAATTCAGCCAGCGTCTCGATAATGGTGCGCATATCGCGAATATGCACCCCCTCCCCTAACAGGTTCTGCAAGACCTTCTGCAAAGTCGACAGCGACAGCATCTTAGGCACCAGGTCCTCCACCAGCTTAGGCGCCTCTTTCTCCAGGTGATCCAGCAGGGCCTGGACTTCAGCTCGGCCCAGCAGCTCGGAAGCATGCGAAGTAATCACATGGTTCAGGTGAGTCGCCACCACGGTACCCGCATCGACCACGGTATAGCCCATGCCGGTAGCCTGGTCGCGCAGCGAAGCATCGATCCAGATCGCCGGCAGGCCGAAAGCCGGATCGGTCGTCACCATGCCAGGCAAGGTGCCGCTGGCCATGCCCGGATTAATCGCCAGGTACTGTCCGTTGAACGCCTCCCCGGTGCCGACTTCCACGCCCTTCAGCGCGATGCGATAAGCGGAAGGCTTCAGTTCCAAGTTATCGCGGATATGCACCGGCGGCGCCAGGAAGCCCACCTCCTGCGCAAACTTCTTGCGGATACCCTTGATGCGCTTGAGCAGCTCGCCGCCCTGGGTCTTATCGACCAGAGGAATCAAGCGATAGCCCACTTCCAACCCCAGGGTATCGACGGCCAGCACGTCCTGCCAGGTCGCCTCCTCCTGTTCGGGCGCAGCCTGTCCGGCCGCCGCAGCGGCACCGCCACCGCCGCCCGGCCCTGCCACATCTCCCGCAGCCACCGCCTCCGCTTTCTCCCTGGCCTTCTTCTGCTGCATGTAACCGGAGCCGATCAGGATCGACGCCAGCAGGATGAACACCAGGTTAGGCATGCCAGGAATCAGGCCCAGGCCGCCGATAATGCCGCCGGTGATGAACAGCACTTGCGGCTTGGCGAACAGCTGGCTGATCACCTGGGTACCGATATCGGTTTCTGACGCCACGCGCGACACCACGATACCGGCCGCGATCGAAATCACCAGCGAAGGAATCTGCGCCACCAGGCCGTCACCAATCGCCAGCAGCACATAGTTTTTCAGCGCATCGGCAAAGCCCATATCGTGCTGGATCATGCCAACCAGCAGGCCGCCCACAACGTTGATCACGGTCACCAGGATGCCGGCCACCGCGTCGCCTCGAACGTATTTCGAAGCACCGTCCATGGCGCCGTAGAATTCCGCTTCCTGCGATACCTCGTTACGGCGGCGCTTAGCTTCCGGCTCGCCGATCAAGCCCGCATTCAGGTCCGCGTCAATCGCCATCTGCTTACCAGGCATTGCATCCAGGGCGAAACGCGCGCCCACTTCAGCGATACGGCCCGCACCCTTGGTCACCACGACGAAGTTGATGATGGTCAGGATCACGAACACCACAATACCGACGGTGTAATTACCGCCGATCAGGAAGTGGCCGAACGCCTCGATCACCTTACCTGCGGCGTCCGGGCCGGTGTGGCCTTCGGTCAGCACCACGCGAGTGGAAGCCACGTTCAACGACAGCCGCAGCATGGTGGAAACCAGCAGCACCGTCGGGAAGGCCATGAAATCCAGCGGCTTGACCGTGTAAAGGCTGGTCAGCAGAACGATGATCGACAGCGCGATATTGAAACTGAAGAACAGGTCGAGCACGAACGCCGGCAAAGGCAGGATCATCATTGCCAGCAGCATGATGATCAGGATCGGCGCAGCCAGGGCTTGACCGTTACCGACAATCCCCCTCATCCATGGCGGCATGTTCAACGCGTTCATTCTCGTACTCCGTTATTGTTGCTTATTCAGTGGGTCCATATCATCCGGCACATCGAGTTTGCTCGGACGGTCTGGGTAACGCAGGCCCGGACGATAGGCCTTGATCTGGTACACATAGGCCAGCACTTCCGCCACGGCGGCGTACAGGCGCGGCGGGATTTCGTCGCCGATGTCGGTATGCTTGTGCAGGGCACGCGCCAGCGGCGGCGCTTCCAGGATGGCGACGCGGTGTTCCTTGGCCAGCTCGCGGATCTTGGCCGCCACTTCGTCGGTACCCTTGGCGACCACGCGCGGCGCACCGCTGCCACCCTCGGCGTACTTCAGCGCCACCGCATAGTGGGTCGGGTTGGTGACCACCACGTCCGCGGTCGGGACTTCCTGCATCATGCGTTTCTTCGCCATTTCGCGCTGCAGCTGGCGGATCTTGCCCTTGATCTGCGGGTTGCCGTCCGATTCTTTCGATTCCTGGATCAGCTCCTGGCGCGTCATCTTCATCTTGTTCGCGTAATGCCACATCTGGTACGGCGCATCGATGGCGGCGATGAAGCCCAGCGCACCGACGATCACCATGAAGCTGAAGCCCAGCATATTCAGCACGTGCACGCTGCTCACATTCAGCGGCTCGCTTAACAGGCCGATGGCCTCCTGCTGCTGGCGCGAAATGACCATCCAAGCCACCACGCCCACGATGACGGATTTAATAATCGCCTTGACCAGCTCCACCAGCGAATTGGTGGAAAACATATTGCCGATGCCCGTCAAGGGATTCAGCTTCATGAAATTCGGCGTGAAGGCCTTGGCCGAAAACAGCCAACCGCCGACCAGGAGCGGCGACGCCAGGGCCACCACCATCACGGCGACAGCGATCGGCAGGCAAGCCAACATGACGTTCACCACATCAACCAGGATGCGGGTAACCAATACATCGGGATTGAAGACTTGCTCACGCGTCAGCGACAGTCCGGAGGTCAGCATACGGCTCAATTCGCGCACCACGCCGGAACCGGCCACCCACAGGCCGGCGCCCGCTGCCATCAGGACGGTAAAGGTGGCCACTTCCCGTGACCTGGGTACATCCCCTTCCTCACGCGCCTGATCGAGGCGCCTCTGTGACGCCGGTTCTGTCTTTTCTGCGTCGCTGTCTTCAGCCATTGCATGCTCCAGGAGGTACCGCCGGCCGGTACCTGACAGCCTGGATTATGCCGTTCGCCAGAGGGAGGACATTGGGGGAACAGTCGGGCAAATTGCCCTCTGTTCAAAAAAAACCACGTTCACAATCGTGCAACTTGGACAACTTTAAAATGAAAGAGATAATCTAGTTATTAATCAGAAACATTATCGAGTAAGTATCTCCCTTAATAGTTACAATTCGAAAATTGATTCTCGAGTGGAAAATACGTTAAAATACTATTAAATTTATATCTTCAATACGCCGGGGCGAGCTGCTGTCTACCGCGGCGATCATGAGCGCCGGCGTCCATAAGTTGGCCATCCCTAGCGCAACCAACAAGAATGAAATACATCTTCCTCGGCCTGCCACGCCTCTATAAGCAACTGTTAGCTGCCACACTGGATCTGCTATTCCTGCCATTGATGTTCTACTGCGCGCTCGCGCTGCATTTCGACACTTTGCACCCACAGCAGCTGTTGGGTTACGGAGGCTTGGCACTGGCCGCAGCCATGACTGCCATCCCGATATTTGCCATGTGCGGTCTGTACCGCGCCGTGATCCGCTACATCGACCAGCGCATCATTGGCACCGTTATGGTGGGTACCACCCTCTCGGTACTGCTGATGGCGGAAGTTGCACGCCTGCTCCTGAGCACGCAGCTCTCGACCACCATGCTCCTGATTTTCTGGGCGAGCACGGTTCTGTATGTAATGACCAGCCGCTTTATTGCACGCAGCGTATTTATCGGTTCGAAATCCCGATCTCAGCGCAAGCGCGTTGCAATCTACGGCGCAGGCCGGGCTGGCAGCATGCTGGCCGCTGCTTTGCAAAGCAGCCATGAATACGAGCCGGTATTGTTCATCGATGACAATCGCCAACTGCAAAAGACGACCATCGGCGGCATCAAGGTCTACTCGCCTGCCAACATTGGTCGCTTGCATGCTTTGCAGGGCATCGACACCGTATTGATGGCCATGCCATCGCTGTCGCGTCAACGCCAGGCCGAGATCATCGATCAACTGACGGCATTAAAACTCAACGTCAAAGTCACGCCACCAATCGCCAGCATTATTCGCGGCCAGGCCAAAGTGCAAGACGTACGCCAGGTCGACGTGGAAGACTTGCTGGGACGCGAATCGGTCGAACCGAATCCCGACCTGCTGGCTGGCTGCATTACCGGCAAGGCGGTGATGGTCAGCGGCGCCGGCGGTTCCATCGGCTCCGAGCTTTGCCGTCAGATCCTGCGCCTGTCACCTTCTCGCCTGGTCCTGCTGGATATTTCGGAGTTTGCGCTCTATTCCATCGACCAGGAATTGCAGCAGATGTGTGCAGCAAAAGGTCTGCAGGTTGAAATCGTTCCATTCATGGGCTCAGTCCAGGACTACGACAAATGCGTTCGCATCCTGTCCACCTTCAAGATCGACACCGTGTACCACGCAGCTGCATACAAGCACGTGCCGCTGGTCGAATTCAACCCTATTGAAGGCATTCGCAACAACGCGTTTGGCACCTTGAAAATGGCGCGCGCGGCCATGGCGGCCAAGGTGAAGTATTTCGTTCTGGTGTCGACCGACAAGGCTGTACGCCCGACCAATGTGATGGGCGCCACCAAGCGCCTGGCGGAATTAATTCTGCAAGCCTTCGCGCGCCAAGGCGGATCAACTCGTTTCTGCATGGTCCGCTTCGGCAACGTACTTGGCTCTTCCGGCTCCGTGGTTCCGCTGTTCCGCAAACAGATCGCAGCCGGGGGCCCACTCACACTCACCCACCCTGAAATCACACGCTATTTCATGACCATTCCTGAAGCGGCGCAACTGGTGATTCAGGCTGGCTCCATGGGCCAGGGTGGCGACGTTTTCGTATTGGATATGGGCGAGCCTGTCCGCATTGCTGATCTGGCGAAGCGCATGGTTCACCTGAGCGGGAAAGAAGTTAAATCTGCGGCCACTCCGCACGGCACCATTGAAATTGAATACGTGGGCCTGCGCCCTGGCGAGAAGCTGTACGAAGAGCTGCTGATTGGCGGTGATGTCTCCGGCACCAACCATCCGCTGATCATGCGCGCCGAGGAGCACGAAATCGACTGGCGCTTCTTGGAAGTCATGTTGAAACAGCTCGAAGACGCGTGCAACCGCGACGACCAGGAAGCTATCCGCACAATGCTAACCAAGATCGTCAAAGAGTATCGCCCAAGCAGCGAGATTTCCGACTTGATCTGGTGCGGGCGATCAGTTGGGGACGAAGAAGACGAGGCGGAGGAAATGGCCTAAACGATTTATCCCGTTCCAATGCAAACGGCCTGCTCAGTGAGCAGGCCGTTTTTTATCAGGCAGTTGCCTTTTGCAGGATCGAGCGGATCAATTCGATCGCCTGCGCCATCCACGCTGGCGTCAAAGTGGGATGCACAAGGAACATCAGGCTCGTCTCGCCCAGGTCCTTCGCCACCGGCAGCCGTTCGCGCGGTTTACCCGGTTGACCGTCAAAGGCCTTTTCCAGATAAATTTCGCTGCAAGAGCCGCTAAACGCCGGGACGCCCAGAGCACTTAGCTCGGCAATGATGCGGTCGCGGCTCCAGCCGTCGGCCAGATTTTCGGGCCGAACAAAGGCATAGTAGCGATAGTATGCGTGACCAATGTCCTCCGCCGGCAGCGTCAGGCGCAACAGCGGCATGTCCTTCAGACCGGCGGTGAGCGCAGCGGCATGAGTGCAACGACTTGCGGTCCAATTGGACAGCTTGGCCAATTGTCGCAGGCCGATTGCGGCCTGCATTTCCGTCAGGCGCCAGTTGGTACCGAAGGAGTCGGTGAGCCAACGGAAGCCTGGCGGGTGCTCACGACGATACACCGCATCATAGCTGCGGCCGATATCCTTGTAGGCCCAAGCCCTTTCCCAAGCTTCCGTATCGTTAGTGGTCAACATACCGCCTTCGCCACCGGTGGTGATAATCTTGTCCTGGCAGAAGGAAAATGCCGCAGCGTGCCCTAAGCCGCCAACCGGGCGGCCTTTATAGGTCGCGCCATGTGCCTGTGCGCAATCCTCGATCACTTTGAGGCCATGTTCTTCGGCGATGGCCATGATTTCATCCATCTCGCAAGGCCAGCCGCCTAGGTGGACCGCAATAATGGCCTTGGTACGAGGCGTAATGGCAGCCCGAATAGCCGCCGGTGAAATATTCTGCGTCACCGGATCGACATCAACGACAACAGGTACGGCGCCGCGCATTACTGCGCAGCTTGCCGAAGCGATGTAGGTGCGGCTCGGCGTAATCACTTCGTCACCTGCACCAATGCCGAAAGCATGTAAAGCGAGTTCCAACGCCACAGTGCCGTTTGCTACGGCCACCGCGTACTTGGTACCAGCGTGGCGCGCATATTCGCGCTCAAATTCGCGGCACAGGTCACCAGTCCAGTAGTTGACTTTGCCTGACCGCAGGACCGCAGTCACCGCATCTACTTCATCATCTGCGTAGTAAGGCCACGGGGCCGGCGCCGCCAAGCGCTTTTCTGTTTCACTCAATCTAGTTGCTCCTTAAAATTCAGTCCTGAGTTCGGCACATCGGCCGGGCTGGTACGCCCACGACCGTATTGCCATCCGCAACATCCGCGACGACGGCAGCACCAGCGCCCACGCGCACGTGTGTACCGACCTTTATGCCCTGGCGCACCACTGCACCCATTCCGATCCAGCTCATTCCGCCCACTTGCACTCCACCGGCGAGTACCGCCCCCGGTGACAAGTGACAAGCAACGCCAACTTTGCAATCGTGCTCGACCACAGCGGAGGAATTAACGATGACCGCTTCGTCCAGCACAGCATCAATATTTACCACCGCCTGCGCCAGCACGACGACACCATCGCCAAGCTGCGCATCAGGGCTGACCGCAGCAGTCGGGTGAACGATGGCGGGCAGCGCAAAGCCCTGCGCCTGAAGCAACTGCAGTAATTCGGCGCGGAACTTGTTGTCGCCGATACCGAGTGCGGCTTGAGGAAATCGGGCCAACAAGGCGCCAGCATCCGCAAAGCGTCCGATCACAGGCCACCGCCCGATGCTGGCCAGCGCTGGATAACGATCATCGAGAAAGGCGATTTCGTCCCATGCTCCGCTGGCTCTGGCGGCATCGGCCACGACTTTGCCGTGGCCGCCGGCTCCCAGCACCAGCAGTCGCCTTTGATTTACTGTGCTCATCCCGGCTTCCGATTCTCGCTACCGGCAAAACGCGTCATGGTCGCTTCGCCCGCAGCGTTGATGCCGTCTTTGCGCAGGACTTTTCCAACGGTCATCCACAGAATGCGCAGGTCGAGCAAGAACGATTGATTGTCGACATACCAGACGTCGAATTCGAACTTCTGCTCCCAGCTGATGGCGTTACGGCCATTGACCTGGGCCCAGCCAGTCACGCCTGGCCGAACTTGGTGGCGCCGCGCCTGCTCCGGCGAGTACAGCGGCAAATATTCAACCAATAGAGGTCGCGGACCAACCAGGCTCACCTCCCCGCGCAGCACGTTGATCAGGCTGGGCAGTTCATCAATGCTCAATTGCCGCAAACGCTGACCGAATGGCGTCAGGCGCACAGCGTCTGGCAGCAACTGTCCCGATGCGTCACGCTCGTCCGTCATGGTGCGGAACTTCAGCAAGTGAAAGATCTTGCCATTCAGACCCGGCCGCGCCTGGCGGAACAACACAGGTCGGCCGAGTTTCAACGCAACGAGGATTGCGACGACCAACAGTACCGGCGCCAGCAACAGCAGCGCGGTGCCCGCCACGATAATATCCAGTAAGCGTTTCATTTATCCTTCCATCTTCATATTGGCCAACATCGCCTGGTTGACCAAATTTACATCATATTTTTGCTCCGCCATTTCCCTGCTGCGCTGTCCCATGCGGTGCAATTCTTCGGGGTTTTCCAGCAAACGAATCATTGCCGCAGCCAATGCATCGACGTCTGCCACCGGCACCAGCAAGCCGTTATCGCCTTCAACCACAGTCTCCCTACAGCCTGGCGCGTCCGTGGTAATGATGGCACGCCCGACAGCCATCGCTTCCAGCACGGAACGCGGCGTGCCTTCGCGGTACGATGGCAAAACAAAGACGTGGCAGTTGGCCAAGCTCGCGCGCACATCGGACAAGCGGCCATGGAACTGAATCCATCCTTCCTCCTGCCATTGCTTCAGCTCACCTTCGGTAATCGCCGACGGGTTCGAATCGATCCAGCCCACCAGGTTGAAGACAGCGTGTGGATGGGTCTTTTTTACCTCGCGCGCCGCAGCCACATATTCATAGACGCCTTTGTCGCGCATCAGGCGCGCTACCAGCAGGAAATGGACGGAGCCGATTGGCGCCAAAGGCTGCTGCGCAAATTCCTTCAAAGGCACGCCGGAGCCATTGACCAGAGCTGTGCGGTCCGCCTTCACCAGGGCATGCTCGACAAAATAGGCCTTGTCATCGGGGTTCTGGAAAATAACACGCGTAGCACGCGACAGCGCGACGCGGTACATGCTCTCCTGCACCAGCCTCAGCAAATTGAATCCCTTGCCGCTCCCGGCAAAAGCGTGGCCAAGGCCAGTAATCAGCGCCACCCGATTAGGTACACTGGTCAGCTTGGCAGCGAGGGTGCCATAGATCACAGGCTTGATGGTGTAGGCAAGAACGTGTGTCGGTCGGATCTTCTGCATCAGGCGTGCCAATGAATACAAGGTCCAGCTATCCGTCACCGGATTAGTGCCATTCCGGATCATTTTCGTTTCATGGCACACGCATCCCATCCCCAGCAACTGCTCCCTGATTTCCGGCGACGCATAAAGGTTGGGTACTGCGATATGCACAATCGCCCCACGCCGAAGCATTGAGGCGATCAATTCCCCACGGAACTTAATGAGAGAGTCTGCGAAACTGGCGATAACAAGTACAGTCTCTCCCTTCCCAGCTTCCTTTTGGCCGTCGACTCCCATTGCCGCGAGAATGGTCGCGTTCACCTTCACCACGTCAAAATCCGCAACAGCGATCTCGCGACTCGCTTTACCCATCACCGGAATCAGGTCCGGTCGATCGACAAATTTCATCATGGCGTCTGCCAGTGCAATCGGATTACGCACCGGCACCTTAAAGCCATTGACACCGTCAACCACCGTTTCGCGGCAACCCGGCACATCGGTCGTGATGACTGGGCGCCCCATTGCCATAACCTCCTGAGTACTGCGGGGTAAGCCCTCACGATAGGAAGGGAGAACAAATACACTGCTCTTTGCCACCCATTGACGGACATCTGAAACATGACCAGGCCACTCAATCGTGCCCTCGTTAACCCATTGCCTCACTTCATCGACTCCGATCGAGCCGGGATTGGCATCGACATCGCCCAAGATGATGAACCTGGCCGCCACACCTTTGCGTCTGACAATGCGCGCAGCCTCGACAAAGTCGTAAACGCCCTTTTCTTTCAACAACCGGCCGATCAGGATAAAGCTCAATGGCTCGACTACCGGAGGCAACTCAAGGTAATGCTCCAGCGGAAGACCGATACCCTTCAATAGACTTACTTTTTCCGCCTGCACCATGCGCTGCTCAACAAACAATTGTTTGTCGTCAGGGTTTAACATGAACACACGATGTGCAAAACGCAGCGCCGCACGATACATGTTCGTCACCAGGTTTCGCAGCAGGCGGCGCTTCGCCGAGACCACTTCATCGTCGGTAAAGGCGTAACCTGCCCCTTCGATCATTGCGAAGCGCTTCTTTACGCCGGCAAACCGAGCCGCGATCAGACCATAGATTACTGGCTTAATATAGTAGGAGAACGTGGCATCCACACCCAAACGCCGCAGGAGCAGCGCCAGTCGTACGATATCGCCAAAATCGCGCAAAGGATTCATGCCGGCGCGCGACATGGAAAAGTCGACAGGAGTCGCACCCAGCCGCTGCACAGCCGTACGTGTCGCCTCGTCATAATCGGGGGCCAGCGCATACACCTTGATGCCCCGTTGGTGGATGGCAGAAATCAAGGGGCCGCGAAAGTTCACCAGCGACGCAGAGAAGTTGGAAATGAATGCCAGCGTCTTCATGCCACCTGCCTCGCGGCTGCCGTTTCGTAAAAGCGCATATATTTTTCCACGACGTTATTCAATTCGAACAGCCCGCTGATTCGCTGGCGCGCAGTGCGCCCGAGTTCCGCCCTCTTATCCTCAGGCAGAGCCAGCAAGGACTGGATGGCGTTGGCAAATGCCTGATGATCGCTCGGCGGGACCACCATCCCAGCATCTCCAACTACTGCTGCACAATCGCCAACGTCGGTGACTACGCACGGCGTTGCACAAGCCATGGCCTCCCCAACCACATTAGGGAATGCTTCCATGTAGGACGACAGGCAAGCCACATCAAACAGATTGTTCAGGGCAGGGATATCTTTTCGTTCACCGAGCAAGCTGATGACCGTACGCAAGCCAAATTCATCGACCCACTCAACCAATTGCCGGTTATTCCAATCAACGTTGCGGCCGGCCAGCACAAAACGTACAGCTGGATTGGCCGCATGCACCAAACTGGCGGCGGCCAGGAAATTCCTGTGATCCTTTGCCGGATCAAAGCGGGCCACCATGCCGACGACCGGCGCCTGCCCCAACTTCAATTCGACACGCAAAGCCTCGGAACACGCTGGGCTTGGGCCAAACGCGCCGATATCGAAACCATTCGGGATAACTTCCATCGAATGCGACGCGAAGCCATGGCGCTTGTGCGAAGACAAACTCACTTCACTATTGAACATGCATGATTCCGTCCGTTTGGACAGCCAGGCATTGGCCTTAATAACCGCCCGCGTATGACGCTTTTCGCGCGTCAAGTCGTACAGCGTGTGACGAATGCCGAAACACAACGCAGCGCGGCGCAAGGAGAACAGACGCCCCAACCAAGCAAATAGGTTGCCGTGGTACATCCAGCCCTGGATGACGTTGAACCGGCCCTGGCGCATTACCTTGGTGAGGCGCCACAATGCTGTCGTGATGCCTTGCAGCGTATTGATTCGCAAGCTGATCACCGGAATGTCCAGCTTCCTGATCTCGCCACCGAGCGTGCCCTCGTCGATCAGGGAAACAACCACCGGGTCGAAACGCGAGCGGTCAATATTCTGCAGCAGCTTCAAGAGCATGCGCTCGGCCCCGCCGGTCTGCAGCCCAGTGGAAACAAAAAGTATCTTCAACATATTCAGGTCAACCAGTGATCCGCCCATGCATTGAACATGAGTACATTCCAGAGATGGTGTTCCCAGTTGCGCTGGCCGGATTGATGCTCAAGCCACTTCTGACGCACTATTCCGACATGGAAATAGCCGTCGCGCTCAAGGCGCGCTTCGCTCAACAACGCTTCTGCCCATGGTTTCAGAGGGCCGCGCAGCCAGTCGCCGATCGGTACCGCAAATCCCATTTTCGGACGCTCGATCAGCTCTTTCGGCACATAGCGGTACAGCACTTGGCGTAATGGCCACTTGGCCTGGCCATCGCGCACCTTCATCGACTGCGGCAGGCGCCATGCGAACTCCGTCACACGGTGATCCAGCAACGGCACACGGGTTTCCAGCGACACGCCCATCGCCGCACGGTCGACCTTGGTGAGGATGTCATCGGGCAGATAGCTCAGCATATCCCAAGCCATCATGCGCGACATATCGTCGACCTCGCCCAAGGCCGGCAACTGTTCGTCCAGCCAAGCCTGAGGCACTCCGCCACCCAGCACCATGGATGCAGGATCACGCCATAAAGTGAGCAGGTTTCCGTAAAGGTCACTGGCCGAAGCTGACGCCACGAGCGCGGCACCTTTATGGATCTTGTCGCCCCAGTTCTGCTTACGCAGGCGTGCCGGGAGAACTGGACCAGCAATGGAGGCCATCGCATTCCAGGAGTCGACGGGTATTGCACCCAAACCCCGCGCAGCGGCATTACGCAGCGGGCGCGGCGCCATCGCTACACGGCGCCAAATCGATGCAGCTAGCGAATAGCGTTGGTACCCGCAGAACAGCTCATCACCAGCATCGCCGGAGAGCGCCACCGTCACATGCTGGCGTGCCAACTGCGACACCAGGAAAGTGGGGATTTGCGATGAATCGGCAAAAGGCTCGTCATATAGATGCGGCAAGCTTGGAATGACTTCGCGCGCCTTGTCGGACGCGACGTACAGTTCAGTATGCTCGGTGCCCAGATGGCGTGCGACGGCTTTCGCGTGTTCGGCCTCGTTGAATTTCGCTTCGTGGAAGCCAATGGTAAAGGTCTTTACTGGCCGCGTTGCTTGTGCCTGCATCAGCGCAACGACTGTGGACGAATCCACACCGCCAGATAGAAAAGCACCAAGCGGCACGTCAGCCACCATTTGCTGGCGCACTGCGTCCTTCAAGAGCGTATCGAGGGCATCAACCGCCTGTTCCGCGGTCCCCTGGAACTGATCGGCCCGGCCGGCCGAAACTGCACCTACGACCGACCAATATTGCCGCAAGCGTGGCTCTGGGTGTGCTGGCGAGACTTCGAGCAAAGTGCCAGGTAAAAGCTTATAGATGCCCTCATAAATTGAGTATGGCGCCGGGATGTAATTGCTGCGGCAATACAAAGTCAGGGCCGCACGCGACACACGGCCTTCGAACTGTGGATGGGCACGTAATGCTTTGAGTTCCGAGCCGAACAGGAACGCGGCACTGTCGCCCTTACCTTGCCAGCCATAATAGAGCGGCTTCTCGCCGAGACGGTCGCGCCCCAGTGTCAGTACGCGCGATTCCATGTCCCAAACGCCGAAGGCAAACATACCAATCGCTTTGCGAATGGTCGCCTCAATGCCCCAGGCATCAAAGCCCGCAAGCAGCGTTTCAGTATCGGAATGACCGCGCCAAGCCGGAGCCAGGCCCGCCGATTCCAGTTCGGCGCGGATGTCGAGATGGTTGTAAATCTCGCCGTTGTATGCGATCTGATAACGGCCGCTGGCCGAAGGCATCGGCTGATGCCCCGCTGGCGACAAGTCGATGATAGACAGGCGGCGATGGCCCAGGCCTATCGCATGTTGCGGCCCCACCCAAGTACCGAAATCATCCGGTCCGCGAGACTGGATGGCTGCAGCCATTTTTTCCAAAAGAAGCGACGTGGCTGGTTCCGAGCCAGGCTGTCCACCCCTCATAAAACCTACAATACCGCACATCAGCGCGCATCCTCACGATCAGTCGCGCCTGGGCTGGCCCGCAATGCAGAGGCACCAGTAATCGCGAAATACAAGAAAACAACCCACAAAATAGCCGATGTCATTGAGCCTTTCGACATCATTAAAATCAGCAACAGCAACAAAGAATAAACCTTGCGTGGTACCGCTAGGAACAGGAACAGCACCAGCAAAGCAAGTCCGATAAATCCAACAGCGGAAAGAATTACGAACCACAAACCAACGTCCTGAAACACCAACTCGGCGTCGGCATGCAGAAAGTAATCCGAAAACATACCGTAGCCAAACAGGAATCGGCCTGGCGTGAGTCCAGTAAAGTAGAGTTCCAACGCCTGCATCCGGAAGCCAACGCCGGATTCGCCGGCGCCGAGCGCCATTTTTTGGTCGACAATCTCGTAGCCAAGGTAGATTAGTGGCAGCAGGCACAAGCCCACGATGATCAGAGTTGACGGCTTAAATTTTCGCTCGAAAAAAGCCGCAGAAATATAGATCAACGCAAAGACAAAACCGAAGGTCGAGAACGATAGGAAGATCGACGCCAGCACGAAAATCTCCAACGCCTTGTATTGGTTCCGCACTCCCTGGCTTTCGCCTGAACTCTTAAAGAGAAGAAAGAGGATAATGATCCAGGTCGAGTACGTGCCAGGCTCGTTGTACAGACCGGTGGCACGAATAAAGTTCGCGAGCAATGCTGATTCATATGAGCCTCCCAGCGCGCGCTGCGTTTCGCCCGTCAGTGGCTCCAGAAAATCGATCAGGTCTCCTGTTACCAGGAACCATGCCAACTGTCCAAAAAAGACGATCACGTGAATCCAAACAACTTTATGAAGCACCCAATGGAAATCGCGCCCATGCCCTTTGAAAACTACGAATGCGAACATCGTCCACATCACAAAGAACATTGGCAGCAATAGCTTCGATGGCAGCAATAAATTACTACCTGAGATGAGCGCCATCAGCGCACCGCCACCGAACGAATAAATGAAAAATACTATCAAAAGCTGCAGCCGGAGATTGGCAATCGTCACGTACTGGGTGCGGAACAGGCAAATCGCCAGAACCAAGCCAACAACCTGGAAAAGGTAGATGCCCAGGTTGTAAAAATAATGCGAGCCCAGCGAGAAGAGGAAAACGGACAAGAATAGCCACCATCGCGTGCCGCGATTGCTTGCCCGATCCGATGTCAGTTTATCTGCGTACATAGCCTAAGAAAACGCAATTGCCCCGGGAGCGCCCCGGTAGCACAGTCAATTATGAAATGAAGGTGAGTCAGCATCCTGCGCCGCCCCACGTCGCTTCAACCAGCTCAGGCCATGCGTTCGGCACTGGAAAAAGTTCAGGGCAAACAAAATACCAACATAAACAATGGCCGATGCCATTACTTTACCAAGCACCATCGCAATCGAATTCCATTCACGGCCAATCATCAGGCACGGAATGATTCCGACAGTCGCCGTGAGCACCTTGTAGCTCTCCGGATGCAATGCCAGCATCGCGATCTCCCCGCGCGCAAACCATAGGCTGCACACTACGGCAATAGAAAATGCAATCAATGTCGAATAAGCGGCACCCATTACTCCCCATGCTGGAATCAGCACGATGTTCAGGACGACGTTTACTGCTGCGGCGAGTATGACACTCCACAATTGATACTTCGGTGTTTTCTGAAGGAGGAATGGATAGTCGATGTAATACGTGCGAATATTAGCCATCAAAGTCGCCACCGCAATCACAGGAATTACCTTGGCCGCACTGGCGGAAAAAGACGGCCCCATCAGTAACGTGGCAATTTCAGGTCCGAGCATTGCCAACCCCAGCGTCGCAGGCAGGGAGATCGCAAAGAAGAAGAGGCCGTTCAACTGCACCTGTTTCTTGGCCGCGTCCTTCCCACTCTTGGTAAATGCAGCGATTGCGAGGGGAAACGCGGCCAAATGGACGATCGCCATCAGCACACCGAGAGTTTGGCTTGCCAAGTCATAGGCGGGCGCATAAATACCCACGGCTGCCATACCCATGAAATGCTTAAGAAATATCCGGTCTGAGGCATCGATGACAAACACCAATGCCGCCGTCGCGCCGAAGGGAATACCGTATGCAGCCCACTGGCGCACCAAGGATTTCTCGCAGAGATCAGGTTTTACCCCCGCCCAATACCTCCAACCTAAAACGGTTGGAAACACCAAGGCCAGGAAGAGGGCCAGCAACGCGCCCATCACACCTGCGCCTTGTTTAATCAGGAAATATCCCAGCAACAACGCAATGATCGCCTTAGCGGTAGTCATTACGCTGTAAAGGCCCGGACTCAGCTTGATGTTGGAAATTCGGATATTGAGCTCAAACCAGCCTTGGCCCATGCTCAACAGCAGTGCCATCAACAAAAGCTTGTGGTCAATTCCAAAGTCCCAGTGCAAGACGACCAGCGCACCAATGCCGCAAACCACTACGGAAAGTAGGATAAAGCTGACTAAAGCCGTGGAAAAAAATGCGCGAGCGCGGTCAACAAATTCAGGATAAAACCGCGCGATACTGATCGCCAGCCACTGAAAGCAGACTATGTTCAATAGTCCCATCAGGGTTATCGCCAAGGCGTAGCTCCCATACTGTTCCGGCGTTAAGACGCGCGTGAACAGTGCGAGCGTAATCATCGCTGTGGCGGCGGGCGTTATTCTGCCCAACAAATAAATCAGGCCATGACGAATCAGCATGCGAGATATTCCAATGCGTCACTTCGCGCTAAATTTCAGGTGCTTCCTCAGCTCGCTCCAACGGGTAGCCGAACCAGCACCCTCGTTTTCACGGCGACGGGATTCACGCAGCAGGACGAAACCAGCAGCGACGAAGAACGCTAAGGCCGTCGACACTGCAACGATCAGCGCACGCAAAGGCTTGGCTTTTCTCTCAGGTACTTGAGCGGCGTCCAGTACCTGGATAATCGAAGCATCTTTGGCTTCGTCCAATCGGGCGACTTCGTATTGCTTCGCAAGCAGTTCGTATAACATTTGGTGGTACTTGACGTCTCGTACCAGCTTGATGTTTTCCAGGCCTGCTGGGTTCGAGGCAGCAGCATTGTCTTCCGCCCCATCACCGCCTGCCCGCAAACGGTTAAATTGTTGGCGCAAACTCGCCAACTCTTGTTGGACTTTCTTGTATTCGTTGTTGTTTGCAGTGACGAAGGCCTGCATAGAACCCAGCTGAATCTCCTTGGCTGCGATTTGAGCACGCAGACGACTTGCAGTTTCCACAACTGCACGGCTGTCGGCATCTACGCTGATAACGCCATGCGCATCCAGGCCGGCCCGAAGTGCATTTTCAGCATTTGCAAGGTTGTCCTTGGTTGCCGTCAACTGGCGTTCGAAGAAAAGACGGCGCTGCGAAGCTTCCGTTACTGCAAGGACCTTGGTCAGCCGCAGGAGTTCATCAGCGTAGCTGTTTGCCATTGCCGCAGCACGCTTGGGATCAGTATCTTCCACTTCGACGTTGATCAGATTATCTTTGCCGGATGCGATGGAAGTGTTTTCCTCAAGTTTCTTGCGCGTTTTTTCGAGGAACTCTTCGTCGTAAACCGCTTTCAGGTCATATTTGCTGATGATCCGGTCCATAACACTGCGGCTCTTCAGCATGCCAATATAGAGGTCGTTCGGATTCTTCACGCCAGCAGCACTTGCAGCCGCGCCTGCGACGCCTCCCAATTGAGCCAACAATGCCGCGGCACCTGACTGTGCCTGCTGCGGCGGCAAAATCTTGGTGTTTGCTTTATATTCATTTGGCATCAGCAAACTGCCAACTGCCGCAATGACTGCAACTACAAGCGGAATCGTAAGCAAAGTACGCTTATTCTTGGCCAGGATGATGGCCACGTCCATCAGGTCCAGCTCCCGCTTTTGACCTTCGTTTTCTTGTGTTACGCGATTAATTGGTTCCATAGCTCAAAATATTGTCGCGAGAATTAATTCGATTGATCGCATGGCACCACGCTCAGGGAAGCGTAGTACGGAGTCGTCGCATCGAGGCCCATTGCTACGTCATGGGTTGGCAAATAGCCCAGCAGATCCGAAATCTTGGCAATATCCGCCTGAGAGTGGCGAACATCACCGGCACGGAATGCGCGATACGCAACGTGAGCATCCGCTGCTTGTGGGTAGGCGCGCGCTACGCGTTCACGAATTAGGCTAAACAGCTCATTGAGCGTCAAACGCCCCCCCACTGCAACGTTGTAAACCTGATTAACCGCGGTATCGTCCAACGTAGTTGCAGAGAGGATATTGGCCTGCATCACATTCTGGATAAAGCAGAAATCGCGGCTGGTTTCCCCGTCACCATTGATAAAGATTTGCTCGCCGCGAATCATCGCGTCGTACCATTTGGGGATCACGGCAGCATAGGCACCTTCCGGATCCTGACGTGGACCAAATACGTTAAAGTAACGCAGGCCAATCGAAGCCAAACCATAGCAGCGACCAAATACATCGGCATAAAGCTCATTGACATACTTGGTCACTGCGTATGGTGACAAAGGCTTGCCGATAACATCTTCAACTTTAGGCAGGCCTGGATGGTCGCCATAAGTAGAACTTGAAGCTGCATACACAAATCGCTTGACGCCTGCGTCACGACTAGCCAGCAGCATATTCAGGAAGCCAGACACGTTGGCGTCATTGGTACGAACAGGATCCTGCAACGAGCGCGGCACACTACCCAATGCTGCTTGGTGCAGGACGAAGTCAACGCCTTCTACTGCGCGATTGCATGCGGCGATATCACAGATGTCACCTTCATGGAAACGGAAGCGCGCCCATTGATCCTCAGTCACCAGCTTACGGACCGCGTCCAAATTGTGTCGATGACCAGTAGCGAAGTTGTCCAACCCGACGACTTTTTGGTCCAGCTTCAGCAACGCTTCCAGCAGATTCGAGCCAATGAAGCCAGCCACACCAGTTACTAGCCAAACCTTGGGTTCGGCACGCAATTTGGCCTTTACCGATTCAAACGCTGACATTAAAGTCTCCACAGTTCAATGCCAGCTTCGGCAAACTGTTCACGCTCACAGACGCCTTTGACATCTAGCACCAGTGGCTTGGCGCCCAGGAGCTTGCGATATTGCGATGCATCCCAGCCAGCATATTCTTTGTGCGCTACTGCCACGATTACAGCGTTCGCCGGTTGCAGGTCGTTGGTTGCGGTCAGTTCAATGCCGTATTCGTGCTGCGCTTCTGCAGGATCGGCTTCGCAGTCGCTCACTTGCACGCGTACGCCGAACGATTGCAGTTCGCGGATCACGTCGATGACCTTGGAGTTGCGCAGGTCAGGACAGTTTTCTTTAAACGTCAGACCTAATACGGTAACCACCGATTCAGCAACATGATGACCGGAACGAATCAGCTCTTTGACCGCCTGCTGCGCAATATACGCACCCATGCCGTCATTGATGCGACGCCCCGCCAGGATCACCTGCGAGTGATAACCCAGCTTTTCCGCTTTGTGTGTCAGATAGTAAGGGTCAACGCCGATGCAATGGCCGCCCACCAGACCCGGTTTGAACTTGAGGAAGTTCCATTTGGTACCGGCTGCTTCCAGAACGTCATTAGTATCAATTCCAAGGCGCTCGAAAATCAGCGAAAGTTCGTTCATCAATGCGATGTTCAGGTCGCGCTGGGTATTCTCGATTACCTTCGCGGCCTCTGCGACCTTGATGGTGGCGGCACGGTATACGCCAGCCGTCACCACCGAGGCATACACCTCTGCAACCACTTCCAGCGTCGCAGCATCTTGACCCGATACCACTTTCTGAATCTTGGTGAAGGTGTGTTCCTTGTCACCCGGATTAATCCGCTCAGGGCTGTAGCCAACGGTAAAGTCGGACCCACAACGCAGGCCAGACACGCGCTCCAGAATTGGCACGCAAACGTCCTCGGTCACGCCAGGATAAACCGTCGATTCAAAGACAACGATGTCCCCGCGCTTAAGTGCGCGGCCAACGGTTTCAGACGCGCGCTCTACTGGCGTCAGGTCGGGTTGGTGCGCGTCGTCCACTGGCGTCGGTACAGCGACGATGTGGAAGTCCGCCTGCGACAGTTCGGCGGTGTCGGAGGTGTACAGAATTTCCGCTGCACGCAATTGGTCGGACTCGACTTCATTTGTACGATCATGGCCTTCGCGCAATTCGCTCAGGCGCTGTTCGTTGATATCGAAACCGATTGTTTGGGCCTTCATGCCGAAGGCCACAGCGACCGGCAAGCCTACATAGCCCAGGCCGACCACAGAGATTTTACGTTGATGCATATTTCTTATTTCAGAGTTTTGATTGCTGCGGCGCCGAGGCCCAAGTTGGCGAGAATCTGCGACCATTCACGCAGACCGACAGTGAAGCGGGACCATGCAGTTTCCTTATCCAGTTTCTCAGGCACGACAATGCTGTCGCCCGGCATGACTTCCATTCCGCCAACGCCGCGCGAGTACCAGCTGGTGCCGCTGTTGGCCGCAACCGAACCATCGACACGAATGACGAAGATATTGTCGGTATCAGCCTCGGCGTTCACGCCCGCCTTGTTCAGGTAATCGTTGACGGTCATACCCTGGCGCCACAGAGCCGACGATTCAGCATTGACAGCGCCGAACACGTGCACGAAGTCAGGTCGAGCTGGGATTACCAGGCGGTCGCCATTCTCCAGCTTTAGCTTCGGAAGGTGGTTAAGCGAACGTTCATCTTGCGACAGGCCGAAGGCGATTCGGCCGCTCGGCTTCATCTGGCGGAAGCGGGAAATCGTTTCGCGCGCCATTTGCATGTCGGCCTGGCGACGTGCTTCGGCAATCTGCGCATCCGCAGCGGAGTTGCCGCGCACATTGGCCAGCAGGCGCGATTGCTCGGAGCGCAACTGCGATTCCAGACGGTTTGCAGCTTTTTCCTGATTTGCTTCCTGTTCCTTACGAACTTGCTCGCGATAGAAAGCAGTGCCGAATGCATAGGCATTCGAAGTTGGGCCGCCCGCGCGAGCGATCAAGGCTTGCAGGTCTTCCCCGGCGCCCATTTGATACACGCCCGGCACCTTCACTTCGCCTTCGATCCGTACGAAGACGCGGCGTTTATCGACTGGCACAGCCATATCACGCTGCGAGAAGATCGTCACGGTGTCACCCGGCTGCAGTTCCACGTTGTCTGGACCGCCTGGGTTATCGAACATGCGGCCCAGGTTGAACGGAATCAGGTTAACGCTCAGGTCTTCGCGGTTAACGCGCTCGATCACGGCGTAATCCCAGTTGATTTCATCCATCAGGTCGCCAATGCGAGACGCAACCGACGCATCTTCGCCGTCTCCCTCATGCGTACCAAAGCGATCATTGCCCGTGAGGCCCAAAGCGCTGTTCTGACGTTGTAGAGCCGTGCGGCGATCCTGCGGATTATCAAGTTGGTCGCTGCCACCATTTACGACGGCATTCTGACGCTGAACAAATTTACGGGTCATCAGATACTGACGCGTTGGAATCAAATCGCTGACATGCATGCCAGGAGTGAACGGCGCACGCACCGACTGGTCAACGTTGCCACGCAAAACCACGGCGTTCGAGAAGTCCTGCTTGATGGCGACGACATTCAACACGTCACCATTCTTCAGTTGGCGCGCCAGCCCTTCGCCCTGCAGGGCAAACTGGTCAACGCTGCGCGGCTGGTTCTTGCCAGGTTCCACTCGCTCCAGATAGGCACGACGCGGGTCAGCTACGACTGGCAAGCCGCCGGCAAAGTCCAGCATCGACTGCACGGTGTCGCCACCATTGCGCAATTCATAAATTGCTGGCGAATTGACCTTGCCGGTCAATGCAACGAAGCCCGCTGCTGCCGGGATGTAGATCGTATCGCCATCGCGCAGCTTAATGTCGGCGGAACGGTCGCCTTTAGCGATGAAGTCATACAGGTCAAGGGTTGCCGCAACTTTGCCGCCACGCTTAACTTCGACTCGACGCATACTACCGTTGGCGTTAGGGCCTCCGCTGGCGAACAAGGCCGTCACCAGAGTCGACAGGCTCGATACCGTATAAGTGCCCGGACGGTTTGCCTGACCAACTACATATACCGTAATGGCGCGCAGTTGGCCGAAGTTTACGCTGAGGTTAACACCTTTATACAGCCTGCTGACTGCCTGCTGCACCACACCTTCGGCATCACCGGCCTTTACTCCGCCCAGAACCACAGGCCCAATTGTAGGGACGGTCACCAGACCGTTTCGGTCAATGGTGGCACGGTAGTCGACGTCGATAGTGCCCCAGCCGCGAATCAACACCTCATCGCCAGGACCCAGGGTGTATTCGGCCGGCACCGGCGTATTTTGCACGGGGGCGAAGGTCGAAGGAGCATTGCTAAAGAACTCGGAGCCAAATACCGGCAGTGGTTTGCCCAGGTTTTCGGTTACGAATTTCTGGAATTCGCTTGGCGCCCGAGGCTGCCCCATATTGTTACTCACAACGACTTGCTGCTGCTGTACGTCACGTGTAAGCGTCGATTGGGCTCGCGAAGTATTCGTATCAGTGTAGTTCGATAACGTATTGTTAATACGGGTGCGCGACTGCGTCATGCCTTGCGGTGCGCCAGGGATGTCGCCAACGCTCACAGGCGCCTGGTCAATGCTGGAACGCGGGTCCGGCATATCGTTTTTATTGATGGAGTCCTGAGCAAACGCAAGGCTGCTCGCGGCCAGGCTCAGGGCCAAGGTGGAACGAATGATTGGGCGCATGTGGGATCTGGTTCGAAGAAAAACTCAGGCGAAACTAGCGGTAAGGCGCTTGCCATCCGGAATCACGCCGTGGAAATATTACATTATAACATTAACCACTCAGCCATTTACCGCATCAGGGTTACTCGTAGGTACTTCTGCTGGAACTGGCTTTGGCCGTCCAAACTGGTGCACTGCCTGCTCGATGGCGCCAAAAATCGATTTACCTTCCGAATCGAGCATTTCGATCTTGATCGTGTCGCCGAATGACATGAAAGACGTCGTCGCTTTGCCATCGGCAATCATTTCCAGGCAGCGCTTTTCAGCGATGCAGGAATAGCCCTTCTTCGCATCTTTGTTGGATACGGTGCCGGAGCCAACGATCGTCCCGGCCCGGGCGTTGCGGGTTTTCACCAGGTGCGAAATCAGCTGTGCAAAGTTGAACACCATGTCGACGCCGGCATTCGGCTGCCCGACCAGTTTGCCGTTCCAGGTGGAGCGCAGTGGCAGGTGGACTTTGGCATCCTTCCACGCCTCCCCCAGCTCATCAGGGGTAACAGCGACCGGCGAGAAGCTGCTGGCCGGTTTTGACTGGAAGAAGCCGAAGCCTTTCGCCAGCTCTTCTGGAATAAGGTTGCGCAGGGAAACGTCGTTGACCAGCATCAGCAAGCGGATTTGCTGGAAGGCCTGGTCAGGCGTGGCGCCCATTGGCACATCGTCGGTAATGACGGCGATTTCCGACTCAAAGTCGATGCCCCACTCCTCGTGTTTCAGCTCGATATCGTCGCATGGGCCGATGAAATCATCGCTGCCGCCCTGGTACATCAGCGGATCTTCCCAAAACGAGGCTGGCATTTCAGCATTCCGCGCCTTGCGTACCAGCTCGACGTGATTCACGTAGGCGGAGCCGTCTGCCCACTGGTAGGCGCGGGGCAGTGGGGCCATGCAGTCTTTCGGCTCGAAGTCGAAGCTGCGGCGGGCCTTGCCATCGTTCAGTTGGCGGTAGACCTCTTCGAGCTGGGGAGAGATGAAAGACCAGTCGTCCAGGGCGCGCTGCAGGCTGCGGGCGATGCCGTCGGCGACCACGGCGGTCTTCAAGTCACGGGAAACGACGATCAGTTGGCCGTCGCGGGTACCGTCTTTCAGGGTGGCTAGCTTCATGGATTGCTATTGATTCGGTAGAGATAATCAATTTTACCTCCTTGGTGAGAATCATTACCATTTGCTCAACTAAGAAAGGAACTCGAACATGGCAATTGCGGCGAAAAAACTCAGCCAAGTAACGGCCCACATGGGGATCGCGTTCGGTTTGATGTACGTCCTGACGGGCTCCCTGGCGTTTGGCGGCCTTGCGGCGCTGCTGGAACCTGTGATCAATGTTGTACTGCTGCCCTTCCACGAGCGGGCATGGCGTGCATTGCGCGCCCGCCTACCGGGCCGGCGGGTGGCATTGCTCGCCGGGGAGAAAATCTCGCAAACCCTGATGCATGCGGTTGTCGCGTTTGGCGTACTGTATTGCGCTACTGGTTCGTTGGCGTTCGGTGGCCTTGCAGCTGTGCTTGAGCCGATCATTAATGTGATCGCACTTCCTTTCCACGACCGGCTTTTCGATCGCCACGTGCTTCGGGGAATGCCATCTGGAGCGGCGGCGACTTAAGGCTTCAACTCCGCGGGAATTTCTTCGGAAACCAATTGCTCGATCCAGTTGTTCAAGGTTGGAACCTCGGCGCGCTGGATTTGCTCGACAGCTGAGCTCGAAAGTTGGACGTGACGCCGCTCGAGCAACATGCGGACCAGCTCTACCAGGGATTCTTGGCGCCCCTCTTCCCGCCCCTCTTCCCGCCCTTCCATGCGACCAGCCTCGCGTGCCAACCTTCGGCCGTGCTTTCGGCCTTCCCACATGCCTTTGATACGTTCTTCCCTTCTCGTCTCGGCCTTAAAATATTCGATGAAGCATTGCGACAGAGTGTCCATCATTTCAATTACCTCCTCCAGCGTTGATGGCTGCGGCACAGCCGGGCATTTGATTTCAGACCAAACCTCGGCTCCAATTAACGCGACGATGGTCTGCACCAGTTGTAGATTTGACTGTCGTCCGCACCATAAGTTCAATTCTTTTAGCATGGCCCGGAGTGCCCTGGAATGGGCAACCTGATTCAATTCGAGTAGTAGATAGACAATATTCGATTGATCCTGGATGAGATAGCGGTCAATTAGCAGATAGCTGAACAGCGCTTCAAACTGCTCCAGCCCCGGCTGCGCAAAAGACAGGGTGGAAATGCTCGTTTTCACATGCCACCGCACACGTCCGGTGTAGAGCACTATCGGAAGTGTTTGAATTCCTTCCGCCATGCCACGTACCCACGCTTGGTTTATCGCCGCACATAGCAGCTCTTTCGCCATCTCCGGAAAGGAGAATACTTGCTTGCAGCTTGTGTCGCTGAGGAAGGCCATGTTTGAGAGTCTATTTGCGCGGAGGGCGTCGATCCTTGGCCGCGCGCAAGGCTTGGCGAGAATTCAGTTGTCCGGGTGCGGCAGCGAACGGACGCGGCGGGGTGCCGGGCCTAGCCTCCTCTAGTCAATCAAAGCAGGAGGCAAATCATGCTTGCTGATTCAGATGCAATCGCAATGATCGCAGTCAAGGACCTGGCTGCGGCGGCGAGGTTTTACGAAGAGGTTCTCGGACTTGAAAAACTCGACAGTCCGGAAGAGCAGGTTCTGATCTTTCGCAGCGGCGCGACCAGGCTTAACGTCTATCGCTCGGAGTTTGCGGGCACCAATAAGGCGACCACTGTGATGTGGAATGTGGGCAGCGAGCTGGAGGCGATTGCGGCGCGGCTCAAATCCCAGGGTGTGAAGTTTGAGCATTACGACATGCCGGGCTTGACGCTGGAAGGCGATATCCATGTCGGCGACCGCATGAAAGTGGCGTGGTTCAGGGATGCCGACGGCAATATTCTGAGCATTGTCAGTGGATAGGAGAACGACATGAATTCGAAAGCACTTACGTTCGTTGCGGGGGCGTTATTCGCGCTTCAGGCGGCGGCGAATCCGGCAATTGAGAAGGAGTTCGCGGCGATGGATGCGGATCATGATGGCAAGGTTTCAGCTGCCGAGCATGCGGCAGGGGCCAAAGCCATGTTTGAGAAGATGGACGCTAACCATGATGGCAAGGTGACTGCGGCTGAGATGACGGCGGCGCATTTGGCAATCACTGGCCAGGCGGCGAAGAAGTCGGATATGTCGGCGGCGGATAAGATCAAGGCGGTGGATGGTGATGGCGATGGTGTTCTTACTGCTGATGAACATGCGAAGGGTTCGGCAGCCATGTTTGCGAAGATGGATGCTAATAAGGATGGGTTCCTGAGCAGGGAGGAAATGGCTGCGGGGCATGCACAGATGATGCGGAAACCGTAGAAAACCGGTAAACCGATGTCTGACCCGCAGGGTCAGACACCGTCGTGCTGGCTGTCAGGTGGGGGTTAGCAGGGCTAGGTGTTCGGGGGTTAGGTAGCACCATTCGCCTTCTTGCAGGCCGAGACTTGCTAGCTCGAGCTGGCCGATGGCGGAGCGGTGCAAGGCGGTGCAGTGGTTGCCGGCGGCGGCCAGCATGCGCTTGACTTGGTGGTATTTGCCTTGCTCCAGCACGATTTCAAGCTGGTTTTCGCCGCGTTTGATGCAGGTGACGGCGGCCAGTGGGGCTGGTTCGTCGTGCAGTTGGACGCCGGCCAGCAGTTGGGCGACCAGTTCTTCCGTTACCGGTTCGGCGGTGGTGGCCTGGTAGACCTTTGGCACGTGGCGCTTGGGTGAGGATTGGGCGTGGATGAAAGGGCCGTCATCCGAGATCAGCAGCATGCCTGTCGTGTCATGGTCGAGGCGGCCCACCGGCTGCACTTCGCGCCAGGTGAATTGCTCGGGAAGCAAGGTCAGCACGCCGGGATGGTGGCTGGGCTTGCGCGAGCATTCATAGTCGGACGGCTTGTACAACGCAATATAGAGGTGCTCGCGGTAGACCCACTCCTCGCCGAACACTTCCAGCACCAGGCCCTCGGTTTCGATTGTCGCTTTATAGTTGTCCTGCACTGCGCCGCCGATGGCAACGTCTCCGTCTTCGATCAGGGCGCGGCAGTATTTACGGGTGCCGAAGCCTTGCGACTGCAGGATTCGGTCCAGGGATAATTTACTCATGGGGCGGAATTTTACCGGATTTACGCTACCGCAAAGCTTCCTATTGATGCAGATCAAAGGGCGTGCCGGTTGAGTTGGTACACTTAAATAGCATTAGGAATCTGCTGAATGGGCTATAGGAATTTCTTTGGGAGATCTCGGCAATGAAGTTCAACATCAACCGTAAATCGCTGGCGCAGGCCCATGCTGCCTCACTGGAAACCAAATTGGCTGTCGCGCGCTGGAGCGGACAGGCTGGTGCAATGCCGCAGGCGCTGTGGCGGCATCAACGCAATTTGGAGTTGGTGGAGTGGCTGGTGCATGGCGGCTTTGCAGCCGAAGTCCAATGTGCAGAAACGAAAACAGCGGCCATGGGCCGCCGTTCTCTTGCCTCTCAAAGAGACAGTGACGAGGAATGTAAATTCACTCAAGTCCGCATCCGTAATGCGGCTGCGTAGTCTGCCTCAAGAATTGATTGCCTATTCGCCCTCCCCTTGAATCGAACTACACCGTCAATATAGTCCACGTCGAGGAAATGGCAAGGCAAAATCTAGGCATAAATGCCAACGTTGACTGCTGAGCTAGCCTTTAGCGCAGGGTTGGCTTGGCTGCCTCGGCAGCAGCCTTGATGGCCCCGTGGCCCACTGCTGCGCCAAACTTTTTCAACACGCGTTCGGGCAGGTTTTCGTGCTGGGTGTAGTCGACGATGTCTTCCGCCTTGACCACATCGCGGGCTACGCTGTCCACGCTGCCCAGGTCGTCGGCCAGGCCCATCTCGATGGCACGTGCGCCAGTCCAGTACAGGCCGGAGAACATTTCCGGCGTTTCCTTCAGGCGCTTGCCGCGGCCTTCGCGCACCACTTCAATAAATTGCTGGTGGATTTCCGCCAGCATGCTCTTGGCGTGCTGCTTCTGCTTTTCGGACTGCGGGCTGAACGGGTCCATGAAGCCCTTGTTCTCGCCGGCTGTCAGCAGGCGGCGTTCGACGCCCAGCTTTTCCATCGTGCCGGTAAAGCCGAAGCCGTCCATCAGCACGCCGATCGAGCCAATGATGCTGGCCTTGTTCACGTAGATGCGGTCCGCTGCCGAGGCAATGTAATAGCCGCCGGAAGCGCAGATTTCATCGACCACCACGTACAGTTGCTTTTGCGGGTAGCCTTGGCGCAGACGGTGGATTTCGTCCACGATCATGCCGGCCTGGACGGCGCTGCCACCCGGGCTGTTGATATGCAGGACGATGGCGACCGAGCCGCTGTCGGAAAAAGCTTTGTTCAGGGCGGGGATCACCACGTCGGCGGCGCCGCTGCCTTCAGACTCGATACTGCCTTCAATCTCGATCAGCGCCGTGTGGCGGCCGAGCGATTCCGCATCGCCGCCCATCAGGTTGATGCCAAAGAAGCTGGCGACGGCAAAGAAGATAATCGCCAGCATCGACACCTTGAAGAAGATGCTCCAGCGGCGATTGGCGCGCTGCTCTTTCAGCGTGGCGAAGACCAGCTTTTCCAACACCTCGCGTTCCCAATTGATGGGTGGATTCTCTGCCGGGGGCGGCGGTGGCGCCGGATTTGGTGAAGGTTGCGTGTTCTCGTTGTTATCGCTCATGGTCTTGGGCCTACGTAATCGTCCGGCTGCCAGTAGATGTTCTCGTCATGCTCGCTTACCGCGATGGGGCGCAGCCGCCCGCCGCGGCATGGGCCGCCGGCGCATTGCCCATTTTCCGGCATATATATCGCGCCGTGGGTGGAACACATAATATATAAGCCGCTCGATTCAAAGAACTCACCCTCGGCCCAGTCGAGCTCAATTGGTACATGGGCGCAACGGTTCAGGTAACCATAAACCTTGCCCCCATAGCGCACCACGAAACCGGTGGTGTCTTCACCGCCGGCGCGCAGCGGGAAACGGATGCCCTTGCCGCCTTCCAGCAGCGCTTCAGCTGCGCAGACCAGGATTTCAGCGGCCATCACGCGTTCTCATTCAGCCATTCGTGCAGCTGCGGCACCGTGCGGGCCGAGTACACTGGGTTGCAGGCGGCCAGTTGATCCAGCGGATGGGCGCCATATTCGACGGCGATGCCGGACGATCCGGCATTTTGCGCCATCATCAAGTCGTGCGTGGTGTCGCCAATCATGACTGTGCGGCGCAGGTCCTGGCCCAGTTCGCGGGTCAGTTCCTGCAGCATGGCCGGGTGCGGCTTGGAGAAAGTCTCGTCGGCGCAGCGCGTGGCATCGAAAGTCGACAACAGCCCAGCCGCGTTCAGCGAACGGTTCAGGCCAACACGGCTTTTGCCGGTGGCGACAGCAAGGAAGTAGCCCTGCTGTGACAAATCCTGCAACATTTCTGGCACACCATCAAACAAGGTCAGCTCATGATCCTTGGACAGGTAGTGATAGCGGTAACGCTCCACAATGCGCGGATAAACTTTCGGGTCGAGGCCCGGCATCGCCACTTGCATGGCCTCAGCCATGCCGAGCCCAATCACGTGGGCGGCCTGCTCCCTGTTCGGGATCGGCAGGCCAAGATCCTTGGCGGCGCCCTGGATGCACTTCACGATAGTGGCTGTACTGTCCATGAGCGTGCCGTCCCAATCGAAGACGATCAGGTCAAATTGCTTACGCGGCATTATTTTTTTCTCAATTCAATGGTTTTCCCAAGCTTACCAAGAATCGCTGGCATTCGGCGGCCAAAGGCGCATTCAAGGTCATAGACTTGCCCGTTTCCGGGTGGGTGAACGTAATCTGGTAGGCGTGCAGGAACATGCGTTTCAGCGCGCCGCGGGTTTCGGTGGCTTTTTGCAAAGCCTTGTTCAGTGCAAAATCGCCGTATTTATCGTCACCTGCGATGGGGAAGCCCGAAGATTGCAGGTGAACGCGGATCTGGTGGGTGCGGCCGGTTTTCAGTTCGGCTTCCAGCAGGGCGAAGCCTTCAAATTTCTGCAGCAGGCTGAAAACGGTGTGCGAGGCCTGGCCATCGGCCTGCACGCGCACGCGGCGCTCGCCGTCCGCCAGCGTAAATTTATGCAATGCCAACTTCACGTGCTGGCGTTTGTTCTTCCAGTCGCCCACTGCCAGGGCCAGGTAGCGCTTGTCGGTCAGGCCGTCGCGCATCTGGTCGTGCAGGTTGGTCAGGGCGGTACGTTTCTTGGCGATCAACAGCAGGCCCGATGTTTCGCGGTCCAGGCGGTGCACCAGTTCCAGGAACTTGGCATCCGGGCGAGCGGCGCGCAACTGCTCGATCACGCCAAACGAGACGCCGGAGCCGCCGTGAACGGCCACGCCGCACGGTTTGTCGATCACCAGCAAGTTGGCGTCTTCGAAAATAACGGGGAATTCGGCGGCCGGAACGTTCGACTCTTGCTTTTCAGCAATGCGAATCGGCGGAATGCGGACCAGGTCGCCGGCATTCAGGCGGTACAACTGGTCGATACGGCCCTTGTTGACCCGCACTTCACCCGAGCGCAGGATACGATAGACGTGGCTCTTCGGCACACCTTTGCAAATGCGCAACAAGTAGTTATCGATCCGCTGACCGGCCTCTTCTTCAGTGATTGTCACGAATTGCGCTTGCGGCAGGACCTGTTGGGGGGAAGCGGAATCGGCTTTTTGCGGCTTGTTTTGGCCCGACTTCCCAGAATTTCTCTCTAAGTCCTTCATTTTGAATATATAATCGTTTTTGCCGCAGTTTTAATTGCTGCACGTGTAAAGAATTAAACGTACATTTTACACAGGGGCGTATCCACTGGCCTCGCCAAACGCAAATTCAGTGGGGAAAAATTGTATACGCACATTCGTGCGCCGATCAGGGTCGCAACCACTGTTGCCATCGGCTCGAGCGCTCGTGTGCTGAATTAGACTGGCTGGATTGTTAGGATAAGTCCGGTGAGCAAGCACTACAGTCGTTGCTCGCTGGTTGATGAAGTCGATAACGCTTGCCGTTTCGCCAAGGCACCATACAAGATGTCCTGGCCCGACGATGTGCGCACGCCTGCATTCTCCCGCCACCCGAAAAGTTCGGGCCGTTGGATGATGTTGCACGCAGTGCGCAAACTCGGCATGACGATCGGCTTCATGCGCCCAATGCGGCGGCAGCGCTTTGCGCCTGCCGCATGACGCGGCATTTCCCCCTACAGCCTCCTTAATTCACGCGTATATCCTTGTACTTCGCCGTCTCTCCGGAGGCGGCTTTGACATGGCCCAAGGGTCGCGGAGTTAATAAAAATGAAACGCATGTTGTTTAATGCTACGCAGCAAGAAGAGCTGCGCGTAGCAATTGTCGACGGTCAAAAATTGATCGACATCGACATCGAGACCGCCGGACGAGAGCAGCGCAAGTCCAATATCTACAAAGGCGTCATCACTCGAATCGAACCCTCCCTCGAAGCTTGCTTCGTCAGCTACGGCGAAGACCGCCACGGCTTCCTCCCCTTTAAAGAAGTTGCCCGCTCCTATTTCCGCGAAGGCGTCGACGTCCGCAATGCATCCGTCAAGGAAGCGCTGCGCGAAGGCCAGGAAATCATGGTGCAGGTGGAGAAGGAAGAGCGCGGCAACAAGGGCGCAGCCCTGACTTCGTTCATCTCGCTGGCTGGCCGTTACCTGGTCCTGATGCCGAACAACCCGCGCGGTGGTGGTGTATCCCGCCGTGTGGAAGGCGAAGAGCGCCAGGAACTGCGCGAAACCATGGACAAGCTGGACCTGCCGCAAGGCATGTCGGTGATTGCCCGTACCGCCGGCATCGGCCGTACCGTGGAAGAACTGCAGTGGGACTTGAACTACCTGATGCAACTGTGGCGCGCCATTGAAGGTGCCTCCAAGGGTGCTACCGGCGCCTTCCTGATTTACCAGGAATCGTCGCTGGTGATCCGCGCCATCCGCGACTACTTCCAGCCTGACATCGGCGAGATCCTGATCGACACCGACGAGATCTACGAGCAGGCGCACCAGTTCATGTCGCACGTGATGCCGGACATGGTGCACCGCGTGAAGCGCTACAGCGACGACGTGCCGCTGTTCTCCCGCTTCCAGATCGAACACCAGATCGAAACCGCTTACTCGCGCACCGTGCCGCTGCCATCCGGCGGCGCCATCGTGATCGACCACACCGAAGCCCTGGTGTCCATCGACGTCAACTCGGCCCGCGCCACCCGCGGTTCGGACATCGAAACCACCGCCTTCCACACCAACTGCGAAGCCGCCGACGAAGTGGCCCGCCAGCTGCGCCTGCGCGACCTGGGCGGCCTGATCGTCATCGACTTCATCGACATGGAAGTGTCGAAGAACCAGCGCGAAGTTGAACAGCGCCTGAAAGACGCACTGCACCACGACCGTGCCCGCGTCCAGATGGGCAAGATTTCCCGCTTCGGCCTGATGGAACTCTCGCGCCAGCGCCTGCGCCCTTCCCTGTCGGAAGGCTCGCACGTGACTTGCCCGCGCTGCTCCGGCACCGGCCACATCCGCGATACCGAATCGTCCGCCCTGCAGGTGCTGCGCATCATCCAGGAAGAGGCGATGAAGGAAAATTCCGCCGCTATCCATGTGCAGGTGCCAGTCGACGTGGCTGCCTTCCTGCTGAACGAGAAGCGCGGCGAAGTGCTGAAGATCGAGACCCGTCACCGCATCACCGTGATCCTGATCCCGAACAAGCACCTGGAAACCCCGCACTACAAGCTGGAACGCATCAAGCACGACGATCCACGCCTGGAAGACCACGCTGCTTCGTACACCATGGCAGAAACTGCCGAGACCGACATGTCGTTCTCCAAGCGCCATAAGGAAGAAGCCAAGCCGCGCCAGGAAGCCGTCGTCAAGACCATTACCCCTGAGCAACCAGCTCCGCTGGTGGAACATAAGCCGGAGGCTGCCAAGCCTGCCGCTGCTCCACGCGCTGCTGCCGCAGCTCCTGCAGAAAAAGGCTTCTTCGCCAAGCTGATCTCCTTCTTCACCGGTGGTGACAAGGAAGAGCCGGTGAAGCCGAAAGCACCAGTCATCGTCACCAAGGCGCCAGCCAACGGTGATCGCGGCGACCGCAAGGATCGCGGCCAGCGTGGCCGTAACCGTGGCGGCAAAGGCGGCCGAGGCGATCGTGAAGACCGCGAACCGGGTTCCCGTCCAAGCGCAGAAGAAGCTAAACCGGCAGCAGAAGCCCGCAAGCCGCGCGAACAGCGTGAACCTCGCGAGCCGCGTGAACAACGTGAACCACGCCAGCCGCGTGAGCCACGCGAACAGCGTGAAGGCGCCGAAGCAGCACCACGCGCCGAGCGCGAGCCACGCGAGCCGCGTGAACCACGCCAGCCGCGCCAACCGCGTGAGCCACGTGGCGAGAAGCCAGTTCCAGCAGAAGCCAAGGCCGAGGAATTGGCACTGGCAGCAGCAGGCGTCGGTCCAGTAGGCACCGGCACCGGCGCTCCTGAAACTCCGGTCCTGGTGAAAGCTGTTGCCAACACCGGTCCTGAGGGTGAAGAGAACGAAGGCGCGGAAGGTGGCGACGAGCCACGCCGCCGCCGCCGCCGCGGTGGCCGCAACCGTAACCGTCGCGAGCGCGAAGGCGTTGAGGACGTGGAAGGTGCGGAAGGCGCGACCGAAGCAACGTTTACTGTTGCTCCGGCTGAAGGTGAAGTTGAACACGCCGCTGCACCGGCCGCTATCGAGTCTGCACCAGCAGCCCCGGTTGTCGCCTCTGCTCCTGCAAGCGTCGCCGTCAGTGCTGCCGTTGAACCGGCTGCCGCCGAAGCTGCCAGCGTCGCTGCAGCCGAAGGTTCGGCTGCCCAGGCTGCTGCTACCGCAGCTGTCGAGGCGCCAACTGTAGCTGGGCCAGTCGTAGCTGCTCCTGTGGCCGCACCGGTGGCCGCACCAGCAGCCGCCGCTCCTGCTGCGCCGGTTGAGGCTGCACCTGTTGCCGCTCCGGTGGAACCTGCTGCCGTAGACCTGCCAGTGGCTGCTCCAGCCGCTGAACCGGTCGCTGCCGCTCCAGCTTCGCCGCAAGCCTCGCTGCCATTCTCCGAGCCTGCTCCTGCCGCTGCCGAACCGGCAACCGCAGAAGAAGTCGCCGCTGACGTGGTTGAGCCAGCCGTTGCCGCTCCGGTAGCAGCCGCACCAGCGCCAGCTGCGCCGGTTGCCGCGCCGGTCGCTGCGCCTGCTCCAGCCCCGGTTGCTGCACCAGCTCCTGCTCCAGCCGCTGCAAAAGTCGACGTCGACACCATGCTGGCAGCAGCAGGCCTGTCGATGGCCGTGACCGACCCAGCGAAAGTGCGTGCCGCACAAGAAGCTGCCGCAGCCGCCGTCACCACCCAACCGATCCGCGTGCCACGCGAGCGCAAGCCGCAGCCGCAGGTCGCCAGCGAGCCGCTGGTGCAGGTTGAAACGAAAGCGAATGGCTAATCGGCCAAACGCTGACGAAAAAGGGAAGCCAAGCGCTTCCCTTTTTTACGTCCCCTTGCAGGAAGCTTTCCTGTATTGGCTCAAGCTAGGCTTCATCAGCTTCGGCGGCCCCGCCGGCCAGATCGCCATGATGCACGCCGAACTGGTTGAACGCCGGCGCTGGATCTCCGAACACCGCTTCCTGCACGCACTGAATTACTGCATGCTGCTGCCCGGCCCTGAAGCCACGCAGCTCGCCATCTACATCGGCTGGATGATGCACCGCACTTTGGGCGGCATCATCGCCGGCGTGCTTTTCGTCCTGCCCTCGCTACTGCTGCTGATTGGCCTGTCCTGGGCCTATATGGCCTACGGCAGCCTGCCCGCCATCGCCGGCATCCTTTACGGCATGAAGCCCGCCGTGGTAGCCATCGTGCTGGCAGCAGCCTGGCGTATCGGCACCCGCACGCTGCGCAACCGCCCGCTGATGGCCATCGCCTTTGCCGCATTCATCGCCATCAGCTTTATCGAACTGCCCTTCCCCGCCATCGTCGGCACCGCTGCCTTGCTGGGCTGGATTGGCGGCCGCCTGCGTCCACACCTGTTCGCACTGGGCGGCGCCGCACACGGCCCGGCCAAATCGCAAGGCGCCCACGCCCCCGCCCTGATCGACGACGACACTCCCACCCCGCCCCACGCCCGCTTCAGCTGGGCCGGACTGGCACGCGTGAGCGTCGCCGGCATCGCGCTGATGGCGGGCGGCTGGCTGCTGCTGGCCTGGATATTCGGTGTCGACCAGACCCTGGCGCAAATGGGCTGGTTCTTCACCAAAGCGGCCATGATGACTTTCGGCGGCGCCTACGCCGTGCTGCCCTATGTCTACCAGGGCGGCGTCGAACGCTTCCAATGGCTCACCGCAGCCCAGATGGTGGACGGCCTGGCATTGGGCGAAACCACGCCCGGCCCGTTGATCATGGTGGTCGCCTTCGTCGGCTTCGTCGGCGGCTGGACACATGAAGCCATTGCCGCCCATCCGGGCCTGGCCGGGGTAGTCGGCGCACTGGTCGCTGCCTGGTTCACCTTCGTGCCATCGTTTATCTTCATTCTCGCCGGCGGGCCATTGGTCGAATCCACGCGCGGCAATATCCGCATGACCGCCCCGCTCACCGCCATCTCCGCCGCCGTGGTTGGAGTGATTGCCAGTCTGGCACTATTTTTCGGTATTCACGTGTTCCACCCCGCTGGCCGCTGGGAATGGCCTGCCGTCGTCATTGCCGCCGCAGCCGCCATCGCCTTAATGCAGTACAAGCAAGGAACAATCCGCGTATTGCTGGCCTGTGCAATTGCTGGCATCGTGCTATCGTACCGGGTGTAACCGAGCACCCAGCATGACCGAAAAAATCATCCTTCTGAACGATGGCCGCAGCCAGGCGCCGGCCGTCCCGGCAACACTTGAGGCGCCAAGCGGCAGCTTGCAGGACCGGTTCGCCCGTCCGCTGCACGACCTGCGCATTTCCATCACCGACCGCTGCAACTTCCGCTGCGTCTATTGCATGCCGAAGGAAGTGTTCGACAAGGACTACCAGTACCTGCCGCACAACGCCCTGCTCACGTTTGAAGAGATCACCCGCGTTGCGCGCTTATTCGTCGAACACGGCGTCGAGAAAATCCGCCTGACCGGCGGCGAACCGCTGCTGCGCAAGAACATCGAAAAGCTGATCGAGATGCTGGCCGAACTGCGCACCGTGCACGGCAAACCGCTCGACCTGACGCTGACGACCAACGGCTCCCTGCTGGCGCGCAAAGCGCAATCGCTGAAAGACGCCGGCCTGCAACGCGTCACCGTTTCGCTCGACGCGCTGGACGACGCCATCTTCAAGCGCATGAACGATGTCGATTTCGCCGTGTCCGACGTGCTGCACGGGATCGACGTCGCGCACAGCGTCGGCCTGGGTCCGGTGAAAGTGAATATGGTGGTCAAGCGCGGCATGAACGAGCAAGAGATCCTGCCGATGGCGCGCCATTTCAAAGGCTCGCCAGCGATCCTGCGTTTCATTGAATTCATGGACGTCGGTTCGTCCAACGGCTGGAATATGCACGACGTGATCCCGTCGGCGGAAGTCGTGCGCATGATCGGCGCAGAGATGCCGCTGGTTCCCGTCGATCCAAACTACACCGGCGAAACTGCCGAACGCTGGCGCTATGTCGATGGCGGCGGCGAGATCGGCGTGATCTCCAGCGTCACGCACGCCTTCTGCAAGGATTGCTCGCGCGCCCGCCTCTCGACCGAAGGCAAGCTTTATACCTGCCTGTTCGCCACGCGCGGCCACGACTTGCGCGCACTGCTGCGCGAAGGCCGCAGCGACGAGGAAATCTCGTCCGCCATCGGCGCGCTGTGGCGCGTACGCGGCGACCGCTATTCCGAACAGCGTACCATCAATACAGAAGGCCTGGCGCAAGGCCGCGACGGCAAAGTCGAAATGTCATATATCGGGGGTTAAGCTGGCGATGGAAAACAGCATCAGCGCATTGATACTGGCGGGCGGCCGCGGCACCCGCATGGGCCGCGTCGATAAAGGCTTGCAGCCCTTCCGCGGCGGAACGCTGGCCTCGCACGTGCTGCAGCGCCTTGTACCGCAAGTGGCCAGCGTCGCCATCAACGCCAACCGGAATATCGGCGCCTACAGCGCACTGGGTGCGGAAGTCCTGCCTGACGAACTGGAAGGCTACGAAGGTCCGCTGGCCGGCCTGCAAACTGGCCTGCGCCATTGCCCCACCGACCTGCTGCTGACCGCCCCTTGCGATTCACCCTTCCTGCCTTCCGACCTGGCGCAGCGCCTGTACGAAGCACTGAACGCGCAAGGCGCCGACCTCGCCGTGGCATCCACGCTGGAAACCGACGACGACGGCAAGTCTCGCACGCAGCTGCACCCCGTCTTCTGCCTGGTGCGCAAAAGCGCCCTGCCCGCGCTCGACGAATATTTGAAGGCTGGCTCGCGCAAAATGGATGGCTGGTACAAATCGATCAAGGTGGCGGAAGTGCTGTTCAGCGATGCCGCCGCCTTCCGCAATATCAACACACTGGCCGAGCTGCAGACAGAAGAAGATGCCGCCGCCAATCCCTCGCTGAAGGACGTGGCCAGCTGCCTGTCCGGCTACGATCCCGACGCACTGCCGGTGCGGAATGCGCAGCGCATCATCCGCGAATTTATCCAGCCGGTGCGCGGCATCGAGAAGGTCGCCCTGCGCAGCGCGCTCGATCGCGTGCTCGCAGCGGACATCATTTCGCCGATCAATGTGCCTGCACATGACAACTCCGCCATGGACGGATTCGCCTTCGCCGGCGCCCAGCTCAAAGCGGACAGCAACACCACGCTGAAAGTGATCGGCACCGCATACGCAGGCCGCCCTTCCGCGCTCAAACCCGGCCCAGGCGAATGCGTACGCATCATGACGGGCGGCGTCATGCCCGACGGCTGCGACACCGTGCTGCCGCAAGAACTAGCGGCCGACTTGAGCGACGTTGCAGTGACCATCGCACCCAACACCGTGCGCACAGGCGACAACCGCCGCTTCAAAGGCGAAGACCTGTCAGCCGGCACACCCGCCCTGCGCAAAGGCAAAATCATTCGCCCGGCCGACCTGGGCCTGGTCGCCTCGCTCGGTCTGGCCGAAGTGCCGGTGCAGCGCCGCCTGCGCGTAGCATTCTTCTCCACCGGCGACGAACTGCGCTCGATCGGCGAGCCGCTGGCCGAAGGCTGCGTCTACGACAGCAATCGCTACACCCTGTTCGGCATGCTGCAGCGCTTGGGCTGCGATATCGTCGACATGGGCATCGTGAAAGACGACGCCGCATCGCTGGAAGAAGCCCTACGCACCGCCTGCGAATGCGCCGACGCCGTGATTACCTCCGGCGGCGTCTCGGTCGGCGCAGCCGACTACACCAAACAAGTCATGGCCACGCTGGGCGACGTACACTTCTGGAAAATCGGCATGCGCCCTGGCCGCCCTATGGCCTTTGGCCGCATTCGCTCCAACGGCCACAGCGCCTACCTGTTTGGCCTGCCCGGCAATCCGGTCGCTGTCATGGTGACCTTCTACTTCTTCGCCCGCCACGCCCTGCTGCGCATGATGGGCGCCGACTCGCCCGGCGACCAGCTGCTGCGCGTGCGCTCCACCAAAGCTATCCGCAAGAAACCGGGCCGCACCGAATACCAGCGCGGCATCCTCAGCACCGCCCTGGACGGCACGCGCGAAGTCAGCATCACCGGCTCACAAGGCTCGGGCATCCTGCGCTCGATGTCCGAAGCGAACTGCATGGTGGTGCTGCACGACGAACAAGGCAATGTCGCCGAGGGCGACCTGGTCGACGTGATCGTCTTCGAAGGCCTGATCTGAATGTAGAAGGCCTGGACGGCAAGCATCATAAGCTTGTGTACGACGTGACAAAGTGTGAGCTTTGAAGAAAGGCAAGATGCTAACCTGCACCGCGTTGAATCAGACAGGCCTGATTCGGACACAGGTTGTCGCCCAAAGCCAATTTTTCAGACTCACAGAGGGGTTTCGTTGAAACAGCTTATTGCCAGAGTAATGATCTTTCTCATGTTTCCGCTAGTTGCTAATGCCGAAGAAACGCCATTGATCCATCTAATCGTCAAGGATCAACCTGTTGAAAATGGGAAGATGCTTGACATGGAGTTCCACGAAGTCGACCGTCAGGCCGAGTCATCGACCGTTCAAATAGTACGTCGCACTGGAGGTTCCGTTTCATCTTCAATGTTTGTACTAAAGGGAATGTGCGCGATAGCACGTTCGCGAGGTGAGCAATATTTTGTGGCAGAAAAAGCGGGCGACAATAACGAACGCTTCACAGTAACTTTTCCCAAGGCGCCGCCTGAGCGGGGGAAGAGCTTCTCCATCGCGCAATGCGACTTGTTGCGATACTGAGCGCCATGCGCGACCAAGAAAGAGATGCACCAGTGTGCTGCTTCCGCCGGGTGCATCCGGCCAATAGCGGACGAGGACTGAAACAGAGAAATTTATGAACGAGCCATCGACAATTGATCGAGAAACATTCCTGCATATGTTGGCTGAGCGCTTTCCGGAAGTCGCGTCCAACATCAGCGAATTCGCAAGTGGGCTTCTGCATTCAGAAATGGGCGACGTCGCTCAGGCAACGCGAATCGCAATAACATCAAGCACATGGGAGACCGTGGAGGCGCACTTCCAGTTTATTGCCGGGATTTTCGCCAATGGAGATGACTTCATTCGAAATGCAGTCTATGTCTCGTATCTAGAAAACGTCTTCCTAGGAGAAGGATCGCCAGAGATTACTGAGGCACAAACTTTGTTGCCGCCACTTTTAAAGGATGCTTTTGCAGAGCTTGAGGCACACTTTGAAACGCTTTCCCGTACGAGTCACCAACTGTAGGAACGACCGGTGCGAAGTAGAGGCGACAACCGGCCAAGAACAGCCATCCATAGGAGCATTGGGAATGTTTTGGCTTCGACGCACTTTGAAGTATTTGCTCATTGCATTGATTTTAATTCCGTGCGCTACAATTTTTTTGGTTACTGTTGAAGCCACTGATTATCGAGAAAAGCTAGCCTCGAGTTTGGCACTTGTAGACATCGAGAATGGCATTGATGAACATGAGGCTGAAATCATTTCTCAGGCATATTTTGACGTGTACGCGAGTAGTGCTTGTGGTGCCCCGGATAAGGTGTCGATGGTTGATGGCGTCTGGATCGCACCATTTCTAACTGGCTTTGCAGGTAGGCGTGAAGACAACGTACTCCTAATAAACGCAAAGACGGGCGCAATGAACTATAAAGGTGGCCCATCGTTTTCAGGTTTCCATAAGTTTAGGCTCTACCTACTATGGATTTCTCCACTTGTGCAAACAGCGAATTGGCTGTTCAGATGACGACCTTGGGGCGAATGCAATATAAATGCTAAGGTCCGAGAAGGGGTGCGGATTCAATCGGTCGACGCAACACTATAAACTGCTTAGGCAGGAGGAGTGTTGCTATGAAACGCAAACTACGAA